>LUYM01000020.1 GCA_001603275.1 Actinomycetales bacterium Actino_02 | reverse complement strand
GACACTTCAGCTTTCGCCTCACTGCCCCGGAACGGGGTTTTGTTCGCACTCCGAAGAGTGCATTATTGTGCATTGACTTTTAAGCACGCTGTTGAGTTCTCAAGTTTCGGGTGCGCTCCTCGCAACGGCTCTCACCGCCACTCGGGGCAACTCGACTTACATTACTAGGCCCGTAACCGCTTGTAAAACCGGCATCCAGACCCCGATCCCATCCGCGACAGCTCACCGGAGTTGATGACTTCTGGCATGAAGACACACCGCATCCGTTGCTGCTTGTTTGGGTTCGGCGTTCCGGTCCGTCCGGTTCAGATCTTCTCTGCCCCGTCCGTGTCACCGGCAACGCTCGATGAACATTACGCGAGGCCCGGGGGTGGGTCAAATCGGCCGGAACCCCCGGGCGTGTCACCCCGCCGACTAGGGCAAACGCTCCAGGCGGACAGCACCGACGGTCTTCTTGCCTCGACGCACGATCAGGTGGCCGCCGGCCAGAATGTCCGAGCTCTCGATGCGCTGATCGGGGCTGGACACCTTCTGGTTGTTCAGGTAGGCGCCGCCCTCATTGATGGCCCGCTGAGCGGCCGAGCGGCTCGGCACCACCCCGGAAGCCACGAGGACGTCCACGACGGCAGGCCAGTCCACGCTCGGTTCCAGCTGGACTGCCCCCAGTTCGCGCCATACGGCGGCCAGGGTGTCCGCGGGCAGTTCGGCCAGCTCTCCCCTGCCGAAGATGGCCGCCGCGGCGTCACTGGCGGCCTTGCGCTCGGCCGGTGAGTGCACCAGGTCGGTGATGTCGTCGGCCAGGGCTCGCTGGGCCACCCGCAGGTGCGGGGCCTCCTGGCTCTGTCGGATCAGGTCGTCCAGCTCCTCGCGACTGCGCTCGGAGAAGATCTTCAGGTACGACCCCACCATCGAGTCCTCGGCGTTCAAGAAGAACTGGTGGAATGCGTACGGACTAGTCATGGCGGGATCGAGCCACACCGTCCCGGACTCGGTCTTGCCGAACTTGGTGCCATCGGCTTTGGTCAACAGTGGTGTGGCCAGCGCGTGAGCACGTCCACCCTCCGACCTGCGGATCAACTCCACCCCCGCAGTCAAGTTCCCCCATTGATCCGAGCCGCCGGTCTGCATGGTTACCCCGTAGCGGCGGAACAACTCAAGGAAGTCCAGCGACTGGAGCAGCACGTAGGAGAACTCCGTGTAGGAGATCCCCGACTCGAGCCGAGCCTTGATCACCTCGCGGTCGAGCATCCGGTTCACACTGAAGTGCTTGCCGATGTCCCTGAGGAAGTCCAGGGTGTTCAGTTCGACCGTCCAGTCGTAGTTGTTGACCACCGTGGCGGCGGCCGGCCCGTCGAAGTCGACGAACTTGCTCACCTGAGATCGGATCCGCTCCACCCACTCGTGAACCAAGTCCTTGGGGTTGAGGTTCCGTTCACTGGACTGCTTGGGATCGCCGATCAGGCCGGTTGATCCGCCCACCAGCAGGAACGGACGATGCCCTGCGGCCTGAAGGCGTCGGGAAACCATGAGTTGGACGAGATTGCCCATGTGGATACTGGGCGCTGTCGGATCGAAGCCCACGTAGGACTTCACCTGACCGGCGTCGAGGGCGCCAGCGAGGGCGTCCGGGTCGGTGGAGTGGGCGATGAAGCCCCGCCAGGTCAGTTCGTCGAGTAGCGCATTCACGGTCGCTAAGCGTAATGCCAGCGGTTACCAGCTCAGCGCCGAGCCACGTCCTCGCGCAGGATGCGGCCCAACTCCTCGGCCTGTTCGAAGGCGACCGAGTGGCCGGCGTCGGGCAGCTGGTACCAGCGCTTGCTCGGTGCGGTGAGGCCCGCGAACCACTCCCGGGCTGGGCCCGTCCGGGCGTCCAGCTCGTGATCGCCACACAAGATGAACACCGGCACGTTCAGCGTCGACGCCGACTGACGCAGATCAATGGACTGCAATTGCGGGTACATCACCGAGAACAGGTCCAGCAACCCGCGGACCACATTGAGCTTCTCGATCGGGTCGTACTCGACGCCGAGGACTCCCAGCGGTCCGACCCCGCCGGCGCTAGCACGCTGCCGATAGCCGGCGGGCGGGGTGTAGGAGCCCTCCAGCAACGGGTAGCGCAGCATGATCTCGCCGTAGTCGAAGACACTGCGGTACGGCGGACGCCCCAGCCGGGCCAGCTGAGCGGCCAGTTCCGCGTCACCGGTGCTCGCGGCCACCGCGTTGAGGTCGTCGTAGATGGCCTCGTCGGTCTGGCGGACGTTCACCATCTGCCCGCTGCCGAGGTAGGCCGAGAACAGCTGAGGCGCTTCCTTGACGGCGAGGACTCCCAGCAGACTCCCCCAGGACTCGCCCAGCAGAATGATCTTCTCCTGGCCGAACCGTCGGCTCAGGTAGCCGGCCAGCTCGATGACGTCCGCGACCGCTCGTTGTGGAGTGACCGTGGCCGGATCGAGGTCCGGATAGGACTTCCCGGTGCCGCGCTGGTCCCAACTAACCAGGGTGATCTGGCCCAGCAGAGGTTCCAGCAACACCCGAGAGAATGCTTGATCGCTTTGGCCGGGACCGCCGCTGAGATAGAGCACCACGGGGTTGCTGCGATCAGTGCCGCGCACCTGAATCCATTGCTGGTGCCCGCCCAGCTCCACCTCGACCAGTTCGGCGAAACCTCCCGGCGCTTCAACCCGGGCCGGAACTGCGGGGACCAGGAGCCAGCCGGCCAGGACGGCCACCGCCGTGCTCGCCGCCACCAGTGCCCAGCGCCGGCGCAGCGGCAGCCGACGAGCTCCCCAGCCGGCTCCCACTGCCATCGGCACCACCGCGAGCAACCACGGCACGACCCGACCCAGCGCGAACGCGACCAGGCCGAAGGTCGTCGCCGAGGGCGATCCCCCAGCTGTGGGAAGCGAGCAGGAGCTCCGGATGAGTTCGAAGCCGGCCACGTGGGCCAGCGGAACGATCAGTGCGGCCAGCCGGGAGCCGGTCACCCGTCCGGCCAGCCAGCCGAGGGCCAGGGCACTACCCATCAGGGCGACAGCCTGACCGCCGGTCACCGGGCCGCGGGGTTCGATCAGCGCCCAGATGGCGGCGAAGGCCGCGCCCAGGAGCACAGCCAGAAGCATGCGGGCGGCCCGCTCCGGGGCCGGTCGGCGAGTCTCGAGGATCATGGCCTCAGCCTTCCCAACCACGACCCGCCCAGGCGTCCGGCCGCAGAACGCTCTTTGCGGTGCGCCTACAGGCTGCCACCACATCACCCGTCCGTCTGGAGACGGACGGCCCAGGTCATTCTCCAGAACGTTGGCGTGGTGCCTGTCGGCTTGCCAAGCTTGACCGGTGAGAACCTGGCGCGCGATCCAGCGGCTGGATGCCGACCGCCCATGGCTGTTGGACGGGATCTTGGCGCTGGGGCTTCTGCTGGCCGTCGCAGTGGCCATCTCGTTCTCCGGCCGCGAGGAGATCTCACTCACCCAAGCCGCGCTGCTCCTCACCGCGGTCGGCCCATTCGCCGCGCGGCGGATCCTGCCGCTGACGGTCCTGCTGGTGTCGGGGACCGCCGTGTTCGCTCTGCTCCTGCTCGGCTACGGCACTCCGGTGGTCGGCTCGGCCCTGTTCCTGGCCGCCTACTCCGTCGCAGCCCAGCGAAGCCTGCGGATCACCGCGGTGGCCGCCGGCTTCTGCGCAGCGCTGATCTGTCTGGTCGCCGCCCTGCCGGGCCGAATGCCGTGGCCAGAAGCATTGACCAATGTGGCCCTGTTCGTCGGCATGTTCGCCCTTGGTCGAGCCAGCCAGTCGCAGCGACGGACGTCCATGCTGCTAGCCGAGCGTGCCGAGCTTGCCGAGCAGGCGAAGACCGAGGCGAGCCGCAATGCCGTCAACCAGGAGCGGTTGCGGATCGCCAGGGAGCTTCACGACGTTGTCGGTCACTCGCTGGGAGCGATCGCGCTGCAGGCCGGCGTGGGCGCACGGGTGGCCACGGACGAGCCCGAAGCAGCCCGAGACGCGCTGCTGGCGATCGCCGAGCGCAGCCGCAGTTCGCTGCAGGAGGTGCGTCAGCTTCTTGGTGCCCTGCGCAACCCGGAGGATGACACCGCCCCGAACCCCACCCTGGACGATGTGGACGAACTGCTCGCCCAGGCAGAGCGGGCCGGCGTTCGGGTCGAGGTGATCCGCGAGGGCGAACCGTGGCCGCTCAGTCCGGCGCTGGGGCTCACCTGCTACCGCGTGCTGCAGGAGTCGCTGACCAACGTCATGCGCCACAGCGGCACCGATCGCGCCTCGGTGCGGCTGGAGTACCGTCCTGACCAACTCGTGCTGAGTGTCTCCGATTCCGGACGCGGCGCGCCGCCCTCGGCCGGGGTCGGCGGGGGTCAGGTCGGGATGCACGAGAGAGTCGCGATGTGGGGCGGACGGCTGGAGACGGGCAACCTCCCCGGCGGCGGCTATCGGGTCCTCGCCGAGATCCCCCGACCCGAGGAGGGCAGACAGTGATCAGGGTGGGCATTGCCGATGACGAGGCGCTGGTGCGCGGCGGTCTGGCCGTGCTGCTGCGCCATGAGCCGGGCTTCGAGGTGATCGGTGAAGCAAGCGACGGCCTGGCAGCGGTGAGACTGGCCCAGGAGTATCAGCCGGACGTCCTGCTGATGGACATCCGGATGCCCGGCATCGATGGGCTCGAAGCGACCCGTCGATTGGCTGCCGATCCGGAGCTCACCACCCGGATCCTGATCCTGACCACCTTCGATCACGACGAGAACGTCTTCGCTGCGGTGCGCGCCGGCGCCAGCGGTTTCCTACCCAAGGACACCGAGCCGGAGAAACTACTCGAGGCCATCCGGACGGTCGCGGCCGGTGATGCGTTGCTGGCACCGCGAGCCACCAGACGGCTGATTGAAGAGTTCCGTCGGACCACTCCCGCCTCAGCGCCGCTGGGTGAACTCGACCAGCTCACCGAGCGAGAGCAGGAAGTGTTACGGCTGGTCGCGGCCGGACTGAGCAATGCAGAGATCGCCGACAGGTTGGTGATCAGCTACGCCACCACCAAGACCCACGTCAGCCGGCTTCTGTACAAGCTCGGTGCCCGCGATCGGGCTCAGCTTGTCGTCATCGCCTTCGATAACGGGATCGTTCGGCCCGCCGGCGAGGTCTAGCCGAGTGCAGCCAGGACGGAGTTCAGCTCGGCCAGCTGCGCCTGCACGGCCTCGACCGCGGTCCCGCCACGGCCGTTGCGCGAAGCGACCGAGCCGGCCGCGGTGAGCACGCTGAGCAGCCCGAGATTCAGTTCTGGCGAGATCTCGGCCAGCTGGGCTTCGGTGAGGTCGGACAGCTCCTGATCGTGCGTCTCGCAGAAACGGACGGCCGCTCCGGCGATCTCGTGCGCTCGGGCGAACGGGACGCGCTGGCGAACCAGCCAGTCGGCGACGTCGGTGGCCAGCGAGAAGCCCTTTGTGGCCTGGGCTGCCATCCGTTCGTGGTGGAAGGTGAGGGTGGCCACCATCCCGGTCACGGCCGGCAGCAGCACCCGCAACTGATCCAAGGAGTCGAAGACCGGCTCCTTGTCCTCCTGCAGGTCACGGTTGTACGCCAGCGGAAGACCCTTGAAAGTGGCCAGCAGGCCGCTCAGATTGCCGATCAGACGTCCAGCCTTGCCGCGCGCGAGCTCGGCAACGTCGGGGTTCTTCTTCTGCGGCATGATGCTCGACCCGGTCGACCAGGCATCGGACAGAGTGGCGAACCCGAACTCGGCCGTGCACCACAAGATCACGTCCTCGCTCAGCCGCGACAGGTCCACTCCGACCTGCGCCAGCACGTAGGCCTCTTCCGCGACCAGATCGCGGGACGCGGTGCCGTCGATGCTGTTGGGCACTGACCCGGCGAAACCGAGTTCGGTCGCCACGAGTTCGGGATCCAGTCCCAGTGAAGTGCCCGCCAGCGCGCCCGAGCCGTACGGGCTGATCGCCAGCCGCCGGTCCAGGTCGGCCAATCGCTGCAGGTCGCGCACCAGCGGCCACGCGTGAGCCAGCAGGTGGTGGCTGAGCAGGATCGGCTGCGCCGACTGCAGGTGGGTGCGCCCCGGCATGATGGCGCCGAGGTTGGCCTCAGCCTGCCCGGCCAGAGCCCGAATCAGATCCGCCACATCCGCGGCCAGGACCTGGTTGGCGGCACGCAGATAGCTGCGGATCAGAGTTGCGATCTGGTCATTGCGAGAGCGGCCGGCGCGCAGCCGTCCGCCGAGTTCCGGGCCGACCAGTTCGATCAACGCGCGCTCGAGCGCGCCGTGGACGTCCTCGTCGGTCGCCGCGGGCAGCAGTTCGCCGGAGGCGACCTGAGCGTCCAGGGTGTCCAGGCCGGCGAGCATCGCACTCAGCTCTGCTTCGGTCAGCAGATCAGCTGCGCGCAGTGCCTTCGCGTGTGCCTTCGAGCCGGCCAGGTCGAAGCGGGCCAAGCGCCAATCGAACTGGGTCGACTTGCTCAGTGCGAACATCGCCTCGGCCGGACCGCCGGCGAACCTTCCGCCCCACAGCTGTCCGGCCGGTGTGGCTCCACTCATCTCAGCGGTCTCCTCAGGGTGTGTGCAGATTGAGCAGCGACTCGGCCATGGCCGCACCGCCCAGCGGGTCTCTGGTGATCACCACGACGGTATCGTCGCCGGCGATGGTGCCCAGTGCGCTCGTCCAGCCGACCTTATCGATGGCCGAGGCGAAGTACTGGGCGGCACCCGGCGGAGTGTGCAGGACGCACAGGTTCGCCGAGCCTTCGGCCGACAGCAGCAGCTCACCGCAGAGCCGACTCAGCCGAGCCAACGCCCCCGGACTGCCCGGGCCGTGCTCTCCTGCCGACAGGGCGTAGGCGAAGCCGCCGGCCGAGGTACGCACCCGAACCGCACCGAGTTCGAGCAGGTCTTTGCTGAGCGTCCCCTGGTGGACCACGATGCCGGACTCGGCGAGCCGGGTGGCCAGATCAGCCTGAGAGGCGATCGGCTCGCGCTCGATCAGCTCGGCGATCCGGGACTGGCGCGCCGACTTCGACAATGGACTGCGAACCGGCTCGCTCATTGCACATCCAAGAAGCCGGGCAGCGCCGCCACAAAGCTGTCCAACTGGTCGGCGGTGATATTCAGCGGCGGCGCGATCCGCAGCACATTGGCCCGTGGCGCATTGATCACGAAGCCGCCGTCCAGCGCGGCGGCGGCGACCGCACCGGCCACCGGGTGGGTGAGGACGACCCCGCGCAGGAGGCCCCGTCCGCGCACCTGCGCGATCATCGGATGATTCAGGCCTTCCAGCGCGGCGGCGAAGCTGTCCCCCACCTCGCGGACGTGTGCCAGCAAACCGTCGCGTTCGATGATCGAGAGCACCGCCAGGCCGGCAGCCGCAGCGACGGGGTTGCCGCCGAAAGTGCTGCCGTGAGCGCCAGGGCCGAACAGTTCGGACGCACGGCCGCTGGCCACGCAGGCCCCGATCGGAAAGCCGTTGCCGAGCCCCTTGGCCAAGGTGACGATGTCAGCGCAGACACCGGACGGCGTACTGGCCAGCCAGTCGCCACAGCGGCCGATCCCGGTCTGGACTTCGTCCAGCCACAACAGCGTGCCGGTGGCGGCGGTGAGTTCGCGCGCCTTCACCAGGAAGTCCTGGCCGGGGTCGATCACCCCGTTCTCTCCCTGGATGGGTTCCATCACCACGGCAGCCACGGTGTCGTCCAGCTCGGCAGCCAGAGCGTCCACATCCCCGTACGGGATGAAGGTCACCCCACCGGGCAGCGGCTCGAAGGGCTGCCGGTAGGCAGGGTTGGCCGTGATCGCCAGTGCGCCCATGGTCCGGCCGTGGAAGGCACCCTCCATGGCGATGATCCGCGGGCGCCGGGTCAACCTCGCCAGCTTGAAGCCGGCCTCATTGGCTTCGGTGCCGGAGTTACACAAGAAGACCCGGGCATGGCGCTCGGGAGCATTCAGAGTGACCATCGCGGCCAGCCGTTCGGCGAGCGCGATCTGGGTCGGCGTGGCGAAGTAGTTGGACACCTGACCGAGAGTCGACAGCTGCGCGGAGATGGCGCCGAGCACCTGCGGGTGCGCGTGCCCCAGCGCGTTCACCGCGATGCCGGCCAGCAGATCGAGGTAGCGGTTGCCGTCGGCATCCCACACATACGAGCCCTCGCCACGGACGAACACCCGCAGTGGCGTGCCCAGATTCTTCATCAGGACATGGCGGTGCCGCTCGACGAGCTCGGCCTGAGAACCGGTAGTACTGATCGTCACGATGCGACCTCCTGATCGCGCACCATGGTGCCGATCCCCTCGTCAGTGAACATCTCCAGCAGCAGCGAGTGTGGCACCCGTCCGTCGATCACGGTGGCCTTGGGCACCCCGGCTTGGACGGCCTTGAGGCACGCCTCCATCTTCGGGATCATTCCCGAGGCCAAGCTCGGCAGAAGCTCTTCGAGTTCGCTCGGGCTGATCTGACGGATCACCTCGGTCGAGTTCGGCCAGTCCCGGTACAACCCGGCCACGTCGGTCAGCACCACGAGCCGGTCGGCACCCAGCGCCGCAGCCAGCGCACCGGCTGCGGTATCGGCATTCACGTTGTAGACCTGGCCCTCGTCGTCGGGAGCGACCGTGGCCACCACCGGAATCCGGCCGGCGTTGATCAGGTCGATCAGCGCTTCCGGACGCACCTCGCTGACTTCCCCGACCAGGCCGAGGTCGATCTCCTCACCGTCCAGCTCGATGCCCTTGCGCTCAGCAGTGAGCAGCCCGGCGTCCTCGCCGCTCAGTCCGACCGCAACCGGCCCGCGGGCGTTCAACAGTCCCACCAACTCCCGGTTCACCTGGCCCATCAGCACCATCCGGACCACGTCCATGGCCTCAGGAGTCGTGACCCGCAACCCGCCGCGGAACTCGCTGGCGATGCCCAGCCGCTTCAGCATGGACGAGATCTGCGGGCCGCCGCCGTGCACTACCACCGGCTTCACGCCGACCGTGCGCAGGAACATCACGTCCTCGGCGAAGGCGGCCTTCAGCTCGTCGTCGATCATGGCGTTGCCGCCGTACTTGATCACCATGGTCTTGCCCACGTAGCTGGCCAGCCACGGAAGGGCTTCGATCAGGATGGACGCCTTGGCAGCCGCATTGATCATGACGAGTACTCCGCGTTCTCTTTCACGTAGCCATAGGTGAGGTCGTTGGTCCAGATGGACGCCGTGGCCGTCCCGGCGTGCAGGGCGAGTTCGACCAGCACGTTGCGTCCGGTGAGATCCACGGCTGAACGGTCAGTGCCCAGCTGCCCGCCCACGAAGACCCCGACACCGTTGAAGGCGACGTCCACCGCGGCCGGATCGAATGCTGCTGTCGTGGTGCCGGCCGCAGCCAACACCCGTCCCCAGTTCGGGTCGTTACCGAAGATGGCGCACTTGAACAGGTTGCTGCGGGCCACCGCGCGGGCGATCTCGAGGGCATCGGCCTCGCTGGCGGCCGAGCTCACCCGCACCTCGATGTCGTGGGAGGAGCCTTCGGCATCTGCCAGCAACTGATGGGCCAAACTCGCGCATACCTGGGTCAGCGCCGCCGTGAACTCGGCCAGGTCCGGAGTCACCTGGCTGGCGCCTGAGGCCATCAGCAGCACGGTGTCATTGGTCGACATGCAGCCGTCGGAGTCGGCCCGGTCGAAGGTGAGGGCCGTCGCCGTCCGCAGAGCCGTATCCAGCTGAGCGGCGTCGAGAATCGCATCGGTGGTGACCACCACCAGCATGGTGGCCAGCGCCGGGGCCAGCATGCCGGCCCCCTTGGCCATCCCGCCGACGGTCCAGCCGGACGGCGACGCGTGCGCGGCCTGCTTGGGCACGGTGTCAGTGGTCATGATCGCCGCCGCGGCCGACGGCCCACCATCCTCGGCCAGCGCAGCCTGCGCCAGCGTGACTCCGTTGGCCACGGCGTCCATCGGCAACCGGACGCCGATCAGGCCGGTCGAGCAGACCGCAACCTGCTCAGCCGGGCAACCCAGCGCCTCGCCCACCAGCTCGGCCGTGCGGACGCTGTCGGCATAGCCGGCGTCGCCGGTGCAGGCATTGGCACCGCCGGAGTTGAGCACGACTGCGGTCAACTGTCCATCGGCGATCACCCGCTGCGACCACTGCACGGGCGCTGCCGAGAAGCGGTTGCTGGTGAACACCCCGGCCGCCGCGTGCAGCGGCCCGAGATTGCTGACCAGAGCCAGATCCGCTCGCCCGCTGGCCTTGATTCCCGCGATCACGCCCGCGGCGTGGAAGCCCTTGGCTGCGGTCACACTCACGGCGCCACCCCCACTGCACTCAGGCCGAGAGTCTCCGGGAGACCCAGGGCGAGGTTCATCGACTGGATGGCACCGCCGGCAGTGCCCTTGGTCAAGTTGTCGATCGCGGAGATTGCGACAAGGCGTCCGGCAGCCTGGTCGACCGTGACCTGCACATGGACGGCGTTCGAGCCCACCACCGACTGAGTCTGCGGCCACAGCCCTTCGGGCAGCAGCGTGACGAACGGCTCACCGTCATAGGCGTCGTGGTAGGCCTGCCGAACCGCAGCTACGTCGACGTGGGCCGGCAGCGGTGCCGTGACGGTGGCCAGGATGCCGCGAGGCATCGGGGCCAGTACCGGAGTGAACGAGACCGAGGGGGCGCTGGCACCCAGCCGAGCGAAGTTCTGCAGGAGTTCGGGGACGTGCCGATGGACGCCGCCGACTCCATAGGCGCTGGCCGAACCCATCACCTCGGCACCGATCAGGTTCACCTTGGCCGCTTTACCTGCGCCGGAGACTCCGGAGGCGGCCACTGCGACCACATCGGCGCCGCTGACCAAGCCTGCGGTCAGGGCGGGAAGCAGGGCCAAGGTGATGGCCGTCGGGTAGCAGCCGGGCACGGCAACCCGCTTCGTGTCGGCCAGCACGTCCCGCTGACCGGGCAGCTCCGGCAGACCGTAGGGCCAGGTCCCGGCATGTTCACTGCCGTAGAACCGCCGCCACTGTTCGCTGTCGATCAGGCGATGGTCCGCACCGGCGTCGATCACCAGAACGTCCTCACCCAGTTGGGCGGCGATCTCGGCCGAGGCGCCGTGCGGCAATGCCAGGAAGACGACATCGTGCCCGGCGAGGTTCTTCGCCGAGGTGGCCAGGATCTCTCGATCGGCCAGGCTGATCAGGTGCTGATGGTGAATGAGCAGGGAGGTCCCCGCACTTGCCCCGGCGGTGAGGGCGCCGATCTCCACCTCGGGATGGCCGGCAAGGAGTCGAAGCACCTCGCCTCCGGCGTACCCCGTCGCGCCGGCGACGGCAACCGTGAATGTCATGTGCATGAATATGCCACATGGCGCATGTTTATGCCAACGGCGCGCCGGGCCTACAGCAGCTCCACCAGATCAGCCACCGATTCGAGCACTTGCGACGGCCGATACGGGAAGGTCTCGATCGCCTCACGACTGGTCACCCCGGAGAGCACCAGCAGGGTGAACAGACCCGCCTCCATTCCCGCAACGATGTCGGTATCCATCCGGTCACCGATCATGGCCGTGGTCTCCGAGTGGGCCTCGATCCGGTTCATGGCCGACCGGAACATCATCGGGTTCGGCTTTCCCACAACGTAGGGCTGACGGTTGGTCGCAGCCGTAACCATGGCGGCCACCGCCCCGGTGGCCGGCAGCGGACCCTCCGCGGACGGTCCGGTGGTGTCCGGGTTAGTCACGATGAAGCGCGCCCCGGCATTGATCAGTCGGACCGCCTTGGTGATCGCCTCGAAGCTGTAGTTGCGAGTCTCCCCCATCACCACGTACGCCGGGTCGGTCTCGGTCATCACAAACCCGGCTTCATGGAGCGCCGTGGTCAGACCGGCCTCGCCGATCACGAAGGCCGTCTTCTCGCCACGCTGGCCGGCGAGGAAGTCCGCCGTAGCCAGGGCTGAGGTCCACAGATTCTCTTCCGGAACGATCAGCCCCGACAGCGCCAGGCGCGCAGAGAGATCACGGGGGGTGTAGATGGAGTTGTTGGTCAGCACCAGGAATCGTCGGGACGTGTCCACCCAGCGCTTGAGCAGCTCCGCGGCACCGGGGATCGGCTGGTTCTCATGAACCAGGACGCCATCCATGTCAGTCAGCCAGCACTCGATATCGCGCGCAGTTCGCATAGACCCAGTGTGGCAGCCTCCGTGCCGACCGGCACTGCGCCGCACCCAGCACCGCAAGAGCGCGGTCGGCCAGGAGCATGGAAAAGGGAGGTAGCGCGCTCCCTGGACGCGACTACCTCCCCGTTCGCTCTGGGTGCCCCCGACTCAGGCACTTGGCGGTGTGCCCTCGCTCAGCTCCCCCAACGCGAAGATCATAACCATCGAGAGCGCTCACAAGCATCATTAGCATCACAATTTGTGAACATTCATCGAATTGCGCACACATCTCCGCGCTGCGGCGATTCGCCGAGCGTTAGCCCTTGTCAGTCCAGTGATACCTGGATGGGCACTCGAAATGTCACCCGTTTGGGTGACAGTGTCACTCTCACGGGTGACAGCAGAAGATTGGCTGAATGGCCGCCCCCATTCCTTCCTCACTCAATCAATTAGGCGAATTCCGGACCAGCAGACCGCAGTTGGTCCGGGAGCTCCCCCTCTGCCCCCGAACCACCGGGTACACACCGCACACCAGGCCGGACCCCCTCAGTTCCGACCTCGCCGCGCGTGATGAACTCGCAGCCTGCGCCCTCATGCAGTCGCCCCGAGGCCCCCATCGCAATGTGCTCACCCGGTGGTCCGGCCGGAATCCGCCCCCTCCTGCGGATTCCGACCGAAGCACAACCTCGAAGCACAGTCGACCGGGCGTGGACTCGAAGCCAGCAGTTGGCGGGCTAGCTCCGCACCCCCAGTCGTCCCCTCTTCTTTGCGATCCCCCTCATCGGACGACTAGGTAGAACATATCCGACCGCGGCGTAATTCACCACTCCAAAATCAACCGAAAGTGCCGTTTTGCAGACATTTCTTGATCGCGATCAATCATGCGTTTGCCCTTGTCACCCGGCTGAGTACCACCCTTTTGGGGGAATAGTCACCCGAATGGGTGATGCCGAGTCATCCCATTTGTCACCCATTCGAGTGGCACCACTTGCCACCCATTCGGGTGGTAACAGAAACGGCGTCCGCGGGCAATGCCCACGGACGCCGTCGATGACCATGCCTAGAAGCTGCGCAAGACCGCCCCATGGCGCTGCTCCGCGCAGGCGACTGCCGCGGCCCGCGCTGCGGCGGTCTCGGCGTCGGTCAGGGTCCGGTCCGAAGCCCGGAATCGTAGAGCGAAGGCCAGTGACCGATGGCCGGCCGGAACCTGGGATCCGGTGAACACATCGAAAAGACTGATCGACTCCAGCAACTCGCCGGCCCCGGCCACCAGAGCTGCCTCGACATCGGCGGCGGCCACCGAGTCCGGGACCACCAGTGCGACGTCCTCCTTGGCCACCGGATGCGCCGAGACGGGGGCGATGTCACCGCCTCGCGGCGACAGCTCGATCAGCGCGTCCAGGTCGAACTCGACGGCAGCGGCCCGTTCCGGCAGTCCGAAGGCCTTGATCACCTCCGGATGCAGTTCACCGGCGTGTCCAATCACCGATTCGGCCACAACCAACTCCGCGCATCGGCCCGGATGCCACGGTGCGTACTCCACCGGGCGTCGAGTCAGCTCGGCACCCAACGCGGCTGCAGCCACCTCGGCCAGGGCCAACGCCTGCTGCCAACCAGCCGGAATCGGCTGGCCCTGCCAGCCGGCGCGCCGCCAGTTGCCGCACAGCACCGCCCCGAGCAGTCTGGGCTGCTCCGGCAGGGCTCGCTCGATGGCGGCCAGTTCGTCGGCGCTGGGCCGGTGCTCAACCGACGGGATCGGAGCCGGATCCCCCGAACCGGCGAAGAACACGCTGCCGGTCTCGAACAAGGCCAGATCGTCGTTGCCGCGCGAGGTATTGCGGGCCACAGCGGCGAACAGGCCGGGCAGAATGGTGGTGCGCAAGTAGGGCTGGGTCTCGGCCAGCGGATTGGCCAGCCGTACCAGGTGACGCCTCCGGTCCTCGGCGGGGATCCCCAGCCGGTCCAGATCCTCGGCGGAGCCGAACGGGAAGGTGAGCACCTCGACGAAGCCGGCCGCCACAACGGCAGAGTTGATCGCCCGCCGAGCTCGCTGGGCCCGGGTCAGGCCTCGTCCCACCGGCGCGGACGGCACCACGGCCGTGATCGTGTCGAAGCCGAGCTTGCGACCGACCTCCTCGACGTAGTCATAGGGATCGCGCAAGTCCAGCCGCCAGCTGGGCGGAGTGACCCGCACCTGAGCAGCATCCACCTCCACCTGACAGCCGCTGGCCCGCAGAATCTCCACCACTCGATCCGCCGACACCTCGGTACCGAGGATTTGCGAGGGCAATTCGGCGGCGAACACCTGGGAAGGAATCGACGGGGCCGCACCGGCGATCGTCTCCTCGGCCAGCACCTGGCCGCCGGCCAGCTGAACCAACAGCTCTGCGGCCCGGTGAGCGGCCGAATAGGCCGCCTGCGGGTCGACTCCTCGGTGGAACCGTTTGGACGCCTCAGAGGGCAGATTGTGGCGGCGCAGGGTACGGGAGATGGACCCGGACTCGAAGCTAGCCGCCTCGATCAGCACATCGGTCGAGGTGGAGCGCATCTCGGTGGACTCGCCGCCCATCACTCCCGCGAGGCCGATCGGCCCGCTGTCGTCGGTGATCAGCAGATCATCGACATCCAGTCGGCGGGTCTGACCGTCCAGCGTCACCAGGGTCTCGCCGGCGTGGGCCTTGCGGACCACGATGGTCCCGGACAGCGAGGCCGCGTCGTAGGCGTGCAGCGGCTGACCGGTCTCCAGCATCACGTAGTTGGTGATGTCCACCGGGAGCGAGATCGAACGCATACCCGACAGCACCAGCCGCCGGGCCATCCAGCGCGGCGTGGGGGCGCTCGGATCGAAGCCGGTCACCCGGACCGCCACGAACAGCGGGCAAGCCGGGTCGTCCAGCCGAACCGGGTAGCCGTCGGCCTTGGCCGCCGGAGTGGCCTTGGTGACCACATCGGTGTAGGCCAAGCCCAGGTTCTGGGCAGCTTCCCTGGCCAGCCCACGGATGCTCAGGCAGTAGCCGATATCGGGGCTCACGTCGATGTCCAGGACGTCGTCGCGCATCAGCAGGACTCCGGCCGGATCGTCGCCGGGCTTGAGCTCGACGCCGTCATCGGTGGTCGGCGGAAGGATGATGATGCCGGAGTGGTCGTTGCCGATCCCCAGCTCGTCCTCAGCGCAGATCATCCCGTCGGACAGGTGCCCATAGGTCTTGCGCGCCGAGATGGCGAAGCCACCGGTCAGCATGGCGCCCGGCAACGACACCACGACCAGGTCACCGACGGCGAAGTTGTGGGCGCCACAGACCACGCTGCGGCAGCCGTCCGGGTAGTCCGGGTGCGGCTGGTTGTGCGCGGGGCCGACGTCGACCTGCACCCAGCGAATGGTCTTGCCATTGGACTGCGGCTCGTTGACGAAGGCCAGGATCCGGCCCACCACGATCGGGCCACTGAGCTCCGAACCCGCCTGATCGACGTTCTCGACCTCGAGCCCGGCCCGGATCAGCACCTCGGAGAGCTCCCGCCCGGTCATCTCCTGCGGCAGTTCGACGTAGTCGCGCAGCCAGCCAAGTGGGGCCCTCATCGTGCCATTCCCTTCAGTGAGCGGCTGAACCGGACATCGCCCTCGACCATGTCGCGCATGTCGGCGGCGTTGTTGCGGAACATCAGCGTCCGCTCGATGCCCATTCCGAAGGCGAAGCCGGAGTAGACCTCGGTGTCAATGCCGCAGGCGGCCAGCACTCGCGGGTTGACCACACCACAGCCGCCCCACTCGATCCAGCCCTGCGACTTGCAGGTGCGGCACGGGGCGTCCGGATTGCCGACCGATTCGCCGCGGCACACGAAGCACTTCAGATCGACCTCGGCCGACGGCTCGGTGAACGGGAAGTAGTGCGGCCGCATCCGGGTCTCAATGCCCTCGCCGAACATGCTCTTGGCCAAGTGATCCAGGGTGCCCTTCAGGTGAGCCAGAGAGATGCCCTTGTCGACGCACAGCCCCTCGATCTGGTGGAACACCGGGACGTGGGTGGCGTCGAACTCGTCGGCCCGATACACCTTGCCCGGGCAGACCACGTAGATCGGGAGTTCACGATCGAGCATCGAGCGGATCTGGACCGGCGAGGTGTGCGGACGCATCGCCACATTGCTGCCCAGCGGGGCCACGTACAGGCTGTCGCTGGTGCCGCGAGCGGGGTGGTCCGGGCCGATATTCAGCGCATCGAAGCTGAGCCACTCGCCTTCGGCCTCCGGACCTTCGGCGATCTCCCAGCCCATGGCCACGAAGACATCGCCCATCAAGTCCATCAAGGCGGTGATGGGATGCGCGGCCCCCTGCGGTCCGAGCTCGACCGGCAGACTGACGTCCACCCGCTCGGCGACCAGGCGTCCGGCCAGTTCAGCGGCACCGATCTCATCCTCGCGGGCGGCCAGTGCGGCGTTCACCTGCGCCCGGGCGGCGCCCAGACGCTGGCCGGCCTCCTTGCGCTCAGGCCCGGGAATGGTCCCGATCGCCCGGTTGGCCAGCGCGAGCGGAGAGCGATCGGACGTATGGGCCAGCCGCGCCTCTTTCAGTTCGGCACTGGTCTGGGCCTCGGCAAAAGCGGCCAGGGCTTGCCCCACCAATGCCTCGATCGACTCCTGACTCAGGTCAGCCTGCGGTTCACCGCCGGGCATGGTCAGCTCTCCCCTCAGTTGGATGCGCGCTGCGCGCTCGCACTTGCATAAAGGCACACCGCCGCAGCGGTAGCCAGGTTAAGGCTCTCGGCCTGGCCATAGATGGGCACGGCCACTGTTTGGTCGGCCAAGGCCAGGTGTTCGACGGGCAGCCCCCAGGACTCATTGCCCATCACCCAGGCGGTCGGCGCAGCCAGCGCCTCGTCCAGGTCGGTGAGGTCGGTGCCGGAGGCGCCGTCGGTTGCGAAGATCTGCATGCCGGCCGCGCGGCAGGCGGCGATCGCCTCGGCCAAGTCGGCACCGACCACCACCGGCAGATGGAAGATGCTGCCGACGCTGGCCCGGACGGTCTTCGGGTTGTACAGGTCCACCGAGTCCGAACTCAGGATCACCGCATCCGCACCGAAAGCGTCCGCACAGCGGATGACCGTTCCGGCATTGCCAGGGTCGC
Source organism: Actinomycetales bacterium Actino_02 (assembly GCA_001603275.1). Lineage (GTDB taxonomy): Bacteria > Actinomycetota > Actinomycetes > Propionibacteriales > Propionibacteriaceae > Propionicimonas. Next base: position 339,904 of record LUYM01000020.1, on the reverse strand, counting down.
GCACCTGCGCACAGATCACCACCAAGGAGACGTCCTTGCGGCGATGCCTCTTCTTCGGCTTGTCGGCCTTCTTCTTGCGCTTGCGCAGGACCTGCTTCAGCGGGACGTCGATCGCCTTGGCGACCGCGACCACGCCTTGCGGGGTCACCGTGTCGGTGATCGTGGCCAGGTTCTGCTCGCTGAGGCCGTAGCAGATCACGCCGGCCTCGGTGGCCGCGTCGATCAGGTCAATGTTGCCGTGCGCGGCGTCCCAGCGCAGGAACAGCGCCTCGACGACACCGTCCAGCCGCAGCGCTTCCCGGACGGCCTGGCGCCCCTCAACGAGGAACTTGCCAGCCTCGGCCCGTTCGGAGCGACGTTGCAGGGCCCGAGCCGCTCGCAGGACAGCTTGCGAAGGTTCGGGCAGTTCTAGCGGAGCGACGGTCATCGTCGCCTCCTTCCACCCACCTCGGATATGTAGTGCAGAAGGCCGGGCCCGCCTCGCGGACCCGGCCTACAGACCTCTTCGGTCAGGCGGCCTGGGCCGGCTGGTTGTCCTTGGCGATGGCCACCAGCGCCGCAAAGGCCACCGAATCGCTCACCGCGAGCTCGGCCATGATCTTGCGATCCACCTCAACGCCGGCAATCTTGAGGCCGTTGATGAAGCGGTTGTAGGTCATTCCCTCGGCGCGGCAAGCCGCGTTGATCCGCTGGATCCACAGCGACCGGAAGTCGCCCTTGCGAGCGCGGCGGTCACGGTAGGCGTAGGTGGCCGAGTGGAGCATCTGCTCCTTGGCCTTGCGGTACAGCCGGGACCGCTGACCCCGGTAACCGGACGCTGCGTCCAGAACCTCACGGCGCTTCTTCTGCGCATTCACTGCGCGCTTCACGCGTGCCATGTCGATTTACTCCTTGTCGATCGGTGTGGACGTCACTTGGCCTTGTAGCCGCCGAGCAGCTTCAGCGCCTTCTTCGCATCACCCTTGGCAACCACCTGGTCACCATCGAGGCGGCGGGTCTGGCTGGTGGGCTTGTGCTCGTTCAGGTGCATCTTGCCTGCCTGACGGTGCATGACCTTGCCCGAGCCGGTCACCCGGAAGCGCTTCTTGGCACCCGAGTGGGTCTTCATCTTCGGCATTGCTGAGTCCTTACTCTTCTTCTCTTTACAGGTCGATGTCGGGGTCCATGTTGTCGGCGGGCCCCCGCTTCTTCTTCGGCTGGGCCGCGGCAAGCGCCGCCGCCCGAAGCTCTGCCTCCTGCTGACGCTCGGCTTCCTGGTTGGCCGTACGCTCGGCCATCCGGGCCGCCTTCGCCGCCTCGACCTCGACCTTGGCCTCGGTCTTCTTGCGAGTCGGTGACAGCACCATCAGCATGTTGCGTCCGTCCTGCTTGGGGGCGGACTCGATGAAACCGTCCTCTGCGACGTCATCAGCCAGCTTCTTCAGCAGGTTGAAGCCCAGTTCGGGACGGCTCTGCTCGCGGCCACGGAACATGATGGTGATCTTCACCTTGTCCCCGGCCTTCAGGAAACGGACGACGTGACCCTTCTTGGTCTCGTAGTCGTGGCTGTCGATCTTGGGTCGCAGCTTCATTTCCTTGATGATCGTGTTCGTCTGGTTGCGACGAGACTCGCGTGCCTTCTGGGCGGCCTCGTACTTGAACTTGCCGTAGTCCATCAACTTCGCGACCGGCGGCCGCGCCATCGGCGCAACCTCCACCAGGTCCAGGTCGGCCTCCCGGGCCAGCCTCAAGGCGTCGTCGATCCGGACGATGCCGACCTGCTCTCCGGCCGGGCCGACCAGGCGCACCTCGGGAACCTTGATGCGCTCATTGATCCGCGGTTCAGTGCTGATGTGTCCTCCAAGACTCGTGTTCTGTGCCGTCGACCGGCAATGAAAAAGGGCCCCCGCGCAGCGGGAACCCCAAAGAGCGGCCGAAGATAGTCCTTCGGCGCGGTACCGACCCGTCACCGAAACGGTGATCAGGTGGGAGCTCGGGTCTCCACTTTCGCGGACTGCCTACTTCACAGCGCAGTCGATCGGACTGATTCTAGCCGACGTGGCGCTCAGCGCCCAATCGAGGCAACTCAGATGCGGCAGGCGTGAATCTTGGTGACCAGAATCGCATCGGCGCCGGTGGCCCACAGATCGTCCATCACCTGCTGCGCCTGCTTGGCCGGAATCATGGCGCGGACCGCCACCCAGCCCTCCCGGGCCAGCGGCGAGACTGTCGGCGACTCCAGGCCAGGGGTGATCGCCGTGGCTGCGTCCAGCTTCTCGCGGGGGACGTTGTAATCGACCATCAGGTAGTCGCGCGCGGTGATCACGCCGCTGAGCCGCCGAATCAGCAGATCCAGACCTTCGGGTGCCGGCAAGTCGGCCCGCTGGATCAGGATCGCCTCGGAAACCAGGATCGGATCACCGAACAGCTCCAGGCCAGCCCGCTTCAGTGTGGTTCCGGTCTCGACGACATCAGCCACGACGTCGGCCACACCCAGGCGCACCGAGCTTTCCACGGCACCGTCGAGGTGAATCAGCCGGGCGGCCACGCCCTGCGCGGCCAGGTAGCTCGACACCAGCCCCGGGTAGGAGGTGGCGATCCGCTTGCCGTTGAGCTCGGCGACGCTCATCGACGCACCGCCGGGAGCTGCAAAGCGGAAACGAGTGCCGCCGAAGCCGAGCGCCTTGACCTCTTCGGCCTGCGCGCCGGAATCCAGCAGCATGTCCCGACCGGTGATCCCCAGGTCCAGGGTGCCCTCACCGACGTAGACCGCGATGTCCTTGGGCCGCAGGTAGTAGAACTCCACACCGTTGGTCTCATCGACCAGGACCAGGTCCTTGGGGTCGTTGCGTTGCCGGTAGCCGGCCTCACGCAGCATCGAGGCGGCCGCCTCGGCCAGCGACCCCTTGTTGGGAACGGCGATCTTCAGCAATCCGGTCATCTGCTCCGCCATCACAGGTACTCGTAGACGTCTTCGAGGTCGAGGTCGAGGGCCAACATCATCACCTGGAGGTGATAGAGCAGCTGGCTAATCTCCTCGGCGGCCTCAGCCTTCGACTGATACTCCGCGGCCATCCAGACCTCTGCGGCCTCTTCGACAACCTTCTTGCCGATCGCATGGACGCCGGCTTGCAGCGCACGGACAGTGCCCGAGCTCTCCTGGCCAGTGGCTGCGCGATCGCGCAGCTCAGCGAACAACTCGTCGAAGGATTTACTCACGTCGCGCAAGCCTACCGGCGAGCCGCCCTGCCGGGCAGCCGCCGCCAGGGTGCGGGCGGCTACAGGGCGACGCCGAGCAGGGCGTCGGTCAGGTCGGCGACCAGAGCCGGCGCGGCATCGTCGGTCCCTTCCCCGGCCAGGGCCGCCGAGGCCCACTGATCGATCACAGCCAGCGCGGACGGCGCGTCCAGGTCGGTGCGCAAGGCCTCGCGCACCTGGGCCAGCACCGGAGCAGCCGCCGGGCCGCTCGGACGGGCACAGGCCTCCCGCCAGTGGGCCAGCCGCCATTCGGCCTGCGCCAGCAGGTGGGAGTTGTACTCCCAGTCACGGCGATAGTGCTGGGCCAGCAGCACCAGCCGGACCGCCATCGGGTCGCGTCCATCGGCCAGCAGCTGGCTGACGAAGACGAGATTGCCCAGCGACTTGCTCATCTTGGCGCCGTCCAGACCGACCATCCCGGTGTGTAGAAAGGCGGTGGCAAACGGCTCCCCGGAAAGCGCCGTGGCCTCGGCCGCGCACATCGGATGATGCGGGAACGCCAGATCCGAGCCGCCGGCCTGCACATCGAAGGCTGGCCCAAGCCGGTCCAGGGCGATGGCCGTGCACTCGACATGCCAGCCAGGTCGTCCGCGGCCCAGGGAGGAGTTCCAGGCCGGCTCGCCGGGGCGCTCGGCGCGCCAGACCAGGCAATCGAACGGGCCGCGCTTGCCCGGACGGGCCGGATCGCCGCCCCGCTCGGCGAAGATCTCCTGCGCCTGCTGCTGGTCGATCCCCAGCCCACGCAGCAGCGGCGCCGGGTCGGGGATGGCGAAGTACCAGTCCGGATAGTCGTCACCGCTGAGCTGGTAGACCCGGCCCTCATGGCGCAGCCGCTCGATCAGCGCGACGACCAGCTCGATGCTGTCCACCACCCCGGTCAGCTCGGCCGGAGGCACCACCCGCAGCGCGGTGAGGTCGCTGCGGTACAGCTGGATCTGTTCGGTGGCCAGCCGCCGCCAGTCGTCCCCGGTGGCCTCGGCACGCTCCAGCAGCGGGTCGTCCACATCGGTCACATTCTGGGCGTAGCGGACGCCCAATCCGGCGTCCAACCAGGCCCTGACCAGCAGGTCGACACTGACATAGGTGAAGGCATGACCCAGATGCGTGGCGTCGTAGGGAGTGATCCCACACGCGTAAAGCCGGGCCTCGCCGTGCTCGGGCCCGACCGGCCGCAGCCGCTGAGTGACTGTGTCGAAGACCTCGACTCGTCCACCACGACCGGGTAGTTCCGGCACTGCGACACCCGCCCACGAACGCATGTCCGGCAGCCTAGTGCCATCGAGAACGGGCACTAAGCTGGCCGCGACCTGCACTCCCGGGAAGGGCAAGAATGATCGACTGGTGGCAAGCAATCCTGTTCGGAATCGTCGAAGGGGTGACCGAGTTCCTGCCGGTCTCGAGCACCGGCCACCTGACGATCATGGAGGGCCTGCTCGGCTACAACGTGGCCGACCCCAGCGTCACCGCATTCACCGCGATCATCCAGGTCGGCGCCATGATCGCCTCGATCGTCTACTTCTGGTCCGACATCGTCCGCTTCGCCACCGCGTGGTTCCGCGGCCTGACCAAGGCCGAGCATCGCAGCGACCCCGACTACAAGATGGGCTGGGCCATCATCGTCGGCTTCTTCATCACCGGAATCGTCGCCTTCGTGCTGAAGGACCTGGTCGAAGGCCCGCTGCGCAATCTGTGGGCAGTGGTGATCGGGCTGATCGGCTGGAGCTTGGTGATGCTGGCCGCCGACCGGCTCGCCAAGGCCGTCCGCACCGAAGACTCGGTGACCTGGAAGGACGGCGCCGTGATCGGCCTGGTTCAGGTGATGTCCCTGGTGCCGGGCGTCTCCCGCTCCGGAGCCACCATTTCGACCGGCATGTTCCGCGGCCTGGATCGGGTCGCCGCCACCCGGATGAGCTTCTTCATCGGCATTCCGACTCTGGTGGCCTCCGGCGGCTTCCAGGCGATCACTGCGGCGGACGCCATCGGCACCGCGGGCGGCGTGGGCTGGCTGGCCACCGGGATCGGCACGGTGGTGTCCGGCATCGTGGCGTACTTCTCGATCGCCTGGCTGCTGAAGTTCGTCTCCCGCAACAACTTCACGGCCTTCGTCGTGTATCGCGTGCTGCTCGGTCTGCTGCTGGCCGGGCTGCTCCTGGCTGGAGTGATCCCGGCAGTATGAGGAAGCGTTCGGTCGGGGTCTCGGGGCTGCAGGTTTCGCAGCTCGGCCTCGGCACGCTGACCTGGGGTCGGGAGACCCGTCTCGAGGACGCTCGTCCCCTACTGACGGCTTTTGTCGAAGCCGGCGGCAATCTCGTCGACACCGCAGCGGCCTACGCCGAGGGTGACGCCGAGCGGATCATCGGACGGCTGATCCGGGCCGGCGATGTCACCCGCGACCAGTTGGTGATCGCCACCAAGGCCGGCTTCGGCGTGCGGGACGGCCAGCGCGTCGTGGACACCTCGCGCACCGCCCTCCTGGAGGACCTGCGGGCGTCGTTGCGCCGGCTGGGCACCGACTACCTGGATCTGTGGCAGCTGCACGCCTGGGGGCAGGCTCCGCTGGAGGAGTCGTTGGCCGCCATCGACACCGCCGTCACCGCCGGTGACGTGCGCTATGCCGGGGTGTGCAACTTCGTCGGCTGGCAGACCGCCCAAGCCGCAACCTGGCAGGCCGCCTTTCCGGGACGCTCCCCGCTGACCAGCGCCCAGGTGGAGTACTCGCTGCTGGCCCGCCGCGCCGAAGTCGAAGTGATCCCGGCCATCCGGGCATTCGGGATGGGGCTGCTGCCGTGGTCGCCGATCGGCCGCGGCGTCCTCACCGGCAAGTACCGCAACTCGCGACCCAAGGGCTCCCGCGGGGCCAGCGAACACTTCTCCTGGTTCGTGGAGCCCTACCTGGAAGCGCGTTCTCGCTCGGTGGTCGACGCCGTCTCCACCGCCGCCGATGGACTCGGCCTGAGTGCTGCCCAGGTCGCCCTGCTCTGGGTTCGGGACGCCCCCGGCGTCACCGCTCCCCTGCTCGGCGCCCGCACCGCCGCTCAGCTGCAGCCCTATCTGGATTGCGATCAGATCGAGCTTCCCGACGAGATCGTGTCCGCTCTGGATGATGTGTCCGGGGGGCCGAATACGATGCGCGAAGGGTACGAGCCGACCCTGACCCCCTAGCCGAGGATCCGCGATGGCCGCCGACGCAGAGCTTTTTCACCCGCCCGATCTGGCCGAGTTGCGCGCCTGGCTGGCTGCCAATCATGGGCGAGGCGCCGGAGTCTGGCTGGTTCGCTGGCGTTCGGTGACCGGGCGTCCGACGGTGGACTACGAGGACGTCGTGCGCGAAGCCCTGTGCTGGGGCTGGATCGACGGCCAGGCCAGGACGATCGATGAGGAACGCATTGCCCAGTGGGTGGCTCCGCGCAAGCCCGGCAGCGGCTGGGCAGCCACAAACAAGGCGCGGATCCTCGAACTTGAGCAGTCCGGACGGATGCAGCCTGCCGGCCGAGCCGTCATCGAGCGGGCGTTGGCCGACGGTTCCTGGACGCTGCTGGATTCAGTGGAGGCCTTGCAGGAGCCGGACGACCTTGCCGCAGCCCTGGACGCCGACCCGGCCGCTCGCGCCGCGTGGGACACCTTCCCTCCGAGCGTCCGCAAGCTCGGGCTCACGTCGATCGCCATGGCCAAGCGTCCCGAAACCAAGGCTGCTCGGATCGCCACCATCGTGGCGAGGGCGGCCCGCGGCGAGCGTCCGTCCTGAGCCCGGGCTCGGGTACTGCTGGGGTTGGAACTCCACGACCGGTCAGGAGTCGCCCGTCTCCGGTCCTGCAGATCTCAGTCTGCGGCGCAGTAGCCGGCGATCCGCAGTTCACCGATCCCGTCGCTGAAGCCGACATGGGCGGTCTCGATGACTGCGGCTTGGGGGCCAGCCAGCCACCACTCGCCGTGGATCACGTCGCCTTCGGACAGCATCCCGGTGCTGACCCAGGCATCCACGATGCGCTGGGCCAGCGCCTGGTTCGCCTGTGAGAACGCCGCCATCGCCTCAGTGCCGCTCACGGCGTCCGGATCTTGTGCGCTGAACCTCCCGCTCAACGTGAGCAGGATCCCCGGTTCGCCGTTCGGCAGATCGCACCGCATTTCCTCCTGCCGAGGCTGCTTCAGCCACAACCCTCGGCCGGCTACTGCGTCCGACGCTGTCCGGCTGAGCCTGTCGAGCAGCTCGCGTACCGCGGCGGCTGAGGCCGTCGGCGGGACGGTTGGTTCGGTCGACGGTGCAGCCGTCGGCAACGCCGAGGTTGCTGCCGGGGACGGCCGGTTGCGCAGTTCCGCGCGGGCCTGTGCCAGCGTCTCGGGGTCGGGTTCGGGGTTGCTCAGCCAGCCCGCCGCACCCACTCCGAGCATGACAACGATCAGAGCGGACGACATCATCAGGCGCGGTCGGGGACGTTCGGCTAACCATCGCCAGGCGGCGATCAGTGCGCAGACCGCGGTCGCCGTGAGGGCGAGCACCAGCGCCGGGGCGGCCCAGACTGGAACCGAGGCCCCCACTGCATCCGCGGTGACGCACCAGCTCTGCGGCGGGAAGGGCCGATCCACCACGGCCACCTTCGCCTCGTCCACGCCCATCCGGATCGCGCACTCCTCGATGGCGTCCCAATGGCTCGCGGCGAGCGACGTCCAACTGGCCCCCAGCGCAGTGACGGCGGCAAGGACCGCCGCCGCCGTCCCCCACCGCAGCGAGCGGCCCGGCGTAGCCGTCGCCCGTCGCGCGAGCAGGACGGACAAGCCACCACTCACAGCGCCAATCGCAAGTCCGACGAGATCGAAGGCTTGCAGACCCTGCCACCCACTACTTCGCCACACCGCACTGGCGAGTAGACCGACAGCGGCCCCACTTGCCGTCCCGGCGAAGACCTGCAGCCAGAGTCCGCTTCGCGCGGCCAGTCGGGACGACAGGGCCGCAGCCAGCCCGATGACCGCACCCAGCACGGCAACCGCCGGCACCCACACCGGCGCGAAGATCAGAAGGAGGGCGCCCGCCGCGGGCCAGCCACGTCCGAAGTCTGGGTCGTGGTCCAACGCGGACGTGGCCAGGCCCAGTGCCAAGACGGCAGGGACGGCGCTGACGACGGCCAACCACATCGAGTGCAACAGCACCCGCGAGGTCCGCCCCGTTGCCATGGGTCCATGATCCCCTCGGGGCCAAGAGAGGGCCGAGAATGCCCTGAATGCCCGCACCCTCAAGGCTGCGGGTCCCCGGTCAGGCGCGATCCAGGAAGTCGTCCAGCACCTGGCAGCCGAACTCCAAGGACTCCACCGGCACTCGCTCGTCCACGCCGTGGAAGAGCGAGATGAAGTCGAGTTCGGGCGGCAGCCGCAGCGGCGCGAAGCCGAAGCAGCGGACGCCGAGCCTGGACCAGGCCTTCGCGTCGGTGCCGGCACTCATCATGAACGGCACCGCCAGCGAGCCAGAGTCGGCGGCCTGCAGGCTGGCCCGCATCGCCTCCACCACAGCGCCGTCGAAGCTGGTCTCAACGGCGATCTCGCCGGTCACCACCTCGTAGCGCACCTTGTCGCCGAGCAGTTCGGTGATCGTGTCGTAGAACTCCTGCTCGTGGCCGGGGATGAATCGCCCGTCGATCCCCGCAGTGGCCCGGCCGGGGATCACGTTCACCTTGTAGCCGCCGGACAGCATCGTCGGGTTGGCCGTGTTGGACATGGTGGCACCGACCATCCGCGCGATCGAACCGAGCTGAGCCAAGGTCGTTTCGGCGTTGTCGGCATTCACCGGGACACCCAGGACGTCCTCGATGGCATCCAGGAACTGCTGCTGCGCCGGACGGATCCGCACCGGCCACTGGTAGTTGCCGACCCGGGCAATGGCCGCGGCCAGCTCAGTGATGGCATTGTCGGAGTTCCGCATCGAGCCGTGCCCCGCGGTGCCCGAGGCGATGAGGTTCAGCCAAGCCAGTCCCTTTTCCGCGGTTTGGATCAGGTAGAGCCGCTGGTCATTCACGGTCAGCGAGAAGCCACCCACCTCGCCGATCGCTTCGGTGCAGTCGGCGATCAACTCCGGATGGTGGTCGGCCAACCAGCCGGCACCCTTCGCACCTCCGGCCTCCTCGTCCGCGGCGAACACCAACCGGATCGGACGCCGGGGCGGGCGTCCCTCACGCTGCCGTTGCCGAACGACGGCGAGGATGATCGCGTCGAAGTCCTTCATGTCCACCGCACCGCGGCCCCACACGTAGTCGTCGACGATCTCGCCGGCGAACGGGTCGACCTGCCAGTCGGCGGCCACCGCTGGGACGACATCGGTGTGCCCGTGAATCAGCAGCGGCGGCAGACTGCGATCGCAGCCTTCCGGGGCCCATTCGGCCACTAGCGAGGTGCGTCGCGGTTCGGACTCGAACAACTGACTGGTGATGCCGACCTCATCGAGCTTGGCTGCGACATACTCGGTCGCCTCCCGCTCACCAACCGATCCCTCGGGCCCGAAGTTGGACGTATCGAAGCGGATCAACTCGCTGCACAGGGTGGCGACTTCGGCTGCGGCGTTGGTGGTGGGCTCCATGCGTCCATCCTGCCAGCAGGCTCGACCAGTCATTCCCAGTTGCCAAATCGCAATGCGAGCGCCGCATTGCTATAGTGCTCTGGCTGTCCGGGGCAACCCGGCAGACCACCGGTCCGGGTGGCGGAATAGGTAGACGCGCTAGCTTGAGGTGCTAGTGCCCGTTATAGGGCGTGGAGGTTCAAGTCCTCTCTCGGACACCAAGACAGCGGTGCTCTGGCTGGTAAATCGGCCAGAGCACCGCTGTTTTTGACCACTCGACTGTGCCGTGATGCCGAGGGTCAGCGTGCGACCGGGACGGACAGCTGCACTGCAGCAAGCTCCTCCAGCTGGCGCCAGACTCGCTCCACCTCGGCAGCGGAGGGATGTGCGGTGCGGTCCAGCGGTGGCAGCGGCACCGGCTCACCACGCAGGCCCTCGGCGGGTGCGAACAGCTCTCCGCCGTGAACATCCGGATCGGTGAGCGCCCGGACGGCCGGCCATGCGGCCTGATCCTTGCCCTGAGCCCAGGGGGTGTACGGGTTGCGTCGATAGGGCGTGGTGGCGTCCCTGATCCCTGGGCGCTGTGGGGTCTTGGCGTCCACCCCGACCCCAGGCCGAACGACGATCGAGGCCACCGGTGCGCCGGCAGCCTTCAGTCGACGGTCCAACTCGAAGGCGAAGACCTCGGTCGCCGTCTTGGCCTTGGTGTACGCGCCGACTCCGGTCCAGGGAACCTTGCCGAGATCGTCCAGGCCATAGCGGAAGCGACTCACGAAGCCGGTCGAGGTGTGCACGATGCGGCCGACGGTGTCCCGACGGCTCGCCGACGCGATCATCGAGGGCAAGATTCTTGCGACCAGACGGACGTTGGCCACCGTGTGAGCGCCGAGGACCATCGGCAGGCCATCCTCGGTGCGAGCCCGCGCCGAGAACGACATCGGTGCGCCATTGAGCAAGATGCCATCCAGGTGCGGCAGCTCGGCCAACTGCGCCGCCGCCTCATCGATGGCGGCGAACGAGCCGAGCTCGATCACGACCGAGCGAAGGTGTGCGTCCGGCACCCTGGCCCGGATCGCCTCCTGCGCTGTGCGGAGCTTGGCTGACGATCGCGAAGCCAGCACGACCTCGGCTCCGGCGGACGCCAGTTGCTCGGCCGCGAAGTAGCCGATGCCGGCAGTGGCGCCGGTGACGATGATCGTCCGCCCGCTCTGCGCGGGCAGTGACCCCGGATTCCAATCCATCTCTTGCCTCCCGTTGCGGATGATCTATCCGTTTCGAGAGTAGCACAAGCGGATTCCTCATCCGGTTCAGCTATAGTGATGGCCATGAAGGTCCTCCGGTCCGACGCCGCCCGAAGCCGCGAGCGCATCCTGGAAGTGGCCTGCGCCCATGATCGAGGCGATCTGCGACTGAACGAGATTGCCCGCGAGGCCGGCGTGGGAGTCGGAACCGTGTACCGCCACTTCCCCACTGTTCACGCCTTGGTCGAGGCGCTCAGTATGACGACGATCGAACGGATGGTCGAGCTCTCCCGACGGTCCCTCGCAGACCCGGACGCCGGCAGTGCCTTTTCGTCGTACCTGCGGACCGCACTGGAGCTGCAACTCGAGGACGGCGGCCTCCAGGTCGTTCTGCTTTCCGATGCCGATGAGAGTCCGGACGTCCGAGCCGCCAAACAGGAGATCCTGCACAGCTTCGACGCCCTCCTTCGGCGTGCGCAGCAGGCCGGTGCCGTGCGCGACGACCTGACTGCCGAGCGGCTGTCCCACCTGATCTGCGGGATTGAGCATGCAGTTCGACTGGGCAGCGCGGACGACCGAGAACCGCTGCTGCAGATTCTGCTCAACGGCCTGCGCCCCGAGGTCGCCCGCAGCTGAAGCTCAACCCGGGCTCGGCCGTCCGGGGCTAGAGGCTCGAGCCCGGATCCTCCACCGAGACCGCATCTTCCGGCTGCGCGGCCGTCGATCGACGCATCCGCCAGAACCGATAGCCGACCGCCGCCGCTGCCACAGCAAGCCCCAGCAGGGCCGGCACGCCGGTCAGCCACAGCAGCGCACACACACTGACCAGCGCGAATCCGGCCACCGTCTTGGCGAGGGCCCCCGGCAGCAGCTTCACCGCTGCGGCGGTGCCGAGCACATACACCAGAGTGATCCCGCCGCTGACCATCAGCATGAAGGTGTGCTGCTCCAGCGGCAGCACGGCCACCACAATCGCCGAGCCCACGACGAAGGTCAGCGACCGGTGATCCGTGCCGGTCAGCCAGGCCGGCAGCGCCCCTTCGGCCGCCAGAGCAGTGCCCAGCCGCGCAGCGCCGGCCACATAGGCGTTGACCGTCCCCAGAGTGAGCAACAAGGCGACCGCGGCGGTGATCAGACGGGCGGGTTCGCCGAAGACGACCGCCAGCAGGTCAGCCAGTGGCGCTTGGCTCTGGGCCAAGCCCGGCCCCAGGACAGCGATATTCGTCCCTGCCACCGCCAGGTACAACACGCCGACCACCACAACGGCGAGCATTGTCGCCCGCGGGACATCGCGGCGCGGGTTCGCGTAGTCGGGCGACAGCGACGAGACCGCCTCCCAGCCGGCGAACGCCCAAACCAGCATGGCGGCGGCCAGGCCGACCGCACCCCAGCCGTGTGGCGTGAACGGGACGAAGTTGGCGGCCTGCGCGTGCGGCAAGGCGACCAAGACGGTGATCATCATCAGCGACACCAGGATGCTGAGGAGCACCACTTGCACCCGCCCGGAGACATGCAGACCGAGCCAGTTGAGGATGAAAACCACGGTGATGATCACGGCGAAGGTTGCCAGGCTGGTGGCCCTGCCACCGCCCAGTGCATCGGCGATGTAGCCGCCCGCAAAGGAGGACGCCACCGGCGCACCAACCGGAACCGCGAGGTAGAACACCCAGCCAACGGCGTCCGCTGCGGTGTCACCGAAGGCCTGCCGGACGTAGCTGGAGACTCCGCCGGCGTCGGGGAAACGGGCCCCAAGCTCTGCGAACACCCACGCCAGGGGTGCCGAGACCAGCACCAGGGCCAACCAGGCAACGATCGAGGCCGGCCCGGCGACCGCAGCGGCCATCGCGGGCAGCGAGATGATCCCCGCGCCGAGGACGGCACCGACGCTCATCGCCGTGCCCTGGGCCACGGTCAGCTTGTGCACGCGGGCAACCTTAGGGCACCGCGGGGACGCTACTGGCCCGAGTAGGCCACTGCGACCGCGGCCCCGAGTCGGGCGTTGTTCTTGACCAGCGCGATGTTGGCCCGCAGCGAGTCGCCATCGGAGAGTTCGACGATCCGTCCGAGCAGGAAGGGGGTGATCGCAGCGCCGGTGATACCGCGCTGGTCGGCCTCGGCAATAGCCTGCTCGATCAGCGCACCGATCTGGTCGGCCGGGATCTCCTCGGCCTCGGGGATCGGGTTTGCGATCACCAGGCCGCCGGCCAGCCCGAGGGCCCACTTGGCCTTCATGGCAGCCGCGATGGTCGCGGCGTCGTCCAGGCGCAGCGGCGAACGGAAGCCGCTGGTCCGGGAGTAGAAGGACGGGAAGTCGTCGGAGCCGACGCTGATCACCGGGACACCCAGGGTCTCCAGCACCTCCAGAGTGCGACCGATGTCGAGCAGCGACTTCACGCCCGCGCTGACCACGGCCACATCGGTGAGGCTGAGTTCGGTGAGGTCGGCCGAGACGTCCATGCTCGACTCGGCGCCGCGGTGCACCCCACCCAGGCCGCCGGTCACGAAGACGCGGATCCCGGCCAGCGCCGCCAGCCGCATGGTCGAGGCCACCGTGGTGGCGCCGTGGGCCTTGGTGGCCACCACGAAGGGCAGGTCGCGAATGCTCACCTTGCGGACGCCGCCGTCGGAGCCCAGCAGATCCAGCTCGGCATCACTCAGGCCGATCCGCGGCACGCCGTCCAGGATCGCGATGGTGGCCGGCACCGCGCCGCCGTCGCGAATGATCTGCTCGACCTCACGGGCCGTCTGCACATTGCGCGGGTACGGCATGCCATGGCTGATGATGGTGGACTCCAGGGCCACCACCGGACGCCCGGCTGCCAGCGCCTCGCGCACCTCCTCAGTGACGGTGAACAACTCTTCGGTCATCGGTGGGCTCCTTCTGTGTGCAGGCGGGCAGCGAATGCGACGCCCAGGTCGGGTCGTACGGTCTGGGGGCTGGCCAGGGTCAAGGCGGCAGCCAGATGACCCCATCGAGCAGCAGTTGCCGCAGGCTCACCGGCAAGCAAGGCGTGGACGTAGCCGGCAGTCATGGCATCGCCGGCACCGGTGACATCGATCACCTCGACCGACTCTGCTCCGATGGCGACGACGTCGTCGGATCCGATGAGCAGACTGCCCGCAGCGCCACGGCTCACCCAGACATAGGTCACTCCGCGCTGGTGGAGCTCAGCGGCCGCCGTGACCAGCTGGTCGGGGTCGTCGGCCACCGGGTGATCGACGAGGGCCGCCAGCTCGTCGACATTGGGCGTGATCGTGAAGACCGGATGCTGTGGGTCGAGCAATGCAGCCAGCCGGCCGGCCTTGGCCACGCTCACCGGCTCAACCACGGTCCGCACCCCGGAGCCGGCCGTGACGGCCAGCGCCCACTCCAGCACGGCCGCCGGCAGGTTGCCGTCGAGGACAACGACGTCGCTGCGCGAGACCAGGTCCTGGGAGCGACTCATCACGGCCGGATCGAGATTGTCGGTGGCGGCGAAGTCGGCCATTCCGATGACCAGTTCGCCGGAGTCGTCCAACGCAGCCAGGTAGCTGCCGGTGGGATGGGCACTGATCTGCACCTGGTCAACCAGAACCCCAGCCTCAGCCGTCCGGGACAGGAGTTCACGACCCGCCGGGTCGGCGCCAACCGCAGCCACCAGGTAGACCCGATCACCGAGCCGGGCGATGCCCTCGGCGATGTTGCGGCCCACTCCGCCCGGTGTCTGAACCACCGTCGACGGGTTGGACGTGTGCAAGCGCGCGGCAGCTCGACTGTGGGCCTTGATGTCCCACGCGGCGCCACCGATCACGACGGCCGAAGCCTGATCCCGCAACAGGTAGCCGCGCCCCACAATCTCGCCCTTGGCGCTCAATGAGGACAGCACCACTGCGACAGCACCCTTGGTGGTGCCGAGCAGGGCGGCCAGGCCGGCGGCATCCAGCGACGGCTGGCTGCGCAACAGCGCCAGCACCTCACGCTCCCGCGGCGTCAGACTCACGTAAACATTCTTAGCCCTACTTGCATCTATTAGCAACTGCAGCGGACGGGGGTGACATTGCTGATCGCGGCGAGCGCCGAGCGACCGTTAAGTTCCCGCCATGGATCGGATCACCCCCTCGGCGTTTGCTCATCCCGTCCGGGCCTTGGTCATCGGCTACGCCGTGGCCTTCGCACTGCCCTGGAGCGTGTGGGGCACCCTGATCGCCGAGCAAAACGGCCTGCTGAGCTGGCACCTGCCGCAAGCTCTCGCGTTCTGGGCCGGCCTCCCGGTGGCAGTGGTCGCAGCCGCGCTGGCCGGCGGCGGCTGGGGCGGGCTCATCCAGATCGCCCTGCGGCTGGTGCACTGGCGGATGGGCGTTCGCTGGTACGTTGCCGCGATCGGAGCGGCGGCCGCCATCCCCCTACTGGTGCTGTTCTTCGCCCAGCTCGCGGTGATCCACTCACCAACAGGGCTGCTGCCGGTCAGTCAGATCCCACTATCGCTGCTGATCGAAACCCTGATGTTCTGGCTCACCGAGGAGGCCATGTGGCGCGGGGTCGCGCAACCGACCTTCCAGCTGTGGCTCAACCCGGCTGTGGCCTCGGTAGCTGTCGGCGTGCTGTGGGCGCTGTGGCACCTCCCGCTCTTCGCCATCCGAGGTTCCTTCCAGTCGGACCTTCCCTACTTCGGCTTCTTCGTGCTCACCGTCGCCACTGCGATCGCCTTGGGCTGGCTGTTCGTCCGATCCGGCGGCTCCGTGCTGATCTGCGCGCTCTACCATGGCGTCGTGGACGTGACCTTTGCCGCCAGCGGCGTACTCAGTGCGTCGCCATGGACCTTCTGGGCAGTGGTCGGCTTCCAGAGCCTGCTCGCCTTGCTGCTGTGGCGGCCTTTGGCCCACGCAGTCGCGCCGGCCCGGGTGGGTTGATGTTCGGCGACGCACCACGTCCGGCCGAGCGGACGATCGTCTTCACCGACGCTGTCGTGGCCATCGCCATGACCCTGCTGATCTTGCCCCTTCTCGACGCGGTGGCCGAGTCGGCGCGAAACAGCCAGGACACTCTGGCCTTCCTTCGGGCTCACAGTGGCCAATTGATCACGTTCGCGCTGAGCTTCGTCATCATCGCTCTGTTCTGGCGCAGTCACGATCGAACCTTCAGCCGGCTGGCACGCACCACGACTCTGGTCTTCTGGCTGAACACCGCCTGGATGTTCACCATCGTGTTCCTGCCAGTGGTCACCGCGATCGTCGGCGCACTCCACACCGATCCCGTCCAGTTGGCGCTCTACATCGGCACCATGCTGGTGACCAGCCTGATCATGACGGCCATGCACCTTGTGCTGGTGCTCCGACCGGAGCTCACCATCAGCGGTGAGCGGCGCTCGCTCAGCGAGCTGGCGCCCGCCCTGGCCAGCAGCATCATGTTCGCTGTCGCCCTGGTCTTGGCTCTGACCGTCCCCGGCGTCGAGTTCTGGGGGCTGCTGGTGCTAGCCCTCAGCCGGCCCATCGAAGCGCTACTGCGTCGTCCGCTCGAGCACCGCTAGCCGACGATCGGTTCGCGATCAGCTCAGGGCTGCTCGGAGGACTCACCGGCGGATTGGTCGGGCGAGGTCGTCGACTCGGCGGCCATCTCGCCCTCGAGCGCCTCATCGGCGCCCAGCGCATCAGTCTGCTCGTCGGCGGCCGGTGCATCCGGATCGGGCGCAGCCATCAGCCGACGCCGATTGCGCCGGTGCCGCCACCACAGGATCGGCACCAGGATCAGCGCGATCACCGCAGCGAAGGGCAGCACCACACCCAGCAGCGTCGCCGCGACGGCGAAGGTCTTGATCAGCCCGTCCCAGCCGGCCTGGAGACCACCCAGGAAACCGGGAGTCGTCGTGGTGACCACCTGCCCGGGAGTCAGCAGCGTCACCGTGATCGTCGACCGAGCCACCTGACCGGCCAGTGCCTTCTGCTGTGCGGCAAGCGAATCCCGCTCGCCCTGTCGGGCGGTCAGCTGCTCCTCGATGCTGGCCAGATCACCGAGATTGCCGGCCCGTTCCATCAGCTTGGTCAGCCGCTCGATCGAGGCGTCCAGGTTGCGCAGCCGGGCGTCGATGTCGGCCACCCGGGTGGTCACGTCGTCGGTGCTGACCTGACGGGAGAGCACCTCACCGAAGCCGCCGATCGCCGTCAGTGCATCGTCGAGCTGGTTCGCAGCCACTTCGAGGACCACGAATGAACTGGTGGCCGAGCCACCCTCCTCCAGGCTGAGTTGCTCGGAGGTCACCTGGCCCTGGTGGCTGGAGGCGAGTAGCCGCAACCGGGTTACGGCCGGCAGGAGTTCGGGAACCCGCAGCGCGACCTGGGCGGTTCGCACCAGCTGCGGGCTGAGCTGATCGGATCCGCTCGTGTAGGGCTGTTCCTTGTCGCCAGGCAGTCCCGGTCGTGGCGCCGAATCAGGAAGCGAGTACCCACCGGCTTCACCCGAGGCGGTACTGGGCTCCGCAGCGGGCATCGCGCTGCCGCTGGAGCAGCCCGTGAGAGTCAGGACGGAGAGCACAACCACGCTGAGGAGCTTCTTCATGCTTCAATACACGCCG
Organism: Actinomycetales bacterium Actino_02; assembly: GCA_001603275.1. GTDB lineage: Bacteria > Actinomycetota > Actinomycetes > Propionibacteriales > Propionibacteriaceae > Propionicimonas. Next base: position 322,337 of record LUYM01000020.1, on the reverse strand, counting down.
CACCCGGCTCGAATGTGGCAGCGATCGTGCCACAGCCCACACCCTCAGCCGCTCGCGCGCGGCCGAGTGGCCCCGGTGGCCAGCCGCCAGGCTCCAGACTGGTCCTGCGTGACCAACTGAAGCTGGGTGAGCTCCTCGAGCCCAGCCAGGCAGGCGGGCAGGCTGCAGCCGGCACGCAACGCCAACTCCGAGGCCGGCAGACTGCCTCGGCCCGGAATCACCTCGAACAGCCGCAGGAGCGTCGGATCAAGGCCGTCGGTGACCCGATGATCCCGCGAATCCCAGCGCCGCTGGGCGGCCATCGGATCCAGCAGTTCGACGATGTCGGCAGCCGAACTCACCAGAACCGCCTCGGCGTCCCGAATCAGCCGATGTGGCGTCACCGAGGTGGCACTGGTCACCGGCCCCGGTACCGCCATCACCAGCCGGGACAGCTCGTTGGCCCAGGTCACGGTGTTCCGGGCACCGGAGCGGGCCGCGGCTTCGACCAGCACCGTGCCCGCAGAGAGCGCGGCGATGAGCCGATTGCGTGCCAAAAATCGGACTCTCGTGGGGTGCTCACCCGGGGGCAGCTCGCTGATCAGCACTCCCCTCTCCGCGATCCGCTCGAACAATGGACGATGCCCGCTCGGGTAGGCCTCGTCCAACCCGCCGGCCAACACGGCGATGCTCGGTGAGCGCCCAGCCAGACAGCCTCGGTGTGCCGCGGCGTCGATCCCGTAGGCACCGCCCGAGATCACGGTCCGGCCACCTTCGGACAGCTCGGCGGCCATCTCGGCGGCCACCGTGTCGCCATAGGCCGTCGAGGCCCGAGAGCCGACCATGGACACCGCCTTGTGGCACAGCTCAGCCGGATCGCCGCGGCCACCGACCCACAGTCCGATCGGCACGCCGCTCAGGTCGTTGACCGGCTCGCAGTCGGCCAGGTCACTCAGCCGATTCGGCCAGTTCGGGTCGGACGGAATCAGGAACCGCAATCCGACTGCGGCGGTCGCGTCGATCAGCGCCTGCGGGACGACTCGCCGGGCCCGCTGCGCCAGCGGCGAGGACTCCGCTCCGGTGAGCATCGCCTGCCAGGCGGCCTCCGCTCCGAACTCGGCCAGAAGCTGCGCTACGCCGGGACGGCCCGGCTCCACCACGGCGGCCAGACACATCCGGGCCAGTCTCTCCTCCATCACGCCGCTCCCGCCTCATGTGGCTCGCCGCGGCGCAGCGCCAGTGCCGTCTGCAACTGACTGCGGCCAGGCCGATCGACCCCCGCCAGGTCGGCGATGGTCCAGGCCAGCCGGACGACCTTGTCGACACCGCGAACAGACAGCTGACCACGCTGCACCACCGTGGTGAGCAGGTCGGGATCGGTCGGAGCTGGGAGCCGCTTGCGCAGCACCGAGCCCGGAACCTGGGCGTTGGTGCGCAGTCCCAGAGGTGCCAAGCGGCGCAGTTGGCGCTGCCGGGCCAGGGCCACCCGCTCGGCCACCACCGCACTGCTTTCGCCGGGTGCCGCCTCGCTGAGCAGGTTGACCCGGACCGGACGCAGGAGCTGATGGACGTCGACTCTGTCAAGGATCGGGCCGGACACCCGGCTGCGGTAACGACGCACCACCATGGGCGGGCAATGACACTCCGCACCCACTGTGCTGGCATTGCCGCACGGGCAGGGATTGGCGGCCAACACCAACTGGAACTGCGCCGGATAGACCGCAGTCGCGTTGGCGCGGGCCAGCACCACTCGTCCGGATTCGAGCGGGACGCGGAGCGCCTCCAGCGCCTTCGGCGGGAACTCGGGCGCCTCATCCAGAAACAGGACTCCGTGATGCGCCCGCGACACCGCCCCCGGCGCTGCCACCCGCGCACCGCCACCGACCAAGCTGGCGATGGAGGCCGTGTGATGCGGGTCGGCGAACGGCGGTCGTCGGATCAGCCCGGCTTCGAGGTTCAGCCCGAGAAGCGAGTAGATCGCCGAGACCTCCAACGCCTCCTCCGCCGACAGCTCCGGCAGAATCGACGGCAAGCGCTCGGCCAGCAGGGTCTTGCCCACCCCGGGAGGCCCGTGCAAGTACAGGTGGTGCCGTCCGGCAGCGGCCACTTCCAGCGCCCACTTCGCTTCGCCCTGACCAACGACATCAGCCAAGTCCAAGCGCAGCAGCGACTCCGGCTCACGCTCCCTGATCGGCTCTGCGGACACTCCCGGTCCGCCTTCCAGGACGGCGAACAGATCACTCAGGTCAGCAACCCCGTAGACGGTCAGCCCCTCGACCAGGCTCGCTTCGTGGAGTTGGCCGGCCGGTACCACGGCTCGCGTGAAGCCGTGCCGTGCTGCTCCCAGCAGTGCGGGCAGCAGCCCCAGGACATTGCGGACGCGACCGTCCAGACCGAGTTCGCCGAACATGGCCAGGTTCTCCAAGCTGGATGGCTCGCAGCGCTGATTGGCCGCCGCTACGGCGGCGGCGATGCTGAGGTCGTAGTGCGAGCCGGCCTTGGGCAGGGCCGCAGGAGAGAGGTTGATCGTGACCGGGTTGCTCGGCCAGCTCTGATGGGCCGAGGCCATCGCCGCCCGGCACCGGGCCTTCGCCTCGGACAGGGCCAGATCCGGCAGGCCCACCATCACGGTGCTGGGCAGTCCCGAGCCGATCGCCGCCTCGACCTCGACCATGGTGGCCTGCATGCCGACCAGCGCCACCGACCAGGCGCGCGCTTGGCTCATCGGCTCAGCCCTTTCAGGTGGGTCAGCTTCGGCCCGTCCGGGCTGAGCAGCACGCCGATGGCATCGATCCGAAAGCTCGGCACCGGCCTGCTCTGTGCCCGCAGCCAGTGCAGGGCCAAGGCCCGCAGCTTGTCCAGCTTGGCTCCAGTGATCGCCTCCAGCGGCGTCCCGAAGGACAGTCCGGTGCGGCACTTCACCTCGCAGAACACCACTACCGGCTCTCGACCCGGTTCGACCGCAACGATGTCGATCTCGCCTGCAGGGCAGCGCCAGTTGCGCTCCAGGATCGTCCAGCCCTTGCCGAGCAGATGCGCGGCGGCCAGTTGCTCGCCACGGTGCCAGACCTCGTCCTTGTCCACGCGATCACCTCCACCCCCAATGTGGGTGCGGCGGGTGGAGTTGGTTCAGCCGGACGACCGGGCTGTGGACGACGCCGGACGCCATCCACAGGCGGCGACTAAAGGTTGTCGGGGACTTTCAGTTCCGAGTGGGCAATCTCCTCGATCGACACGTCACGGAAGGTGAGCACCTTGGCACTCTTCACGAACCGGGCCGGACGGTACATGTCCCAGACCCAGGCATCGGCCATCGACACTTCGTAGTAGACGTCGCCACCCTCGGTCCGAACCTTGAGGTCGACCGCGTTGCACAGGTAGAAGCGCCGCTCGGTCTCCACGGCATAGGTGAAGATCCCGACCACGTCCTTGTACTCGCGGTACAGCTGCAGTTCGAGTTCGGATTCGTACTGCTCTAGATCCTCGGCGCTCATAGCGGATTCACCCTACCTGCTCGCCGGACGTTCTCGAAGCACTGCCGGTGAATGCTGCTGGCGCCGTGTTCATCAAGCCGCTCCTGATGCAGGCTCGTGCAGTAGCCCTTGTGGATGTCGAAGGCGTACACCGGGAACTCCTGGTGCAGCTGATCCATGATTCGATCCCGGGTCACCTTGGCGATCACCGAGGCCGCCGCCACCGCGGCTGCCACCTGATCGCCCTTCCACACCGCCAGGCTCGGCATCGGCAGCCCGTCGACGCTGAATCCGTCGGTGATCGCGAAGTCTGGGGACGGGTCCAGCCGGGCCACCGCTCGCCGCAGCGCGGCCAGGTTGGCCTGCTGCATACCGAGCCGGTCACACTCGTCGCTCTCGACGCTGACCACAGCCCAGCTCACCGCTCGGGCCACCACCTCGTCGTAGACCCGCTCCCGCTGGGCCGGGCTGAGCAGCTTGGAGTCAGCCAGTCCGGGAACCCGTCCGGTGCGCCCCGAGGGCAGAATCACTGCGCCGGCCACCAGCGGACCTGCGCACGCACCGCGTCCCGCCTCGTCGGCTCCGGCGATCAACTCGAAGCCGGCTCGGCGAAGCGACGCCTCATAGGCATAGATGCCGGCATCCCGGCGCACCACCACGGCCATCGGCTGCGCTAACAGACGACCCGATCGCCGGTGATCACCGGTGCGGCCGGCGGCGTTCCACCGGGAGGGACGTTCTCGAACGAATGGGGGCGACTGATCCCGTGAATCCGGTTGAGCGGAAACACCACAGCCACCGCGACGCCGACCACGGCGTCGGTGGGGATGAATGCCATGCTGCCCTCAGGAAGCCCATTCGTCGGCTCACCGAGATGGCATCGCGAGTCCTGGGAGGCATTGCGATGGTCGCCCATCACGAAGATGGTCCCGGCCGGCACGACCACATCGAAGGCATTCGCGGACGGCTCAACCTGCTGCCCGGTACTCGGGTCGGTATACAGATACTCCCGCTCGTCCAAGGCGACTCCGTTGACCGAGAGTCGGCCCCGAGCGTCGCAGCACACCACGTGGTCGCCCGCCACGCCGATCACCCGCTTGATCAGGTGCTCGGCGCTCTCGTCGGGAGCCAGACCGAGGAAGATCAGAGCCTCGTGCAGGGCGTCGACCTTGTGCGGAGTGGTGTTCAACCACCCACGAGCGTCACGGAATACCACCACGTCGCCACGCTGGAAACCGGCGACCTTCTGCACCGCCACCCGGTCATTGATCAGCAGCGTGTTCTCCATCGACTGGGATGGGATCACGAACATTTGGACGATGAACAATCGCAACAGGGTGGACGCCAGCAGGGCGCCGATCACCACGATCGCGATCTCTCGCAGCCAGGCACCGAGCGTGCCTAGTGCCGATGGACGTTCGGCTGACTCGGCCTTCGCCACCGGACTCCTCTCCCTAGCTGCCGTTGAAGTCTACTGTGGCGGCAACCACGGGCCCGGAGGCTCAGCGGTCGCGCTTCTCCTTGATCTTCGCAGCCTTGCCGCGCAGACCACGCAGGTAGTACAGCTTGGCACGACGCACATCGCCGAAGCGCTCGACCTCGATCTTCTCGATGATCGGGCTGTGCAGCGGGAAGGTGCGCTCGACACCGGTGCCGAAGCTGACCTTGCGGACGGTGAATGCCTCGGCGATGCCCGAGCCGTTGCGGGCGATCACGACACCGGCGAAGACCTGGATGCGGGAGCGGTTACCTTCGATGACCCGCACGTGCACCTTGACCTGATCGCCAGGGCGGAAGTCGGGGATATCGCTGCGGATTGCCTCAGCGGTGATCTGCTCTACCAGCTTGTTCATGGTTTCCTCGCCAGTGCCACAGGACACTAAGTTCGTTGATTACTGATCGGGCGTCGACGCCTTCCCCCTGTGGCAGGAGCGACGACGGCACAACGAGGACCAAGTTTGCCACACCGGCCCCCGCCCCGGGAAATCGGTCCCGGTCCGGCCCGCAGGCCCGTCCCCCTCCCACGAGCTGCGCTTGGGGTGTCGGGACGACGAAGGGGCCCCGGGAGATCCCGGAGCCCCTTCGGTCGTGCTGCTACTTGCCGTCCCGCTTGAACAGCGAGGCGATCAGGTCGCGGTTGAGCTGGCTGATCGTGTCGAACGGGATCTCCTTGGGGCAGACCGCCGCGCACTCGCCGATGTTGGTGCAGCCGCCGAAGCCTTCGGCGTCGTGCGTGGCCAGCATCTTCTTGATCCGCAGGTGCCGTTCCGGCTGGCCCTGCGGCAGCATCGCCAGGTGGGTGATCTTGGCCGCGGTGAACAGCATGCCCGAGTGGTTCGGGCAGGCCGCCACACAGGCGCCACAGCCGATGCAGGTGGCCGCGTCGAAGGCCCGATCGGCCTTCAGCTTGCCAACCGCATTCGCGTGGGCGTCCGGAGCCGAGCCGGTGTTCACCGACACGTAGCCACCGGCCTGGATGATCCGGTCGAAGGCCGAGCGGTCCACGACCAGGTCCTTGATCACCGGGAACGCACCAGCTCGCCACGGCTCGACGTCGATCGTCGCGCCGTCGGAGAACGACCGCATATGCAGCTGGCAGGTGGTGGTCGCCACCGGCGAGTTGCCCCGGCCGTGCGCGGTGCCGTTGATCACAACGCCACACATGCCGCAGATACCCTCACGACAGTCGTGGTCGAATGCGATCGGCTCCTCGCCCTTGACGGTGAGATCCTCGTTGAGCAGGTCGAGCATCTCCAGGAAGGACATGTCCTCGGAGACGTCCTGCACCTGGTAGGTGACCATCCGCCCTTCCGAGGCGGCATTCGCTTGGCGCCAAACGCGCAGAGTGATGTTCACTTGTAACTCCGTTGCTTCAGCTCGATGGCCTCGTAGACCAGGTCTTCCTTGTGCAGGACGGGCTTCTCGCCGGTGCCGGTGAACTCCCAGGCTGCCGCGTACAGGAACTCGTCGTCGTGGCGCAGCGCCTCGCCGTCCTCGGTCTGGCTTTCGGCCCGGAAGTGACCGCCACAGGACTCGCGACGGTGCAGCGCATCGACGCACATCAGCCGACCCAGTTCGAAGAAGTCGGCCACCCGGCCGGCCCGCTCCAGGGTCTGGTTGAAGTCCTCGTTGACGCCGGTGACCTTGACGTCCTTCCAGAACTCGGCCTGCAGCTCGTCGATCTTGGCGATCGCCAGCTTGAGGCCCTCTTCGGTGCGCTCCATGCCGCAGTACTCCCACATGATGTGGCCGAGCTCCTTGTGGAAGGAGTCGACCGTGCGGGAACCGTTGATCGAGAGCAGCTTGTCGATCCGACCCTTCACCGACTCGAGCGCCTCGATCGCTGCCGGGTGCGAAGCGTCCACCTTCGGGAACTTCAGGGCATCGGCGAGGTAGTCGTTGATGGTGTTCGGCAGGACGAAGTAGCCGTCGGCCAGACCCTGCATCAGGGCGGACGCACCGAGCCGGTTGGCGCCGTGATCGGAGAAGTTCGCCTCACCGGTCACATACAGGCCCGGGATGTTGCTGGACAGGTCGTAGTCGACCCACAGGCCACCCATCGTGTAGTGCACGGCCGGGTAGATCCGCATCGGGGTCTCGTACGGGTTCTCGCCGGTGATCTGGGCGTACATGTCGAAGAGGTTGCCGTAGCGGGCAGCCACTCCGTCCTTGCCCAGTCGAGCGATGGCCTCGGAGAAGTCGAGGTAGACGCCGCGGCGCACCATCTTCTCGTTGCCGTCGTCATCGAACTCACGGACGGCCGGGCCGACGCCGCGACCCTCGTCGCAGCGGTTCTTGGCCTGCCGGGACGCAATGTCACGCGGGACCAGGTTGCCGAAGGACGGGTAGATCCGCTCCAGGTAGTAGTCGCGGTCCTCCTCGGCGATCTCGCGGGGATCCTTGCCGCAATCCTCGGCGTTCTTGGGAACCCAGATCCGTCCGTCGTTACGCAGCGACTCCGACATCAAGGTCAGCTTCGACTGAGTCTCGCCGTGCACCGGGATGCAGGTCGGGTGGATCTGCGTGTAGCACGGGTTGGCGAAGTAGGCGCCCTTGCGGTGTGCTCGCCAGTTGGCGGTCACGTTGCAGCCCATGGCATTGGTGGACAGGAAGAACACGTTGCCGTAGCCGCCGGTGGCCAAGACGACCGCGTCGGCGAAGTACGTCTCGATCTCGCCGGTCACCATGTCGCGGGTGACGATGCCGCGAGCCTTGCCGTCGGCGACGATCAGCTCGAGCATCTCGTGTCGGGCGTACATCTTGACGGTGCCGGCCGCCACCTGACGCTCCAGCGCCTGGTAGGCGCCGATCAGCAGCTGCTGACCGGTTTGGCCGCGGGCGTAGAAGGTGCGCTGCACCTGGACGCCACCGAACGAGCGGTTGTCGAGCAGGCCGCCGTATTCACGAGCGAACGGGACGCCCTGAGCCACGCACTGGTCGATGATGTTCGCGCTGACCTCTGCCAGCCGGTAGACGTTGGTCTCGCGGGCGCGGTAGTCGCCACCCTTGACCGTGTCGTAGAACAGCCGGTAGGTCGAATCGTTGTCGTTGCGGTAGTTCTTGGCGGCGTTGATGCCACCCTGAGCCGCGATCGAGTGCGCCCGACGGGGGCTGTCCTGGTAGCAGAAGTTCAGGACGTTGTAGCCGGCCTCGCCCAGCGAAGCGGCAGCTGCGCCGCCGGCCAGACCAGTGCCGACGATGATCACAGTCAGCTTGCGGCGGTTGGCCGGGTTGACCAGCTTCGCCTCGAACTTGCGCTTGGACCACTTCTGCTCGATCGGACCGGCCGGTGCCTTGGTGTCGGCAACCGGCTCGCCGAGAGTGAAGTAGTCGGCGCCGGGGAGCTTCTTCGCGTCCGCAGCCTTGGTTGTCGTCGTCATCATCCAATCCATCCAAAGAGAACGGCTACTGGCATGACCATGAAGCCGATGTAGAGCAGGAGCGCCACCGCCCACGCGCAGGCGTTCAGGACAACCTGAGCCTTCGGGCTGGTGTTGGCACCCAGAGTCGCGAAGGCGCTCCAGAAGCCGTGCCGGATGTGCATGCAGACGGTGACCATCCACAGCGCGTACAGCGCCACCATCCACCAGATCTTGAACTCGGAAAGCACCATCTGGTACGGGCTCCCGGTGAAGGGACCGGCCACCAGCGTTGCGTGAACCGTGAACTGAGCCAGATGGAAGATCAGCAGCCCGGCCAGGATGATGCCGCCCCAGCGCATGGTGCGCGCCGAGTAGGTCTGCGCCAGCCGACGCTTCGCCTCATAGGTGGCCGGGCTGGCCAGCTTGGCCCGCCGCCACAGGGTGAGTGCGGAGTAGATGTGCAGGACGATCGCCGCCGCCATCACAGCGCGGAAGATCCAGATGAACCAGCCCTTGGGCAGCAGCGGGTAGAGCATTTCGACCTTCAGCCACTCTGCGTAGTGGTTGAAGGACTCCTCGCCGAGGAACATCTTCGAGTTGCCGAACATATGCATCAGCAGGAAGCCGATCATCAGCAGACCGGTCACGGCCATCAGCGCTTTCAGCGCGACTGTCGATCGGACGGCACTCTGATGCGGAGTGAGAGTAGTTGTCGCCACGAGGGACACCCTAGTTTGTCCTCGGCCACAGTCCCACCACCCTAGACATTCGGGCGTGGTCAATCTCAGATTGCGGGATTATGTGCTCCCACAAGGGGATTCATCGGGTTTTAGGTAAGAAGAACGTTGCCTAATTGGCGCCGGGAAGCAGATCCGGGCGGCGCTCAGAGGTGCGCTGGCGGGACTGTTCGGCCCGCCACTTGGCCACTTGCTCATGATGCCCGGACAGCAGCACCGCCGGCACCTCCAGGCCACGCCACTGGGCGGGCTTGGTGTACATCGGATACTCCAGCAGGCCGTCCAGCTCAGCCCCGTGCGACTCCTCGGCCAGCGACTCCGGATTTCCCAGCACCCCGGGAAGCAGCCGCACGATGGCCTCGACCATGGCCAATGCGGCCACCTCTCCCCCATTGAGGACGTAGTCACCAAGACTGACCTCAAGCACCCGCATCCGGGTGGCAGCGTGTTCAGCGACCCGCGCGTCGATGCCCTCATAGCGCCCGCAGCCGAACAGCAGCCAGTCTTGGGCCGCCAGTTCGACGGCCAGCTCCTGACTGAACAGCCGTCCGGACGGGGTCGGCAGGATCAAAGTCGGAGTGGCATCGGCTGGGACGAGTTCATCCAGCGCCTCGCCCCAGGGCTGGGGCATCATCACCATTCCCGCGCCGCCGCCGTACGGGGTGTCGTCCACAGTGCGGTGCCGGTCGTGGGTCCACTGGCGCAGGTCGTGGACGCCCAGCTCCACCAGGCCGCTGGTGACCGCCTTCCCGACCAGGGACAGGCGCAGCGGCTCGAAGTAGTCGGGGAAGATGCTGATCAGATCAATCCGCATCCTCGACCTCCGACAGCAGGCCAGGAATCGGATTGACCACGATTCGGCGCGCACCCAGATCGACGTCGGGCACCAGCGCCTCGACGAACGGCACCAGCCGATCACCGGAGGCTGTGCGCACCACCAGGAGGTCTTGGGCCGGGTTGTGCTGGACGGCTACCAGCGAGCCCAGCGCCGTACCGTCCGGAGCGACCACGGAAGAACCGATCAGGGCCAGATCGGCGTACTCGTCGGGCTCGGTCGGCTCAGCGATGCCTTCAGCCCACAGCTCCGCGCCACGCAGCGCCTCTGCGGAAGTGCGGTCGCCGACCTGATCGAAACTGACCAGCAGCACCCCGTTCAGCCAGCTGTGCCCGGTCACGGTGAGTGCCCGTTCCTGCGTGGTCACCACGGCCCCGGTAGCAAAACGTTGCTCGACGCTGTCGGTGCGGGGACGGACGGTCACCTGTCCGCGCAGTCCGTGGGCGCGACCCACAGTGCCCACGATCACCTGCTCGCTCACTGGTCTCCAGACCGAATCCGCCCCGCCGCGAATGCGGACGGGGCGGAATCTCGCTCGTTTGCTGTATCAGTTGTGACGACGTGAGCGCCGGTCGACATCGACGAAGTCGACGCGGACCTGCTCGCGTCCGGCAAGGGCTGCGATCACCGTGCGCAATGCGCTGGCGGTGCGACCCTGGCGGCCGATGACCTTGCCGATGTCCTCCGGGTGCACCCGCACCTCAAGGGTGCGGCCGCGGCCGCGGTCGAACTCGCGGACCCGGACGTCGTCGGCATTGGGCACCAGTCCGCGGACGAGGTGTTCCAGTGCGTCAGCGAGCACGATCAGGCCTCTTCGGCCTCGGCCGGCTCAGCAGCCGCGACCTCAGCCTCGGGCTCGGGGTCGGCAGCCTTCTTCTTCTTCGAGATGGCAGCGGCAGCGGGCTCGTCGTCGGCTTCGGCCAGGGCGGCGTTGAACAGGGCCACCTTGTCCTTGGGCTCCGGCTGCGGATCGATGCCGGCCGGGGTCTTGTCACCGCTGAACTTCTGCCAGTCGCCGGTGCGCTTGAGGATGGCCACCACGGCCTCAGTCGGCTGCGCGCCGACACCGAGCCAGTACTGCGCCCGCTCGGAGTCGACCTTGATCAGCGACGGGGAGTTCTTCGGGTGGTAGAGACCGATCTCCTCGATGGCGCGACCGTCACGCTTGGTGCGGGCGTCCATGACGACGATGCGGTAGTGCGGGGAGCGGATCTTGCCGAGCCGCTTGAGACGAATCTTGACAGCCACGAGTGTGGATTCTCCTGTTGGAACAAGGACCGGTGACGTCACCGGCCGAGCGGGTGGAGTCGAACAACGATGTGGGGCAACGCTCCCCGGCTCCGGATGAATCGCCGCGCACAGGGCATGAGAGGGCACCTGCACACAGTGATGCGGGTAATAGTGTGCCAGAAGCGCGGCTCCGGGGGCCAACCGGGATAACCTGCGACTCGAGATGGAGCAATCACCCGGGCAACCGCCGAGCCGCCGAGGTGCCCTCGGCTGGGCATTGGGCTCGCTCGGACCGGCTTTCGTAGCCAGTATCGCCTACGTCGACCCCGGCAATGTGGCCGCCAATGCCAGCGGCGGAGCCCGCTACGGCTACGCCCTGGTCTGGGTGCTCAGCCTGGCCTCGCTGATGGCCATGGTGATTCAGTACCAGTCGGCCAAGCTCGGCCTGGTCACCGGGCTGACCCTGCCGCAGGCGATCGCAGCCCGGTTCTCCGGACGCAGCCGTCCGATCTTCAGCTGGGGTTACCCCTTGCAGGCGTTCGCGATCGCCATTGCCACCGACCTGGCCGAGGTCGTCGGCGGGGCCCTCGGCCTCTACCTCCTGTTCGGGGTTCCGCTGTGGCTGGGCGGGATCATCGTCGGTGTGGTGTCCGTGATTCTGCTCCGGCTGCTCCGCAGCAACGGCGAGCGCGGCTTCGAGATCGGGGTGGGGGCCGTCTTGGCCATCATCGTGGCCGGGTTCTTGGGGGCCCTGGTCTTTCGTCCGCCGGATCCGCTGGCCACACTGCAAGGGTTGATCCCCACTGTGCCGGACAACAACGCGTGGCCATTGATCGCGGCAATGCTCGGGGCCACCGTCATGCCGCACGCCATCTACCTGCACTCGGCGCTGGCGATCGACCGATTCCGGCCGGGTGGACGCCCGCTGGATCAGCCGCTGCCACGACTGTTGAGACTGCAGCGCCTCGACGTGTTCGCGGCCCTGCTGATCTCGGGGACGGTGAACATCAGCATGCTGCTGCTGGGTGCCACCACCTTGTCCGGTACCGGCGGGGACACCATCGAGGCCGCACACGCCACCCTGAATACCGACCTGGGGCCAGTGGCCGCCGGCATCTTCGCGATCGGGCTGATCGCCTCCGGGATCGGCTCGGCCGTGGTCGGCACTCACGCCGGTTCCCGGATCTTGAAGGACCTCAACGTCTGGCACGTCGCCCCGACCGCCCGCCGACTGATCACGGTGCTGCCCGCCGTGGTGCTGCTGTTATTCGGGCTGCCACCCACGGAGGTGCTCGTGTGGAGTCAGGTCGTCCTCAGCTTCGGCGTCGCCTTGGCCGCCGCTCCGTTGGCCCTGGCCACCGGGGACCGACGAACGATGGGCGAATACGTCGATCGCCCGCTGAGCCGAGTGCTCAACTGGACGATCGTGGCAACGGTGATCGCCCTCAACCTGGTGATGATCTGGTGGGCGCTCAGCCCGGTGCTGGCCGGCTAGGCCGAAGCCACCACAGCCCCCCGCAGGATCACCATGGCCGGATGGGCGGTGACTCCCGGCTCCACTCGTGGGTCGGCGCGGTAGACCACCAGATCGGCCGACTCCCCCTCGCCGGCCGCCTCGGCGCCCAGCCACTGCCGGGCCCGCCACGACGCCGCGCCGAGCGCGAACTCGGCGCCGCCGAGTTCGGCCAGCAGGCCGATTTCGGAGCTGATCAGGCCGTGCGGCAGCGTCCCGCCGGCGTCGGTGCCGGCATAGACCGGCACTCCGGCCTCGATGGCTGCCCCGATCGTCTCTCGCCGTCGACCATGCAGAGCCATCATGTGGTCGGCGTAGCGCGGGAACTTGGCCTGTCCGGCCGTTGCGAAGCTCGGGAAGTTCTCCAGGTTGATCAGGGTCGGCACCAGCGCCACCTGCCGGGCTGCCATCAGCTCAATCGTGTCCGCATCCAGGCCGGTTCCGTGCTCGATGCCGTCGATGCCGGCGCGGACGAGTTGCTGCACCGACTCCTCCTCGAAACAGTGCGCGGTCACCCGGGCGCCGAGCCGGTGAGCCTCGTCGATGGCCGCCTTGGCGGTCTCGTAGGGCCACAGCGGAGCCAGATCGCCGACCTCTCGGTCGATCCAGTCCCCCACCAGCTTCACCCAGCCGTCGCCGCGGACGGCTTGGCGAGCCACCTCGGCCACCAGTTGCTCGGGCTCGACCTCGGCCGCGAAGTTGCGGATATAGCGCTTGGGACGGGCGATGTGCCGTCCGGCCCGGATCAGCCGCGGCTTATCGGCCTGAGCATCCAGCCAGTGGGTGTCGATCGGTGAGCCGGCATCGCGAATCAGCAGGGTGCCGGCATTGCGATCGGTGATCGCCTGTCGCTCAGCAACCTCGGCGGTGACGGCGCCGTCCGCACCCAGGCCGATGTGACAGTGCGCATCCACCAGCCCGGGCAGGATCCACACATCGGAGGCGATCGTGGTCGCGCCGGGAACCGGAGTGAAGGTGATCACCCCATCGACGATCCACACCCCGCTGCGCTCGCCAGAGGGCAGCATCACCCCGTCCAGATGGAGGGCCGAGGTGGCGGCCGGAGTGCGGATCATCGCAGCACCTCTCAGCGCGGGCCGGTGTTCTTCGGGTTGAACAGCTGCTGCAGTTCGGGCGGCAGCTGGAACTCACCCAGCTGCTTGGTGAGTTCGGCCTCACTGATCGCCGCAGGCTGGCCGAAGGCCGAGCCCGACGCGGGCGCCGTGACCGGCGTCGGGGCCTTGCCCGCGCGCCGGGCCGGGTTCCCGGAGACCTTGTTGCCACTCTTGCGCTTCTTCTGCGCCTGCGGAGCCTGCTTGCGGGCCATGCCCGGAATCGAGCCGGCCATCGACTGCATCATCTTGCGTGCATCAAAAAACCGGTTGACCAGGGAGTTCACATCGGAGACCTTGGTCCCGGAGCCGGCAGCGATCCGGGCGCGGCGGGAACCGTCCAGCATCTTCGGATTGGCTCGCTCGGCCGGGGTCATCGAGTAGATGATCGCCTCGATCCGGTCGATCTCGCGCTCGTCGATGCCGGCGATCTGATCTTTCACCTGCCCCATCCCGGGCATCATCCCCAGGATCTTCGACAGCGGGCCCATCTTGCGCACCGCCTGCATCTGCTGCAGGAAATCGTCCAGTCCGAACTCGCCCTTGCCCTGGAGCAGCTTCTGGGCTGCTTTGGCCGACTGCTCGGCATCGAAGGTCTTCTGCGCCTGCTCGATCAGGGTGAGCAGGTCGCCCATGTCGAGGATGCGGCTCGCCATCCGGTCGGGGTAGAAGGCGTCGAAGTCGTCCAGGCCCTCGCCATTGGAGGCGAACATGATCGGCTTGCCGGTCACCTTCGCGATCGACAGCGCAGCACCGCCGCGAGCATCGCCGTCCAGCTTGGACAGCACCACCGCGTCGAAGCCAACTCCCTCAGCGAAGGCCTTGGCGGTGTTCACCGCATCCTGACCGATCATGGCGTCGACGACGAACAGCACCTCGTCGGGGTTCACCGCGGCGCGAATGTCGGCGGCCTGACGCATCAACTCGTCGTCGATGCCCAACCGTCCGGCGGTGTCGACCACCACCACGTCATAGAGCTTGGTCTCGGCGAAGCCGACGCCGGCCTTGGCGACCGCAACTGGGTCACCGATGCCATTGCCCGGCTCGGGCGCGAACACCTGGACTCCGGCCCGCTCCCCCACCACCTGCAACTGGGTGACCGCATTCGGGCGCTGCAGGTCGGCAGCCACCAGCAGCGGCGAATGGCCCTGGGCCTTCAGCCACGTGCCGAGCTTGCCGGCCAGCGTGGTCTTGCCGGAACCCTGGAGACCGGCCAACAGGATGACCGTCGGCGGCTTCTTCGCGTAGCGCAGCGGACGGGCGGCGCCACCCAGGATCTCGATCAGTTCTTCGTTGACGATCTGCAGGATCTGCTGCGCCGGATTGAGCGCGGCGTGGATCTGTGCACCCTTGGCCCGCTCCCGGACGGCCTGGATGAACTCCTTGACCACCGTCAGGTTGACGTCGGCTTCGAGCAGCGCCAGCCGGATCTCCCGAGTGGTCGCCTCGATATCGGCGTCAGTCAGGCGAGTCTTGCCGCGCAGATTGCGGAAGACGGACGACAGGCGGTCGGTGAGGGTATCGAACAAGGCTGACCTCTTGGTGCGAGCGATGGGCGTCGGCCATCCTACCCGTCAGCGCGGCCGCGCCAGCGCGGGCGGGCGGGCCGACGCCGATCAGAGAACGAGTTCGACGAAGACCAGGTCCAGCCAGCGATCAAACTTGCGACCAACCTCGGGCAGTCGGGCCACCTCACGGAAGCCGAGCGCCGCATGCAAGGCCAATGAGGGCGCATTGTCCGCGCTCAGCCCACCAACCAAGGCGTGCACATCATGCGCGCGGGCCTGATCGACCAGAGCGCTCAACAGCGCCCGGCCCAACCCCTTGCGGTGGTGGTCGGGATGCACATAGACGCTGTGCTCCATGGTGTGGGCGTAGCCCGCGTGCGACCGGAACAGCCCGTAGGAGGCATACCCGACCACCTGTCCGGCGTCCTCGGCAACCAGCAGCGGGAAGCCGGCTGCGGCCTTGACGGCATACCAAGCCTCCTGGTCGGCCACGCTGCGCGTCTGGTGATCCCACGTCGAGGTGGTCTCCAAGACCGCCTGGTTGTAGATCGCCCGGATCGCCTCCAGGTCGTCCTCGGTTGCTTCGCGGAGCACGCTCACGATTCCTCCAATAGGGCGTCAACGAAGGCCTCAGCTTCGAAGGGGGCAAGGTCGTCGGCGCCCTCGCCCAGCCCGACCAGCTTCACCGGAACCCCGAGCTCTCGCTGTACCGGCACGATGATGCCGCCCTTGGCCGAACCGTCCAGCTTGGTCAACACAATGCCGGTGACGTCTACGACCTCGGCGAAGACTCGGGCCTGGGCCAAGCCGTTCTGACCGGTGGTCGCGTCGATCACCAGCAAGACCTCGGTGACCGGCACCTTGCGCTCGATGACCCGCTTGATCTTGCCCAACTCGTCCATCAGACCGGTCTTGGTGTGCAGGCGTCCGGCCGTGTCGACCACGACCACGTCCACCCCGTCGGCGATGCCCTTGGCCACGGCATCGAAGGCCACCGAGGCCGGATCGCCGCCCTCGGGCCCGCGAACGACCTCAACACCCACCCGGTCACCCCAGGTCTTGAGCTGCTCGGCGGCGGCAGCTCGGAACGTGTCGGCCGCGGCCAGCACCAGCGAATGATCTTGAGCCACCAGAACCCGGGCCAACTTGCCGATCGTGGTGGTCTTGCCGGTCCCGTTGACACCGACCACCAGGATGACTCCGGGCAGACCGTCGGCTCCGGTCAGGTTCAGGCCGCGATTGTCGTCAGGGCCGACCAGTCGGAGCAGTTCGGAGCGAAGCACAGCCTTGGCTCGGGCAGCATCGGCGTTCCCGGCGATGGACAACTCCGCGCGCAGGGCGTCGATCAGCTCCGAGGTCGGGCCGACGCCGAGGTCAGCGGTGATCAGCGACGCCTCCAGATCCTCCCAGGTGGCCTCGTCGAGGGTCTCCGCGCTGAGGATCGACAACAATCCCCGGGCGAACGGGTTGCTGCTGGCCGACAGCCGCCGGCGCAGCCGCGCCAGCCGCGACTCCGGAGCCTCGGGGCGCTCCGGCTCGACAGCAGCCTGCTCGGCAGCGGCAACAACGGGCTCCGCAGGCTCGGTCTCGGTCGGCTCGTCGCCGGAAGCCGGTAGCTCAGCGGGGCTCTGGCCCGGCGGCAACGCCCTGCGGTTGCCCACGATGATGGTGACCGCCGCCACCACGAGGACCAGGGCGACCCCGGCTAGGACGTACCAGAAGTAGTTCTCCACCAGCTCAGATTAGTGAACGTTGACGGCTGCCCGCGCCAGCCGGACACTCAGCGCTTGGTCGCCTCGGCTGCCGAGGTCGCGCTTCGCGGTCGCAGATCGGGGATCTCCTCGAAGAAGTTGACCAGACCCTGCGGCGGCTCCGCGTCACCGTTGAGGTGCTTGGCGGTGCTGGCCAGCACGCTGGCGATCTCGGGGGCGTCGTCGGACACGGGGCCGTTCATGCCCACCGCAACGATCGCGATGATCACCAAGGCCAGGACCAGCACCACCGCGCTGAAGATCACTGCCAACGTCACTTTCGCCCAACTCCTCTGCTTGCCTGCAGACCAATTATCGCCGCTGCAGCCAAGTCCCCTGACCAGTGACACCCGGCGACCGGCGTGCGGCGGCTATTCCTCGCGCAGTCGCTGGCTGATCACGGCCGAGACGCCGTCGGCGCGCATGGTGACGCCGTAGAGCGCGTCGGCGATCTCCATGGTCCGCTTCTGGTGGGTGATCACCAGCAGCTGACTGTTCTCGCGCAGCTCACCGTAGATGTCCAGCAGCCGGCCCAGGTTCACGTCGTCCAGAGCGGCTTCGACCTCGTCAAGGATGTAGAACGGGCTGGGCCGAGCCTTGAACAGCGACACCAGGAAAGCCACAGCCACCAAGGAACGCTCTCCACCGGAGAGCAGCGAGAGTCGCTTCACCTTCTTGCCGGCCGGACGGGCCTCAACCTCCACGCCCGTGGTGAGCCACTGACCGGGCTCGGTCAGCACCAGCCGTCCCTCACCACCGGGGAACAGCCGGGAGAACGAGTCCTCGAAGGCCTTCTCGACGTCGGCATAGGCCGCGGCGAACACCTCCTGGACCCGAGTGTCGACGTCGCTGATGATGTCGATCAGATCGGCCCGGGTCTTGCGCAGGTCGGTGAGCTGCTCGGCCAGGAAGGCATGTCGCTCACTGAGCGCGTCGAACTCCTCCAGCGCCAACGGGTTCACCTTGCCCAACACCGCCAGATCACGCTCGGCCGCCCGGAGCCGCTTCTCCTGCTCGGCACGGACGTAGGGAATCGGCTCAGCCGTCTCGCCCTCTGCCAACGGCTGGCCGTCCGGACCGGTGAGCACCGGCACCAGCACCTCGGGGCCGTAGTCGTTGATCAGCGCCTCGGCTTCCAGACCGAGCTCGGCCAGCGCCTTCTCGGCCAAGGACTCCACCTTGAGCTGCCGCTGGGCACGAGCCAACTCATCGGCGTGGACGATGCCGACCAGGCTCTCGAACTCCTTGGCCAGCTCCCGGCCGCGCTGCCGGGCGGAGATCAGCTCTGCCTCGGCACCGGCCCGGACCTGCTGGGCCTCCTGGCGCGCCTCCTCGGCCTGAGCCCGCGATGCGGCCAACTGCTCGGACAACCACCCGGCCGCCGTGCGCACCGCACCGGCGATCTCGGCTTCACGGCGCAGCTGCTCGCGGCGAGCCTCCGCCCGCGCCCGGGCGTCCCGCTCGGCCTGCGCGGCCCGAGTCAGGCTCTCCGCTCGTCCGGCCAGCGCACGCGCGCGCTCCTCCAGGGTGCGCAATGCCAACCGCGCATCCATCTCTGCCGCACGCGCGGCGCGAGCCACGTCCGCGGTGTGATCACGCTCGGTCGGGTCGGCCTCGCTGGCCTCGGTCTTGGCCGAGGCCAGTTCCAGCCGGGTCTCCAGCTCGGCAAGGCTGGTCAGCGCCTGCTGCCGGCTGGCCTGGGCAGCCTCGGCCTGCGCGGCGAGCCGTCCCGCTTCGGCCTGCGCGGCCCGGACGGCCTGATTCAGCTCGCCGGCCTCCTCCGCCATGGCGGCGTGCTCGGCGTCGGACTCGTTCAATCGAGCCAAGGCCGCCTCAGTGCGCTGCTCGGCCTCGGCCAGCGTGCTGCGCGCGGCGCTCAACTCGAACCGGAGCCGCTCGGTCTCTGCCTGTGCGGCCGCCAGCCGGGCATTGGTCTCATCGAGGGCCGCCTGCACCTCCAGCAGGGACGGCTTGGCTGCCGAACCACCGGCAGCGAACCAGGAACTGAGCAGATCACCTTCGCGGGTGGCCGCCGTCAGCTCCGGCAGCGCCTCGACCAAGGCCGCGGCAGCGTCGATGTCGTCAACGACGGCCACCTTGAACAGCAGTCGCTCCAGCGCCGGACGCAGCTGCTCGGCGCACTCGACAAGCTCAATCGCGTAACGAGCCCCCGAGGGCAGCGGCGGCCAGTCCGCTCGCTGGCTGGTCCCCGGCCCGCCCAGCAGCAGTCCGGCCCGCCCGAGATCCTCGGCCTTGAGATGGTCGAAGGCCGCCACTGCGGCGCTGAGCCCGGTGACAGCGACCGCGTCGGCCGCCGAGCCGAGAGCTGCCGCAACGGCGAGCTGATCGGCCGGCGACACCTTGATCAGCGCCGCTACTGAGCCGAGCAGCCCGTCCAGCCGCTCCCCGGCCGCCAACAGAGCCGCACTGCCGTCGCGTCGCTCCAGGCCGAGGGCCAGCGCCTCCACCCGTGCGGCCAGGGCGCCGCGCTCGGCCGTGGCGGCCTGCTCGGCAGCGATCAGCCGCTCCACCTGAGTCTCGGCCTCGGCCTGGGCCTGAGCCGCGTGCTCATAGGCGTCGTCCAGCCCGGCCTCGCCGGCGCTGAGCCCGACCAGCCGGGTCTCCAGTTCCTGGAACTTCCGGGCTGCCTCCGCGGCCCGCTGCTGCGCCTGGACCTGGGCGACCTGCAGCCGGTCGATCTCAGCCGCGCTGGCCTCAGCCCGGGTCCGCTGACTGTTCACCTCACCGGACAGCCGGGCCAGCCCCTCGCGCCGATCTGCGATCGCGCGCTGTTGGGCGGCGTACTGGCGCTCGGCCTCCTCGTGGGCAGTTTCGGCGACTCCGCGCAGCCGGGAGGCTTCGGCCAAGGCCGCGGTCTTCTCCATGAGTTCGATACCGAGCTCAGCTTCGGCGGCGCGCACCTCGGCCGCCTCACGTTCGATGGCCTCGGGGTCACGCCCGGGACGCTCCTCGGTGCCGACCTGGGACGCATTGCGCAATCGCTCAGCCGCGATCGACTCGGTGCTCGCCAGGCGCTCGGCCAGCGCCGCCAACGAGTACCAGGTCTCCTGGGCGCTGGCCAGCAGCGGTGCTGCCTGCCGAGACACCTGCTCGGCCTGCTGTTCGGCCTCGCGAGCCTCGGCCAGCTCCCGCTCCAGGCGCAGTCGACGGGTCTTCAACTCAGCTTCGGCGGCCAGCTCACCGGCCAAGCTCTGCTGCAGGCTGACCAGGTCGTCGGCGAGCAGGCGGGCCTTGGCGTCGCGCAGATCGGCCTGAATCACCGCGGCCTTGCGCGCCACCTCTGCCTGACGGCCCAGTGGCTTGAGTTGGCGACGGATCTCGCCGAGCAAGTCGGAGAGGCGGTTCAGGTTGGCCGCGGTGGCCTCCAGCTTCCGCTCCGCCTTCTCCTTGCGTTTGCGGTGCTTGAGCACCCCGGCGGCCTCCTCGATGAAGCCGCGCCGAATCTCCGGAGTCGCCTGCAGGATCGAGTCGAGCTGGCCTTGGCCGACGATGACGTGCATCTCCCGGCCGATACCGGAGTCGCTCAGCAAGTCCTGGACGTCCAGCAACCGGGCCGGGCTGCCATTGATGGCGTACTCCGAGCCGCCGCTGCGGAACATGGTTCGACTGATGGTGACTTCGGTGTACTCGATCGGCAGCGCCCCGTCGGAGTTGTCGATGGTGAGCACCACCTCGGCGCGGCCCAGTGGAGCCCGACCGGAGGTTCCGGCGAAGATGACGTCCTCCATCTTCCCGCCGCGCAGGCTCTTGGCACCCTGCTCACCCATCACCCACGCCAGCGCGTCCACCACGTTGGACTTGCCCGAGCCGTTCGGACCGACCACACAGGTGATCCCCGGCTCGAAGGCCAGGGTTGTCGAAGAGGCGAAGGACTTGAAGCCACGCAGGGTAAGGGACTTCAGATACATCTCAGCCCGCGCTCGACTCGGACGCCGCCGCATGGCGGCCACGGATGTGACGGAACGTCCACAGCTTGTTCACCACGAAGTTGATCGGAGTGGTGATCACGATGGTGAACAGCTGAGACCAGTACTCCCGGGAGGAGAGTCCGGAATTCTCGTGGAACCACGGCTCGGGCAGGTAGATCGGCGACGTCGGGTTGGTGAAGCCGATCTTGATGAAAAGCCCGATCAGCGCGGCCACACTCCCGACGGCCAGGAAGGGCCAGAACTCGGCCAGCCAGGGCGCAGCCTTGGTGTCCCGGAAGGTCCACGAGCGGTTGAGCTGGAAGTTGAACAGGTTCGCCACCAGGAAGCCCACGATCCAGACCAGCGAGGTGAACCGCAGGTTGTAGGCGGTGCCCGGCAGCGACCACAGGATGTCCTGGGCGTGCGAGGTGCCACCGTGCAGCTTGTTCATCACGACGGCGACCACCATGTTGACTAGGACGCCAGCGCCGCCGACCATCCCGAACTTCACGAATTGCCGCGCCACATGGCCGTAGCGGCGGTACAGGTCGGCTGGGCTCACAACTGGGAACAATATCTGGCTCAGCCGCGGTCGGCCGCGCGACGCGGTGGGCGCTGGCAGGACGGGCACCGAAACGACGACCGGTTCATGAATGGCTCGCGCACCATGGGACGTCCGCAACGCAGGCAGGGCAGCCCTTCGCGACCATAGGCATTCAGCGATCGCTCGAAGTAGCCCGAGGACCCATTGACGTTCACATAGAGCGAATCGAAAGAGGTGCCGCCCACGGCCAGAGCTTCGCTCATCACCTGCCGGGCCGCGTCCAGCAGTTCGGTGAGCTTGGCCGCGGAGATGGTGTTCGCGGGAGTGTCGTAGTGCAGTCGGGCCAGCCACAACGCCTCGTCGGCGTAGATATTGCCAATCCCCGACACGATCTCCTGGTTCAGCAGCACGCGCTTGATCCCCGAGCTGCGCGAGCGAATCCTGGACACCAGCGCGGCCCGGTCGAGCCCAGGGTCGAGCAGATCGATGGCGATATGGGCCACCTCGTCAGGGAGTTCGGCGCCACCCACGCTGATGGCCAGGCCGCCGAACATCCGCTGGTCGGCAAATCTCAGCTGCGGCCCACCATCGGCGAAGCCGAAAACCACCCGACAGTGCTGTGGCAGTGGCTGGTCGCTGTCATCGACGCGGAACTGGCCGCTCATTCCGAGGTGGGCCAGCAGGGCGTCCCCATCGGTGAACGGCAGCCACAGGTACTTGCCGCGACGCTTCGGCTCGGCGAAAGTGCGCCCGACCAGGCTCAGTGCGAAATCGTCCGGGCCACCCGGATGCCGCCGAACCGGACGAGGATGCAGCACCCTCACCTCGGCGATGCGGCGGCCATCGACCGCCGTGGACAGCCCCCGGCGGACAACTTCGACCTCCGGCAGCTCGGGCATCAGACCGGTATCTGCCCGACCGGATCCAGCCGACGGGCCAGGGTCGTGAAGGCATTCTCCGCGGCACCCTGCTCAGCAAGCTTCTTCGAGGTTCCGGAGCCCGACTCGAAGGTCTCTTCACCGACCACGGCCACCGCCTCGAAGCGCTTGTCGTGATCGGGCCCAGACTCCGTGATCCGATAGGACGGACCGCCCAGGTTATGGTCGGCGCAGAACTCCTGGAGGCTGGTCTTCCAGTCCAGACCGGCACCGAGCGCGGCCGCCTTGGCGACCAGCGGGTCGAACAGGTGGTGGATCAGCCGGTCGGCGGCGTCCCGTCCGGCCGAGATCAGCACCGAGCCGAGGAAGGCCTCCAGCGAGTCGGCCAGGATGGACGACTTGTCCGACCCACCTGTGGTCTGCTCGCCCTTTCCGAGCAGGATCTCATCGCCAAGATCCAGATCGCGGGCCACGTCGGCCAGGCTGTGCGAGTTGACCACGGCAGCGCGCAGCTTGGCGAGCCGGCCTTCGGGCAGCTCCGGGTAGGTCAAATACAGGTACTCGGTGACCACGATGCCCAGCACGGCATCGCCGAGGAACTCCAGGCGCTCGTTGTGCGGCAGACCGCCGTTCTCGTACGCGTAGGAGCGATGGGTCATGGCAAGCCGAAACAGCTGGGGGTCGAGGTCGATCCCCAGCTGTTCAATCAGCTGC
Source organism: Actinomycetales bacterium Actino_02 (assembly GCA_001603275.1). Taxonomy (GTDB): domain Bacteria; phylum Actinomycetota; class Actinomycetes; order Propionibacteriales; family Propionibacteriaceae; genus Propionicimonas. Next base: position 299,272 of record LUYM01000020.1, on the reverse strand, counting down.
AGGGCGCGGCTGGAGGCCGCTGGTGTTCCGGACGTGGCCGGAGTCTCAGGCGTCCAGAACCTGACGGCGCGCAGCCCGCGGGCCGTACTGGCCACATTCGGGGCACGCAGTGTGCGGCAGGTGCTTGGCGCCGCAGGCGGCATTCGCGCACGTCACCAGCGTCGGAGCAGTGGTCTTCCACTGCGAGCGGCGAGCCCTGGTGTTGGCACGGGACATTCTCCGCTTGGGAACGGCCACGGCGTTACTCCTTGTTCTTCGTGTCGTTGCTGGGTTGCGCCCACTCCGTCAACTCAGCCCATCGAGGATCGACAGGCTCAGCGTGACCGTGATCCGGGTCGTGGTTCAGGTTGGCCCCGCATTCGGGACACAACCCGGCACAATCCGGGCGGCACAACGGCGTGAACGGCAAATCGAGTACCACTGCGTCCCGCAGGACGGGTTCGAGGTCGATCAATTCTCCCTCGATGCGACTGGCTTCCGGATCGTCGAGCTCCTTGCCCGGGTAGCAGTACAGCTCCTGAAGGTCGATCTCCTCAGTCTCGGAGATCTCATCCAGACAGCGTGCACAGTTGCCCTGCAGTTGCACAACGGCAGTTCCGGTGACCAGCACCCCCTCCACCACCGACTCCAGCCGCAGGCTGAACTCAATGGGTGAGCCGAGTGGCACCCCGATCACTTCGATGCCGAGATCCGCGGGTGCCTGAGCGACCTGAGTGATCTCCTTCAGCACGCCAGCCCGACGACTCAGCTCATGAGTATCAATCACAAGACCCGAGCGAGAGTCCGGCAGACGGGGAGGCACGAGGTATCCCTTTCACACGCGGTTCGACAGCGTCGTAACCAAAGGAGGACTCTACCGTGCCGGAGGTCCGGCACACAAAAGCGAGTCCGAATCAGTCGCGCAGCCGAGGCAGCGCTTGGGTATTGGTGTCGTCCAGGGCCGAGCGCTGAGAGAGCCGCTCACGCATGGTGCGCACTTGGGACATCGTCTTGTGCAGGCCGGCCTCGAAGCTGGCGATTCGCGCATCGACGTAGGCGTCGGCTTCCCGACGCAGCGCCTCGGCGTCACTGAGGGCTTTGGTCTCCAGCTGGGCCGCCTTGCGCTTGGCCTCCTCGACCACCTCGGACTGGCCGGCCAGGAACCGGGCCTTCTCCTCGGCGGCTTCGATGATCTGTCGTGCTTCGGCTTGCGCGCGCTCGAGGGTTTCCAGCGACGTTGCGGCAACCCGCTGCGCCTCCTGGGTGTCGTCGATCAGGGCCTGGGCGGCCTGGTCGATCAGCGAGATCGCCTCCGTGCGATTCACCATGCAGGATGCCGACATCGGCACACTCTTGGCCGTGCTGACCAACTCACGCAGCTGCTGAAGGACCTGGTGGGTCCGCTCAACCATCTGCTTGCTCCTTCCTGCCGGCGATTTGGCGGATCCGCCGGGAGACCACTTCTGGGACGAACTCAGACACATCGCCACCGTGGGATGCAATCTCGCGAATCATCGTCGATGACAGCGTCCCCCACACAGACGATGCGGGGAGAATAATAGTTTCGACTCCGCCAACTACCGAATTCAGATGAGCCATCTGCAGTTCGAAGTCGAAATCCGAGGCGAATCGGACGCCCTTCACCACGACTCGCGCACCGTGCGAGGTGACGAAATCAACGAGCAAACCGGTGAGCGGCTCGACCCGCACTCCGGGGATGTCGGCGGTGGCCTGGGCGGCAAGCTCCACGCGCTGCTGAGCATCGAAAAGGTAGCGCTTGGTGGAGTTCTGGCCCACCGCGACCACGACCTCGTCAAACAGCCGGGCGGCTCGGGTGATGATGTCGAGATGCCCGTAGGTGATCGGATCGAAGGATCCGGGGCAGACGGCTAACACATTTCACCTTCCGGCGCTGGCAGCGAAGTAGAGCGTCGTCTCACCGTAACGTCGAAGCCAGCTGTCGGCTATCTGATCGGGCCAACTGGGGGGTGCATCTCTCGATGCCCGCTCGAGGACGAACAGTCCGTCCGCAGCCAGCCAGCCGCCTTCGAAGGCGGCAGTGAGCACCGGGCTCAACTGGGTCAGGTCAACCGCATACGGCGGGTCGGCCCAGATCACGTCGAACGCCGTCGGAGCATCTCCGGTCAGGATTCGCTCCACCCGTCCGGCAAGCACCCGGACGTCCAGCCTGGTGTCGGCCACATTGCGCCGGGCCACCGACACCGCTCGCTGATCGGACTCGACGGCCCAGACCGGAGCTGCCCCACGGCTGGCCGCCTCCAAGGCCACGGCGGCCGTTCCGGCATACAGATCGAGGAAGCTGAAGCCGTGCAGACAGGTTCCCGACGGCTCACCGGCCGTGCCGGCCCAGTCGGTGATCAGCGAGAAGGCGGCCTCACGGACCCGGTCACTGGTCGGACGGGTGCCCGGATGGTCGGGGGTGCGCAGCCGCTGGCCACGTCGCGCTCCCGCGATGATCCTGGTCACCGGCTCAGGCTAGGCCCTCAGTTGTGCTCCAGCCAATCGCCACCGGACAGCAGCTCGGTGGCCCGCACCGCGTCGGCGAAGCCCGGCACCGCTCGCTCGGGGTCGGCGGCCACACACTCGATTGCCAGCTCCCGCGCCTGTCCGATCAGCTCGGCATGCTCCAGTACGCGCAGCAGTCGCAGGCTGGATCGCGTGCCGGCCTGATCGGCACCGAGCACGTCACCCTCCCGGCGCTGCTCAAGATCGAGCTCGGCCAGTTCGAAGCCGTCGGTGGTTGCTGCGACCGCGTCCAGGCGGGCTCGGGACGGCTCGGCCGCGCCGGCCTGCGTGACCAGCAGACACACTCCCGGGTGCGAGCCACGGCCAATCCGTCCGCGGAGCTGATGCAGCTGGGAGATCCCGAACCGGTCGGCATCCCAGACCACCATCATGGTGGCGTTGGGGACGTCGACACCCACTTCAATCACGGTGGTGGCGACCAGGACGTCCAGCCGCTGGGCCGCGAAGTCCCCCATCACCTGATCCTTGGCATCGCCGGGAAGCTGGCCATGCAACACCCCGAGCCGCAAGCCGGCCAACGGGCCGGTGCACAACTGCTCGGCCAGCTCGATCACTCCGAGCCCACCGGCAGTGTCGCCCTGGCCACCGATCCGCGGGCAGACGATGAACACCTGTCGCCCGGTGGACACCTCCTCGCGGACCCGTTCCCAGGCCCGGTCCAGCCAGGCCGGCCGCAGCGCGGCGTCCACCACCACCGTGGAGACCTGGGCTCGGCCGGCCGGCAACTCGGCCAGCGTGGAGACGTCCAGATCGCCGAAGATGGTCATCGCCACCGAGCGCGGGATCGGGGTCGCCGTGAGAACGAGCACATGGGGACGGCTCGTCGCCTTCTCGGCCAACTGGGCACGCTGCTCGACCCCGAATCGATGCTGCTCGTCGATCACGATCAGGCCGAGTTCGGCGAACTGGACCCGATCGGCCAGCAATGCGTGGGTACCGATCACGATCCCGGCCTCACCGCTGGCTGCCCGCAGCATGGCCGCCTTCTTGGCAGCCGTCGACAGCGAACCGGACAGGAGCACCACCTCGGTGGCCACGTCGGGAGTGCCGAGCATCCGGCCACCGCCGAGCTCGCCCAGCAGCGCGGTGATCGTCTGATAGTGCTGCGCGGCGAGCACCTCGGTGGGCGCCAGCAGCGCCGCCTGGCCACCGGCGTCCACCACGGCCAGCATGGCCCGCAACGCCACCACGGTCTTGCCCGAGCCGACCTCACCTTGCAGGAGCCGCTGCATCGGGCGGTCCTTGGCCAGGTCGTCGAGGATGTCGTCGCTCACCCGCTGCTGGCCCTCGGTGAGCTGGAAGGGCAGCTGGGCATCGAAGGCATCCAGCAATCCATCAGCCACCAGCGGCCGCGGGACGGCCTTGCGGGTGGCCGCGTCGGCGCGGCGATAGGCCATGGTCAGCTGAGTGGACAGCGCCTCGTCGAAGCGGAGCCGCTGGGCACCTTGCTCGGCCTGCGCCAAGGTGGCCGGCTGATGAACGGCGGCCAGGGCTTCGCTCAATCCGAGCACACCAGCCCGCCCGAGCACCCAGGACGGCCACGGATCCTCGACGCCCTCGACGCTGGCCAGGGCCAGCCGGGCGCACTCGGCCACCTTCCAGGTGTGCAGCTTCGCGGTGGCCGGGTACATGCCGACCAGGCCAGTGCTGGCCAGTTCGGCCATCAAGGCCTTCTCCTCGCTGGTGGCCACAACCCGTCCGCCTGCGTCCAACATGACGAACTCGGGGTGGCTCATCTGCAGCTGATTGCGGAAGCTGCCCACCTTGCCGACGAACAGCCCGGCAACCCCGGCCTGCAGCTGCCGGCTCCACCAGTCGAGGAGATGATCGCGTCCGAAGAAGGTAGCGCTGAGGCGTCCATTGCCGTCGGTGAGGGTGACTTCGAGGCGTCCCGGCACCGGCTTGCGCCCCGGGGATGGACGAGCCGCATGACGCTCGATGTTGGCGACCTTGGCCACGACCGCGACATGGTCGCCCTCGGTCAGCGTGGCCAGATCGGTCAGCTCGGTGCCGGAGAGATAGCGCCGTGGAATGTGGCGCAGCAGATCCCCCACGGTCTGGATCCGCAGCGCCGCAAACTCCTTGGCCGTGCGCTCACCCAGCACGCTGGACAGCGGCGCATAGAGCCTCGAGCAGGCCTGCGTCCGCCAGCCGTCCAGGTTCGTCTCCACGAGCGTTCAGCCTAGGTGCAGCCACCGACGACCGGCGCACGCCGACACTCGGCGTCCCGAATCACCTGCGTCCGGACATGACAAGAGACCCGCCCGCGGGCGGGTCTCTTCACAGAATGCGTTCAGCGGGTGACGCGACCGGCCTTCAGGCAGGAGGTGCACACATTGAGGCGCTTCGGGGTGCCGTCCACCACAGCGTGAACCCGCTGGATGTTCGGGTTCCAGCGCCGGTTGGTCTTCTTCTTCGACCACGGCACGTTGTGCCCGAAGCCGGGCCCCTTGGCGCAGATGTCACAGACGGCAGCCACCGCAGTACTCCTCGTTATCCAAACTGTTCCGGCGCACGATCGCAGCCAGAAGAACGGCCCCCACTGCGGGGACCTGCCTACGATACCCGACGGTTCAGCCACCTGGCCAATCGGTCAGGACGCCACCACGATCGGCAGGATCATCGGACGGCGCCGGAAGTTGTTGTTCACCCAACGTCCGATCAGGCGGCGCAGTAGCTGCTGAAGGACGTAGGTGTCGTCGGCCCCATCGACCAGAGCGCGGGTGAGAGCCGCGGCAAGCTCGGGGCGAATCTCGTCGAAGACCGAGTCGTCCTCTGCGAAGCCACGGGCGTGAATGTCCGGGCCGCTGACCAGTTCGGCGCTGTGCAGATTCACCACGGCGATCACGGTGATGAAGCCCTCCTCGCCGAGGATCTTGCGATCGGTGAGTTCGGCATCACCGATCTCGCCCTCGGTCAGGCCGTCGACGAAGATGTAGCCGCACTCGAGCTGGCCGACCACTCGGGCCACTCCCTTGGCCAGGTCGATCACGGCGCCGTCCTCGACGGCGAACGTGCGCTCGGCCGGGACGCCGGTGGAGACCGCCAGCTTGGCATTGGCGATCAGGTGTCGAGCCTCGCCATGGACCGGCAGCACATTCTTCGGCGTCAGCAGGTTGTAGCAGTAGAGCAACTCCCCCGCGCTGGCGTGCCCGGAAACATGGACCAAGGCATTGCCCTTGTGCACCACGTTGACCCCGTTGCGAGTCAGCGCGTTGATCACCCGGTAGACCGAGTTCTCGTTGCCGGGGATCAGCGACGAGGCCAGCAGCACCACGTCACCGGGGCCCGCGGTGATCACCGGGTGCTCATGATTGGAGATCCGGGACAGCGCGCTCAGCGGCTCGCCCTGCGACCCAGTGGAGATGATCACCACTTCGTCGTCGCGGTAGTCGTCGATCTGCTTCAGTTCGATCAACGTGTTCTCCGGTACCCGCAGGAAGCCGAGTTCCCTGGCTACAGTCATGTTTCGCAGCATCGAACGGCCCACATAGACGACCTTGCGGCGGTGCCGGACAGCGGCGTCCATCACCTGTTGGACACGGTGGACGTGCGAGGCGAAGCAGGCCACGATCAGCTTCTTCTGCGCCTGCGCGAACACCCGCTCCATGGCCGGCTCGATCTCCCGCTCACCGGTGGTGAAGCCGGGGGTGTCGGCGTTGGTGGAGTCCGGCATGAACAGATCCAGCCCCTCCTCGCCGAGCCGAGCGAAGCCTCGAAGATCGGTGAGCCGGTGATCCAGCGGGAGCTGATCCATCTTGAAGTCGCCGGTGTGCAGCACCGAGCCGGCCTTCGTCCGGATCGCCACCGCCAACGCGTCGGGGATCGAGTGGTTCACGGCGAAGAACTCCAGGTTGAACTCGCCGGCCTGAACCCGATCGCCCTCCCGGACCTCACGCAGGTCGGTCTGGCCGACCCGATGCTCACGCAGCTTGGCCTGGACCAGCGCCAAGGTGAGTCGCGACCCGTAAACGGGCAAGTCAGGACGGCGGCGCAGCAGGTAGGGAACCGCGCCAATGTGGTCCTCATGGCCGTGGGTGAGCACGAGGGCTTGGACGGCGTCCAGCCGGTCCTCGATCAGGTGCAGGCCCGGCAGGATCAAGTCCACGCCGGGCTGATCGTCGGACGGGAACAGGACCCCGCAGTCGATAAAGAGCAACTCGGAGTTGATCTCAAAGCAGCTCATGTTGCGGCCGATATCGCCGTGACCACCCAGCGGAATGACCCGCAAAGTGTCGGCGGCCAGCTTCGGAGGGTTCTTCAGGGTCTCACGCACAAGCCAAAACTAGCCCGCAAGGCCCTCGTCGACCGAAACCGACGCAGCTTGCGCGCTGGGCCGATGGGTACAGTGACCCCGTGATCGCTGACTCCGTACGCCTGGCCCTGCCCGCGGAAGCGGCTGCCATAGCCGCCCTGCAGCGGCGCGCCTGGGTCGCCGACTACCCCACCGAGCTGGCCGACGAGCTGCTTGCCTCGGCCGATCTGGCCGCGATGACCGCCAGCTGGGAGGCCGCGATCATGCGTCCGCCACTGGCCCAGTTCCGGGTGCTGGTGGCGATCGGATCCGAACGGCTGGTCGGATTCGCGGTCGTCGGTCCGTCCGATGATCCGGACGCCAACGCGGCCACCGATGCGCTGGTGGCCGAGTTCATCGTCGATCCACAGGCGCGGCGTTGCGGCCACGGCTCGCGTCTTCTGAATGCGGTCGCCGACACCCTGCGCGCCGACGGCTTCGAACGGGCCACCTGGTGGCTGCACGCCACCGACGACGTCCTGCGCGAGTTCCTCACCACAGCTGGCTGGGCCGCCGACGGCGCGCACACCGAGGTCGCCATGAGCCCCGACGGCCCGCGGATCAAGCTCGTCCGGCTGCACACCGGGCTCGTCTAGGCCGACCCTGCCGTTCGGACTCGCCGGAGTCGATTCGGAGTCCGGGGTCGCCCGCGATCCGGCTCTCGGCCCGCGTCAGCCCGGCTAGCTGCCGAGCAGGTCGTCGATCCCGACGGTCAGGCCGGGGCGCTGCCCAACGGCCCGGACGGCCAGCAGCACGCCGGGCATGAACGAGGCCCTGTCGAACGAGTCGTGCCGGATGGTGAGGGTCTCCCCCTCCGCCCCCAGCAGCACCTCCTGGTGCGCCACCAGGCCGCGCAGCCGCACTCCGTGCACGTGAATGCCGCCGACGACCGCGCCGCGAGCACCATCTGGATCGGTGGTGGTCGCATCAGGCACCGGGCCCAGGCCGGCGCCCGCACGTGCGGCAGCGATCCGCAGCGCCGTGGCCTGAGCAGTGCCCGACGGCGCGTCGACCTTGTTCGGGTGATGCAGCTCGACGATCTCCGCTGACTCGTAGAAGCGCGCGGCCTGCTCAGCGAAGCGCATCATCAGCACGGCGCCGATCGAGAAGTTGGGCGCAATCAACACTGAGGACTTCGGGTCGGGCCCGAGAAGCTCGCGCACCGCATCCAGCCGCTCCGGGGTGAAGCCGGTGGTGCCGACCACCACATTGATGCCGTGATCGACGCACCAGGCGATGTTGTCCATCACCACGGCGGGCACAGTGAAGTCGACGACCACCTCGGCCTGCTCGACGGCGCCGCGATCCTCACCGGCATCGATGGCGGCCACGAGCTCCAGATCGTCGGCCGCGTTCACCGCCCGGCAGACCTCGGCCCCCATTCGTCCCTTGGCCCCGAACACGGCAACCTTCATCGTCCATCCTTCCGTCGCGGCCATCCTAGGGCCCGTCGGCGGCCCGTCCCTCGCGCTTCGCTACCCGTTCCAGCCACTTCGCTACCCGTTCCAGCCACTTCGCTACCCGTTACCCGGCTTCGCTACCCGTGCATCGGTAGCGAAGCGTGCCTTGGTGTAGCGAGGCGATCGTCGATCGAGGCCGGGGTCCTCGCACCGGCAGGGCTACGCAGTTCGGGGTGCGGATTGTGGACGTCCGGGAGCTAGTTCGAATCCCCTGCGCAGCACCCGCGCCAACTCGGCGGGATGGCACGCCTCGTACCACCCCCAGCGGACGATCCAGTAGCCAGCCTGCCGGATCCGCTCCTCGCGCCGCTTCTCGCGCATGACCGCGTCGGCCGGAGTCTCTCCCGGGCGCAGCAACTCGCCATACTTGACCTTGCCGTCACACTCCCCGACAAGGCCGTACTCATCCCAGCCGAAGTCCGTCGTGGCAACAACAACGCCATTCAGAACCACCCGGAACTGGGTGATCGGTGCCGGCAGTCCGAGCTGATGCATCTGGACGCGACTGAGCGACTCGGCCGGCGATCCGGACGCACCGTCAGCGAATCTGGTCGCAGCATTGGCCCGTCGCGTCCCCGGCCAGTTGCCCATTCGGCCGAGTACCTCGGCAAGGGCCTCCCGATCACATCCGGACGCGAGTGCAGCATCTAGCCCGACAACGCCCCATTCGAAGGGCAACTCACGTGCCAGATCAATCGCGGTGCGCGCGAGACCGGTGACCAGCCAGCCATCGATCGTGTCCACGTCAGAGTCGGCGACGGATGATCGGCGCAGGTGGACCACCGGACCGTGGCGGCCGTGCCCGTCGCCGGGCCTGGTCACCCAGATCCGACTCAGCCGGTCCGGGCGGACCGGAAGCTTGTGTAGAACTGCGGCCGAGGTGTGACTCAAGACACTTCCCTCAGCCAACAACGGGAAGGTGGCGGCGATGAGCCGACGGTGCCGCGCAACCTCGTCCGGCTCGCACTTGGGTGCGTAGTGCCCTCGGCGCACTCGCTCGAGTTGACCTTGCTCGCACGCCGCTCGCAGCGCGGACGCCGTCATGCCTTCATCGGCCAGGAGTTCCCTGGTCGTCCGCCCGTAGTCCATGGTGCACAGCAGAGCACCATCACATGGTTCGCGGGGCGCTTCGACGGTCGATACTCGGCGATCTGTGGATAAGTGCTGGACGAACGCCGTCTCCCGCCAGCCGCTTCGCTACCCATCAGTGCGCCTCGCTACCCATGCATGGGTAGCGGAGCCCCGGGACCGGTAGCTAAGCGCGAAGAACGAGTAGTGAAGCGGTCCTACCGGTAGCGATGCGGACGGTCGGAACGGCCCGGCAACGGACGGCGCGGGGCGGAGGGGACGGGATGGACCCGGAAACGCACAGTGGCCGACCCCGTACGGGGTCGGCCACTGTCGCTAGCTCATCGGCTCAATAGAGCCGTGGTGATCGCAGATCAGGCCTCAGCCGGAGCCTCGGCAGCCTTCTCCTCGACGACCGGGATCAGGGACAGCTTGCCCTTCTCGTCGATCTCGGAGATCTCCACCTGGATCTTCTGGCCGACGCTGACCACGTCCTCCACGTTCTCCACCCGGCCACCGCCGGCCAGCGAACGCAGCTTGGAGATGTGCAGCAGGCCGTCCTTGCCCGGAAGCAGGGAGATGAACGCACCGAACGGCATGATCTTCACGACCGTACCCAGGTAGCGCTCGCCCTTCTCCGGCATCGTCGGGTTCGCGATCCCGTTGATGATGGCGCGGGCAGCCTCAGCGGCTTCACCGTTGTCGGCACCGATGTAGATCGTGCCGTCATCCTCGATCGAGATGTTGGCGCCGGTGTCGTCCTGGATCTGGTTGATCATCTTGCCCTTGGGCCCGATCACCTCACCGATCTTGTCGACCGGGATCCGGATGGTGATGATCCGCGGAGCGTAGGGGCTCATCTCGTCCGGGGTGTCGATGGCCTCGGCCATCACGTCCAGGATCGTGTGACGGGCCTCGCGAGCCTGCTGGAGCGCGCCGGCCAGCACCTCAGAGGGGATGCCGTTCAGCTTGGTGTCCAACTGCAGGGCGGTGACGAAGTCGCGGGTACCCGCAACCTTGAAGTCCATGTCACCCAGTGCGTCCTCGGCACCCAGGATGTCGGTCAGCGCGACGTACTTGGTCTCGCCGTCGATCTCTTCGCTCATCAGGCCCATGGCGATACCGGCCACCGGTGCCTTCAGCGGCACACCGGCATTCAGCAGCGCCAGCGTGGACGCACACACCGAGCCCATCGAGGTCGAACCGTTGGAGCCGAGAGCCTCGGACACCTCGCGGATCGCGTAGGGGAACTCGTCCCGCTTGGGCAGCACCGGCACCAGAGCACGCTCTGCGAGCGCACCGTGGCCGATCTCGCGCCGCTTCGGCGAACCGACCCGGCCGGTCTCACCGGTGGAGTAGGGCGGGAAGTTGTAGTTGTGCATGTAGCGCTTGGTGGTCTCCGGGGAGAGCGTGTCCAGCTTCTGCTCCATGTCCAGCATGTTCAGAGTGGAGACGCCCAGGATCTGGGTCTCGCCACGCTGGAACAGCGCCGAACCGTGCACCCGGGGCAGCACGCCGACCTCAGCCGACAGCGTCCGGATGTCGCGGACGCCACGGCCGTCGATGCGCACCTTCTCGGTGAGCGTGCGGTGCCGGACGACCTTCTTGGTCAGCGAGTTGAACGCCCCGCTGATCTCCTTCTCCCGCTCCGGGAACTGCGCGTCGAGCTCGGCGTGCAGGGCAGCCTTGAGCTCGTCGGTGGCGGTCTCACGCTCAGCCTTGCCGGCGATGCTCATCACGGCCTTGAGCCGCTCGGTGCCGGCAGCCTCGACAGCCTCGAACACGTCGGGCTGGTAGTCCAGGAACACCGGGAACTGGCTGACCGGCTTGGGTGCCATGGCGGCCAGCTCGGCCTGCGCGTCGCACAGCGCCTTGATGAACGGCTTGGCAGCCTCCAGACCGGCAGCGACGACCTCTTCGGTCGGAGCGGTGCGGCCGGAGCGAACCAGGTCCCAGGTGGCGGCGGTGGACTCGGCCTCGACCATCATGATGGCCACGTCACCATCGGGCAGCACCCGGCCGGCGATCGCCATCTCGAAGGTGGACTGCTCCATCTGCTCGACGGTCGGGAAACCGACCCACTGATCACCGATCAGGGCGATCCGCAGGCCACCGACCGGGCCGGAGAACGGCAGGCCGGCCAGCGTGGTGGAAGCCGAGCCGGCGTTGATGGCCAGCACGTCGAAGCGGACGTTCGGGTTCAGCGCCATCACGGTGATGACGACCTGGACCTCGTTGCGCAGCCCCTTGACGAAGCAGGGACGCAGCGGACGGTCGGTCAGCCGGGCGGCCAGGATGGCGCCCTCGGACGGACGGCCTTCGCGACGGAAGAACGAGCCGGGGATCCGACCCGCGGCGTACATCCGCTCCTCGACATCGACGGTCAGCGGGAAGAAGTCGACAGCATCTCGCGGATTCTTGGCCGCGGTGGTGGCGGACAGCAACATGGTGTCGCCATCCAGGTAGACAGCAGCAGAACCGTTGGCCTGCTTGGCGAGCAGCCCGGTCTCGAACCGGACCACGTGCTTACCGAAAGAACCGTTGTCAATCACGGCCTCGGTGAAGCGAATCTCAGGACCTTCCATTCAGATTCCTTTCCTCTGCCCCGCCGCTCCTCGCCCGGTCTTCGATCGAGGCTCGCGGGCAACCCGAAGGTTTCCCGAAAGTCACTACCGAGGACCAAACCAGGTATTGGCCGGGGCTCTCATCTTGTGTTGTATGCACGAACAGCCGGTGACGGAGTCCGTCACCGGCTGATCAAAAAGCGAGTGTCACCGACGCAGGCCGAGGCGAGCGATCAGCGAACGGTAGTGCTCAACGTCGTTCTTCATGACGTAGTTGAGCAGGCGGCGGCGCTGGCCGACCAGCAGCATCAGGCCACGGCGGCTGTGGTGGTCGCCCTTGTGCTCCTTCAGGTGCTCGGTCAGGTGCGCGATCCGCTTGGTGAGCAGCGCAATCTGGACGTCCGGCGAACCGGTGTCGCCCGGGGCGATCGCGTACTCTTCGATGATCTTCTTCTTGGTGTCAGCGTCCATCTTCGGCTGCTCTCCTCTCGGTTTCCCGTTGCGCGGCGCTCCCCTGACCAAAGGTCCGATTCGTTCAGATTTCGGATCGTGGGAGCTCTTGGGCGTCCGCGGCCGTCATGACGGCGAAGCAATGCTACCGGCCCGCACTACCACCGGGCCAATCGGCGTGCGTAATCGTTGTCTCTGAGTCCGGACGAATCCAGCCCCACTGCACGATCGCTCGGCCCACGCCCCGAGTCGAGGGAGGATGTTCGCCCCCAAGCCCACTACGCTACCGACCGTTGGCTTTGCCGGGCCGACTTCGTCGGAAGGACTTACAACTTATGCAGATCGGCATCCCCCTGGAGAGCCAGGCCGGGGAGACCCGCGTTGCGGCCACCCCGAAGACCGTCGCTCAGCTCATCAAGCTCGGCCACACGGTGCTCGTCGAGAAGGGGGCCGGAACCTTGGCCTCCTACCCCGACGCCGACTATGCAGCTGCCGGTGCCACTGTTGCCGACGGCGCGGACGTCTGGGCTGCACCGATGGTGGCCAAGATCAACGCCCCCAGCGACGCCGAGATCGCCAAGCTCCGCGAAGGCGCGGTGCTGGTCTCGTTGCTGGCTCCGGCGCGCAGCCCCGAGCTGGTCGCAGCCCTCAACGAGCGCAAGATCACCGCACTGGCAATGGACGCCGTGCCGCGCATCTCCCGCGCTCAAGCACTGGACGTGTTGAGCTCGATGGCCAACATCGCCGGCTACCGCGCCGTCGTGGAGGCGGCCAACGAGTTCGGGTCGTTCTTCACCGGCCAGGTCACTGCGGCCGGCAAGGTTCCCCCGGCCAAGGTGTTCGTCTCCGGCGCCGGCGTGGCCGGTCTGGCGGCGATCGGCACGGCGAAGTCGCTGGGTGCGATCGTCCGGGCCACCGATCTGCGCGCCGAGGTCGCCGAGCAGGTCCAGTCGATGGGCGGCGAGTTCGTCGCGGTCAAGGCCGAGCAGCAGAAGTCGAGTGACGGCTACGCCAAGGAGGCCTCGGAGGCCTACAACAAGGCTGCCGCTGAGATGTACGCCGAGCAGTGCAAGGACGTCGACATCATCATCACCACCGCGTTGATCCCCGGACGCCCCGCGCCCCGGCTGATCACCGCCGCGATGGTGGCCACCATGAAGCCGGGGTCGGTGATCGTCGACATGGCTGCCTCGAACGGCGGAAACGTCGAGGGTTCGGTAGCCGACAAGCTGGTCGTCACCGCCAACGGCGTGAAGATCATCGGCTACACCGACCTGGCCGGTCGGCTGCCAACCCAGGCCTCGCAGTTGTTCGGCACCAACGTCGTCAACCTGATGAAGCTGCTCACCCCGGGCAAGGACGGCGAAGTCGTCTTCGACTTCTCCGACGTCGTGGTCCGCGGCATGACCGTGACCAAGGACGGCGAAGTCTTGTGGCCACCGCCACCGGTGCAAGTGTCGGCAGCACCGACGGCGGCCGTGGAGGCCAAGCCGGCTGAAGACCCGGCAGTGAAGGCGGCCCGTGAGGCGGCCGCAGCCAAGGCCAAGACCACCCGTCAGCTGATCTGGTCGGCGCTCGCCGCGGCTCTGGTCGTCCTCGCCGTGACCTTCTCACCGGCCAGCTTCGTCGGGGCGTTCACCGTGTTCGCCTTGGCTGTGGTGGTCGGCTTCTACGTGGTCAGCGGCGTTGCCCACTCGCTGCACACTCCGCTGATGGCCCAGACCAACGCCATCTCGGGCATCATCCTGGTCGGCGCGCTGCTGCAGCTGGGCTCGACCAATATCGCGGTCCTGGTGATGAGTTTCATCGCGGCGACCATCGCATCGATCAACATCTTCGGCGGGTTCCTGGTCTCGTACCGGATGCTCGGCATGTTCAAGAAGGAGGCCTGAGCATGCTTGAGTACTTCATCCAAGGGCTCTACATCGTCGCCGGGGTTCTGTTCATCCTCTCCCTGGCCGGCTTGTCCAAGCAGACCACTGCCCGGATGGGCAACATCGCCGGCATGGTCGGCATGGCCCTGGCCCTGATCGCCACCATCGCCGACTCGCTGTTCCTCTCGGCCACCCAGCCTGACCGCCAGTCGGTGCCGGTGACGCTCGCCCTGATCGTCGCCGTCCTACTGATCGGTGCGCTGATCGGAACTCCGATCGCCCGCAAGGTCGAGATGACCCAGATGCCCGAGCTGATCGCGGCCTTCCACTCCTTCGTGGGTATGGCCGCGGTGCTGGTCGGCTTCAACTCCTTCGCCGTGGCGGAGGGCGCCGGCGGTGCCGTCCACCTGGTCGAGGTCGCCCTGGGCGTCCTGATCGGTGCCTACACCTTCACCGGCTCGGTGATCGCCTACCTGAAGCTGTCGGCGAAGATGGGCTCCAAGCCGCTGACCCTGCCCGGACGCAACCTGATCAACCTGATCGGCTTCATCGTGTTCTTCGCGTTGATGATCTGGTTCGTCATCGGCGCCGAAGCCAACCCGACCCTGGGCTGGATCCTGATCATCGCCATCGCGGTCATCGGCTTCCTGCTCGGCCTGCACATGGTGGCCGCCATCGGTGGCGGCGACATGCCGGTCGTGGTCTCGATGCTCAACTCGTACTCGGGCTGGGCGGCAGCGGCGGCCGGCTTCATGCTGGGCAACAACCTGCTGATCATCACCGGCTCGCTGGTGGGCTCCTCCGGTGCGATCTTGTCCTACATCATGTGCAAGGCCATGAACCGCTCGTTCATGTCGGTGATTCTGGGCGGCTTCGGCTCCGACGGCGGCACTGTGGTGGCCACCGCCACCGAAGAGGGCGAGCACCGCGAGATCGACGCAGCCGGCACCGCCGAACTGCTCTGGAATGCCAAGAACGTCATCATCACCCCCGGCTACGGCATGGCGGTGGCCAAGGCGCAGTACCCGGTGGCCGATCTGACCGCCAAGCTGCGCGCCCACGGCGTCAACGTCCGCTTCGGGGTGCACCCGGTGGCCGGACGCCTTCCCGGGCACATGAACGTGTTGCTGGCCGAGGCCCATGTCCCCTACGACATCGTCTTGGAGATGGACGAGATCAACGAGGACTTCGCCGACACCGATGTGGTGCTGGTGATCGGAGCCAATGACACCGTCAACCCGGCCGCGCTGGACGACCCGAGCAGCCCGATCGCCGGAATGCCGGTGCTCGAAGTCTGGAAGGCCGACAACGTGATCGTGTTCAAGCGGTCGATGGCCACCGGCTACGCCGGCGTCCAGAACCCGCTGTTCTTCAAGGAGAACACCCAGATGCTGTTCGGCGACGCCAAGCAGCGGGTGGACGACATCCTGAAGGCGCTCGACTGAGCTGAGAACGCAGCAGGGCCCCCGCCGATCGCGGCGGGGGCCCTGCTGCGTGTCTGGGTCGGACTAGCCCATCTCGGTGAACTTCTTCGGTGCCACCACCGAGACCGGCTCATTGAACTTGCTCATGGTGGCCTCCATCTTCATGGGGGTGCTTCCGGTGCTCAGGTCGAAGCTGGACTTGATCATCCGGCCCTGATCGTCCACCCAGCAGTCGTAGACCAGGTCGCCGGAACCGAGCGAGGTGCTCCCGCCCAGATCCTTGAGCTCGGCACCGTCCATGGTGAGCCGGTAGTGAGTGGCACTGACCCCGCCCACCTGCTCCTTGCCGACCTGCTCCACCTTCTTGAAGGCATCCTTGTTGGCGGTCAGCCACTGGCTCTGGTCGGTGTCCACCCCGCTGCTGGACTGCTCGGCCACATCTTTGGAGACCTTGAACCACCCGTCGCCGAGCAGCCCCTTCATGTACGAGTCGCCGTCGATGCTGATCATCTCGATCTTCATGCCGCCCATGTCCATGAACATGTGCTGGTTGGGTTTGGTCGGATTCTTCGCGTCGACGTCGCTCTCGACCTTGATCTGAGTGCTCCCCGAGGTCATCGACATCACGACGTGATAGCTGGTGACACCCTTCATGCCGGCCGTGACCTTGGCAATGAACTCATCGGTCGAGCCGGCGGCACCGGCCGGCTCTGAGGCGCTCGGGGCCGCAGAGTTGGATGCGGCAGGCTCGCTGGCCGCGGGTTGGCTGGCCGCCGGCTGACTGGCTGCGGGCTGGCTGGCCGCCGGCGGCTGCGCGGAGCAGCCGGCGAGGACGGTGAGCCCAGCGACCAAGAGGGCCAGGCGAGACAAGCGGGACATGGGTTATTCCTCTCTTGGTGATTCTTGTGGGACAGCTTTGCAGGTCCTGGGCATCGCCGAAAGGAATCGGTGGGTCCGTTATCGGAGCGTCACCAAGTAGGCACTTCCGCTAGGCCATAGACCAAGACATTGCCCGAGAGTCGGCGACCGGGGAGACACTGGGCAAGCGAACCCAAGTGAACGACGGAGGATTGCATGCCCGAGGCGCCGATCGAGGTCCGACTGAGTACCGCAGCAGACTTGCCTGCCCTGATCGCCAGAGAAAGCAATCCGAGCGCGCACTTCTCCCAGTCCCAGTTCGACCTGATGTCAGACGGCGGCTACTACTACGCAATCGCCCTGCGCGACGGCGAGCCCTTGGGCACCGGCGCACTGGACTGCCGTGCGAGCAAGCTCTGCCCGGAACTGAAGAACCTGTGGGTCTACCCGGCGATGCGCCGCCAGGGCGCAGCCCGGGCCATCACCACCTTCCTGGAGGCCCAAGCGGCCGCTCAGGGCTTCGTCGAGGTGTTCCTGCGCGTCGACCCGGACAATGAGGCGGCTATCCCCATGTACATCGGACTGGAGTACACCCCGACCGGCGACCATATCGAGACCGCCTACGACCAGATCGGTGCCGACGGCCAGGTGGAAGCCCGCGTCCAAGTGGACGCCGTCTACCGCAAGTCGTTGACGGTGCGCTAGCCGAGCCCGAGAAGACGCCGGCAGTCGGCGACGTCGGTGTGCATCTGCTGGATCAGACCCTCGATCCCGTCGAACTTCACCTGGCCCCGAATCCTGGCCACGAACTCGACGGTGACCGGAGCGTCGTAGAGCTCCAAATCGTCGCGATCCAGCACGTAGGACTCCACCCGGCGAGACAGTCCACCGAAGGTCGGATTCGTTCCCACCGAGATAGCGGCGGGCCAGCGTGGGGCCGGTGCGTCGGCAGCCAGCCGCTCGCCCCGTCCGTCCAGACCGTCGCGGCGGGTCAGGAAGCCCGCGTAGACGCCGTCAGCCGGGGAGGCCAGGTTGGCCGGGACCGGCAGATTCGCGGTTGGGAAACCCAGCTCACGGCCGCGGCGATCACCGTGAGTGACCACTCCACGGAAGCAGAAGGGACGTCCCAGGTGCTCGGCTGCGTGTTCGACATCGCCGGCGGCCAATGCCTCGCGAATCCGGGTGGAGCAGGTGTCCTCGTCGCGGAACTTCACCAGCGGAAGACCGTCCACTTCGAAGCGACCGGCAGCCAGCTCGCGCAGAGTCTCGACGTTGCCGGCGGCGCGATGCCCGAAGCGGAAGTTCTCCCCCACCACGACCACCTTCGGCGCCAGCGGGATGAGCACCCTCTCGACGAACTCCGCCGGCGACCAGGCGGAGAACTCCGGGGTGAAGTCGATCACCTCGACCCGGTCGGCTCCGGCGGCGGTGAGGTGCTCGATCCGGGCCTCCAGCGAAGTGAGCAGCAAAGGAGCGGCGTCCGGTCGCAGCACAGAGACCGGGTGCGGCCAGAAGGTCACCACGACCAACGGCAGCGCCGGATCACGGCGACGCGCCTCGGTCAGCACAGCCCGGTGTCCGGGGTGCACACCGTCGAAGTTGCCTATGACGACGATCGACGAACCCACTGCGCAACCTTCCCCGGCCAAAGCCACGTAATACCGGTGGCTACCTTACCCAAGTGATCCGAGCCGAGCGCGCTGGCCCGTCGCCGCAGCCCTGCTCATCCGAGCACGGCCATCGGTCGGGCCATCGGACCGTCGGCGCGATACAGCGCCAGGAACTCACCTTCGAACAGCACCGCGGCGGGGCTGTCGGTCAGGGTCAGCTCCAGGCTGCGCCCGTAGCGGACATCAGCGGCCTGGTCCGCGTCCAGTTCCACGACCGGGAACGCGCGACGGGCCACGTCCGCCATGCTCAGCAGCGGGCCAGGCTCCGTGCCGGCCAAGCCGGCCTCGTCCAGCCCGACCAGGGATAGGTCAAAGGTGCCGATCCGAGTGCGGCGTAGCCGAGTCAGGTGCCCACCACAGCCGAGCGCCGCACCAAGATCCCTGGCCAGAGCACGAATGTAGGTGCCGGACGAGCAGTCCACCACCACCTCGAGATCGAGCACGGGAAGTCCGTCCACGCTCTGCGGAGTGGCACCGAGCAGGTCGAAACGACTGACCGTCACCTCACGGGCGGCCAACTCAACAGCCTCCCCAGCCCGCACCCGGGCGTAGGAACGCTTGCCGTCCACCTTGATCGCCGAGACTGCCGAGGGCACCTGGCTGATCCGGCCGGTCAGCGTGGCCAGGACGGCCCGCACCTGATCCAGCTCGACCTCGCCCGCACCGGCGGCGGTGACGACCTCGCCCTCGGAGTCATCGGTGATCGTCGACTGACCCAGCCGGATCGTCGCCGAGTAGCTCTTGTCGTGGGCGGCCAAATGGCCCAGCAGCCGGGTGGCCCGGTTCACGCCGACCAGCAGCACGCCGGTGGCCAACGGGTCGAGGGTGCCGGCGTGGCCGACCTTCTTGGTGCCGTACAGCCGCCGGCAGCGGGCCACCACCTGGTGTGAGGTCCAGCCGGTCGGCTTATCGACGACGACCAGACCGGACAGCTCACTCACCGTCGTCGTCTGCAGCCTCGGAGGTGCGGTACGGGTCCGGATCACCGGCATAGGTCGCCGTGGCCGCCTGAGCAGCCACAGCGGCGTCCTGAGCCCGCGCCTTGGCCAGCACGTCCTCGAGGTAGGCCGCTTCCTCCTCGACCGCGTCCAGCACGAAGGTCAGGCTCGGGGTGAACTTCATCCCCAGCTGCTTGCCGACCGCAGAGCGCAGGATGCCGGTGGCCGAGGCCAGGGCGATCGCCGACTCCGCGCGTGCATTCTCATCGCCGAGCACGGTGTAGAAGACCGTCGCTTCGTGCCCGTCCCCGGTCATCCGGACATCGGTCACAGTCACGAAGCCCAGCCGCGGATCCTTGACCCGACGCTGCAACATCTCGGCGACCACGAACTTGATCTGCTCGGTCACCTTGGCGAATCGAGGCTTCGACATCGGTACTCCCCTTTCGAAAACGCCCGCCCGGCCCCTCAGTGTTGAGAGACCGGGCGGGACGTCAGTGCTTGTCCTGAGCCCGTGAGGACTCAGTCGCGCGGCTTCTCGACCATCTCGAAGGTCTCGATGATGTCGCCGATCTTGATGTCGGAGAAGTGCGCGAGCGTGAGGCCACACTCGAAGCCTTCCCGAACCTCGGTGGCATCGTCCTTCTCGCGGCGCAGCGAGGCGATCGAGGTCTCGGTGACCACGATGCCGTCGCGAAGCAGACGAGCCTTCGCATTGCGCTTGATCGAGCCGTCGATGATCATGCAGCCCGCGATCACGCCGAACTTCGACGAGCGGAAGATCTCGCGGATCTCCGCCTGGCCACGAACCTTCTCCTCGAAGATCGGCTTCAGCATGCCCTTCAGAGCAGCCTCGACCTCATCGATGGCGGAGTAGATCACCGAGTAGTAGCGGACGTCCACGCCCTCGGCATCGGCCAGCTGAGTGGCCTTGCCCTGAGCCCGGACATTGAAGCCGATGATCACCGCATCGGAGGCAGCAGCCAGCGACACGTTGGTCTCGGTGATGGCGCCGACGCCGCGGTCGATGACCCGCAGCGAGACCTCGTCGCCCACGTCGATCTGCAGCAGCGCGTCCTCCAGGGCCTCGACGGCACCGGCGGAATCGCCCTTCAGGATCAGGCGCAGCTCCTGCGTCTCGCCCTTGGCCAGCTGCTCGAACAGCTGATCCAGCGTCTTGCGGCGCGTGGTCTTGGCCAGCATGGCTGCCCGCTGCCGGGCTTCCCGCTTCTCGGCGATCTGGCGCGCCATCCGGTCGTCTTCGACGACCAGGAAGTTGTCACCAGCACCGGGCACCGAGGTGAGGCCGAGCACCTGAACCGGCATCGAGGGCGGAGCCTCATCGACGGTGGTGCCCTGATCGTTGATCAGCGCACGGACGCGACCGTAGGCCGAACCGGCCACGATCGAGTCGCCGGTGCGTAGCGTTCCACGGTGGACCAGGACGGTGGCCACCGGGCCACGTCCCTTGTCCAGGTGCGCCTCGATGGCAACACCCTGGGCCGGCATGTCCGGGTTCGCCCGCAGATCCAGCGATGCGTCGGCGGTCAGGATGATCGCCTCCAGCAGCTGGTCCAGGCCCTGCTTCGTGGTCGCGGACACGTCGACGAACATGGTGTCGCCGCCGTACTCCTCGGGCACCAAGCCGTACTCGGTGAGCTGGCCACGGACCTTGACCGGATCGGCGGCTTCCTTGTCGATCTTGTTCACGGCCACCACGATCGGCACATCGGCCGCCTTGGCGTGGTTCAGCGCCTCGATCGTCTGCGGCATCACACCGTCATCGGCCGCCACCACCAGCACGGCGATGTCGGTCGACTTGGCACCGCGGGCACGCATGGCGGTGAACGCCTCGTGACCCGGGGTATCGATGAAGGTGATCTTGCGTGCTTGGCCGTCCACCGCGGTGGCCACCTGGTAGGCACCGATCGCCTGGGTGATGCCACCGGCCTCGCCGGCAACCACATTGGTGTTGCGCAGCGCATCCAGCAGCTTGGTCTTGCCATGGTCGACGTGACCCATGACGGTGACGGCCGGCGGACGCGGAGCCAGATCCTCTTCGCCGCCCTCGTTCTCACCGAACTCGATGTCGAAGCTCTCCAGCAGCTCGCGGTCCTCGTCCTCAGGCGAGACGACCTCGATGTTGTAGTTGAGCTCGGCACCCAGCACCTGCAGGGTGTCGTCGGCCACCGACTGGGTGGCGTTGACCATCTCGCCCAGGTGGAACAGCACCTGTACCAGGGACGCCGGCTCGACACCGATCTTCTCGGCGAGGTCGGTCAGCGATGCACCACGGCGCAGCCGGACAGTCTGGCCGTCGCCCTGACGGACGCGCACGCCGCCAATCGACGGGGCCTCCATCTGGTCGAACTCTTGCCTGCGCTGCTTCTTGGACTTGCGGCCACGCTTGGCCGGGCCGCCCGGGCGTCCGAAGGCACCCTGGGTGCCGGAGCCACCGCGTCCGCCGCGACCACCGCGACCACCACCGGCCGGAGGTCCACCGGCAGGAGCTCCGCCCGGCATGCCACCGCGACCGGGGCCACCGCCGGGACGTCCCCGCCCACCACCGGCACCACCGGGACGACCGGCTCCGGCACCGGCGCCGGCCGGGCGGCCGTTGCCACCCAGGCCGAAGCCACCGGTCTTGGGCATCATGGCCGGGTTCGGGCGCGGCACTCCCGCCACACCACCACCGGGTCGTGGCATCCGGTCACCGCCCGGACGCGGTGCGCCGGAGCGGTCAGCGAAGCCCGGACGATCCCCGCTACGCGCAGGGGCGCCACCCTCGGGGCGGGGACGCTGTACGCCCATCCCCTGCCGAGAAGCGAACGGATTGTTGCCCGGACGTGGAGCTCCGGGCTTGCGAGCCCCCGCCTGCAGGCCGCCGGTGCCGCCCGGTCGGGGCACCGGACGCGGGCGAGCCGCATCGGCACCCGGCGCAGTCGGGCCGGGGCGAGCCGCTCCCGGAGCGGGAGTCGGGCGTGGATTCGGAGCCGCACTCCGAGTGGGAGCCGGGGTCGGCGCCGCTGGTGCGGGAGCCGGAGTTGGCGCCTTAGCCTGAGCCGGCGCGGCCGGCGCGGCCGGCGCGGCCGGCGCGGGCTTGGCCGGCGCCGCAGTCTGCTTGGGTGCTGCCGGGGCCGGCTTGGCTGCTGCCGGGGCGGCGGACGGGGTGGATGACGACTTCTCCCGAAGCCGACGCACTACTGGCGCTTCGATCGTCGATGACGCCGAGCGGACGAACTCCCCCATGTCATTGAGGGTCTGCAAGAGTTCCTTGCTTTCGAGTCCGAGCTCCTTTGCGAGCTCGTAGACGCGGACCTTGGCCACTACTCTCCTTCAGGTCCGCGCAGGCGCGTGGACCAGCTAGTTCTGTTCAGTGCTCATTTCGAGATTCTCATCGAGTGGTCATGAGCGTTAGCCCACTTTCTGGTTGTGCTCGCCACGAACTGGCGAACGCGCAGCCAGCAGTCTATCGCTTCCACCCTCAGACCACTCAATCGCCACCCCAGCCACCAGGCGGGCTGGGGCGCTCAGCCAAGTTCGGCGAGGAGCGCGGCCACCTGGGCCGGTTCCACGGGCCGACGCAGCGCCCGACCGACCACCCGACGGCGCACGACCTCGTCCGCACAGCCGGGATGCAGATAGCACCCTCGTCCGGGCAGACGACGGCCGTGATCGAGAACCACACAGGCATCGGCTTCCACCCAGGCCAGCCGGACCAACTCGGCGCGCGGCACCGATCGTCGGCAGCCGAGGCAGGTTCGCAGAGGCTGATTCACGGATAGGAGTCTAGGCCGACCACCGATCCACAGCCGACACTCAGCAAGGCGAGGGCACGGCCATAGTCATGGGGAGTTACGTAGTGAACAGCCAAGTCAGGGAGTCACATGAACAGATCGGTCAAGATTGGGCTCGGCATCGCCGGCACGGTCGTCGCGATCGGAGCCGCGGTCGGAGTCGGAGCGGCTGCGGCCGGGATGGCGACGGGCACGCAGGATGCCGGCGCCCCGGTCAGCGGCTACGGTCAAGCTGCAGGTGGGCAAGGACAAGGCGGCGACAGTCAGGGCCGCGGTGGTTTCAACAGCACCGAATTGGCCGCTTCGCTGGCCACCAAGCTCGGTGTCGATCAGGACAAGGTTGAGGCGGCCCTCACAGAGGTCATGGCCGCCAACCGGCCCTCCGGCACCCCATCAGCCATGCCGTCGGGTCAGCCGTCCGCGATGCCGTCGGGTCAGCCCTCAGGCCAGCCGGACGGCCAAGGCGGTCGCGGCGGAGGCGCCAACCTCGAGTCGATGGCCAAGAGCCTCGCCGAGAAGCTCGACCTCGACGAGGCCAAGGTCCTCGCCGCGCTGCAAGAGGTGATGGGGAACCGGGGCGGCCAACCCTCGGCCAGCGCCACCAGCAAGTAGGGATAAGCCCTCTCACAGACCCGGCCCGCCGTAGACCAACCAGGTCTGCGGCGGGCCGTCCACGTTGTNNAGCCGGTGCGGTATCCGGCCGGATATCGATCCGCCAACCGGTGAGGCGGGCGGCCAGTCGTGCGTTCTGACCCTCGCGGCCGATGGCCAACGAGAGCTGATAGTCCGGAACGACGACTCGGGCGGCCTTCGCGGCAGCGTCGGTCACGGTGACCGAGCTCACCTTCGCCGGGCTGAGCGCCTGAGCCACGAACACGCTGGGGTCCTCGGAGAAGTCGACGATGTCGATCTTCTCCTCGTTCAGCTCATGCATCACCGCACGGACGCGCTGACCCATCGGCCCGATGCAGGCGCCCTTGGCCGAGACATCACGGTTGTGGCTGATCACGGCGATCTTTGAGCGATGGCCGGCTTCGCGAGCGATGGCCTTGATCTCGACGATGCCGGACTCGATCTCGGGCACCTCCAGCCGGAACAGCTTGGCGACCAGGTTCGGATGCGTCCGGGAGACCACGACCTGCGGCCCGCGCAGCTCGCGGCGCACGCTCACCACGTACACCCGCAGCCGCTTGCCGTGGGAGTAGTCCTCGCCGGGCACCTGTTCGGCCGGCGGCATGATCGCCTCGATCGAACCGAGGTCGACCCGGACCGTTCGCGAGTCGCGATCCTGCTGGACGACACCGAGCACAATGTCACCCTCGACCCCGGCGAAGTGGCCGTACTTCTGTTCGTCCTCAGCCTCACGCAGCCGCTGGAAGATGACCTGCCGAGCGGTGGCGGCAGCCACCCGTCCGAAGCCCTCCGGGGTGTGGTCGTACTCCCCGATCCGGTTGCCGTCCTCATCGAGTTCCGGTGCCAGCACGCTGACCTTGCCGGTCTTGCGATCGATCTCGACCCGGGCCCCTTCGATGGCGCCGGGGGTGTGCGCGTAGGCGTTCACCAGGGCCTCACTGAGGGCGCCGAGCAGCACCTCCATGCTGATTTCCTTGTCGCGCTCCAGCGCCTTCAATGCACTCAGATCGACGTCCATCTCAGTCTTCCTCCTCGTCCAGCTGGCTTCCCGGGCGGTTCAACTCCACTTGGACCAGCGCCTTACTGATGGCAGCGAGCGCCACGGTCCGGCTGCCCCCATCGATGTCGAGTTCCACCGCGTCGTCGGTGACGGCGGCGATTCGGCCGACCACCTCACCGTCGGTGGTGGTCAGTGCGACCAGGCGACCCAGATTGCGCCGGAAATGCTTCGGTTCGGTGAGCGGACGGCCGACCCCGCGCGAGGACACCTCCAGCACGTAGGGGCGTCCCTTGGTCAGGTCGGCGTCGTCCAGCGCCTGCGAGATGCTCCTGGTGGCCTCGGCGATCTGGTCCAACGACGGGCCATGACCCTCGGGGCCGTCACCGTCGAGGAAGATCCGCACCAGCGCCCGCTTGCCGGCAGCCACCACTTCAATCCGATCGATTTCGAGGCCGTGGTTCTCCACCACCGGCTCCACCACAGTGGTCACCTGAGCGTTGTCCATTGTTCCCCGATCCGATTGTTCGATGCTGTTGTGCACGGCCTGGCGGCGCGCGTGAATCACCTCAGCGCCCAGTGTAAGGCGCTGAGGTGCCCGCTAGCGCAGGATCAGTCGCGGACGCGCGCGACCACTGCAGCCACGACATCGGCCACGGCGAGCTCGATCCGCTCGCCGGTGGACCGAACCCGGAGCTCGACCAGACCATCGGCCAGGCCACGTCCCACCACCAGCGCCAGCGGCATGCCGAGGATCTCCGCATCGGTGAACTTCACCCCAGGGCTGGCCTTGCGATCGTCGTACAGGACGTCGAGCCCGGCAAGCGACAGCTCGGTGGCCAGCTTCTCGGCGGCGGCGAACAACTCTTCGCCCTTGCCGGTCGCCACCACCTGGACGTCGTAAGGCGCCAGCTCCTTCGGCCAGGCCAGGCCTCGCTCGTCGCAGGAGTTCTCCGCGACCGCGGCCACCGCACGGGAGACCCCGACGCCATAGGAGCCCATGGTGACGGTGACCAGCTTGCCGTTCTCGTCCAGGACCTTCAGGCCGAGCGCCTCGGCGTATTTGCGGCCGAGCTGGAAGATGTGGCCCATCTCGATGCCGCGGGCCAGGCTCAGCGGCCCGGAGCCGTCCGGCGACGGGTCACCTTCGCGCACCTCGGCCACGTCGATCACTCCGTCACTGACGAAGTCCCGACCGGCCACCACATTCAGCTGGTGGGTATCGGCTCGGTTCGCGCCGGTGATCCAGCTGGTACCGGCCACGACCCGGGGATCGGTCAGATAGCGCACCTTGAGCGCGCCCTTGAGCCCGAGTTGCAGCACCGCAGCGCCGTTCTCCAGCCGGACCGGCCCGATGTAGCCCTTAACCAGACCCGGATTCGCGGCGAAGTCCTCCTCGCCGACAGCCACCGCTTCGGCCGGGGTGATCGCAGCCTCCAGACGCTTGAGATCGACGTCGCGGTCACCGGGCAGGCCGACGACCAAGAGCTCGGACTTCCCGTCGGGGAAAGTGAGCTTGAACACGACGTTCTTCAAAGTGTCGGCAGCGCCCCAGGGACGATCCGCGCGCGGGAACTTCGCGTTCACGGCGTCGACGAGTTCGACGATGGTGCCGGTGCCGGGGGTGTCGATCTCCTGAATCGGGGCAATCGCCGAGGCATCCTGCTCGGGCGGCGGAGTGATCTGCACAGCCTCCACGTTGGCTGCATAACCACCCGGTGAACGGACGAAGGTGTCCTCGCCGGTGTCGGCCACGGCGAGGAACTCCTCCGAGGCCGAACCACCCATGGCACCGGAGGTGGCCTTGACGATCACGTACTCCAGGCCCAGGCGATCGAAGATCCGGATGTAGGCGTCCCGATGGGCTTGGTAGGAGGCGGCCAGGCCGGCGTCGTCCACGTCGAAGGAGTAGGAGTCCTTCATCACGAACTCGCGGCCACGCAGCAGGCCGGCTCGGGGCCGGGCCTCATCGCGGTACTTGGTCTGGATCTGGTACAGCGACAACGGCAGGTCCTTGTACGAGGAGTACAGGTCCTTCACCAGCAGCGTGAACATCTCCTCATGCGTCGGACCGAGCAGGTAGTCGCCGCCCTTGCGATCCTTCAGCCGGAACAGGTTCGGCCCGTACTCGGTCCAGCGGTTGGTGGACTCGTAGGGCTCGCGCGGCAGGAGCGCCGGGAAGCGAACCTCCTGGGCGCCCATCGCGTCCATCTCCTCGCGGACGATCTGCTCCACCTTCTGCAGCACCCGCAGGCCCAGCGGCAGCCAGGTGTAGATGCCGGGTGCAGTCCGGCGGATGTAGCCGGCCCGGACCAGCCAGCGGTGGCTGGGCACCTCGGCATCGGCGGGGTCGTCGCGCAGAGTGCGCACGAAGAGCTTGGACAGTCGCGTGATCACCGGATGATCCTATCCAGCCCGGCGACCGAACCTCGCCGAGGTTCGCCACCGCCCGCTGGGCGGGATCTCCCCGGGCCCCTCAGTATGGGTTGTAATTCCGCTCCGATTAGGACACATTGGTTCGGTTAGCGGTCTCAATGCGGAGGTACTGATGCTCGTCGTTGGCGTCATCCTGACGTTGTTGGCGGCGAGTATCCAGATCTACGTCTTCACGGTTCAGTCCCTCAACTGGACCAAGGATCGCACTCGGTCAACATTCGGTCTGAGTCTGGCCGAAGCGCAGAGCACTCAGCTGCTCGCCTTCACTCAGGGCTTCCACAATCTGTTCCTGGCGATCGGGTCCATCCTGGGGGTGGTCCTGCTCAGCTTCGGGCAGACCGCGGTTGGGGCGACGTTGATCCTGTCGGCTGCCGCCGCGATGGTCGCCGCCGCCCTGGTCTTGTTGCTGTCGGCACCCCGGCTGGCCCGAGTCGCCCTGTTCCAGGCCGCGCCTCCCCTATTCGCCATCTTGTGTGTGGCGGCTGGTCTGGCCGCCTGATCACAGACGGGCACAATGAGCCGGTGACCACTTTCGAACTGCCGGACGGCGCCCGACGGGTCGTGGCCTGGTTGGCCGCGGCCGGACACCCCGAGCCGATTGTCATGCTTCCGGTGACCGGTCGCACCGCAGCCGACGCCGCCGCCGCTCTCGGCGTTGAGCTGGGCCAGATCGCCAAAAGCATCGTCTTTCGCCGGATCCACGACGACGCGGCCATCCTCGTGGTGGCCGCCGGCGACCGCCGAGTGGACGAAGCCAAGGTCTCGGCGCTGGTCGGCCCGATCGGCCGGGCGGACGCCAGCTACGTGAAAGCCCACACCGGCTTCTCGATCGGTGGGGTCTGTCCTGTCGCCCACACCGGCGATGTCGTGGTTCTGATCGACGCCGAGCTGTCCCGCTTTGAGCAGATCTGGGCAGCTGCCGGGCATCCTCATGCGGTCTTTCCGCTGTCGCCCGATCAGCTGCACGCGCTGACCGGCGCCCCGGTGGCCGACATCTGCTGAGTCGGGGCTAGTACAAGATGGTGGCGAACTCACCAACCTGTTCGAAGCCGGTGCGCAGGTAGCTGCGCACTGCCCGCACGTTGAAGTCGTTCACATAGAGGCTGGCCACCCTGAAGTCGGCGAGGACGTACTCGACAACTGCGGCCATCGCTGCGCTGGACAGGCCTTGGCCGCGCAGCGACGGGTGCAGCCAGACGCCCTGAATCTGCGCCACTTCGGCGTTGGTCGCGCCGATGTCGGCCTTGAACAGCACTCGTCCGTCCTCGACGATGCCGAACGCGCGCCCCTGCTCCACCAGCCACCAGCAGTAGCTGCGGTAGCCGGAGTCGGCTCCGGTGCCCGGATCGCTGCCGACCTCCTCGGTGTACATGGCCACCGACGCCTGGAAGTAGGAACCGAACTCCGCCGGACGAATCGGACGCAACCGCGGCTCGGGGGCCACCTTGGGCGGCTCGCTGATCGCCATCACCGGCTGCCGGGACCGCACCTCTCGGACCGCGTCGTAACTGCGCCCCCACCGAGCCGCCAGCGCCCGCCAGAACGGCATCACCAACCAGGACGGGCCGACGATCGACTGGCTGGTCCGGCGCCGTCCGGCCGCCTCGACGAAGGCAGGCACCGGGTCGAGATTGTGAGCTACCGGAGCCAGGTTCGCCCCACAGTGTAGCAGAGCGACCGGCTGCGCTCCTGGCCAACCCCACAACAGTCCCGGAGCGGAAGGACTGAGCACGCCCGCATCAATTCGCGAGCCGACGAAGACGTTCTGGACCGGGTCTTGGCTGACCACGGTCCGAGCGGCCTCCTCGTCAGCAGGAGTGAGGATGCGAGCTTCCACCTGCTACCCGACCGAGACCTGCACCGGGCCGGACTCGCCGGCCGGCAACTCGGCGGCCAGCCGATTGGCTTCCTCGATCAGGGTGGCCACGATGTCGGACTCGGGAACGGTCTTGACCACCTCACCGCGGACGAAGATCTGGCCCTTGCCGTTACCCGAGGCCACTCCGAGGTCAGCCTCGCGAGCCTCGCCCGGGCCGTTCACCACACAGCCCATCACGGCCACTCGCAGCGGGACGGTCATCCCCTCCAAGCCCTTGGTCACCTCGTCGGCCAGCGTGTACACGTCGACCTGGGCCCGTCCGCAGGAGGGGCAGGAGACGATCTCGAGCTTTCGGGGCCGCAGGTTGAGCGACTCCAGGATCTTGATCCCGACCTTCACCTCTTCGACCGGCGGGGCCGACAGCGAGACCCGAATGGTGTCGCCGATGCCCTTGGCCAGCAGTGCGCCGAACGCAACCGAGGACTTGATTGTGCCCTGGAAAGCCGGGCCGGCTTCGGTGACGCCCAGGTGCAGCGGGTAGTCGCAGGCCTCGCTGAGCTGCTCGTAGGCCCGCACCATCACCACCGGGTCGTGGTGCTTCACCGAGATCTTGAAATCGCGGAAGCCGTGCTCCTCGAACAGCGACGCCTCCCACAATGCCGACTCGACCAGCGCCTCCGGCGTGGGGGCGCCGTACTTGGCCAGCAACCGCTTGTCCAGCGAGCCTGCGTTCACACCGATTCGAATCGAGACTCCGGCATCCGTCGCGGCCTGGGCGATCTGCTTGACCTGGTCGTCAAAGGCGCGAATGTTGCCCGGATTCACCCGGACGGCCGCGCAGCCGGCCTCGATGGCCGCGAAGACGTACTTGGGCTGGAAGTGGATATCGGCGATCACCGGGAGCTGGCTCTTCTTGGCGATGATCGGCAGCACGTCGGCATCGTCTTGGCTGGGCACGGCCACCCGGACGATGTCGCAGCCGGCCGCGGTCAACTCGGCGATCTGCTGCAAAGTGGCATTGATGTCGGTGGTCTTGGTGGTGGTCATCGACTGCACCGAAATCGGCGCGCCGCCCCCCACCGCGACCTTGCCCACCCGGATCTGGCGAGTCGGACGCCGCGGCGCCAACACCGGAGGCGGTACTGCGGGCATCCCAAGACTGACGGTCATCGACTCCTCGTTCGTTCAGCATCAGCCGGTATCGACCGGCCGCCAGTAAGCCTACTCAACGATCCTGGCGACCTGGGAGCGCTGCACTCCTAGGTCCCCAAAGTACTCAATCGGTTCGGCCGCGCAGCGGCGCCACGCACACAGGCCAGCGCCGTCAGAACAGCCGGACCGGGCTGACGATGTCGGCCAGGATCAGGGCGATCCCGCTGATCAAGAGCAGACCGCCAACACCGTAGGCGATCGGCAACAGCTTGGCGGTATCGAAGTAGCCCGGGTCACGGCGGCGGAACAGCTTGGCGAGCCCGCGGCGCAGACCCTCGTACAACGCCCCGGCGATGTGGCCGCCGTCCAGCGGCGGCAGCGGGACGAAGTTGAACAGCGCCAAGAACAGGTTCACCGATGCCAACAGCGAGGCGAAACTCGCCACCTTGGCCCTGGTATCGATCTGGCCGGAGGCCACGACCTGCCCGGCCACCTGGCTGGCGCCCAGGATGCTGATCGGGTCGCTGATGTCTCGAGGCTGGCCGGTGACCATCCCGGCCACCACATGCCAGACCTTCACCGGGAACTGGACCAGGGCGACCACACTCTGCTGCGTCAGCGTCCACATGTCCGAGACGACGTCGGCCGGGCCTCCCCTGACCAGCGTTTGCGTCGGACCGATGCCCAACCATCCGGCCTGCAGCTTGCGGCTGGGATCCAGCTGGTCGGTGACGCTGTTGAGCACGGTGTGCACCGGAGTCAGCGCCACCCGCTGGCCGTCGCGCTCAACGACGATCTGGGCCGAACCGTCCAAGTTCGCCCGGATCAGCGAGCTGAGCTGCGCATAGGAGGTCACCGCAACCCCGTTGAACTCGACGACCTGATCGCCGACCTTCAACCCCGCGGACGCAGCCGGCGAGGGCGGATCACTGGGCAGGCAGCTGGTCCGGCCGGGCTCGGCGATCACGCACGCCTGGACGGCGGCAATGGTCGTCTGCGGCCGGTACACCCCGTAGCCGGCAGTGACCGCGAACATCAGCACGAAGGCGATCAACAGGTTCATGGTCGGGCCGCCGGCCATCACGATCAGCTTCTGCCAGGTCTTCTTCTGGTAGAACAGCCGCTGATTCGCGACGTCCTCCTCGGAGATCTGCGTCCACTCATATGCGCGAGCATCGTCGGCGAACTCCGAGAGCCGGGTCCGCCGGAAGCTGCCGTCGCGCCGCGGCGGGTACATGCCGAGCAGCTGGACATAGCCGCCCAGCGGAAACCACTTCAGGCCATATTCGGTTTCACCGCGGACGGTCGACCAGATCCGCGGACCGAAGCCGACGAAGTACTGCGGCACCCGCACTCCGAAGAGCTTGGCCGGCACCATGTGGCCGATCTCATGCAGTGCAACCGAGGCCATGATCAGCGCGAAGAAGCCGATCCCGAAGCCCACTGTGGCCAGAAGCTCCATCAGCGTTCCTTGATCCGCTCTGCGGCCGCGACCCTGGCCCAGGCATCGGCGGCCAGCACCGAGGACACGCTCAGTTCCTCGCTGACCGGGTTCTGCAGCTGCTGCTCAACGACGTCCGCCACGACCTCGACTATGCCGCTGAAGTCCAAATCGCCGGCGCAGAAGGCGTCCACACAGACCTCATTGGCGGCGTTGTAGACCGCCGGGACGGTGCCACCGGCCTTACCGGCCCGGCGGGCCAGTTCGACGGCGGGGAAGGCATCGTTGTCCAGCGGCTCGAAGGTCCAGTTGGTTGCCGACGTCCAGTCACAGGGCCGCGCGGCGTCGGCGAGCCGCTCCGGCCAGCTCAGCCCGAGCGCGATCGGCAACCTCATGTCCGGCGGCGAGCATTGGGCGATGGTGGAGCCGTCATGGAACTCGACCATGGAATGGACGATGGACTGCGGGTGGACGACCACCTGGATCGCATCGAGATCCACCCCGAACAGCAGACCGGCTTCCAGCAGCTCCAGGCCCTTGTTCATCAGTGTGGAGGAGTTGATCGTGACCACGCGTCCCATCGCCCAGGTCGGGTGGGCCATGGCCTGGGCCGGGGTCACTCCGCGCAGCTCAGCCTTGCTGCGGCCGCGGAACGGACCACCGGACGCGGTGAGGATCAGCCGACGGACCTCGCTGGCCCGACCGGCCCGCAGCGCTTGGGCGAAGGCCGAGTGCTCGGAGTCGACCGCAACGATCTGGCCGGGCGCGGCGGCATCGGTGACCAGGCGTCCGCCGATCACCAGCGACTCCTTGTTGGCCAGAGCCAGCGTGGTACCGGCCCGCAGCGTGGCCAGAGTCGGCTCCAGCCCGGCTGCGCCGGTGATCCCGTTCAGCACGACGTCGCACGGGCGAGCGGCCCCGGCGCTGGCGGCATCGGGGCCAGCCAGCACCTCAACTCCCGGCAGCTGCGCAGCCACCCAGTTCGCCGCCTCGAGGTCGCTGACCGCAACCCAACCCGGATGCAGCTGTCGGGCCTGCGCAACCAGCAGCTCGGCCGAGCTGCCGCCCGCGGCCAGGCCGACCACCTCGAACCGCTCCGGACGCTCGGCGATAACCTCGATCGCCTGCGTCCCGATGGATCCGGTGCTCCCCAGAATGACTACCTGACGCATCCGCCACTGACTCCTTGCTGTACAGGCACCATTGCAGCCTAGCGTCCGCCGACCGGCCGGATAGTGTGCACACAGTGGCAGGTGGCGGCTGATCGGAGGAGCGGTGGAGCACGGCTCACAGCCAACAGACGGGGCCGAGATCGAGACTCTTGCCCAGTTCGACGCTCAGCTGAGCAGCGGCTCGCTGGTCGGGTGCTACCTGCAAGCACTCGATCTGACCGAGCGTGGGGACGCCCTGCTGAACGCCGACGTCACCCGAGCGGTATTCCTGGGTTGCACCTTCGGGCCCGGCGTCGAGGCCGCTATCGAGGCCAGAGGAGCCTTGGTCTTCCCGGACTTGCCGGATCTCCCCTTCGAGCCGTACCGGACCGGCCTGTATCGGCCCGCCGAGCTGTATGCCGGCCTGGAGCGCGGCTACCGCTACACCCTGGACGCCCGCACCTACCGTTGGTGGCGCCATGTTGGCACCCAGCGGAGCCTGACCAGCGAGCTGGCCATGACTCTGCACGACCACGCCATCACCGAAGCCCTGGACGATCTGGCGCTGGTCGGTGCGGTCGGAGTGATGGGCGGACACGCTCTCGAGCGCGGCAGCGCCGGCTACGCTGCCGCCGCCCAACTGGGTCGCGCGCTGGTGGCCGACGGCCACCCGGTGCTCACCGGTGGCGGCCCCGGCGCCATGGAGGCAGTGAACCTGGGCGCTGCGCTACCGACCGATGTCGACCTCGAGCCGGCCATCGTCGCCCTGGCCGCAGTGCCGAGCTTCCACGACGCCATCGAGCCGTGGGCGCTGTCGGCTCTCGCGGTGACCGAGGGACAGGCCTTGACCGGCCCCAGCTACGGCGTGCCGACCTGGCTGTACGGCCACGAGCCGCCCAATGTCTTCTGCCGGGGCTCGGCCAAGCTCTTCTCCAACGCGATCCGCGAGGACGTCCTGCTGCGCCACGCCTCGGCCGGGCTGGTGTGCCTGGCCGGCGCGGCCGGGACCGTCCAGGAGATCTTCCAGGCGGTCACGCCGCGCTACTACGCCAGCACCGGCCCGATCCCGCCGCTGATCCTGGTCGGCGTCGAGTACTGGACCACGACCGTGCCGGCCTGGCCGCTGCTCACCGCACTGGCGCAGGGGCGTCCGCTGGCCGCCGGGATCCACCTGGTCGACGATGTGGCCGAGATCCCGGCGCTGATCGGCCCGGTCAGTCCCAGCGCTGGCTGAGCCGCGGACCGTCCGGCCCGGGCACCAATTCGAGCCAGGTGTCGATCATGATCCTGGCCAGGAACTCGGGATCGTGACTGACTACCAGCAGCCCACCGCGATAGCGATTCAGAGCAGCGACGAGTCCGTCCACCCGCTGCAGATCCAAGTTGTTGGTCGGTTCGTCGAGCACGACCAGTTGGGGCGCCGGATCGGCCAGCAGTAGCCGAGCCAGCACCACCGTGAACCGCTCCCCTCCCGACAGGGTTGCCACCGGCCGGTCCACGGCAGCACCGCGCAGCCCGAATCCGGCCAACTGCGCCCGAATCTCGGCGCTGACGCGGTGCGGCGCGGACGATGCCACGTTGGCCAGCACCGACCTCTGGTCGTCCAGATCGTCCAATCGCTGTGGCAGATAGCCGATCCGCTCAGCCAGCGGCCGAGCCTGCAGCGGCGCGTCCGGGGCCGGGGCGAACAGGGTCTCCAGCAGCCGCGTCTTGCCGATCCCGTTGTCACCACGGAGCGCGACACGTTGTGGCCCGGCGATGATCCAGCTGTGGTCGGGATCACGGAGTTCAGCCAGCCGACGCCCCGAGCCCAGGTGCGGATCGGGAAGCTCGACGCTGAGTTCGCTGATCGGACGCAGCTGCTGTTCGGCCTCGGCAAGACGTTCTTCGGCCTGGATCACCTTGTCGTCCAGGGTGCCGCGAACCTTGCCCGCAGTCTGTTGGGCCTGCCTCCGGCGCTCATCGGCCATGGCGCCGATAAAGGTCGAGTTCGCCCGATCCTTGCGTCCCTTGCGGGCACTACGCGCCAGCCGGGTCTCAGCCTCGATCCGCTGCCGCTGCTCGACCCGCAGCACCTGTCGCGCGGTGGCCACGGCCTGCTCCGCAGCCGCCTGCTCCCGCTCCCGCTGGGCGCGGAACTCGTCGTAGCCGCCCCCATACACGCTGAGCCGGCCACGGTCGAGCTCGACAATCTGCTCCATCGTCCGCAGCAGCGGCAGATCATGGCTGACCACAATCAGCGAACCGGGCCAGTCGGCGAGCACCTCGCGCAGCGCGCCCTTGGCCCGGGTGTCGAGGTTGTTGGTCGGCTCGTCCAGCAGCGCCAGCGCCGGCCGGGACGCCCGCAACCCGGTGATGGCGACCAGCATGACTTCGCCGCCGGACAGAGTGCCCACCGGCCGATCCAGACCCAGCCGATCCAGACCCGCTGCCGCCAGCGCCGCGGCGGCTCGGGTCTCGACATCCCAGGCATCGCCCAATTGGTCGTAGTGGATCGGGTCGCTCGATCCGGCCTCGATCGCGCGCAGCGCATCGAGCTGGCGCCCGAGGCCGAGCAGGTCGACCACACGTCGTTCAGCCTGGAGCACCAGGTGTTGGGGCAGCAGGCCCACGCGTCCGGCCACGTGGAGCCGTCCCGCGTCGGGGCGCAGGTCACCGGCGATCAGCCGCAGCAGGGTGGACTTCCCGGCTCCGTTGGACCCGATCAGCCCGGCTCGGCCAGTCAGGCTCGCCGAGGCCGCGTCGAGCACCATCCGGCCGTCGGACCAGGCGAAAGAGACGTCCTCAAGGACGGTTGTGGGATGAAGCATGAATGGACTCCTCGATCAGCGCGCTGCGCCCGGAGTCCAGCAGGACTCGACAGGTCAGCGCTGGGTGGCAGCTGAACTGGAGTCTGTGTACATCTCAACCTCGATCAATCGGGGATACCGCTGCCATGGTGCACCTCCTCGGACGCCATCGGCAAACTGGCGGTCAATCCTGGCCGTCCGCCTCGACCCGATCCAGCCACTCGCCGACCAGCGCGGCGAACAGGGCCGGCTGCTCGATCTGCAGGTTGTGGCCGGCCACGTCCAACACGGCCAGCGAGGCGTGCGGATAGCGCTCGAGCAGGGCCAACTGATCGTGATAGCCCACCGCGATGTCCTGGCGGCCGAGCAGGATCAGCGACGGCCCCAGGAACGCCGGCTGATCACGGTCCGGATCAACACTGAGCGCATAGTCGGCCTCCACGCGCTGGACGGTCTCGGGGTCAGCGGCGGCCAGGCCGGGCTGGACCTCGGCCAGGAAACGGCGGACCGCCTCCTGGGTGTGCACCACAGCCAGTCCGGTGAAGTTCGCGGTCAGCTCCGCCGACAGCCCATCGAGCGCGCCGGGCTCACGGCGCAGCACCTGCAGCGCCGGCAGGGTCCGCTCGGCGTGAGGCAGACCGGAGGAGGGGCAGATCAGCGCAACCCCTCGCACTTGGGTGGGTCGGCGGTTCACAATCGAGCGCGCCAGCAGACCGCCGTAGGACTCCCCGACCAGCAGGAACGGCTCAGTGCCCAGCTGCTCCTCGATGAAGGAGTCCAGTGCCTCCAGCACGTCGTCGGAGCTGGCCACCTGATCGCCGGGCGAGGCGCCCAGGCCTGGCAGATCGGGGTAGATCCGCCGGTAGCCGGGCCGGTCGGAGAAGATCGGCTCCAGACAACCCAGGACGATGTGGTGATCGACCGGCCAGCCGTGAACCGCAATCAGCGCCAGGCCGTTGCCGAACTCCTGATGGGCCATGCCGGACATGCCACTCCTCGCGTCGAACGTATGTTCGAAACTCTAGTGGATCCGGGGCTAGCCGGCCACCTCGATCGCGGCCAGCTGGCCGCAGGCACCATCGATCTCCCGGCCACGGGTATCCCGGACGGTGACCGGCACTCCCCTAGCCTCCAGCCGGCGGACGAACTCGTCGGCATCGGCCGGGCGCGACGCCGTCCACTTCGAGCCAGGAGTCGGATTCAGCGGGATCGGATTGACGTGCACCCAGCCATAGCCGTTGGGCCCGCGCAGAATGTCGGCCAGATGCTCGGCTCGCTCGGCCTGATCGTTGATGTCGCGGATCAGCGCATACTCGATCGAGACCCGGCGACCGGTGGTCAGGAAGTACTGCTTGGCCGCGCCGATCACCTCGGCCACCGGCCAGCGGGTGTTGATCGGGCACAGCTCGTCGCGCAACTCGTCGTCGGGCGCGTGCAGGCTCACCGCGAGAGTCACCGGCAGCCCTTCCGCGCACAGCTTGCGGATCCCCGGCACCAGGCCGACCGTCGAGATCGTGACGCCTCGCGCCGAGATCCCCAGGCCATTCGGGGCCGGCGCCACCAGGGTGCGCACCGCATGCAGAACGGCGTTGTAGTTGGCCAACGGCTCGCCCATGCCCATGAAGACCACATTGCTGATTCGACCGGGCCCGCCGGGCACCTCGCCGTCCTTGAGCCGCCGGGCGGCGTCGATCACCTGGGCGATAATCTCGCCACTGCTCAGATTGCGACGCAGGCCGCCTTGGCCGGTGGCGCAGAACGGACAGGCCATGCCACAACCTGCCTGGGACGAGATGCAGACGGTGGCCCGCTCGCGGCCGCGTCCGCTGGCCCGAATGCCGGGGACGCCGTAGCGCATCAGCACGCTCTCGACCAAGGAGTTGTCGAACAGCCGCCACAAGGACTTGATCGTGGTGCCGGCATCGGCCTGCTGATCGCGGACGGCCGTGATCAGGGTCGGCAGCCAGGCGTCAGCAAGT
Organism: Actinomycetales bacterium Actino_02; assembly: GCA_001603275.1. GTDB lineage: Bacteria > Actinomycetota > Actinomycetes > Propionibacteriales > Propionibacteriaceae > Propionicimonas. Next base: position 261,952 of record LUYM01000020.1, on the reverse strand, counting down.
TGCTCCCGCACGGCCGTCGGCAGATCGGTCCAGCCGGACGGATCGGTGGACAGGTGCTCGAAGAGGTGCCGGTTGATCTGCCCGGCCCGAAACGCCGGGAGTCCGATGGACGTGACCGCGGAAACCCGCTCGTCGGCGTCCAGGTCGGCCCAGTGGGTAGCCGGCTTGCCGCGTCGCGGCACGCCCAACTCCAGCGGCACCTGACGTCCGGCGGCCGCCTGGGCCAAGGTCTTTTGAAACTCAGCCTCTTCGGCCGGGGTAAGTCCGCTCACCCGAACAAGCCAACCATGGTGAACAAGACCCACGCCGCCGGACCGGCCAGCAGCATCGAATCCAGCCGATCCATCACGCCGCCATGCCCGGGCAGGAACGAGCTCATGTCCTTGATCCCCACGTCGCGCTTGATCAGCGATTCGATCAGATCACCGGCTGTGCCGAAGATCACCACAATCGCCGCCAAGATCGCACCATGCCACCACGGACGGCCGCTGAAGAGCCCCGCGTACAGACTGCCGACCAGGATGGCCAGACCGAAAGAGCCGGCCAGGCCTTCCCAGGTCTTCTTCGGGCTGATCGTGGGCACCATCTGATGCTTGCCGAGAGTCGCCCCGACCACGTAGCCGCCCGTGTCACTGCCGACGACGCACAAGAAGACGGCGACCACTTTGGCGACTCCGTGATCCTGGGCGAGGATCAGACCGATGAACGATGCCAGCAGCGAGATGTAGCCGATGATGAACACACTGGCTGCACTGTCGCGCACATAGCCCGAAGCGCCACCGAACATCCGCACGATCAGCGCCATCAACACGGTGCCACCGATCGTGCCGAGCAGCACCACATGCCAGGGCACATTGGTCTGCTTCTGGAACTCGGCAGCGGCATAGGTGCCGCCGATGATCAAGATGTTGCCGATCACCACCGGGATGATCGTCGAGGTCATTCCCACCCGCCGCAACGCTTGATGCAGTTCAATCGCACCCAGGCTGGTCAGCAGCACGAGCAGGGCCACGAAGCCCGGATGGAACCAGATCAGCGTCACCACTACCAGGGCAAACAACGCCAGCCCGACAGCGATCGCTGCCGGGAGATCTCGCCCCGGGCCTCGCTTCGGGGAGGCCTCGGGCCCCTGGTCGGTGGTGGTCACTCAGACTTCCAGCAGTTCGGCTTCCTTGGCCTTCAGCAGCTCATCAACCACGTCGATGTGCTTCTTGGTGGCCGCGTCCAGCTGCTTCTCAGCCCCACGGGCCTCGTCCTCGCTGGCTTCCTTGTCCTTGACCAGCTTGTTCACCGAGTCGATGGCGTGCCGACGGACATTGCGAACCGCGACGCGAGCCTCCTCGGCCTTGTGCCGGGCCAGCTTGATGTACTCCTTGCGGCGATCCTCGGTGAGCTGCGGCAGCACCAGCCGGATCACGTTGCCGTCGTTGGCCGGGTTCACACCCAGGTCGGAGTCGCGGATGGTCTTCTCGATGTTGTTCATTGCGCCCCGGTCGAACGGGGTGATCAGGACGGTGCGAGCCTCCGGCACCTGGAAGGTGGCCAGCTGCTGCAGCGGCGTGGGTGAGCCGTAGTAGTCCACCATCAGCTTGCTGAACATCGCCGGGTGCGCCCGGCCGGTCCGGATGGCGGCGAACTCCTCGCGAGCGTGATCGACCGCGATGGTCATCTTGTGCTCGGCGTCGGTCAGGATCTCAGGGATCACTGTTGGGTTCCCTTCTGGGTCACACGCGCGCGGCGTGCAGGATGGTTCCGATCTTCTCACCCGCGACCACGCGGGCGATGTTGCCATCGACACCGAGGTCGAAGAACACCATCGGAAGTTGGTGTTCCCGGGCCAGGCTGACAGCGGTTGCGTCGGCGACCTTGAGGTCGCGAGCCAGGAAATCGTCATAGGTGAGCTCGTCGAAGCGGCGAGCATTCGGGTTGGTGCGAGGATCGGCGTCGTAGACCCCGTCGGTGCCTTGCTTGGCCATCAGCAGGACGTCCGCGTGAATCTCCAGCGCCCGCTGCGCCGAGACCGTGTCGGTGGAGAAGAACGGCATTCCCGAGCCGGCACCGAATACCACGGCCCGGCCCTTCTCGAGGTGCCGGATCGCCCGCAGCGGGATGTACGGCTCAGCGACCTGGCCCATGGCGATCGCGGTCTGGACCCGGCTCGGCTGGCCGGCCTTCTCCAGGAAGTCCTGCAGGGCAAGGGCGTTCATCACGGTACCCAGCATGCCCATGTAGTCGGCGCGGGCCCGATCCATGCCCCGGGTCTGGAGCTCGGCGCCGCGGAAGAAGTTGCCGCCACCGGTGACGATGGCCACCTGCACTCCGGAGGCCACCACACCGGCGATCTGAGCGGCGATGCCGCCGATCACGTCCGGATCGACTCCGAGCTTGCCCCCTCCGAAGGCCTCTCCGGATAGCTTCAGCAGGACTCGGCGATACGGACTGACCATGGGGTCTCCTTCACAGCTGGACGGCACTGGCCGATGGCATCTCACACCCTAACGGAAATGGGGTGTCCAGACGCACCTGCGGCCGCCCAGCATTGCTGGACGGCCGCAGGTGGCGTGTGTGAATCAGGCGCCGGCGGAGAAGCGGACGAACCGCTTGACCTCGACCCCGTTGTTCTTGAGCAGCTGGCCCACGGTCAGCTTGTCGTCGGAGACCGACGCCTGCTCGACCAGGCAGACTTCCTTGAAGAAGCCACCCAGACGACCCTCGACGATCCGCGGGATGATCTGCTCGGGCTTGCCCTCTTCGCGAGCGGTGAGCTCGGCGATCCGGCGCTCGTTGGCCAGGACGTCCTCGGGGACGTCGTCGCGGGTCACGTAGGACGGGGACATCGCGGCGATCTGCATGGCGATGCCACGCACGAAGGCCTCGTCGCCACCGACGTACTCAACCATGACGCCCACCTGCGGGGGCAGGTCCGCGGACCGCTTGTGCAGGTAGATGCTGACCTCACCGTCGTAGCTGGCCGCAGCAGCGAGCTCCAGCTTCTCGCCGATCTTGGCGCTGAGCTCGTTGATCGTGTCCAGCACGGTCTTACCCGAGGGCAGGACAACGGCATTTGCCGCCTCGATGCCATGGGCGCCAGCAGCGTCCACCGCCTTGGCGATGTCGTCGGCCAGAGTCATGAACTCGGCGTTCTTGGCCACGAAGTCGGTCTCGGCACCCAGCTGGATGACGGACTTGCCGGCCGAGGCCACCAGGCCGTTGCTGGCCTCGCGGTCGGACCGCTTTGCCATCTTGGCCTGGCCGGTCACCCGCAGGATCTCGACGGCAGCATCGAAGTCGCCGTCAGCCTCGGTGAGCGCCTTCTTGGCGTCCATCATGCCGGCACCGGTCGCGTCGCGGAGCTTCTTCACATCCGCGGCAGTGATCGCACTCATTAGTCTCTCGTTCCTTACTTGGTCTTCTTGGCCTTGGGGGCAGCCTCGGCGGCCGGCTCCTCGGCGGCGGCCTCGGGGGCAGCCTCAGCGACAACCTCAGCCTCGGGAGCAGCCTCAGCGACAACCTCAGCCTCCGGGGCAGCCTCAGCGACAACCTCGACAGCAGCCGGCTCGGCAACAACCTCGGACGGAGCCTCCACTGCGGCCTCGTCCGCCTTCGCCTCGGCGCCGGCCAGCAGGTCGCGCTCCCAATCAGGCATGGGCTCGACTTCCTCGCCGGTGGCGGCTGCGGACGAACGGGCCAGCAGGCCCTCGGCAACCGCGTCGGCGATCACCCGGGTGAGCAGCGCAACCGAACGGATCGCGTCGTCGTTGCCCGGGATCGGGAAATCGACGTGGTCGGGGTCGCAGTTGGTGTCCAGGATGCCGACGATCGGGATGTGCAGCTTGCGGGCCTCGTCGATGGCGAGGTGCTCCTTGTTGGTGTCCACCACCCAGATTGCCTGGGGCACCCGGTGCATCTCGCGGATGCCGCCCAGGGTCTTGGCCAGCTTCTCCTTCTTGCGCTTCTGCTGCAGCAGTTCCTTCTTGGTCAGGCCGGAGGACGCCACGTCGTCGAAGTTGAGCCCTTCGAGCTCCTTCATCTTCGCGATCCGCTTGCTGATGGTGCCGAAGTTGGTCAGCATGCCGCCCAGCCAGCGCTGGTTGACGTAGGGCATGCCCACCCGGGTGGCCTGCTCGGCGACGGTCTCCTGGGCCTGCTTCTTGGTACCGATGAACAGCACCTGGCCACCCTTGGCGACAGTCTCCTTGACGAAGGCGTACGCAGCGTCGATGTAGGTCAGCGACTGCTGCAGATCGATGATGTAGATGCCGTTGCGCTCGGTGAAGATGAACTTCTTCATCTTCGGGTTCCAACGGCGAGTCTGATGCCCGAAGTGGACGCCACTGTCCAGCAGCTGGCGCGTAGTAACGACGGCCATAGCCGTTCCTTTCTGCGCGGGGCCGGGGCATAGCCCTGCCCGCATTAGGTTGTCCGGACCGAGCGTTTCGGTCCGCCTGACCCAGTCGCCGGCGCTCCCTCCCCGAAGGGACCGTGGGTGCCGACCCGCCCGAAGGCGGAAAGACTGCGTGCGAAGTCAACCTGGATCTGCCAGATTGCTGAGCCGATTCTACGCGGGCCGACCGTTGCTTCACCAATCGGGGCTGTTGACACCCCGATCGCCTCATCCACAGGCTGCCGCTTCGTGAACCACAGACGACGACTCACCCCACAGTACGGGTATGAAGATCCTTCGATTGGCCGTGGTTGTCGGGTTGTGCACGACGACACTGATGGCCGGCTCGGAGCCGGCCCACGCCACTGACGGCGCCGTCCGGCCAGTGCCCGGGGCGGTCGCCCGCGGCTTCGATCCCCCTGATCAGCCGTGGCTGGCCGGTCATCGTGGCGTCGATCTGCGCAGCGGTCGCGGCGGGTCGGTCCGAACTGCCTTGGCCGGGCGAGTCACCTTCGCGGCCGAACTGGCCGGTCGCGGGGTGGTGGTGGTCTCCCACGGATCGCTGCGCACCACTTACGAGCCGGTCACCGCGACGGTGTCTGTCGGCGAGCGGGTCAGCACCGGCCAGGTGATCGGGACGCTGCAGGCCGGCCATCTATGTCCGGGCGGCAGCTGCCTGCATTGGGGATTGCGCCGCGGCGATACCTACCTGGACCCGCTGTCCCTGCTCAATCCGGAGCCGCTGCGGCTGTTGCCCACTCCGGCCTCCGGCGAGGCGGACGACACTGTCGTGACCGAGACCGGCTGCGTTCAGGCCCTGGGGTGGGCCTGCTGGTAGGCCTTTCGCAGCCGCTCCGTGGTCACGTGGGTGTAGAGCTGCGTGGTAGCCAGCGACGAGTGGCCGAGCAGCTCCTGCACCGAGCGCAAGTCGGCACCGCCTTCGAGCAAGTGGGTGGCCATGGCGTGCCGAAGGCCGTGCGGGCCCAGATCCGGGGCCTCCGGAATGCGGGCCAGGCTGCGATGGACGATTCGGCGGACCACCCGCGGGTCGATCCGTCCGCCGCGATCACCGACGAAGACCGCACCCTCCGCAGCCGGCGCGGCCAGCAGGCCACGCACCGCCAGCCAGGCGTCCAGGCTGCGCCGAGCCGGCGCCCCCAGCGGCACCACTCGCTGCTTGCCGCCCTTGCCCAGTACGCGCAGCAACTGCCGCTCAGCGTCCTGATCGCTGAGGTCGAGGCCACACAGCTCCGACACCCGGATCCCGGTCGAGTAGAGCACCTCCAAGATCGCCGAGTCCCGCAGCGATCCGGCCCGCTGTTGCGGGTCCTCGGCGGCTTCGGCCTGGGCGGCGAGACCGTCGAGCAGCCGCCGGGCGTGGTCGACCTCCAAAGTCGGCGGGAGCCGACGATCCACCTTCGGCGACCGCAATCCCCGGGCCGGGTCGGACGGCACCCGACCGGTGCGGGCGGCCCAGGCGAAGAAGGTGCGCACGGAGGCTGCGTGCCGCTGCACAGTGGAACGATCAGCACCGGCGGCGTGCTGATTGGCCAGCCAGGTGCGCAAGTCCCGCAGAGTCACCTCTGCCGGGGCCGGGCCGTCCACCCTCTGCAGGTGGGTGAACAGAGCGGTCAGGTCACCGAGGTAGGCCCGCACGGTGTGCGCCGAACACCCGCGCTCCTTGGACAGGTGCTCCGCGAAGTCGGCCAGCAGCACCTCAACCACAGGCGCGAGTGCCACAGGCTCAGTCGGCTTCACCCGGCCAGCGTCACCCCGACTGCCACCGAGTGCAAGCGGGCGCGCTGGGCGTCCTATGATGACTCGGCGAGGCGAAGAGGGAGCATATGGGCATCGAGGACCTGACCACCGGAGGCAAGCTGCTGCGGATGACCCGCTGGGGAGAGCCTGTGATGCACGCACCCACCCGTCCGGTCACCGACTTCGGACCCGAACTGCAGGAGCTGGTCCGCGACATGTTCGCCACCATGGAGGCGGCCCGCGGCGTGGGTCTGGCCGCCACCCAGGTGGGTGTCGACCTGTCCTTGTTCGTCTATGACTGCCCTGACGAGGACGAGATCAACCGGGTCGGCGCGGTCTGCAATCCAGTGCTCACCCTCCCCGAGGGGGACGCACGCAACCTGGAATCCACCGAGGAGGGGTGCCTCTCACTCCCCGGCGGCTACCAGCCACTGGCCCGCCCCGATCACGCCACGGTCACCGGTGTGGATCCCTTTGGCGAGCCGGTCACGGTGCACGGCACCGGCCTGCTGGCCCGCTGCCTGCAGCACGAGACCGACCACCTGAAGGGGACGGTCTTCGGCGATCGACTGTCGAATCGGCTTCGCCGCAAGCTGTATGCCCAGCACGAGGAGCTCGCCCACCTCTACCCGGAGGATTGGCCGATCACCCCGAAGCGCAGCTCGGCGGACAGCTGACCTTCGCCTCAGCGGCCCCGCGCGCCGAGCTCGTAGCAGGCAATCGCACTGGCCGCTGCCACATTGAGTGAGTCGACCCCGGCACGCATGGGGATCCGGACCACGTAGTCGGCCTGGGTGATCCAGTGCCGGCTGAGCCCGTGGCCTTCGCTGCCGAGCAGCACTGCCAGCCGAGGGGCGGCAGCCGCTCGCGGAGCGAACTCGGCCAGCGAGACCGAGTCGTCCGACAGCGCCAAGGCGGCCACCAGAAAGCCGGCCGACTGCAGTGTCGGCACCGCCTCCGCCCAGTCGTCGAGCCGCGCCCATGGCAAGGACAGGACGGTTCCCATCGACACCTTCACCGAACGTCGATAAAGCGGGTCCGCGCAGCGCGGCCCGAGCAGCAGCCCGTCCCAGCCCAAGCCCGCGGCATTTCGGGCGATGGCCCCGACATTGGCGTGGTCGGCGATCTCCTCAGCCACCACCAGCCGGCGTGCGTCGGCGAGCAGCCCGCCGACCGTGTGCCGCTGCTCGCGGTGCAGGGAGGCCAGTGCGCCACGGTGCACGTGGAAGCCGGTCACCTGTTCGGCCAGCTCCTCGCTCACCAGATAGACCGGCACGTCGGGGACGGTCTCGAAAAGGTCGTGGAGGTCGTCCAGCCACCGTGGCGCCAACAGGAAGGATCGCGGCCGATAGCCGGCCTCGATGGCCCGCCGAATCACCTTGCTGCCCTCGGCAATGAACAGACCCTGCTCGGACTCAAGGCTGTGCCGCAACGACGATTCACGCAGTTTCACATAGTCGGCCAGGCGTTCGTCCCCGGGCTCAGCAACATCGACGATCACTCCGGGATTCTAGGATGCCGGGGTGAGACTCCCCCGCATCCCGGTCGACCGCTTCCTCCTGGCCATCATCGCCGCCGCGATCACCGCCTCGATCTTCCCGGCCTGGGGGCTGGGCGAGCAGATCCTGGAATGGCTCACCACGGCGGCGATCGCCATCCTCTTCTTCCTGTACGGGGCTCGGCTGAGCCCGCAGGAGAGCCTGGAGGGGCTCAAGCACTGGCGGCTGCATGCCGTCATCCTGAGCTTCACCTACGTCGTCTTTCCGGTCCTGGGCCTGGGGATCGTGGCAGCCACCAACGGCTGGATGAACCCGAGCCTTCAAGCCGGATTGCTGTACCTCACGCTGGTTCCCTCGACCGTGCAGTCCTCGATCGCGTTCACCTCGATCGCCAAGGGCAATGTGGCCGGCGCCGTGGTCTCGGCGTCGGCATCGAACATCCTGGGGGTGTTCATCACTCCTGGGCTGGTGTGGCTGCTGATGACCCGGACCAGTGGGGTCAGCTTCACCACCGGAACCATCGTCGACATCGTCTTGCAGCTGCTGGCGCCGTTCATCCTCGGCCAGCTGTCCCGGCGCTGGACGGCCGGCTTCGTCAAGGCGCACCCGGAGCTGAAGTTCGTCGACCGCGGTTCGATCGTGCTGGTCGTCTACTCCGCTTTCTCGGCCGGTATGCGCGAGGGGATGTGGTGGCAGACCACCTGGGTCGATCTGGTGGCGCTGCTGGTGATCTCGCTGGCGATTCTGGCGATCATGCTGTGGCTGACCTGGTGGACGGCCCGCCGGCTGGGCTTCAACCGCGAGGATGCCATCGCCATTCAGTTCTGCGGCACCAAGAAGTCCCTGGCCTCCGGCCTGCCGATGGCCGGGGTTCTGTTCGCCGGCTCTCCGATCGGCTTGATGGTGCTGCCCCTGATGCTGTTCCATCAGGCCCAGCTGATGGCTTGCTCGACGCTGGCCGGCCGGTACGCCAGGCTCGCAGAGCCAACCGAGTCTCCCAGCTAGGTCCTCTGCCCCCGCCGCGGACATTTCCGCGTGATCCGGGACGGCTGCGCCGTTCGAAGACCTCTGGCTGCGGCGAAACCCGCGGTATCGGGTGCATCCACGCTGCCATTTGCGCGGATTTCACCGCGGGCGGCAGGCGATCAGCCCAGTCAGAGCCGTTTTGCGCGGATTTCGCGGCGAGTTCTGATCGGCTCGTTGCTCACCGTCGGGTGGCCGTGGAGCTACTCGACCAACACGCCCAGCCGCTCGGCCATCAGCGGGGCGAGATCGAGAAGCTGCTCCAGGGAGACTGTCGCTCCGGAGAGCCCGGCCAGATCCCCCACGTCGCTGAGCTGTGCGCCGCGTAGATCCACATCGGCCAGGGTGGATCGGGTCAGCTCAAGGCGCCTCAGTCGGCAGTTCACGAAGGCGACCCGGGTTGCCTTCGCGCGCATCAGGTCCAGCTCCTCGATCAGGCAGTCGCTGAACAGCAGGTCACTGACCTGGGCGTCGCGCAGGTTCAGATAGCCGAGCTTGCAGCCGCTCAAGTGCACCCCGCGCCACACCGATCCGGACAACTCAGCCGAGCCGATCCGGGAGTCCCGCACCTCGACTCGGCGCCAACCGGAGTCCGACGCGTGCACCGACACGACCTCCACCCGCTCCAAGACGGTTTCGGCCATCGCCAATCCGTGAGCGTGCCATTGCTCGACCTGCAGTCCGAGGACCCGGGACGAGTCCAGTCGTCGCCGGGTCGGCCAGTTCAGCGACGTCCGCTGGAACCCGGTGATCTCGACCGCCTCCAGATCGTCGTCACCATTGACGAACCGCTCCTCATCGACGACGGCCACAGCACCGAGCTTCACCGGAGGGACCCGGGGTGCGCAAGTGCGGCGGGGTTGGCTATTCATCACCCCTTCACCCTAGTCAGCCTGACTGACAGCTCCTGCTGGATGCTCCCGCCCTTCCCGCAGAAAATGGGGACTGTCCCTTTTCTGCGGGCAGGTGCGAGTGGTGTTCGGGTGGGCCGACGTGGACGGCTCCAGTCAGCCGTCCAACCGCGCGAAGGCCAGGGTGTGCACCACCAGTTCGCCGGCGTCGTCACACTCGTCCAGGTCGATCCGGGCGGTGATCGACCAATCCCGGTTGCCGGCCGGGTCGGCGATGATCTGGCGGACCTGCCAGCTGCGCGACTCCTCCTCGATCACCAGCAACTGCGGGCCACGCGCGTCGGCGTCGACGCCGATCTCGTCGTGCTCGTCCCAGTACTGCCCCAAGGCCTCGTCCCAGACGCTGTGGGTCATCACCCCGCCGGGTTCGAGCGCGGCCAGGGCGTCCACGTCGTCGGCCGCAGCCAGCTCGACCCGCCGGAACATGGCATTGCGCACCAGCACCCGGAAGGCTCGGGCGTTCCCGGTGACCGTCTTGTTCGGTGGTGGCGCCTCCCCCAGGTCGGACGCCGTGCCGGCCAGGGTGGTCAGCGAGGTCCACTCGTCCAGCAGCGAGCTGTCGGTGAGCCTGGTCACCTCGCCCAACCACTCGATCAGATCGCCGAGCTCCTCGGTTCGAGCGGCCTCCGGAACGGTCTGGCGCAGCGCCCGGTAGGCGTCCGACAGGTACCGCAGCAGCAGCCCTTCGCTGCGTTGCAGCTTGTAGAACCCCACATATTCGCCGAAGGTCATCGCCCGCTCGAACTGGTCGCGGACGATCGACTTCGGGCTGATCGGGGTCTCGGACAGCCACGGATGGGCCGCCGACTCCCGCAGGTGCACCCGCTCCAGCATCTCGGCCAGGGGACGCGGCCAGGTCACCTCATCCAGGATCTCGGTGCGGGCCTCGAAGTCATAGCCGTCGGCCTTGAGTTCGGCCACCGCCTCGCCGCGGGCCTTGAACCGTTGCGCCAGCAGGATCACCATCGGATCCTCCAGCGTCGATTCGATCACGCTGACCACATCGAGGGCGTAGCCGGGAGCCTCGGCGTCGAGTTCGTCCATGGCGGCCAGAGCGAGTGCACTCAGCGGCTGGTTGAGCGCGAAGTTGTCCTGCAGCTCGACGGCCAACTGGTAGCGGCGACCCGATGGCGTGGGCTCGGCCAGCCGGACCACCACTCCGGCAGCGATCAGCGAGCGGCCCATGGCTGCAGCGCGGCCGATCAGCCGGCGCCGGGTCGTCGGATCCGGCGCTCCGGCGTCGATCAGGTGGACGAACGCGGCCGCCGTGTCCTCCTCGCGCTGCAGCAAGTTGAGCAGCATGGCGTGGGTCACCCGCATCCGTGCCCGCAGCAGTTCGGGGGTCGATTCGATCAGCTTGGTGAAGCTGGCCTCGGTGTAGTTCACGAAGCCCTCCGGCGGCTTCTTGCGGCGCACGCTCTTCAGCTTCTTGGCGTCGTCGGCGAACTTGGCGAGGATCCGGGTGTTCTCCACCTCATGGTCGGGCGCTTGGGCGACCACGTAGCCCACAGTGTCGAAGCCCGGGCGTCCGGCCCGTCCGGCGATCTGATGGAACTCGCGGCTGCGCAACAGCCGGGAGCGGTGACCGTCGAACTTCGACAAGGCGGCGAACAACACCGTCCGGATCGGCACGTTGATGCCGACCCCCAAGGTGTCGGTGCCGCAGATCACCGTGAGCAGGCCACGTTGAGCCAACGTCTCGACCAGGCGGCGGTAGCGCGGCAGCATGCCCGCGTGATGGACGGCCACGCCGGCGTGCAACAGGGTCGACAGCGTCTTGCCGAAGCCGCCGGCGAACCGGAAGCCGCGCAGCGCCTCGACCAACGCGGCGCGATGACGGCGATCGACGATCCCGGAACTCAGCAGAGCCTGGGCTTGGTCTACGGCTCCGCCCTGAGTGGCGTGCACCACGTAGACCGGAGCCTGCTGAGTGGCGATCAGGTTCTGGATCGTCTCGTGGATCGGGGTCACCGCCCAGGAGTACATCAGCGGCACCGGACGAACAGCTCCGCCGATCACCGAGGACGGCCGCCCCGTCCGCTGCTCCAGGCTGCGGGCCAGCTCGGTGACATCGCCCAGGGTGGCCGACATGATCACGAACTGGGCCTGCGGCAGCTCCACCAGCGGAACCTGCCAGGCCCAGCCACGGTCGCGATCGGCGATGAAGTGGAACTCGTCCATAATCACTTGGTCGACGCGGGCGGCCCGTCCCTCGCGCAGCGCGATGTTGGCCAGGATCTCGGCGGTGCAGCAGATGATCGGGGCCTCGGCGTTCACGGCGGCATCGCCGGTCACCATGCCCACGTTCTGCGCACCAAAGATGGCACACAGGGCGAAGAACTTCTCGCTGACCAGGGCTTTGATGGGTGCGGTGTAGTAGCTGCGGCCGCCGGCAGCCAGGCACGCGAAGTGCGCGGCAACCGCGATCAGCGACTTGCCCGACCCGGTCGGAGTAGTGATGATCGCGTTCGCCCCGGTGAGGATGTCGATGATCGCCTCATCCTGGTGCGGGTACAGGCTAATGCCGTCGGCGCCGACCGCAGCGACGAAACTCTCATAGAGCGCGTCCGGGTCCGGGGGTTCTCCGACGGGAAGCTGCTCAGCGAGGTTCATATCGGGGTCATCGTCTCACTCCGGCGGTCACCCGCGCCTAATGGAAGTCCCGGGAGTGATGCGGCACCAGGATCGGCAACGCTTCGATCCGGTCGGCCAGGATGTTCACCACGCCCTCGCTCGAGCGCTCCAACTTGCCGCGGACGATCAGGGCCGACGACCCGCGCGCCACCCGGCGATAGCGTTGCCAGACGCCCTGCGAGCAGACCACGTTCACCAGGCCGAACTCGTCCTCCAGGCTGAGGAAAGTGACTCCGGACGCGGTGGCCGGACGCTGCCGATGAGTGACCAACCCGCCCAGCTCGATCCGGCGATCCGGCTCGGCGAAGAACAGGTCGGCCGAGCTGAGCACCCCCCGGGCACGCAACTCGGCTCGCAGCTGCCCGATCGGATGCTCACCGGTACTCACCCCGGTGGCCCACAGTTCCTCGGCCAGTGCCTCGGTCGGGCTGGGCTCATCGAAGAGCGGCGGCTGGCTAGCCAGCAGCGTCCCCGGCAACGAATCGGGCTGATCCAGCGCCGCACTACCGGCTCGCCACAAGGCCTGACGCCGGCTCAACCCAAAGCAGTCGAAAACCCCGGCAGTGGACAGCGAGGCCAGCTGCTCGGCATTGAGCCCGGTGCGGCGGACCAGCTCCTCCATCGAGCGGTACTCCCCCTGGGCTCGCTCGGCGACGATCCGTCCGGCCACCTCCGGCCCGATCCCACGGACGCCGGCCAGGCCGAGTCGCACCGCGAAGCCTGCGTCGCGGCGATGCGCGCTGGTCCGATCTGGGGCCACCGCGTCGAACTCCCCCGGCTTCGGCTGGACGCGCTGAAGGCAGTCGTCGCGCCCGGACGGCTGCCGCGAGGCTCCGATCAACTCCAGCTCGGCCTGCACCCCGGAATGGACCAGGTCGGGACGTAGCACCTGCACTCCATGCCGACGCGCATCGGAGACCAGAGTCGAGGGCGAATAGAAGCCCATCGGTTGTGCCCGCAACAGCCCAGCCAAGAATGCTCCCGGGTAGTGCAGCTTCAGCCAGCTGGAGGCATAGACCAGCAGCGCGAAGCTCAGCGAGTGCGATTCGGCGAAACCGAAGTTGGCGAACGCCTGGATCTGGGCATACAGCCGGTCGGCCACCTCTCCGACCAGCCCGTTGCGGGCCATCCCGGCGTACAGCTTGGCCTTCAGTGACTCGATCCGCTCGATGCCGCGTTTGGAACCCATCGCCCGGCGCAACAGGTCGGCGTCCTCGCCGGTGCAGTCGCCCACGGCCATGGCCATCTGCATCAGCTGCTCCTGGAAGACCGGGACACCCAGCGTCCGCTTCAGCACCGGCTCCAGTAGTGGATGGGCGTAGCGGACCGGCTCTCGGCCCAGTTTGCGCCGGACGAACGGATGCACCGCCCCGCCCTGGATCGGCCCGGGCCGGATCAGGGCGATCTGAATCACCAGGTCGTAGAAGCGGCGCGGCTGCAGCCGGGGCAACAATCCCATCTGCGCCCGCGATTCCACTTGGAAGACGCCGATCGAGTCGGCCCGGCAGAGCATGTCGTAGACGCCGGGTTCCTCCTTGGGGATCGTGGCCAGCTCCCAGCGCTCCCCGGTGGCACCGGCGATCAGATCGAAGCAGTACTGCAGCGCGGCCAAGATGCCCAGGCCGAGCAGATCGAACTTCACCAGACCCATCCAGGCGGCGTCGTCCTTGTCCCACTGGATCACCGTGCGGGCTTCCATCCGGGCGTGCTCGACCGGCACCACCTCGGCCACCGGACGCTCGGTGAGCACCATGCCACCGGAGTGAATACCCAAGTGACGCGGTGCTTTCAACAGCTGAGTGGCCAACTCGGCCACCTGCTCGGGAAGGGCGTCGTCTGCCTCCACCGGAGCCGGCCCCCAGCGCTCGACCCGCTTGGCGAAGGCGTCGGATTGGCCGGGGCTGTAGCCCAGCGCCTTGGCGATGTCGCGGATGGCGTTGCGCGGCCGGTACTGGATCACATTGCAGACCTGGGCTGCACATTCGCGTCCATAGCGGTTGAAGACCCACTGGATGATCTCCTCGCGCCGGTCAGAGTCGAAATCGACATCGATGTCGGGCTCCTCGTCGCGCAGCGCGGACAGGAACCGCTCGAAGGGCAGGTCGTAGCCGATCGAGTCGACAGCGGTGATGTTCAGCAGGTAGCAGACCGCCGAGTTGGCCGCCGAGCCGCGTCCCTGGCACAGGATGCCGCGGCGCCGGGCTTCGGCGACGATGTCGTGGACGATCAGGAAGTAGCCGGGAAAGTCCTTGGCCTCGATTACCGCCAGCTCGCGCTCAATCCGGGCCCGTTGCGGTTCGGTGAGGTCGGGATAGCGGTGTGGCACCGCTTGCCAGACCAGGTGCCGCAGCCAGCTCATCGGGGTGTGCCCGTCCGGCACCTCCTGCTTGGGCAGGGCCGGCTTGGCCCGGCGCAGGCTGAAGGCCAGGTCGTCGGCCACCGAGACCGTGCGAGCGACCGCCCCGGGATAGCGGACGAAACGCTCAGCCATCTCGGCCCCCGAGCGCAGGAAGGCCGCCCCGGCGGCCGGCAGCCAGCCGTCCAAGGCGTCCAGGCTGCGGTTGGCCCGGACGGCGGCCACCGCCTGAGCCAACCGGTGCTGCGCCGGGGTGGCGTAGTGGACGTTGCCGGTGGCGATCACCGGCAGGCCCCGCGCGGCGGCCAGCCCGGCCAGCGCGTCGTTGAGGTCGGCGTCGAGGGGATGCCCGTGGTCGGTGAGTTCGACGAACACCTGCTCGGGTCCGAACCGGCGAACCAGGTCGTCCAGTTCAATCCCGGCCGCCTCGATGCCGCCACTGGCCAGCGCCTGACGTACGGCTCCCTTCCGGCAGCCGGTCAGCACCACCCATTCCCCGTTGGCGGCGTCGGCAAGATCGTCCAGTTGATAGACCGGACGGCCCTTCTCGCCCCCGGCCAGCTGGCCCTTGGTGATCGCTGCTGACAAGCGGTGATAGCCCGATTCGCCGGCGGCCAGCACCAGCAGGTGGCTGCCTTCCGGGTCGGGATGCCCGGCCTGCGGCTCGGTCAGACCCAGGGAGAGCTCGGCACCGAACACCGTCTTGACCGAGGTCGGCTCGGCCGCCTCGGCGAATCGGACGATCCCGTACAACCCGTCGTGGTCGGTGATCGCCAGGGCGTGCAGGCCCAATCGCTCGGCCTCCACGGCCAGTTCGGCCGGCCCGCTGGCCCCGTCCAGGAATGAGAAGGACGAGTGGGCATGCAGTTCGGCATAAGGCACCACCTGAGAGGGCCGCTCGATCACCGGCGGTTCGTAGGGACCGCGTTTGCGCGAGAACGGCGCCTCCAGCGGACGCTTCCCGGTGCCGCTGAGGGTCTGCTCCAGCTGCGACCACGGCATCGGTGGATTGTTGAAGCCCATCAGTCGTACCTCGCCTCAGCCCAGCAGCCGTCGGCGTCGGTGAACAGCAGCCAGCCGGTGCCCTCGCCGTCAACCACCTGGAACCGGTCGGCCCGCCGGGCCCGCTGCGGGTCCCAGGCCCGCTCGCTGACCGGCCACGGCCCGGCCCAGCCGATCACCGGCAGCGTCCGCTGGCCCACGCCGAGGGCCACCGGAGGGTCGGTGACCCGGCCCCGATCGTCCACCCGCACCGGACGCCCCGACGAGGTCAGCAACCGCACCGGCTTCGGTTCGATGAACACTGAGCCGGGCAGCGGGTCGGGGACCATTCCCGGCCAGGGCTCCTCTCGGCGGGCTGTGGCGACCGGACGATCCCCCCAGGCAACCAGTTGTTGCCGCTCAGCCAGCCAGCGTCCCCCGCTCAGCCGGACGGTGACCACCTGGTCGGGCCCGACCAGCGACTGCACCCGGGACAACACGTGGTGCACTCGCTCGTCCGGCCCCAGCCCGAACAGCCCAGGGACGTGATGAGCCGCCTCATCGGTGGTGAGCGGCTCCAGCCGCAACCGGGCCAGCGGACTGGACAGCTGGCCGCCCGAGGCCGCTTGCAGCTGCCACCGGATCCGGTCGATCACCGCTGCGGCATCGAAGACGGTGGCGGCCAGCCAGTGACGGGCGATCACTTCACCGACCTCGCTGGTCAGCTCGATCCGGACTTCGGTCAGGGCCAGCCCCGCCGCGGTGAGTCTGCCGATGAACTCCTCGGTGGTCGCCTTGGCCGAGAAGGCCACCTGCTCGATCACCTCCAGCGGCGGCTCGAAGCTGAGGGTGGCGGTCAGCTCCGGCGGCGGGGTGCGCGGCTGAAGATGCTGCGGATCGGTGCCGCCGGCCAGGGTGTGCAGCCGCAGCCCATCGGAGCCGAACCGCTCCCGGACCGCTGGCACCGGCAGCGCCGCAAACTCTCCCAGCGTGCGAACTCCCAAGCGAGGCAGCAGTTCGGCAAGTTCCGGCCGGCCCAGCCGAGCCACCGGCAACGGGGCAAGGAAGTCCGGTGAGCCACCGGGCAGCACCCGCAACACCGGGTCGCCGGCTCGGGCCGCCTGGATCGCGGCGAACAGTCCGTCGGCGATTCCGAACCGTCCACTGATGATCCCGACCTCGGTGGCTACCGCTTCCAGCAGAGTCTCGGCTGCCTCCAGCTCACTGCCCAGGTAGCTGGCCAGCCCCCGCAGCCGCAGCGCGCACAACCCCGGACGGATCACCTGGACGCCTGGTGCCAGCCTCTCCACCGCAGCCACCACCGGCTCGAAGCAGCGGGCGTCCCTGGCCTCATCGGCGGCGATCACGCGCAACTGCGGGCAACGAGACTGCGCCTCTCTGCGGCGCTGTCCAGGCAGCACCCCCTCGGCCAACGCCGCCGTTGAACAGGAGGTGACCCGGTTGGCCACCAACACCGCCACCGGCGCCGAATCGTCCTCGGCTTCGGCCAGCGCCCACGCGGTCACCGGCCAGCCGGGGAACCACAGCACCCCGAACCGCTCGGCCATTTCAGCCGACCGCTCGCAACGGACTGGATGCCTCGATGGCCTGCAGCCTGCCGTCGGCGGCCGGCAGCAGCACCCTCGCAGTGCGCCCGGACGGGTAACGCTTGGACGTCACCGACACCTGCACCTCTTGACTGCGCAGATGGCCGTGGCCGAGCCCCAGGCCTTGCCAGCTGCGGGAGCCGATCGTGAACCGGGCCTCGGCCCGTGGCCAGTCGCCGGCCACCAACAGCACTCCGCCGCGATCGCGCAGCCGGGCCGCCAGCCGGGCAGCATCGGCCTCGCGTACCCGTCCGGGCGGACGCAGCGCCAGCACCGGGATCACCTCGGCCAGTGCGGCGGTGGCGGCCAGCCACTGCTCGCCCGGCTCGGGCACCAGCACCAGCCGCTCCAGATTCACTCCTGCTGCTGCCGCCGCCTCTGCTGCCAGGGTCGGGATCCCCACCGCACCACACCAGTGGCCTTGCGCCGAGGCGGCAGCCAACAGCACATTCAGCAGCGCCCCGGAGGCCCCCAGGCAGTAAGCCGCCCCCGGCTTCAGCCCCGGCTCCCCCAGCAAGCCGGCCAGCACCGGATCCAGCCCGAAAGGCTGCTGCCGAACTCGCGCTTCGGCAGTGGCCACCTGCGCGCGCAACGACTCCAACAGCTCCGCCGAGCTGGCGGAGGAAGGGACGGCGAAGGCGGCTTTCACCCGTCCATGATCGAACGCTTGTTCGATTACGTCAAGTGGCTCACCAGCCGGCGCGATCCCCCGAATTCCGGCCGATCGGAGCGATCTGACCCAACCGATCCAGGGCCTCGCTCACCCCGGAAACGATCAACAACTCGCCCGCTTCCACCACTCGTCCATCCGGCGGCGTGGCCTCATATGAGCCGCCCTCGCGAAGAATCGCCATGGTGAGCACCCCCTCAGAGCGCAACTCCCCGATGGTCTTGCCGACCAACTGGCCGCCGGGGGTGGCCAGCACTTCCTCCATTCCGAAGGCGAGGCTTTGCCTGGTCAGGGCCGCGTCGATGAACTCCACGACGGCCGGACGCAAGGCAAGGTTCACGATTCGCCGCCCGGCCATCACATAGGGCGAGACCGCCCGGTCGGCCCCGGCCTGCAGCAGCTTGGAGATGACGTTCTCCGCACCGGCCCGGGCCACGATGAACAGTTCGGGGTTCAGCGCCCGCGCCGAGAGGGTCACGTAGACGTTGTGGGCGTCGGAGTCGATGGCGCTGACCAGACCCTTGGCTCGCTCCACCCCGGCTTGCCGCAGCACCGCCTCGGAAGCCCCGTCGCCGTGCACCACCAGATAGTCGTCGGCTTCGGCTCGCCGCAGCGAGTCTTCACCGACATCGATGACCACCACCTGGTGACCGTCCTCGACCAGTTCCCGGGCGACCATCGAGCCCACTCGTCCATAGCCGCACACCACGTAGTGCCCGCTCAGTTTGCTGATAGTGCGATCCATCCGCTTGGCCCTCCTCCTGCCGCTGGCCACATCGGCCATCACGTTCTCGGCCACCACTCCGACGGTCCCGAAAATCACTCCGATCGCCGACAGCGCCATCACCATCGTCCAGAGTCGGCCCGCCCAGTCCAGCTCATGTACCTCGCGGAAGCCGACGGTGGTCATGGTGGTCACCGCCATGTAGAGGGCGTCGAAGAAGCTCCAGCCCTCGAGGATCATGTAGCCGAACGACCCCAGCAGAGCCAGAGCGAGCACCGCCAACACCCAGCCGAGCACAGGACGCCCGGCCACCGAAGAACTACCGGCGTGGCGTCGTTGCCGCACCCTCATGCTCCACACGCTGGCAGCCTAGGCCGCACGGCTCGCCACCTGCTGACAAACCGCCCCAGTCCTCTTGACTCTTCCGCGATGGGAGGGTGTCTCATGGTCGCGACGAGAGGCCCCCATGGAGAAGATCGACTTCAAGAAGTCACTGCCCAGCTACACCGCGCGCGCCGGAGTGTTCGAGGTCATCGAGGTGCCACCGCTGAACTACCTGATGATCGACGGGCACGGCGATCCGAACGCCGGCGGCCCGTTCAGCGAGGCGATCGGTGCGTTGTTCAGCGTCGGCTACAAGCTGAAGTTCACCTCGAAGAACGAACTCGGACGCGACTACACCGTGATGCCGTTGGAGGGGCTGTGGTCGTCAGCCGACCCGTCCACCTTCACCACGGCCTTGGACAAGTCCACCTGGGACTGGACGCTGCTGATGATGGTGCCCGACTGGATCACCACCGAGCTCTTCCAGGCAGCCCGCGACGCCGTCCGCGCCAAGGCAGGGCCGACTATCGACATGCTCCGCCTCGAGCAGCTGGACGAGGGCCGCTGCGTCCAGACCCTGCATCTGGGCCCGTTCGACGACGAGGCTGAGACTCTGCATCGACTGCACAGCCAGTTCATCCCCGAGCGTGGCTTCACGCTGCGCGGACGCCACCACGAGCTCTACCTGTCCGACTTCACCAAGACCGCCCCCGCCAAGCTGCGGACGATCCTGCGTCAACCGGTCGACTAGGCCATATGCGGGTAGCTGGTGCCCGTGGGCGGCAGCAGGTTCTCCTTGATGGCGCGCGGGCTGACCCAGCGCATCAGGTTCCACAGTGAGCCGGCCTTGTCATTGGTGCCGGACGCCCGGGAGCCGCCGAAGGGCTGCTGCCCGACCACGGCACCGGTGGGCTTGTCGTTGACGTAGAAGTTGCCGGCAGCGTGCCGCAGCGCCGTCGAGGCCTGCTCGACCGCGGTCCGGTCGGTGGCGAAGACTGCCCCGGTGAGTGCGTAGGGCGAAGCCTGATCGACCAGGGTCAGCATGTCGGCGTAGTGATCGTCGTCGTAGACGTGGATGCCCAGGATCGGCCCGAAGTACTCGGTGGCGAAGATGTCCTGAGCCGGATTGTCCGAGGTGATCAGGGTCGGCCGGATGTACCAGCCCTCGCTGCGGTCGTAGCGGCCGCCGGCGACGATCTGAGCATCGGCGGACGACCGGGCCTGCTCGATGGCGCCGGACAGCTTGGTGAACGCCCGCTCGTCGATGACCGCAGAGGTGAAGTTGTGGAAATCGCGGACGTCGCCGACGGCCAGCGCCTCGGTCTGGGCGATCAGGTCGTCGCCGATCACCTTCCACAGACTGCGCGGCAGGTAAGCCCGAGAGGCGGCCGAGCACTTCTGGCCCGAGTACTCGAAGGCGCCCCGGATCAAGGCGGCGGTCAGCGCCTCCGGATCGGCGGACGGGTGAGCCACCACGAAGTCCTTGCCGCCGGTCTCGCCGACCAGCCGCGGGTAGGCCCGGTAGCCGGCGATGTTCGCCCCAACCTGCGACCACAGACCCTGGAAGACCCGGGTCGAGCCGGTGAAGTGGATCCCGGCCAGTTCCGGGTGGCTGAGTGCCACGTCCGAGACCTCCGAACCATGGCCGGGCAGCAGGTTGATCACGCCGTCCGGCAGACCGGCTTCGATCAGCACCTCCATCAGCAGATCGGCGGCCAGGCTCTGAGTCAGGGCCGGCTTCCAGATCACGGTATTGCCCATCAAGGCCGGGGCCGTGGGCAGGTTGCCGGCGATGGCGGTGAAGTTGAACGGGGTGATCGCGTAGACGAAGCCGTCCAGCGGCCGGTAATCCATCCGGTTCCAGACGCCCGGCGAGTTCTGCGGCTGGTTGGCGTAGAGCTCGCGGGCGAAGGCCACATTGAACCGCAGGAAGTCGATCAGTTCGCAGGCCGAGTCGATCTCGGCCTGCTGGACGGTCTTGCCCTGGCCGAGCATGGTGGCCGCATTCAGCAGCGCCCGCCGCGGCCCGGACAGCAACTCAGCGGCGCGCAGGAAGATCGCGGCGCGCTCGTCGAAGGGCATTGCGGCCCAGTCGGCTTTGGCCTTCAGAGCGGTCTCGATGGCCTCGGCAGCGTCGGTGGCGGTGGCCTGATGGACTGCCGCCAACAGGGTGGAATGGTCCGAGGGCATCCGCACCTCGTGGACGGCCGCGTTCACCGAGGCGGCGGCCACTCCTCCGATCACCGGCAGGATTTCGCGGGTATCGGCGGCCAACTCGGCCAGCTCGGCCTCGATCGCGACTCGCTCGGAACTACCGGGCGCATAGCTGCGAACAGGCTCATTGACGGGACCAGGAACAACGGTGATGGCATCCACGTTCCGACTCTACGCCCAGCCGTCCGCCCGGGCCGAATCGCAGCGAATCAGCTAGCCGCAGCCTCGTCCCGGCGCTTCTTGGCAGCTTCGACAGACGCCTTCAGCGCCGCCACCAGGTCCACCACCTGGCCTCCGGTGTCGGTCGGCGCGGCCGTCTCCGGCGGGACGATGCCCTCCAGTTTGGCGTTGATCACCTCGGTGAGCGCTTCTCGATAGTCATCGGTGTAGGCAGCCGGATCGAACTCACCGGATAGCTGGTCGATCAGCAGCTCGGCCATCGACACCTCGGCATCGCTGACCTTCACTTCGGCCTCGGGAGCGGCGAACCCGGTGTCCCGCAGCTCGTCGGGCCACAGCATGGTGTGCAGCCGCAGCACCTCCCCCACGGGACGGATCAACGCCAGCGACTCCTTGTTGCGCAGCGCCACCTTCACCACCGCAGCCCGACCGGAGTCGGCCAGTGCCCGACGGAGCAGGACGTACGGCTTCAGCCCGGCCTTCTCCGGGGCCAGCAGGTAGGTGCGATCGAAGTAGATCGGGTCGATCTCTGCCAGCTCGACGAACTGCTTGACGTCGACGGTCTTGCCTTCGGCTGCGGGCAGCCCGGCGAAGTCGTCCGGCTCCAGGATGGCCATTCGCCCGTCATCGGCTTCGAAGCCCTTGGCGATGTCGGCATAGGCGACTTCCTCGCCACACACCTCACACACTCGCTGGTAGCGGATCCGTCCGCCGTCGCTCGAATGCACTTGCCGGAAGCTGATGTCACGTTCCTCGGTGGCCCCGAAGACCTTCACTGGAATCGTGACCAGGCCAAAGGAGATGGCGCCCTTCCAGATCGATCTCGGCATCGGCGCTCCCTCCGTGGGCGGTCAGCTCACTACCAGTGCACCCCATTCCTCCGGGCCATGCCAGAGCAGGTCAGCATTCTCCAGTAGCGCGATCACGGCGGGATCGTCCCAGGCTGCAGCCAGGTCTCGGCCGCTGGCGGCACTCGCTGCGGGCCGCACAGCGGCCGGATCAGCCTCCTCAGCGAAGATGGCCTGCACCGCCGCGTAGGGCAGCTCGGACACCCGAAGCTCACCGAAGTCGGGATCCCCGGACGGCTCACCGACACCTTCGGCCACCACGACCAGCCGCACGCCATGCCGAGCCAAGCCGGCCACCGAGGCGACCAGCAGCGCGATGTGCTCGGCCTCCTCCTCGTCACCGGTCTCGAATGCGGCACGCAGACCGGCGTTCGCCGTGAACCCCGGACGCGGCCAGCCGAGTCGGCCACCACCAGCCCAGGCGGCCAGTTCGGCCGGGGTCAGCGGGATGAACAACAGGCTCACTGGGCCTCCTTGATCAGCGTGGCGAGTTCGGCGGCGAGATCCTCGGCCCAACCGTCCAGTGGGTGCGTCGAGACGGCGGCCAGGCTGATCCGGCCGCGGTAACTGGTCACTGTGACCGATAACTCCTCGGCGTCAGTGGTGGCGGTGCACCCGAAGACCTGCTCAACCAACGCCGCACCCAGGTAGCGGGCCCGCCCTGGGCCGGGGACGTCAGCGACCAGCACCTGATGGGCGCGTCCTGCTCCGACGCTGCCGACGGTCACTGCATGCAGCGTCGGTGGGGCGAAGCCGGCGAGTTCGACGAGTTCAGGCACTCGGACGCACTGGCCGCTATCAGCACGAACTCGGGTCAACGTGGCGATGGTGGACAAGCGCTCGGCGGCCGACGGCTCGGCCACCGGCAACGACAGCCACGACGGCGCGATTCGACAGCCGATCGCCGACTCCAGGACGGCCGGCTCGTTGATCGCCAGCGGGACCAGCGCCACCGGGTCGGCCGCGGTTCGGCCCTGTCGCCGAACCTGCCCGCGTAGGCCGGCCGTGACCAGGGCCAACAGCACGTCGTGGACGGTGCAGGCGAAGCCGTTGCGAACCACCTTCACAGCGGCCAGCTCGACTTCGGCCGTGGCCAGATACTGCACCTGCTCGGTGACAGTGACCGAGCGGACGGCGTTCTCGACCAGGCCGAACAGCCCCCCGGCGACCTCTTGGGCGGCCTGCAGCGGATCCCGCAGGCCGGACAGCGCCACTCCCAAACCTGGCGCCGGCTGCGGCTCCCAACTGGGCGCGGTTCCGATCTCAGCGACCGGCCGCTCGTCCAGCAGTTCCTGCAGCAGATGGACGTGGTCGTAGCCGTCGACCAGCGCGGGATGGCAGCGGAACACCAGCGCCTGGCGGCCGGGCGCGACCTGATCCAGCACGATGGCCTGCCACAAGGGATGTTCCGGATCCAACGGCTCGGTGAGCAGTTCGGCCAGCCACTGCTCGAGGTTTTGGCCCGCAGGCAGCCGCTGTTGCCGGACGTGACCGGCCACACTGAAGCTCGGGTCGTCCACCCAAGCAGCCACCGGCCAGCCTTCGACGCGGCGCCGGAAGCGCGGCGCGTAGCTGATCCGCTCATTGATCCGGGCGATCAGCTCCGCCCTGGTCACAGCACCAGCCAACAGCAGCACGAACACCTGCTGCCACGGCTTCTTCGGTTGGTCCCGGGCCAGCAGCGCCGCCTCGGTGACCGAGACGAACTCGCTCACGGGCCAACCCTACTCATCCACAGGTTGCCGGATTCGGCTATTCGCCCCGGTTCCGACCGGGCCAAGCTGGGACCAGGAGGAAACATGGACCCAAGCCAGGCCACCTACCGCCCGGTACCGTACCTGGGGCCGCCGTCGACGCCATTGTTCGAGCCGCCGCTGTGGCCATCCCCCGACCAGCCGCTGCTGCCGTGGGCCGGTGCTCCCGAAGTGATCGACGCAACAGCCTTCGTCCCGGCCGAGCTGCGTCGACTGGCCCGGGATCTGACCAGTGCCATGGTGGAGACGCTGGCCGGGCGTCGGCCACTGCACCAGCTGGAACCGTGGCTGAGTCCCGACGTGATGAGCGTGATCGAGATCGTCCGGCCGCAACGCGCCAGTCGCGACCTTCGGCTCCTCTCGCTGCGCATTCAACAGCCGCACCCGCGCGCGGTCGAGGTAGCCCTCCACTTGCGTCAGGCCGGACGCTCCCGAGCGGCCGCGCTGCGGCTGACTCGCTGGCACGGCCGCTGGCAGATCACCCAACTGGCAATCGCGCTGGAGCCACCGACAGTGCACCTAGCCGGCCGACAGGTGTCGGCCGGCTAGGGCGAATCCGGAAAGAGTCAGCGACTCAGCGCGAAGCCCCACAGGTTGTCGATGTTGGTGTCACTCCAGGCGACGTGACCCGCGGTGTACGGCGCGGCAACCGCGTAAAGCCGGCCAAGGCCGACATCCTCGCTTCCACGCAAACCCACCAAGACGGTGTCCGGAGTTGTGCCGACGTGATTGAGAACTGCCACCACCGAGCCGAGCTTGCGCCCATCGCGCGCCAAGGTGCCGCCGAGAATGCCGTTCTCCGCAATCAGCCGCGCCTTGCAGCTCGACGTGCGCTTCACCGGAATCACCCAGGCTGCTCCGTCCTCGCCGGTCAGGAAGCTCTCGCCGGGCCCGCCCACTACGACGCCGGTCTTGCCCGCGCAGACCTCGGCGATGGCGACCGCCGCGCCGAAGCGATCGTGACGCTCGCCCACTCCGGGGACGCCGCTGCTGTTCTGGTCAATGGCAGCCAGGGGCTTCAGCTTGGATCCGGACAGAGTGAAGAGCTGGACAAGGCCGCCCTGCTTCTCCTCTCCCGGCACCCCGACGGCCACCACTCCGCGCCCGATGGCGACCGAGGCCCCGAACTCGTCGTAGGCCTCGGCCTTGTCCGGCACACCGGCCGAGTTCTGCCCGTACGCGACTCCGCTGAAGCGTTGCCCTCCGGCATAGGTGAGAAGAACGACATTGCCCGCATCCTTGATCTTGCCGATGTCCTCACCGGGGACACCGACCACCAGCGTCGATCCGGACGCCGCCACGGCCTCACCGAACCGGTCCCCCGACTCAGCCGTGCCGGGAACTCCTGCCGAAGACTGATTGATCCAGAACGGGGAGCCCGACGGCAGCCCATCCGAGCCGATCGGGTACGCAGCCAGCGAACCGCCAGGGACATCAGCCTGCTCGGCCCCGACCACCAGAAGCCGCGAAGGTGCACTGAGGAATGCCAAAGACAGGCCGAACTGCCGTGCCCCCGCCGGTGCGGCGTAGGACCTGTCGGCCGTCTCCTCCAGTCCCTCAGCACTGCCGAGGATGATCACGATCGTCGCCGACCTCGACGTCAGGTAGTACGGCGAATCCGTCACGGCGAGGTCGCAGTACCCGTCGCCGTTGAAGTCCCGGGCCAGGATCACTCGCCCGAAGTCGGACGACATGTCATCACCGACGCCCCGAGTGATCTCCTGAGTGCGTCCGCTGCCATAGACAACACGGACAGCACCCTCGGTGACCTCGCCGTTGAGCCCGTAGACAATGTCGGCCAGCCCGTCGCCGTCGAAGTCCGGGCTCGCTCCGGCCACCGGCGCCGGCGTCTGGGGCATCACCGCCATCGCCATCGGGGCCGCTGGCAGGCAGCTCAACAGACCGACGGCCGTGACTGTGGCAAGAATGGTCGACACTGATCTCATTCGGGCTCCCAATACGCGCTGGCAAGGACTTCTTTCACCGTAGCGATCCGCAGGGTCGATCAGACCCCTGCGGGAGAAAGTCGTACAGTTCCTTCGCGCAAGACCGTCACCGGCGGGGCAATGGAGGCCAACTCGTCCGCGTGGCGACGAATCGAGCCGCAGAACCCACGGCAATCGCGCAGAATCAGCCCGCCACCGAGCTGAGCGCGATGGTCCCCTCCTCGTTGAGCAGCAAACCATCGGCAACCACCGCCGAGTCGGCATAGGGCGGCGGGACCCGGAAGACCCTCGCGGCCACGCTGTCCTCGGTGCGGCTCGGGGCCGCCACGATCACCGTGTCGGCCGGCTCGGATCCGGTCCGCAGCCAGCCAACCACCGCCCCGACCAACCCCATCTGGGTGGGACGCCCGGACAACACTCCACCCTCGGCGATCCTCTTGGCCGGACAGTCGGCGGAGGCCGTCAGCGGGATCACCCACGCCGCGCCTGCTCCGTCGACGCCATCGACGGCCTCCCCGAACGCGCCCACCAGCACCCCCGGGGCACCATCACAGACCCGGATCAGGGCCACCGAGGACCCGAACTGCTCGCCGCTCGCGGGCTTCCCCGACAGCTCAGTGGCGGACTCATCGATCATTCGAGCACTGCCGAAGCTCCCCACCGGAAAGACCAGCACGGCCCCGGCGTCGGGTCGGCCGACCGTGCGTCCGGGCATTCCGGCGGCCACCTGGCCGTCCGCTACCGCGACGCTGGCACCCAGCCGATCACCAGCGCGGGGACCGTCGCCGCGCCGGGCAGGGTCGATCGTCTCCAAACGTCCACTGAGCACTCCCTGGCCCTGATAGGTGGCCACGAAGACCGCACCGGCGTCCTTGGCCGTGCCGACGTCCTTACCGGGCACCCCGACCACCAGCGTGTCGGCGCTGGCGGCCAGCGCCGCGCCGAACCGGTCACCGGGGTTGGCCTCGCCAGTGAGCGAGCGCTGGGTGAGGATCGCCGCGGCGCCGAGCGGAAGGCCGTCGGAGCCGATCCGGAACGTGGTGAGGGCACCGCCATCACCGTCCCCACCGCCGGCCACGACCAGCAGCGGGTCGGGTGCGCTGAGCAGCGCCGGGGTGCCACCAACACCGGCCACCGGATAGCGGTGGGCCTGGGCGAGGTTCAGCCCGTCGTCGGCCCCGAAGATCAGGTACACCGCCGAGCCACCCGCATCGACGGTGGAGTCGACCACGACCAAGTCGCTGAACCCGTCGGCATTGAGGTCGGCGGCCAGTACTCCGTCGCCGAAGCCGCGAACGTTGTCGTCGCTCTCGGACGCCGGGCCGCCGACGTCGGTGCGCTCAAAGCTCACCGTCTTCCCGGAGCCATAACTGACCGCGACCCGGCCATGCGTCGAACCGATGCCATAGACGAGATCGGCCGTACCGTCGCCATCGAAGTCAGGCGCGACCGAGTCGGACCGAGCCGGCCCCGCGTTTGGGGGCACCGCTGACGGGCTGCAGCCCGTCAGGATCAGCGACAGCGCTGCAGCAGCCACCAGCCAGCGCGGTGACCGCATCGAAGACTCCCCTCAGGAGTTGCGACCGTGGCAGACCTTGTACTTCTTGCCCGAGCCGCACGGGCACGGCGAGTTGCGGCCCACCCCGGCATAGGGATCGACCTCGGCACTGTCCGTCCCTGCCTTGGCCGCCGTCCCGGTCTCGTCAGGCGCCGAGTAGGCCATCGGACGGGCCGCCTTGCGCTCCAGACCCTTGGCCTTCAGCGCCGACTTCGCCGGAGCCTTGGCCTGAGCCGCCAGCTCGGCAGCCGCACCGGCAACCAGATCGTCGGTGGTGGTCGCCTGGGCGGCGGGGGCCGGTGCCTGCTCGACCCGGACCTCCAGGTTGAACAGATACCCGACGACCTCCTCCATGAAGGCTTCCATCATGGTGTTGAACATCTCGCCACCCTCGCGCTGGTACTCCACCAGCGGGTCGCGCTGGGCCATGGCCCGCAGCCCGATCCCCTCGCGCAGGTAGTCCATCTCGTAGAGATGCTCGCGCCACTTGCGATCCAGCACGGTCAGCAGCACCTGCCGCTCGAACTCGCGCATGGTCTCCTCACCGAGCATCTCGGTGCGCGCGTCGTAGGCGGCCTGGGCGTCGGCCTGGAAGTCGGCGACCAGCTCATCGACGCTGAGATCACCGCGGGCCTCGTACTCGGCCTGATCGAGCTTCACCGGGTAGAGGGTGCGCAGCTGGGTCCACAGACCGTCGAAGTCCCAGTCCTCGACGAAGCCCTCGGTGAGGCTGCGGACGTACTGCTCGACGACCGTGTCGACGGTCTTGCGCAGCTGAGCCTCGACATCGGCGCCCTCCAGCACTCGGCGCCGGTCGCCATAGATGGCGTGCCGCTGGCGGTTCATCACGTCGTCGTACTTCAGGACGTTCTTGCGCATCTCGAAGTTCTGGGCTTCGACCTGTTCCTGGGCCTGCTGGACCGACTTGCTGACCCGGGAGTTCTCGATCGGCACATCGTCGGGCACCTTCAGGGTCTGCAGCACCCAGGCGATGATGTCGGACTTGAACAGCCGCATCAGATCGTCCTCGAGGGACAGGTAGAAGCGGCTTTCGCCGGGGTCGCCCTGACGGCCGGAACGTCCACGCAGCTGGTTGTCGATGCGGCGGGACTCGTGACGCTCGGAGCCGATCACATAGAGCCCACCGAGGCCGACAACCTCTTCATGCTCATCGGAGACCTGCTGCTCGATGGTCTTCAGGGTCTCCGGCCAGGCAGCCTCGTACTCGGCCGGCGACTCAACCGGATCCAGGCCCTTGCTGCGCAGCACCTGGTCGGCCAGGAACTCGGCGTTGCCGCCCAGGATGATGTCGGTACCACGGCCGGCCATGTTGGTGGCAACGGTGACCGCACCCTTGCGACCGGCCAGCGCCACGATCGCCGCCTCACGCGCGTGGTTCTTCGCGTTCAGCACCTCGTGCGGGACACCTGCCCGCTTCAGCGCCTTGCTGAGCACCTCGGACTTGGCCACGCTGGCCGTGCCGATCAGCATCGGCTGCCCGAGCTCATGGCGGGCGACGACGTCCTCGACCACGGCGGCGAACTTGGCCTCTTCCGTGCGGTAGATCAGATCGGACTGGTCGATCCGGATCATCGGCTTGTTGGTCTCGATCGGCAGCACACCCAGGCCGTAGATCTTCTGGAACTCGGATTCCTCGGTCTTGGCGGTACCGGTCATACCGGCCAGCTTGTTGTACATCCGGAAGTAGTTCTGCAGCGTGATTGTGGCCAGCGTCTGGTACTCGTCCTTGATCTCGACGCCTTCCTTGGCCTCGAGCGCTTGGTGCAGACCTTCGTTGTAGCGACGGCCGATCAGGGTGCGTCCGGTGTGCTCGTCGACGATCAGCACTTCACCGTTGAGGATGACGTAGTCCTTGTCCCGCTTGAACAGCTCCTTGGCCCGGATCGCGTTGTTCAGGTAGGAGATGAGCGGGGTGTTCACGCTCTCGTAGAGGTTCTCGATGCCGAGTCGGTCCTCCACCACGGTGATGCCCGGCTCCAGGACCGAGATGGTGCGCTTCTTCTCGTCCACCTCGTAGTGGACGTCGCGCTCCAGGCTGCGGACGAGCTTGGCGAACTCGGGGTACCAGTCGGAGTTGTCCTCCGAGGGCCCGGAGATGATCAGTGGCGTACGAGCTTCGTCCACCAGGATCGAGTCCACCTCGTCGACGATCGCGTAGTAGTGGCCTCGCTGCACGCAATCCTCCAACGACAAGGCCATGTTGTCGCGCAGGTAGTCGAAGCCGAACTCATTGTTGGTGCCGTAGGTGATGTCGCAGGCATAGGCCTCGCGACGCTCGGCCGGGTTCATGTCGGACAGGATCGCGCCGACCTTCAGGCCCAAGAAGTGATGGATGCGGCCCATCTGCTCGGACTGGAACTTGGCCAGGTAGTCGTTCACGGTGACCACGTGGACGCCCTTGCCGGGGATCGCGTTCAGATAGGAGGCCAGTACCGCGACCAGGGTCTTGCCTTCACCGGTCTTCATCTCGGCGATGTTGCCCCAGTGCAGTGCGGTGGCGCCTTGGATCTGCACGTCGAAGTGCCGCTTGCCGAGCACCCGCTTGCTGGCTTCACGAACCGCGGCGAACGCCTCGGGCATCAGCGAATCCAGGCTCTCCCCGTCGGCGAAGCGGGTGCGGAACTCCTCGGTCTGACCACGCAGCTCGTCGTCGCTCATGGCTTCGAAGTCCGGCTCGATCAGGTTCACCTGATCGGCGACCACCTTCAGCTTCTTCAGCTGACGGCCTTCGCCCATGTGCAACATCTTGTCCAGTAGAGCCACGCTGATCCGCTTCCTGATCGCACCAAAGCATCGCCGCGCAAACGCGCGGCGGCTTCACCATCCTAGCGAGGATGCCGAAAAACTCAGTCCGGCTCGGTCTCGCCCAGTTCGGAGTCTTCGATGTGCGTCGGATCGAGCACCCGCTTGAGGAAGATCTGGGTACGCCGCTCCTTCGGGGCGGTGATCAGATCCTGCGACGGGCCCTCCTCAACGATCACTCCGCCGTCCATGAAGATGGTGCGGTCCGACACGTCCCGAGCGAACGACATCTCGTGGGTGACCACCATCATCGTCATGCCGGCATGCGCCAGATCACGCATGACCGCTAGGACGTCGCCGACCAGCTCGGGGTCGAGCGCTGCGGTCGGCTCGTCGAAGAGCATCACCTTCGGATCCATCGACAGCGCCCGGGCGATCGCCACTCGCTGCTGCTGACCACCGGAGAGCTTGGCCGGCACGTAGTCCATCCGGTCCGACAGCCCGACCATGGCCAGGTTCTTCTTGGCGATCTCGATGGCCTCGGCTTTGGAGCGCTTGAGCACCTGCCGCTGCCCGATGATGCAGTTGCCGATCGCCGACATATTCGGGAAGAGGTTGAACGACTGGAACACCATGCCGACGTGTGCGCGTACCTGGTTGAGCTCGACGTCGGGATCGGTCATCTCCGCACCCAGCAGCTGGATCGAGCCCTTCGTCGGCGTCTCCAGCAGGTTCACGCAACGCAGCAGCGTCGACTTACCGGAACCGGACGGGCCGATCACGCAGACGACTTCGCCCTGCTGCACCGTCAGGTCGATGCCTTTGAGTACCTCGTTGTCACCGAAGCTCTTGTGCAGGTCGGTGATCACCACCGGGGGCGCACTGGACTCCAGGTCCGGAAAGTAGTTGCTCATCGCTTCGGGTCCAGCTTCTTCTCAAGCAGGCCGACCAGGTAGGTCAGCGGCAGGGTGACGACCAAGTACGCCAAAGCCACCATCACCAGCGGCGTCGGGCTACCCGTCAGGCTCAGGGCATCCTGGCCGAAACTGGTGAGCTCCTTCTCCTTCACCGCGAATCCCGCGACAAAAAGCAGCGAGGTGTCCTTCAGCAGCATGACGAACTCATTGGTCATCGGTGGAATCACGATCCGCAGAGCCTGCGGCAGCACCACCCAGAACATCGTCATTCCCGAACTCATACCCAGCGACCGAGCCGCCTCGGACTGGCCGGGGGGCACGGCTTCGATCCCGGCGCGGACGATCTCGGCGGCGTAGGCGCCAGTGACGATCGTGAGCGCCATGATGCCTGCCCCCGGGCCGCCACCAGGAATCTGGAATCCGAAGGCGATCGGAACCACGAAGGCGAAGGTGAAGATGGTCAACAGGGCGGGAATCCCGCGGAAGAACTCGATGAACGCGGTGGCAAACCAGCCGAGCGGACCGCCAGTCACCTTGAGCACCGCAAGCAGCACCGCGAGCGCCGAGCCGAGGACGAAGCTGGAGATCGTGTAGATCAGAGTGTTCTTCAGCGCGATCGTGACGATCGTCGGCCACATCTGGGCCGCGACCTCAAGGTTGAAGAACTCCTTGCCGATCGTCTTCCAGTCGGCGAACAGGGCAATCACAAGCAGCAGGGCCATGCCCACCGCATACGACGAACCCCGGCCAAGCCTTGCTCGGACAGTGGGTTTCAGATAGGGAATGGCGCTCACGCGGCTCTCCGAATAGTCACACAGGCATCAGGGTGGGCCCGCCCAGCGAGCCCACCCTTTCGCCTGCTCAGCCGAAGTACTTCTTGTACAGCGTGTCGTAGCTGCCGTCGGCGCGCAGCGCCTTGAGCTGCTCATTGACAGCGGCGAGAAGCTCCGGCTTCTTGTCCTTAGCCAGGGCGAAGCCGTACTGCTCGTTGGTGTTGTAGGTCTCCACGATCTTGTAGGTCGGGTCATCAACCTCGTGCTGGTGGTTCACCGGCTGATCCTGGAGGATGGCGTCCACCTGCCCGGCCTTCAGAGCGACGAACATCTTGCCGTCATCGGGGAAATCGATGAGGGTGGCGTCCTTGGGAGCGTTCTTCGTCGCGTAGGACTTGCCGGTGCTGCCCTTCTGGAGCGCGATCTTCTTGCCCGAGGTGCCGGCCAGGTTGGCGATCCCGGAATCCGCCTTCACCAGCAGCGACTGCAGGGAGTCGTAGTAGGCATCGGCGAAGTCGAGGTTCTTCTTGCGCTCGTCGGTGATGGTCATGGCAGAAGCGGCCAGATCACACTGGTTAGCCACGAGGGCGGTGCCCGACTGAAGAGCATCGAAGTCGGTCTTGATCACCTTCAGGGTGAGCCCGAGCTTCTGGGCAATGGCGCCGACCATCTCGATGTCGAAGCCGGTGTAGCCGGTATCGGTGCTGGCGTCCTCGAACTCGAAGGGCTTATAAGGAATGTCGGAGCAGACCGTCAGAGTGCCGGGAGTAACCAGCTTGTAGTCGACGGCCGGCGCAGAGCTGCTGGCGGACTCGCTCGGGCTCGGAGCGGCAGACGTTGCCGGGCTGGCCGGGGCGCCCGAACAGCCGGTCAGGGCCAGGGCAAGGGCGGCGACGCTCGCCGCAAGGGTGTAGGTCTTCTTGAAGAGCATCACGCGGGCTTCTTTCTTGAATGCGGGCATAACTCTGTAGGTGCAACTGGTATCGGCAAGTTACCTATTGCATGTGAAGGTGGCGTTACAGTATCGGGCTCAGCCGCGGACGTCCGGGCGTCCCGCTGCCTGAATGCCCTGGCCGCGCCGACGAAGCTGGACGGTCACCGCCCGCACCAGCAGGCCCGCGGCCAAGGCCCAGAAGGCGGCACCGATTCCCGCAACGCTGATCCCCGAGGCCGCCACCAGGAAGGTCACCACGGCTGCCTCGCGTCCGTCCGCCTCCGCCATCGAGCCGGCAAGCGAGGCCCCGAGAGTGCCCAGCAAGGCCACCCCGGCTGCGGCCTGCAGCAGCCCGGGCGGCCCGGCGAAGACCAGTGCAGTGATGGTGGCGGTGATGCCGCCGAAGACCAGATAGCCAACTCCGGCCACCACAGCCGCCCGCCAGCGTTGGGCCGGGTCCTCGCCCGCGTCCGGCGAGGCCGCCAGCGCGGCGCTGATCGCGGCGTAGTTGATCGCGTGCCCGCCGAAGGGCGCCCCGACGATCGTGCCCAGCCCGGTCAGGGTCAGTGCCGAGCGCCACGGCGCCTGGTAGCCGAAGCTGCCCAACACGGCGACGCCGGGGATGTTCTGGGACGCTATGGTGACCAGCCACAGCGGCACGGCCAAGCCGATCGCAGCCGACCAGGACGGGACCGGCATGGTGAACACCAAAGCCGTCCCGGGCGGCGGCAGGACACCCAGCCCCGGACCGGCACCGACCGCGATCACCGCGATCACCAAAGCCAGCCCCACCGCCGTGGCCGCCGCCCAGCGCGGCTTCCAGGCCAGCATCACCAGCCAGGTGAGCAGGACCGGTGCGATCATCAGCGGCGCCTTCAACAGTGACTGCACAGGCACCAGGCAGATCGGCACCAGCACCCCGGCCAGCATCGCTTGGGCCAGTTGGGTCGGGATCTTGGCCACCAGGCGTCCGAGCCACGGCACCAGGCCGGTCACGGCCAACAGCGCCCCCGTCACGATGAACGCGAAGACCGCCGCCGGCCAGCCTCCCTCAGGAATCCCGGTCGAGGCCAGCAGGGCCGCTCCCGGGGTGGACCAGGCGATGGTGATCGGCATCCGATACCGCCAGGCAAGCACGATGGTGGACAGTCCCATGGTGAAGCACAAGACGGCCAGGCCGGACGCCGCTTGAGCCGGGCTGGCCCCGACTGCCTGCAGGCCGGTGAGCACCACGGCGAAGGCCCCGGTGTACCCCACCAGAATCGTCACCAGACCGGCGACCACTGCTCTGCGCATCAGAATCCTCCGCGTTCCACATACAGAACGTTCCGTATGTGGAACGAAAGAGTAGCCTGTGCGTGTGATCGACGTGGACCTCAACTCGGCAGTGGGACGGCGGGTGCGCACCCTGCGCCAGGTGCGCGGCTTCTCGCTGTCCGGATTGGCCGCCGCCGCCGGCATCGGCAAGGGGTCACTCTCCGAGCTGGAGGCAGGCACCCGCAATCCGACGCTGGGTACCCTCTACGCCCTCGCCGGCCCGCTGGAGGTGCCGATCTCGGCGCTCTTGGGTGAGGAACTCGGCACCAGCATCGAGGCCGGTGGCCTCAGCCACCAACTGATCGACGTGCACCGCACCGACCAGTCGGTCCGCGAGACCTTCCGGGTCGAAGGTGGGCCGGACGCCGTCCGCCGATCCCCCGCCCACGGTCCGGGGGTGCGTGAGCACATCGTGGTCACCCATGGTCGAATGCGGGCCGGCATCGTCGGAGCCGAGCAGGAAGCCGGCATCGGCGAGGTGCTCAGCTGGGTCAGCGACGCACCGCACAGCTACCAGGTCGTCGAAGCTCCTCTCGAGGCGATCCTGGTGATTCTGACCCCGATCAGCCGCTGACCGCGGCCAGCGCCGCGGCCAGATCACCGCGCGGCGCCACCCCCACTTCGTCCAGCCCCAGCCAGTCGGCCAATCGGCGCAGTTCAGCGGCCAGCCGAGCGGCCGTCTGCACCTGGTCGCAGCCCGGCTCCAGCCAGGAGGCCTGGACCAGCAGCCGGCCGGCCTTGCGATCAGCCTTCAGGTCGACCCGAGCAGAGATCGCCTCGTCCATGACGAACAGATAGACGTAGTAGCCGTGCACTCGTTGAGCGGCCGGGGTGTACAGCCCGATCCGGTAGTGCACGCCGAAGCTCTCCAGCAGCCGATCCCTGTCGAAGACCAGTGAATCGAACGGGGCCACCAGGGCGTCCCCGCTGATCCGGCGCGGACGGGCGGCCTCCGCCCACAGGTAGGCCGGGCTGGACCAGCCGCGAACGGTGACCGGCTCCACTTCGCCGGCGGCCACCAACTCGGCCAGCGCCACCTGAGTCTGAGCCCGATCGGTGTAGAAGTATTCGGCCAGCCACGGTTCGGCGAACACGCCGAGCGCCGAAGCCGCCCGCCGGGCCAGCATCAGCCGAGCTTCCTCCTCGCTCGGGGTGGCTACCTGATGCACAACCTTCGGCAGCACCCGCTCCGGCAGGTCGTAGCGGCGTTCGAAGGCGGTATTGCGCCCGGCACTGGTCAGCTCACCGATCAGGAACAACCACTCCAATACCGACTTGGCCGCCGACCAGTTCCACCAACTGCCGGGCGTCCGCTCCTCTTCGTGGTCGATCTCGCGAGCAGTCAGCGGTCCACGTTCACGGACCTGAGCCAGCACTTTGTCCACCAGTTCAGGATGTGCGCTCAAGATCTCGCGCATCTGGTTCCACGGACGGCTCCGGTTGGCGTCCATTCGCCAGCGCAACGCAGGCTGCAGGTTCACGTCGATCAGGCAGGCGGCGTGCCCCCAGTACTCGAAGACCCGGCGCGGCGCGGCACCGCCGGCGCGATCGAGCAGCGTCCGGTCGTAGCCACCCAGTCGGGCGAACAGCGGCATGTAGTGCGCGCGAACGCAGACGTTGACCGAGTCGATCTGGAGCTGTCCCAGCCGGCTCACCACCTGCTGCACCTGCCGCATGCTGACTGCGGCGTCCGGACGGCGTCCGAAGCCTTGCGCGGCCAGAGCGATCCGTCGGGCCTGAGCTGAAGTGAGAGTCGCTGCCACGGCGGGCAGCCTAGCCGGGGCCTGTGACACTGGAAGGGAGCGGCGAGCGGGCCGGAAGCGGCCGAGCGCCGCCGGCTACCGGACTCCGGGACAACGCACATGGATCGGCCTCGGGGCGCAGCCGGCGAACCGGACGCCCCGAGGCCGGTAGGTTCATGCAGTCGCGGTGGTAACTCCTTCGATGCTGAGGTGAATCACGCCGTAGTCGTAGGCCTTGCGGTGGTACACAACGCTCGGTGCGCCGGTCTCGGCATCGACGTAGAGGAAGAAGTCGTGTCCGACGAGTTCCATCTCGTCCAGGGCCTGAGCCAAGGTCAGCGGAGTGGCATCGAAGTACTTCTCCCGCACCACCAGCGGGCCGTCGCCCTGCACCTCCAGGCCGGCGATCTTGCGGATCTCGGGCCGCTGCTCCTCGACCGGCTCGTTGACCAGCTCGAAGTTCTGATCCTCCGCCGACACCTGTCCACGCAAACCGCGATGGGTCTTGCGCCGGTCGGCCGCCCGCCGCAACTGGGCCTTGAGCCGGTCCAGCGCGTGGTCGAAGGCGACGGACTTGTCGTCGGCGGACGCCTCGGCCCGGACCACCGGGCCGCGTCCACGCAGGGTGATCTCGACCTGGGTGGCCTGATCGGGCTGACGCTTGTAACCGTAGGCAGTGACCTGAACCTCGACCCGAATCACCCTGTCCTTGAGTTTCTCGATCGACGCGATCCGGTCAGTGACCCGCTCGCGGAAATCGTCGGGAATCTGGCAATGGCGACCAGTAACCAGGACGTCCATGTCTACCTCCTAGGTCTGTCCACTCGTCGGGTGACAAGCGGAGATGACGAAGGCACCACGCCAGATCAACCCCCCGAAGGGTGCGGTGCTGGCTGTGGTGCCATGGCTCCAACCTAGCTCGCCCACCCCCGGTTCGCCAGCACCGGAGCTGTGGATTTCCTGGGTCTGAGCCGTGCGCCGAAACCACTTCGTAACACGGGCTAACGCGTTAGTAACGCGGGCCGCATCGGCACGTAACACCGGTAAGGAACCCTCATCACCATGTTGGAAATCAGCGCAGGCGACACCGCCTGGGTCCTTGCCAGTGCCGCTCTGGTGCTGCTCATGACCCCCGGTCTCGCGTTCTTCTACGGTGGCATGGTCCGGGCCAAGGGCGTCCTGAACATGATGATGATGAGCTTCATCTCGATGGGCGTCATCGGTGTGCTTTGGGTCCTGTTTGGTTACAGCATGTCCTTCGGCAACTCGGTTGGCGGTCTCGGCCTGATCGGTAACCCGCTGGAATATGCGGGCCTGCAGGGGCTCATCACCTACAGCCCGGACGCCTCTCTCCCTAGCCTCGCCTTCGTCGCCTTCCAGGCCTGCTTCGCGATCATTACCGTCGCACTGGTCTCCGGCGCCGTGGCCGACCGAGCTTCCTTCGGCGCGTGGACGCTGTTCACCGTGCTCTGGGGTGTTCTGGTCTACTTCCCGGCGGCTCACTGGGTCTTCGCCTTCTCCAGCGCGGACGGCTCCGTGGTCGGCGGCTGGATCGCCAATGTGGTTGGCGCTCTCGACTTCGCCGGTGGCACCGCGATCCATATCAACGCCGGCACTGCCGCGCTGGTCCTGGCCCTGGTGCTCGGCCCGCGCATCGGCTTCGGCACCAAGCCCATGCGTCCGCACAACATGACGCTGGTCATGCTGGGCGCCGGCCTGCTGTGGTTCGGCTGGTTCGGCTTCAACGCCGGTTCCGCTGTCGCCGCCAACGGCCTGGCCAGCCTGGCCTGGGTGAACACCCTGGGCGCCACCGCGGCGGCCATGCTCGGCTGGTTGATCGTTGAGAAGTTCCGCGACGGTCACGCCACCTCGCTGGGTGCAGCTTCGGGCATCGTGGCCGGCCTGGTCGCGATCACCCCGGCCTGTGGCTCCGTCGATCCCATGGGTGCGCTGGCCATCGGCCTGCTGGCCGGTATCGCCTGCGCCTACGCCGTCGGGCTGAAGTACAAGTTCGGCTACGACGACTCGCTCGACGTGGTGGGCGTCCACCTGGTCGGCGGTCTGGTCGGCACCCTGCTGATCGGCTTCTTCGCCAGCCCGCTGGCAGCCACCTCGGTGGCCGACGCCGAAGACCCGACCAAGGCTCACGCGGCCGGTGTCGCCGGACTGTTCTACGGCGGCGGCTTCGACCAGCTCGGCAAGCAGGCGATCGGCGCCTTCTCGGTGATGCTCTACTCCGCGATCCTGACCTACATCATCGCGCTGATCATCAAGCACACCATCGGTTGGCGGATCAGCCCGGCGGACGAGCTCAGCGGCATCGACCTGGCCGAGCACTCCGAGGCCGGCTACGACCTGAGCCCGGTCTACTACACCAACAAGGTTCAGCGGACTCTGGTCCTCACCAAGGACGACCTCGCTGAAGCCGAAAAGACGGGAGCTTCGAAGTGAAACTGGTAACCGCCATCATCCAGCCGGAGGCGCTGGAGACCGTACAGAAGGCGCTGGTTCGGCACGGCGTGGGTGGAATGACCATCTCCGAGGTGTCCGGCTACGGACGTCAGCGGGGTCACGTCGAGGTCTACCGCGGTGAGGAGTACACCATCGACTTCATCACCAAGGTTCGCCTGGAGGTGCTGGTCGATGACGAGGAGGCCGAGGCGCTGACTGGTGTCATCGTCCAGGCCGCCCGCACCGGCCAGGTCGGCGACGGCAAGGTCTGGGTTATCCCGGTGGATACCGTTGTTCGGGTTCGGACCGGCGAAAGCGACTCTTCCGCCATCTGATCCACGACCGAACGACCCGAATGGGGGTCCCTGCCTCAGCAGGGGCCCCCTTTCGCTGTTGCCGCCACGGTCACACAACCCAAGACAACTCCCCCGGCCACCTGGCAGGCTCGGACGGCCTCAGCCAAGGTGGCGCCGGTCGTGACGATGTCATCGACCAGGACGACCGGCATCGACCCGACCGATCGTGCCCGAAATGCCCCTTCGAGGTTGCGCCAGCGTTGGTCACGGGTCAGTTCCGACTGGTCCTGCGGCCGACGTTGGATCATCAGCAGCGGACGCGCCGTCACCGCCACTCCCAACCGGCGCAGCCGCACGGCCGCCAACCGGGTCAGCTCCCGGGTGTGGTCGACGCCTCGCTCGGCGGCGCGAGCTCGCAGCGTCGGAACGTTGACCAGCTGCACCGGCGGCAGCGGCGAGCTGGGGATGGCTAGGAGCAGTGCCGCCAACGCCGCTGCCAGCCGCTCGGCGAGTATCGGCAGCAATCCCAATGCCGAGCGTTCCTTGGCTGCGATCAGCACGTCCCTCAAGACCCCGGCATAGGGGCCCGCCGCGTAGACCGGTGGCAAGCCGGTCAACTCGGCGGCTCGAAACGGCCTGGTGGCGCGGATTGCGGCCAGGCAGCGGCCACACAGGCCGAGCCCGGAACACCGACAGCCCGGGCAGGTGGCACCCAGCACCAGTTCGGCCGCCGCCTGTCCCGTCTGCTGCCAGCTCACACCTGCACAGTGGGCCTCGGCAAGGACCGCTGTTCAGTCGTCCACAGCCCTAGCCGGAGTAGGCCAGCGAACTCACTGACGACATGGTCAACGGCCAGGCAAACTCGCCGTCGTAGCGATAGACGCTGCCTTCGGCACTACGGGCCAAGGTGGATCGCCCGGGCGCGACCGCGAGCTGGACCAGCGGCCCGACGTCACCTGGGCCGAGGTCGGTGACGGTGTCGGCATCCTCAGTGGACTTCAGCACGCTGGAGTCTCCGGAGTCCCCGGTGACCAACACAGCCAGACCAGTGGCATTCGTCCAACCGATATCGCTCGCTGTACCCGACGTCGCGCCACCGGCGGCGAGAGCGAGCGGCCGCCAGCTCCCCAGCCGGAGACTCTCCCCTTGCCGGACGATGGTAGCCAGCCCCACTTGGGTCGCCTTGCCCACCTTCAGCACCAGAGCCAGCCGCACTCCGTCCGGGGAGAGTCGCATGGCGACCACCGGCAGGTCCGGCACTGCGGACGTGTCCACCGGCACCTCGGCGTCGGCGCGAAAGACCTTCAACTGGCGAATGCTCGCCGCCGTGGCCGACCAGAGCTCGCCATTGCGTCCGTAGTCCGGCCGGAGCAGCTCGGTGCCGGTGCGCAGCTGCCGAGCCTTGGTCTCACCAATCCGACTGACCTCGAGCACCCGTCCGTCCGCACTCACCGCAGCCAGTTCGGTGGCCGCGGCGTTGGCGGTCAGTGCACCCGGCGAGGTCAAGCCGTTCACCACCTCAACCGACTGGCTGCTGTCGTTGATGTTGCGCACCTGGCGAACCTTGCGATCCTCCCCCTCAACGGCGAACAACAGTCCCGATGAGCCGGAGTTGTCGGGACTGAGCTGGCTGTAGCTGGCCGTAGTGACCACCGCCCGCCCGGCCGGGTCGAGCCAGGGTCCGGCATCGGTGGCCACGGTGAGTCCGGTCACTTGGCTGAAGCTGGAAAGGGTGAAGGCCAGCTCAGCCAGCAGCCGCTGGCGCTCAGCGGCACTCAATGAACTGGCCATCCCACCCAGCGTGATCTTGACCAACCCCGTCCGATCCAGGTCGAGGGAGACGACGCTCACGCCCGCAGTGTCGATCGGCTGCACGGCCGGCTTCAGCCAATCGGACGGACCGTCCAACTCGGCTTCGACGGCCGCCTGGATGGCCTGGTCACCGCTGGCGAAGAATCGGGAGTCCGGCACCAGCACCGAGCCGGTGGCGTCGAGAAAGTGCAAGTTCACATCGGTGAATCCGGTGGAGAACAGATAGCGGGACAGCAGCAGGCCGACCGGCGGCTTGGAGATCCGCCATTGGCCTTCGGCGTTCTTAACCAGGGCGAAGTCCTGCCTGATCGGGTCGGCCTTCTCGTCGGCGGTGGTGTAGATCCCCCGGGCGTCCACCTGTCCCACCGGCTGAGCCATCAGTCGCACCGAGGATCCGGCGTCGGTGAGCGGCACACCGTCGGCGTACACCTGCACCCCGTCCTCGGGATGCCACTCCTTGCTGGCCTGCTCGGTCAGGTACTTCCGCGCCACCGCATAGTCGGGCTGATAGGTGCTCATTGCATGCAGGAAGCCCTCGACGATGAGCAGCGGGCTGGCACCATCCGACGGCGGCAGCGGGTCAACTCGGACTCCGCCGTCCACATTGGCCCCTTGCGGCGTGTGGTGAGCGACCGGGCCGCTGGTCGGCACCGAGGCGCAACCGGCCAGAAGGACTGTTGCCAGCACGATGGCCAACCGCTCAGCTACTGATCGCATCGATCCCCTCCTTCACATCATCGGGAATCAGCGGCAGTGGCGATGAGCGGACGGTGTCGCCGGCTCGGCGCGGCACCGTCAGCCGGAACTGGGCACCCTCCCCGGGACGTCCCCAGGCGGTCAGCCAGCCACCGTGCAGCCGTGCGTCCTCCAAAGCGATGGACAGCCCCAGCCCGGTGCCACCGACCCGACGGCCACGGGACGGATCGGCTCGCCAGAACCGGTTGAACACCTGCCCGCCTTCGGCCACGGTGAAGCCGACGCCGTGATCGCGGACGGCGATGGCCACCGACTTCTCATCACCGGCGACCTGGACCACGATCGGGCCTCCCTCGCCGTGCTCGATCGCATTGGTGAGCAGATTGCGCAGGATCCGCCGGATCCGGCGGCCATCCACCTCGGCCACGCAGTTGCCGCTGGCAAGGACGGTCACCGTGCTGCCGGACTCCTCGGCCAGCCGCTGCACACCGGACACCTCCTCGGTCGACAATCCGTGCAGGTCGACATCGTCCAGAGCGAGCTGGGCGGCACCGGCGTCGAAGCGAGAGATCTCCAGGAGGTCGGCCAGCAGTTCCTCGAAGCGGTCCAACTCTGCAGCCAGCAACTCTGCCGACCGCCCCGAGGGGGCGTCGAAGCTGAACCGGTGGGCGTAGATCACCTCGCTGGCCATTCGGATCGTGGTCAGCGGGGTGCGCAGCTCATGGGAGACGTCGGAGACGAACCGCTGCTGGACGGCCGACAAGTGCTCCAGCTCGGTGATCTTGTGCTCCAGCTCGGCGGCCATGTGGTTCATCGAGCGGGCCAAACCGGCCAGGTCCTCGGTACCGGTCACCTTCATCCGGTCGGTCAGGTGCCCAGCGGCCAGCCGTTCGGCGGCCAGCCGGGCATCACGCACCGGTCGCAGCATCTGCAGCGAGATCAGATAGACCATCACGGCCAGCCCGACGATCACGAACAGCCCGGTGGCCCAGGTGGCCTGCTGGACGACGGCCAGCGTCTGCTGTTCCTGCGCGGTCGAGAACAGGAAGAAGATCCGGTACGGCTCCTGTCCAGGAGCCACCAGCAAGGCGGCCACCACCAAGCCAGGCTCCTCGGCCCGGCTGTCGGTGAACCGGATCACGGTGGGGGTGCTCCACAGCCCGTCCCCGTCGGCGGCAACGCGGATCGAGTCCGGAATGCTGGACGACGCCACTCCCTCGGTTCCGATCTGGGCGATCGAGGTCTCCACCACGACGAAGTACTGATTGCCGACCTTGCCGCGGTTTGCGGCTTCCCTGGTCAGCTGGGTGATCCGCTCCCCCAGCGAAGTGGTTCGCGGGTCGGTGGCCGAAAGGTCACGCTGCATACTGGCCACCACCGAAGACGCCTCAGCGAGGCTGGCCTGGGTCTTGCCGGCCATAACTCCCTGGACCGATTGGGCGGTCAGGAACCATCCGGTGGCCATCAGAATCAGCACGGCGGCCAGCAGGGTGCTGGTCACCACCCGGTACGGCAGCGAGCGTGACCACAACTGCAGCGGGTTCAGCCGGGCCAGCCAGCGTCTCATCAGGCCGACTTGGGCTCACCGGCGCGGTAGCCGACGCCGCGCACCGTCACGATGATCTCCGGCTTCTCCGGGTCCTTCTCGATCTTCGAGCGCAGCCGCTGCACATGGACGTTCACCAGCCGGGTGTCGGAGGCGTGCCGGTAACCCCACACTTCCTCGAGAAGCACCTC
This sequence comes from Actinomycetales bacterium Actino_02, assembly GCA_001603275.1. Lineage (GTDB taxonomy): Bacteria > Actinomycetota > Actinomycetes > Propionibacteriales > Propionibacteriaceae > Propionicimonas. The sequence goes on along the minus strand of LUYM01000020.1, from coordinate 219,143 downwards.
ACGGGTGAAGGCCTGTCGCGGCCGGCGGGCCAGCGCGAGCAGCAGATCGAACTCCAGCGGGGTCAGGGTGATCTCACTGTCGCCACGCCGGACGGTGTGCTCGTTGACCCGGATCACCAGGTCGCCGATCCGCAAGGTGTCGTTGTCGGAGTCGGCCACCACGTGGCGGCGCAGCCGGGTCTTGATTCGGGCGATCAACTCCTGGGTCTTGAACGGCTTGGGAACGTAGTCGTCGGCTCCGGCAGCCAGGCCGTCCACCACATCGGTGGTGTCGGACTTGGCGGTGAGCATGATCACCGGCACGCCGGACTCCTCGCGGATGTCGCGACACACGTCCACGCCGTCGCGCCCGGGCAGCATCAGATCCAAGAGGACGAGGTCGGGTCGGTAGTCGTGGAAGGCGGCCAGGGCGGTGTCGCCGTTGTGGCAGAGCCGGGCGTCGTAGCCCTCCGACTCCAGCACAATGTGCAGCATCTCGGCGAGGGCCTCGTCGTCGTCCACCACCAAGATCCGCGCCGGTGCGGTGCGGGGAGCCTCTGAAAGCAACTTCCCTCCTTGGACTTGCAACAGCGTAATCCTATGCGACAAGGCGCGCTCAGTTGAGTTCTGCGTTCGCCGTCCAGGTAGAGAGCAGCGCGAGCTCTCCCCCTTGGCGACGTAGTATCCGCCGCCACAGGCTGGCCGGTTGGGTGTCGAAGACGTCCTCGATCAAGGCCGGCACCACCTCCCACATGCCCAGCTCAAGCTCTCTTTCCAGCTGGCCGGCATCCCAACCGGCGTACCCGGCGAAGATCCGCAGCCGCCGGTAGGCACCGGACGCGATCTCCACGGGCGTCTCCAGATTCAGCAGCCCCACCCTGCCGAAGATCGGACGCCAACCCGGCGGCTCCTCACCGGCATGCGACGGCTCCGCCAGGCAGATCGCACCCTGTTGCGAGACGGGGCCGCCGTCGAACAGCCGGGCCGGCTCACTGACCAGGCCCGCCCAGGCCGGAAGGGCCGAGGGGAGATCCAGGTCGGAGATGCGGTTCAGCACCACACCCACCGTGCCGGACTCGTCGGCCTCGACTAGGAGGATCACAGTGCCGTCGAACACACCGTCACTGATCGCGATACCCGCGACCAGTAAGTCACCAACGCCGTAACTGGCCATCACACCTCCCGTGGCCCCACCTTATCCAGCGGCGGAGAAGCTCAACGAGCCCAGATCCGGGCATAGAAGGTCCGCGAAGGCGCCGAGAGCAGTGCGGCGTATTCCTGAGGTGGAAGCGCCAATGCCACTCCCACGACCGGGCGAGTGCCGATGAGTGACATGCCGAGTCCTGCTCTGCCGCCGGCAACCGAAAAGCCCAGCGCCTCCAAGGTGGTCGGCAGCACCGAGAACTGGTCACCCTCAGCCACCTCCAGCCGAACCGGGGCCGGGCTCCAAAGCCGGAAGAAGATTCTCCGCTGCGATGCCTGGGAGAGCTCGTCATAGAACGCCGTCCCGGCACCGATCCCCTTGAGGTGGTCGCCGGTAACGATGACGACGGTGTCTGCCAGGTAGCCCGCCGCCCGCAGGTGATCGATGAAGCCGGCCACGGCCTGCATCGAGCAGTGCGTCGCGGCAGCCATCGGCTCGCGCCCCGAAGCTGGACAGGAGTCCCGCAGGACGGCCGGTTCGTGCGTATCCAGGGTGAGCAGGGTGAGGTTGAACGGCCGCTGCGCGGCGTGCAGCTCGTCGACCACAGCGCTGGCCCGGGCGAACAGGCGCTGGTCGGACAGCCCCCAATCGGAGATGTCCTGGGCAGCTTCTCCGGTCCGCTTCCAGTCGTCCAACCCGAGGACGGTCTGGTAGCCGTGCGAGTGCAGATAGGTGTCCTTGCCGGCGAAGGAACTGCTGGCCCCACCAAGGAACGTGCTGGTGTAGCCGGCCTGGCCCAGCAGGTCTCCCAGACACACCGCGCCGGGCAGGTAGGTGCCGAGGCGTTCGCCGGTCTCGTTGGGGTCGAAGCCGGCCTCCAGGAGGTCGCTCTTCAGAGCCATCCCGCATTGGGTTGCCACGATGCCGGCCATCGTCCAGCCGCCTGTCGCCGGCTGCTGCAGATCTCGGTACACCGACCAGTCACGGGTGGCCTGCTCGACCGGAGCCAGCAGATCCTCGCCGAACAGCTGTGTGTCGCTGAAGGTGTCCTCAATGGACTCCAGGTAGATGGTGATCAGGTTGAGCGCCCGAGCGGGCTTGGCCGTGATTGCCGGGGTCACGTAGTAAGGCTCGATGGATCGACTATCGCTCAAGGAGTACACATATTGCGGAACCCCGGTGATCGACAAGAAGCTGGCCAGCGAAACCAGGGCGGCCAGGAGCGGCAGCCAGATCGCACGCATCGAGATCCGCCCCTGCACCCGTCCGGCTCGTCGGCCTCGGCGGACCAACACCACCGACACCGCCGCAGCGAGCGTGAGCGGGACCATCACCCAGCCGACCAGCTCCACTGCGACAGCACCGCTGCCGACACCGGCGCCTCCGCCGATCGCCGGAAGGTTGAGCAGCACCTGGTCGAGCAGGACGGCGCCGAACCGGTAGCGGATCCAGAGCCCGGCCGCAGCGAACATCACGGTGGCCACAATCAGCAACCAGCGCACCACATCGATGATGTGGTGCTGGCTGGAGGTCGTGGAGGGGGCGCCGCTATTCATGCTGAAGATCACGCTAATCGGCCGCGATACGCGCATTACTCCGAAAAGTGGGGAGGGTGCCTAATCGACCGCAAACTGACCGCTCAACCGGCACTCACAAAGAAACAGCCCTCACCGATATCGGTGAGGGCTGCCCTCAGCAGAGTGCCGCCGACCGGGTGGGTCGGGCAGCTGGTGGAGGTGGCGGGAGTCGAACCCGCGTCCTCAAGAGGTGAACCAGGACTTCTCCGGGCGCAGCCGACTAGGCGTTCTGCTTGGCTTTCACCCTCTCATCGGCAAGTGGTGAACAAGCCCAGTTCCATAAGTTTCCCCGGACGGCCCTGGAACGAGACCATACAGGTAAGCCTTCTAAATGAGGCCAGGATCCGGACGGAAGGCACATCCGGGCTGACCCTTCGGTCACTGCTCAGGCAGCGAGAGCGAAGTCAGTGCGCTTGGAATCGGCACTTATTGGTTTTCGGGAATCGTTAACGAGATGTCCCCGATCCTCGGCCCGCTTCTCCTGGGACTACCGTCCCAAGTCGAAACCAGTCACCCCCTGTTGAGTTGTACCTGCGCGGTGTGACCCGCTCAGTTTTCAAAGTATACGCCGCCGGGGCACCGGTGCCGATTCGGTAGGGTTCCGCGCATGGACAAGCCATTCGTCGACCCGATCGAGGGTCCAGCTCCCACCGAACTGCAGATCATCGACCTTGAGGTCGGCACCGGCCCCGAAGCCGTCGCCGGCAAGACCGTCGCTGTGCACTATGTCGGTGTCGCTCACTCCAGCGGCGAGGAGTTCGACTCCAGCTACGACCGCGGAGCTCCCCTGGTCTTCCCGCTCGGCGCCCGCCGGGTGATCACCGGCTGGGACACCGGGCTGATCGGAATGAAGGTCGGCGGACGCCGCCGCCTCGAAATCCCGCCGCACCTGGCCTACGGTGACCGCGGCGCCGGCGGCGTGATCGCGCCGGGCGAGACGCTGATCTTCGTCTGCGACCTGGTCGGAGTGAAGTAGCAGCTACCAGCTGCTGGCGCCACCGCCGCCACCACCACCGCCGGAACTGAAACCGCCGCCCCCGCCGAAGTCACCGCCGCCAAAGGCGGAACCGCCACTGCCGAAACCGGTGTCGGAGCTGAACGCGGGGGCGGCCTCGGCGATCGAGCCCATCACCGAGGTGTCCAGCTGGTTCAGCTGCCAGCCCATGGTGGCCAGGCTCCAGTTCGGACCGTAGTACCAGGTGGGCGTCAGGTCGGGAATCCGGCCGAGCTCGACCAGCCGTTCACACACTTTCGTCCAGCGCTCCGTCAGGTCGAACATCACTGCCCAGGGCAGGTACTTACTGAAGATGTCCTCGCCCTCTTCGAACTGCAACTGCTCGGCCTCGGCCGTTGCCAGGTATAGCCGGAAGCCCTCGATCTGATCAGTGAGCGCTCGGCCCAGCCCGGTTCGCTGACCGCGGCGCAGTCGCGCTCGAACCACCACCCAGGTGATTACCAGCGAGCCGAGCACAGGCAGGGCCCACAGCACCATCGAGCCCAGCACGTTCACCCCGAAGAAGCCCACCACGATCAGCGGGAACAGTGTCTTAGCCAGGCCGCGCCCCACTCCGACGACGCCTCCGGGCTCGCGGGCGAACCAGCCCTCCTGGCTGGCGTGATTCATCACGGCACGTCCAACCGACTCATGCGCATCGGTCATCGTGCCGGCCTCACCCAAGTCGCGCTGACTGCCGACCTCGGCCGTGGGGAACAGCTCCGCCAGCAGCACCTGCTCCGGCCCGCCGAGTCGAACCGACGGGTCGACCAGCTCCACCTGCTGGATCTCGTCACTGCGCAACCGGACCGCCCCACTGACGGCCAGGCTGACCAGGGTTGCCGTGGTGTCGCGCACCTGCAACTCGCCGTCGACCAGCAGGCCGGCCTCGGCGACAGCGATCGGTGGCGGCGCGAAGCAGACCGGGATCTCCAGCTTCGGGTCGGAAAGCACTTCGGTGGCCGCCACTCCCGGTGGCGGGATGGTGCCCGGCGGCATGCCGGCGAAGCGGTAGTCGCGGGTGCGGCGGCGCAGGTAGGCCCAGCCGGCGAACGGCACCAGGGCCGCGACCCCCAGCGAGCCACCGAGCTGCCAGGCGGTCTGACGGGCGGCAATGGCGTCGGCGCTCTCCTCGCGCAGGACGTTGGGATTAGTGACCGCACCATCGGCCAGTTTCACGGCGACAGTCATCAGCTCGCCGGAAGGGACGGCACCAGCGAAAACGGCCTGCTGGCCGACTACTTTCGCTTCCTGGCAACTCCCGCTCTGACCCGCTCGTGCGATCGAGCAGACCGCGTCCTGAGCTCCACCGGGCACACTCACCGCCACCTGGGCGGCGCTGATCGCGGGCATCGACGAGCCGGTCACATCCCAATAGAGCTGCGGGATGCCATTCGCCGTGCGGAGCAAGCCCAGCTCCCGATAGGAGATCACGTACGTGGCCGTGTCGGAGCTGACCGTCTGGTCCGGTGAGCCGATTCTCAGTTCCTGATACTGCTCGCGCCCGCTGCCTCTGTCGGTGATCTGGAGATCCGTGGCCACCTGCGGGTCAGGGCTGGACACCGTGATCTGGTCGATCCGGTACACCATGTCGAAGTCGCTGGTGCCGTCCGGCTCGCGAGTGATCAGGGTACGGGTGATGCCGTGGCGTCCCGATCCGGATCCGAACCGCCAGACGAAGGTCTCGGTGACATGGACGTAGCCCTGCTCGTCCACGGTGGCGACGACGTTGAGGCTGTCGATCCGATCACCGGACGCGGCCACGGCCGACGGCGCGGCAACCACCGCCGACCAGCCGGTCAGCATCAAGACGGCCAGCGCCGCCAGCCAGGAGGGAAGCCTCCCTCGGCTCACCGTTCGCCCCGGTTGCGAGCGGCCAACTCACGCTGTGTGTCCCGGTCGGCGTCGCGGGCAGCGATAGTCTGTCGCTTGTCCCAGTCCTTCTTGCCGGTGGCGATAGCCAGTTCGACCTTGGCGTATCCGTCGGAGAAGTAGATGGCCAGCGGAACGATGGTCTTGCCGGTCGCCGACGTCTCGCGATCGAGCTTGGTGATCTCCTTGCGATGCAACAGCAGCTTGCGATTGCGCCGGGTGGCGTGGTTGGTCCACGTGCCGAAGGCGTACTCCGGGATGTGCGCATTGCGCAGCCAGACCTCGCCGTCGTCGACGGTGGCGAAGGCATCGGCCAGCGATGCTCGGCCCAGACGCAACGACTTCACCTCGGTGCCGGTGAGCACGATGCCCGCTTCGAAGCGGTCGTGCAGGTGGTAGTCGTGCCGCGCTTTGCGGTTCTGCGCCACCATGATCCGTCCCTGCGGTCGCGGCATGGCTCCTCCTTCCCACAGTGCGGTTCCGTCAGCCTACCAACTCCGGCTGACGGCTCCGCCGCCCGCGATCAGAGGTAGTTCATCGGGTTGACCCGCTCACCGTTGCGGTAGATCTGCAGGTGCAGGTGGCATCCCGTGCTCAGCCCGGTGGTGCCGACGTAGCCGACGATCTGGCCTTGAGCCACATACTCACCGGCCTTGACGATGATCTTGGACTGGTGGGCATAGCCGCTGGCCAGCTGGGCGCCCTTCATCTTGCCGTAGCTGATGATCGTGTAGTTGCCGAAGCCGGTAGTAGTCCAGCCGGCCGACACCACCTTGCCGTTCGCCATGGCCCGGATCGGGGCACCGCAGGCGGCGCCGAAGTCGGTGCCCCAGTGCATCCGCCAGTAGTGCAGGATCGGGTGGAAGCGCATTCCGAAGGGGGATCCGGCCGGCGCATTCACCGGACGGATGAAGCCGCCCTTGTTGACCAGGTTGTAGTTGTCCTTGGCCAGCTTCGCCGCGATCTTTGCTTCCTCGCGCTGCAGCGCCTCGTATTGCGACTGGGACTGGTCAAGCTCATCCTTGGCCGCGGACTTCGCCTTCTCCCGCTTGGCCACCAGAGCGGTCACCGTCGCCTGATAGCCGGCCGCTTCGCGAGTGAGCTTCTGCACCTTGGCCAGCGCCGAGGCACTGGCCTGGCGGCGTTCGGCGACTTTGGCCTGGGCAGCCTGCTTGGAGGCCGTCGTTGCGGCCAACTCGGCCTCCGCGGCGCTGAGTCGCGCGTACTGCGCCTGCACATTGCCCAAGATGGAGTCGGTCCACTGCATCCGCTGGGCCAGATCGGCGGCCGAGTCGGAACCGAGCACCATGGTCACCCCGAGGAGCGGCGTCTGCTGCTGGTAGGCAGAGCGGACGGCATTGGCCACCACCCGCCGCTGTTCGGCGACCCGTGCCTGCGCTTGCTGCTCGGCAGCCTGTGCCGCCTGTGCGGCCGCGTCCGCTTCGGCCAGCTCCTGCGCAATCTGCGCATCATCGGCCTTTGCCTGGTCGAGCTTGGCGTTGGCGGCCTCGAGCGCCCGCTGGGCCGTGATCAGCTGCTCCTGAGCGTCCACCAGTTGCGCCTTGGCGTCGGCCAAAGCCTTCTTGTCCGCGGCGACTTGTTTGTTGGTCTGGGAGAGCTCACGACGGACCCGATCCCGGGCGTCATTGAGGTTCTCCGCCTGCGCAGGTCCGCTGAGACTCACGCTCAGACCCGCGACCAGGCCGATCACCAGTAGCGACCGGAGTCCGGTCCACATTCGTCCAGGGCCGCTGCCCCGGGCCACGTTCTGGGTGGAGGAAGGCACCCGCACGATTCGCCCCTATCAGTTGTCTGGCTAAACCCGAAGGAACCTTCGAGTCGCGATGAGGGTAGGTATGACTGATAGCACGACGGCCACGATGGAGATCACGCCCATCGCCCAGCCGACTTGTGACCACTCGATCCACCGGATGGTGGTGATTTCTCGGGCCGCCTTGTCGACGATCACGAACTGCTCCACGCCAGCCAGAGTGAGACAGGCCAGCGCTGCGCCACCGATGGCAGCCACCAGCGACTCCATCAGGAACGGCAGCATGATGTACCAGTTCGAGGCGCCGACCAGCCGCATAATGCCGATCTCGCGCCGCCGGGAGAAGGCCGCCATCCGAATGGTGTTGCCGATCTGGAGCGCGGCGGCCAACAGCAGCAAGCCACTCAGCCCGACCGTGGCCCAGCGGGCCAGGTTCAGCCAGGCGAACATCGGATCCAGGATCTTGCGCAAGTCCTGGACCAGCTGTACTCCCGGCATGCCGTTCACGGCCGAAACCACCCCGAGGTACTCCTCCGGGTTCTTCAGCTTCACCCGGAACGAGTCCTGCATCATGTCGACGGTCGTGGTCTGCAGCACCGGGTTGTCGGCGGCGAACTCCTTGAACTGCTCGAAGGCCTGTTCCTTGGACTCGTAGTAGACCTCGGCGACCTCCGGGTTCGACTTCAGGGTCTGCTCGATGGCCTGCCGCTGAGCGTCGGTGGTGCCGGCGCCGTCCTCACAGTTCGCCCCCGGCGAATCCGGGACACACAGGAACACGCTGATCTCGATCTTGTCGTACCACTCGTCCTTGAGCCGGTCGACCTGTTGGGCGACCAGCAGCCCGGTCCCGAACAAGGTCAGTGATACCCAAATGGTGACGACCACGGCCACGGCCATCGACGCATTGCGGCGCAGCCCCGACCACGCCTCACTGAAGGTGTGTCTCATCGCCGGCCTCCCGTGCTCCGCTGCTGATCACTGGTAGCCATAGACGCCCTTGGTCTGGTCACGGACGACTTCACCGTTGGACAGTTCGATCACTCGCTTACGCATCTGGTCGACGATGTTGGCATCGTGGGTGGCCATCACCACGGTGGTGTCGGACCGGTTGATCCGATCCAGAAGCTTCATGATTCCGACGCTGGTGGTCGGGTCAAGGTTGCCGGTGGGCTCGTCGGCGATCAGGATGGCCGGGCGGTTGACGAAGGCCCGAGCGATCGCGACCCGCTGCTGCTCGCCACCGGACAGCTCTTCCGGCAGACGCTCCCCCTTGCCCTCCAGCCCGACCAGCTCCAGGGTCTCGGGGACGACCTTGCGGATCACCGAGCTCGGCTTGCCGATCACTTGAAGCGCGAAGGCGACGTTCTCATTGACGGTCTTGCCCGGCAACAGCCGGAAGTCCTGGAACACCGTCCCGATCCGACGACGCAGCCCCGGCACCTTCCAACTGTGCATCCGGCTCAGGTCCTGGCCGGCCACGTGAATGTGCCCGCTGGTCGGCAGGTACTCGCGCAGGATCAGCCGCAGGAACGTCGACTTACCCGAGCCGGAGGTTCCGACCAGGAAGGCGAACTCGCCCTTGGCGATCTCTACCGTCACGTTGTTCAGCGCAGGCCTCGACTGGCCGTCGTAGGTCTTGGTGACGTTCTCGAATCTGATCACAGTGAACTGACCGTCCCGGTAGACATTGGGGAAGTAAGCTTAAGAAATCCTGAGGAACGGTCAACCAGGAGTCTAGAGGACGCAGCCAATCGCCCCCGACAAGCCGTGCGGCGTGTCAGCGCTCGCCCTGCTGACGGCGCCAGCGCACCCCGGCGTCGATGAACGCGTCGATGTCGCCGTCGAACACGGCGTCCGGGTTGCCGACCTCATGCTCGGTGCGCAGATCCTTGACCATCTGGTAGGGATGCAGCACATAGGAACGCATCTGGGAACCCCAGGAGTTGCCGGCGTCGCCCTTCAGCCCGCGCATCTCGGCTTCCTTCTCCGCCCGCATCCGCTCCAGCAGCCGCGACTGCAGCACCCGCATGGCCGCGGCCTTGTTCTGCAGTTGCGACTTCTCGTTCTGACAGGAGACCACCAAGCCGGTCGGCAGGTGGGTGATCCGCACGGCCGAGTCGGTGGTGTTCACGCTCTGGCCGCCGGGGCCCGATGAACGGAAAACGTCCACCCGGATGTCGGCCTCAGGAATGTCGATGTGGTCGGTCTCCTCGGTGACCGGCAGCACGTCGACGCCGGCGAAGGAGGTCTGACGTCGGCCCTGGTTGTCGAAGGGGCTGATCCGAACCAGTCGATGTGTCCCCTGCTCGACCGAGAGCATGCCGTAGGCGAACGGCTCCTTCACGGTGAAGGTGGCCGACTTGATGCCGGCCTCTTCGGCGAAGGAGGTGTCGTAGACCTCGGTGGCATAGCCGTGACGCTCAGCCCAGCGCAGGTACATCCGCAGCAGCATGGACGCGAAGTCGGCCGCATCGACGCCGCCGGCCTCAGCGCGGATAGTCACCAGCGCATCACGTTGGTCGTACTCACCCGACAGCAGGGTGCGGATCTCGAGGGCCTGGATGTCGGCCGCCAGCGCCTTCAGATCCCGCTGGGCCTCGACCAGGGTGCCCGGATCGTCTTCCTCCACGGCAAGTTCGATCAGCACGCCGAGATCGTCCACTCGTCCGCGCAACGCGAGGATCCGATCCACCTCGGCTTGCAGTCGAGACAACCTGGAGGTGACCGCCTGGGCGTTCTCCTGGTCGTCCCACAGATCGGGGGCGGCGGCCTGCTCGGCCAGCTCGGCGATCTCGGCCCTCTTGGCCGCCGGGTCGAGGACGGCTTCGATCGACTGGAGGGTTCGGTCGAGACTGGCCAGATCGGCCTGGAGGTCTGCTGCGGTCACAGTCGACTACTTTACCGTGAGCCGTCCGTGCCGAGACTCCGGCCAAGGGCGGCCACCGAGTCACCCGGACGAGTGACGGGCCTGTCACCTATTGGGGGGACCGGATTAGTATCCGGAAGAATGCAATCGAAATTGTCTGGCAATCGGGGTTGCATTAGCTGCAAATCCCTGCGTAGAGTTCTTCTCGAGGCGGGTGGTTCCCCCCGAGCCGATCGCCTCATCGTCCGGTTCCCCTGAACCGGACCCCCTGCCCCCCGGCAGTGCCCGCAGAACGTTCCCAGGTTCGTGGCGGGCATTTTACTTTTCCCAGGCCGACTAGGCCTTGAACCCTGCGGAACAGCCCCAACGCCGGGGCCGCACAGCCCCAGCAGACGCCCAGCCCGGAAACAAGAGGCTACCCTCTCTTTCATGCTGCTTTTGGCCCCGCAAACCCTCAAGTTCAGGACGAGACTGAATTGCGCTGAATTAGCAACAAACTTGCCGGAATTGAAGAATCAGTAATAGATCAGCGCTGGCAGGCGCGACTTCGACGGTGGCGAGGCGGCCCTGCGCCGGAATCAGCAGCGCTGAGGCCCGCACACCACGGGTATGGTCACCCTGGCGCGTCGGCGGCACCGGCAGGGTGGGCGCAGAGGGACTCGAACCCCCGACCCCCTCCTTGTAAGGGAGGTGCTCTAACCAACTGAGCTATGCGCCCGCCCGGACATCCTAGGGGGCAGCCGGCCAGAATCGGGAACCGAGAGTCGGCTACGTGCTGATCAGCTTGGCCCGCAGCTTCTCGATCGTGGCCGCCGTCAGGCCCACTCCGTCGCGCAGGTAGCCGTCCAGGCCTCCATAGCGGCTCTGCGCGGCCTCCAGGCCGGCCTGGAGGTACTGCGGCTCCACCCTGGCCTGAGCCAGGTAGAGCTCGGCCGCCGCTTGGCCGTCGGCCTTCTTCCGCGCCGCATAGCCTGCCTTCACCTCCGCGGCGCGGTACTGATTGGACGCCAGATAGGAGCTGAGCACCACCTGATCATCGGCGCCGGCCAGATGCGCCAGCATTGCCGACACCCATCCGGTGCGGTCCTTGCCCTCGGTGCAGTGGATCAGCACCGGGCCGGGCGCAGCAGCGATCTGTTCCAGGACATCCCGCAGCCGGCGGCGCTGCTCGGGGTCGGTGACGAACTCGACGTTCAGTTCTCGCAGCCGGGCCCGAGCGTCCGCCACCGTCCGAATCCGCGGGGACGGCGCCGTTTGCACTCCGAACAGGTTGATCAGCTGATAATCCGCCCCGGCGACGGCAGGATCGGGTGACCGGCGCGCCACGTCGGGGGTGCGCAGGTCGAAGATCGCCACCAGGCCAAGGCTCCTCAGCGCCTTCAGATCGGCCGCAGTGAGGTTGCTGAGTTTGCCGGAGCGATAGACGACGCCGCGGGCCAGGTGCCGGCCGTCAGCGAGCTGCAGTCCGGCACCGTCGCCGGCCAGGTCACGGAAGTTGGGAGCCCCCGCCAGGCGCACGGTGTCCGGTGCGGTGGAGGCCGGCGAACTCGTCGGCGAGACACTTGCGGCGGATGGGCCCGCCGACACTGACAGCGACGGCTGAGCGGTCTCGGACGCCCCTGGCACCGGGGCCGAGGGTGCCGACGTACCCGAGCAGCCCGCCAGGACCAGCACCACTGTGCTGGCACCGACAGCGAGCCATCCGGCTCGCCCGCTAGCGACGGCCACCCTTGGGCCGCACCAACTTGTGCCCCTGCCAGCCCTTACCGGCCGAGACCGAGTTGGCCAGGGCCAGGCCGGCGGTCAATGCCGCCTCAGCCAGATCGGACGGATCCAGGTAGCCGTCCCGGCCCACCTTCGGGGTGAGCAGCCAAATCGAGCCACCGGCCGCGAGATCGGTCAGCGCGTCCACCAGTCCGTCGCCGAGATCGCCGTCCTCATCGCGCCACCACAGCAGCACGACATCGACAGCCTCGATGGCTTCGTAGACGAAATCCTCACCGATGACGTCCTGAATCGCTGAGCGCAAACCCTCGTCGACGTCCTCGTCCCAGCCGAGCTCCTGGACCACCTGGCCAGCGGCCAATCCCAACGCGGCCACCGGGGAACCGGTGGTCGATCCGGGCGCGGTACTCACGCGCTCAACACCTCTCTCGGCCAGTCCAGAATCTGAATGGCTTTCAGCCTGCCAGATCTGGACCGCCGAGGAAAGACGAGTCCACTCAGGAGTCGCCACCAACTGTGCCGGAGGCGCCTGCCGAGACGTCGTTGAGGTGGTACAGCTCGGCGGCGCGGGCCGCCTCACCGGCATCCAGTTCGCCAGCCGCAGCCAGTTCCTGCAGGGTGCGGACCACCAGCGACGGGCCGTCGATGTGGAAGAAGCGGCGAGCGGCCGCACGAGTGTCGGAGAAGCCGAAGCCATCGGCACCCAGCGAGGCGAAGCGCTGCGGAACCCAGTTGAGGATCTGGTCCTGGACGCCCCGCATGAAGTCGGACACGGCCAGCACCGGGCCGGGACGGCCCTGCAGCTTCTGGGTGACCCACGGAACCTGAGCCGGCTGATCGGGGTGCAGGAACTTCTGCTCGTCGCAGATCAGGCCGTCGCGGCGCAGCTCATTCCAGCTGGTCACGCTCCACACGTCCGCCACCACACCGAAGTCCTTCTTCAGCAGCTCCTGGGCTTCCAGCGCCCAGGCCACACCCACTCCGGAGGCGAGCAACTGCGCGCGACGGGCATCGGCTCCGACTCCGTCGAAGTTGCCCTCCTTGAGCAGGTACATGCCCTTGACGATGCCTTCGACGTCGACATTCTCCGGCTCCGCAGGCTGCGGCATCGGCTCGTTGTAGACGGTCAGGTAGTAGATGACGTTCTCGGGGTTCTCCCCGTACATCCGGCGCAGACCGTCCTCCATGATGTGGGCGATCTCATAGCCGTAGGCCGGGTCGTAGGCGACGACGGCCGGGTTGGTGGCCGCCAGCAGGTGGCTGTGCCCGTCCATGTGCTGGGTGCCTTCGCCGGTCAGCGTGGTCCGGCCAGCGGTCGCGCCGATCATGAAGCCGCGGGACAACTGGTCCGCCGCAGCCCAGATGGCGTCAGCCGTGCGCTGGAAGCCGAACATCGAGTAGAAGACGTAGATCGGCACCATCGGCACGCCGTGGGTGGCGTAGGACGATCCGGCGGCGGTGAAAGCAGCCACCGAGCCGGCCTCGTTGATGCCCATGTGCAGGATCTGACCCTTGGGGCTCTCCCGGTAGGCGAGCATCAGCTCGTGGTCGACCGGGGTGTAGTTCTGGCCGTGCGGGTTGTAGATCTTGATGGTCGGGAAGAACGAGTCCATGCCGAAGGTTCGCGCCTCGTCGGGGATGATCGGCACGACGTGCGGGCCGAAGCCCTTGTCGCGCATCAGATCCTTGAGCAGGCGCACCCAGGCCATGGTGGTCGCCACCGGCTGCTGGCCTGAACCCTGCTTCACCGCGGCATAGGCACTCGGTGCGGGCAGCGGGAGCGGCTTGGCGACGTCGCGGCGCTCGGGCACCCAACCGCCCAGCGCCTTGCGACGCTCGAGGACGTAGGCGATCCGCTCGTCCTCGGGGCCGGGGTTCACGTACGGCGGCTGGTAGGGGTTCTCCTCCAGCACGGCATCGCTGATCGGCATGTCGAGGCGATCCCGGAACTGCTTGAGGTCGTCCAGCGCCAGCTTCTTCATCTGGTGGGTCGCGTTGCGTCCGGCGAAGTGGCTGCCCAGGAAGTAGCCCTTGATGGTGTGGGCCAGGATGACTGTCGGGGCACCCTTGAACTCCATGGCCGCCTGATAGGCCGAGTACACCTTGTGGTAGTCGTGGCCACCACGGGTGAGCTTCCAGATCCGATCGTCGGACCAGTCGGCGACCATGGCTGCCGTGCGCGGGTCGCGGCCGAAGAAGTTGTCGCGGACATAGCCGCCGTCGTTGGCCTTGAAGGTCTGGAAGTCACCGTCGGTGGTGGCATTCATCAGGTTCAGCAGCGCGCCGTCGTTGTCGGCGGCCAGCAGCGGATCCCAGCCGCGCCCCCAGACCACCTTGATGACGTTCCAACCGGCACCGCGGAAGAAGCTCTCCAGCTCCTGCATGATCTTGCCGTTGCCACGGACCGGGCCGTCCAGGCGCTGCAGGTTGCAGTTGACCACAAAGGTCAGGTTGTCCAGCTGCTCGTAGGCGGCCAGCTGCAGTGCGCCGCGGCTCTCCACCTCGTCCATCTCGCCGTCGCCGAGGAAGGCCCACACGTGCTGATCGGTGGTGTCCTTCAGGCCGCGATTGGCCAGGTACTTGTTGAACTGAGCCTGGTGGATGGCGTTGATCGGGCCCAGCCCCATCGACACGGTCGGGAACTCCCAGAACTCGGGCATCTGCCGCGGGTGCGGGTAGGACGGCAGCGCGACCGGACGTCCATTGACCAGGTGGCTCTTCTCCTGCCGGAACCCGTCCATCTGGTTCTCGCTGAGCCGCCCCTCGAGGAAGGCCCGGGCGTACATGCCGGGGCTGGCGTGGCCCTGGAAAAAGACCTGGTCGCCGCCGCCGGGGTGATCCTTGCCGCGGAAGAAGTGGTTGAAGCCCACCTCGTACAGCGTCGCAGAGGACGCATAGGTGGAGATGTGGCCGCCGACGCCGATGCCGGGGCGCTGGGCCCGGTGCACCATGATCGCGGCGTTCCAGCGGGCCAGGCGACGGAACTTGCGCTCAAGCTCGACATCGCCGGGGTACCAGGGCTCCTGATCGGCCGGAATGGTGTTGACGTAGTCGGTCGCGGTCAGTGCCGGGAGCCCCACGTGCTTGTCGCGGGCCCGCTCCAGCAGCCGCAGCATGATGTAACGAGCCCGGTTGCGGCCGGACTCGTCCAGGAGCATGTCGAGGGACTCCAGCCACTCGGCGGTCTCCTCGGAATCGATGTCGGGAAGGTTGGTCGGCAATCCGTTCAGGATCGGGCCGGCTTGGTCGCGACTTGCCACGGTAGGGTGCCTTTCGGTCGTACAGCTCGAGATCGTCGAGCAAGGCTGACCTTACCCGGCAGGATCGGCTCGGGCGTCCGGTCAGGAGCGCTCAGGGCTCTTGGTGGCCCGATTATTAGCAGTTCCTCGACCGTCCGGATTATTCCCGCGACCGCCAACCTGGCTCTCGATTGCCCCCGAATCAGCCCACGCAGCCTAGGATTCGGGCCATGGGAGCTCTCTGGGACCTGATCGCGGACAGCCCGGAAGATGCCCGCGAGCTGCTGTCGCGGCTGGTCGCGGCCGCCCGCCGTCGGCTTCCCGACGCTGTAGAAGGGGTCAGCTACGGGATCCCGGCGCTGATGCATGCGGGCAAGCCGGTGATCGGCTTCCGGGTCGGCGCCAAGGACTTCTCCCTCTATCCGTTCTCCTCGGCCGTGGTGGCCGCGGCCGCGTCCGTCCGGCCGGGCCTGACCACCACCAAGGGAAGCATCCACTTCACGCTGGCTGCTCCACTCAGCGAGGAGCTGATCGACCTGATCGTCGCTGCGCGAGTGGCCGAGATCGAGAGACGATGACCGCCACCGACCAGTCCTGGTGGCCCGCACCCGAGGCCCGCGCGGCCAGTGCCCGCGAGCTCGGCGCCGAGGCCGCGGGTCTGACCACTCGAGCCCTGGCCCGGATCGCGGCCGATCATCCCTGGTTCGGCGAGCTGGACGCCGAACACCGCTCCTGGATCACCGTGGTGGCCAGAGCCGGCATCGACGGGTTCATCAGCTGGTTCGCCAGCGGCGGCGAGGGTGCCGACCCCTCGGCGGCGTTCGACGCCGCACCTCGGGCCCTGGCCCGGCGGATCGCCTTGAACCAGACAGTGGACCTGGTCCGCAGCACGATCGAGACCGTCGAAGAGCGGATCGCCACCATGCCGGAGAGCGAGCAGCTCCCCTTGCGGATCGGGATCCTGCGCTACTCCCGCGAGATCGCCTTCGCCGCCGCCAAAGTGTACGCCCGCGCCGCCGAGGCGCGCGGCGCCTGGGACACCCGGCTGGAAGCCATGGTGGTCGACGCCGTGCTGCGCGGGGACGCCGATGAGTCGGTCGTCTCCCGCGCCTCGACGCTGGGCTGGCTGGCCACTCCGGACATCGCCGTGGCCATCGGCACCGCCCCTCAGGATCCGGTTCGAGCCGTCGAGAGCATCCGGGCCGCAGCCCAGGCGGAGTCGCTGGATGTCTTGGCCGCGCCGCAGGGCGACCGGCTGGTGGTGGTGCTGGGCGGACGACTGCCGTCCACGCCCGAACTGGTGGCCACCGTGGCCGGCTTCGTCGATCAGTTCGGTCCAGGCCAAGTTGTAGTCGGCCCAGTGGTACACAGCCTTGGCGAGGCTGTCGGCAGCGCTCGCGCAGCCCTGTCGGGTCTGCGCTCGGCTGCGGCCTGGCCGCAGGCACCGCGCCCGGTGGCCGCGGTGGACCTGCTGCCGGAACGAGCTCTCGCCGGGGACGGCCACGCCCGGCGGGCCTTGTCCACCGAGCTCTACCAGCCGCTGGTGGCAGCAGGCGACCTGGTCGACACGCTGGCCTCCTTCTTCGAGCAGAACTCCTCGATCGAGGGCACGGCGCGAGCCCTGTTCGTCCACCCGAACACGGTGCGCTATCGCCTGCGCCGGATTCAGGACATCACCGGTTATTCACCAACGGACGCCCGGGACGCCTACGCGCTGCGACTGGCACTGACCTTGGGTCGCCTGCTCGGTTGAGCAGATCCGACAAGGGGCGACAAGGAGAGCCCGCCGAACCCGGCGCGCCGTTGTAGGAAACCTACAAAATTGCCCGTTGCTTTTTCGTGATGCGGAGGCCCGCACGCCGTTCCATTTCTCGCCACAGTGGTGGGGTGCTTGCAATCGTTGCGCCCGGACAGGGTGCTCAAACCCCCGGCTTCCTGGCCCCGTGGCTCGAGGAGCCCCGGTTCGCCGATCGGCTGAACTGGCTGTCCACGGTCGCCGGAATTGATCTGGCCCACTACGGCACTCAGGCCGATGCGGAGACGATCCGGGACACCGCGATCGCCCAGCCGCTGTTGGTGGCAGCCGGCCTACTGAGTGCTTTGGAGCTGTTCCCGCAGCCTGCCGACGGCTTCCGTCGCACCGGCGTGGCCGCCGGGCACAGCGTCGGCGAGATCACCGCAGCCGCCGCAGTCGGCGTGCTGTCCGCCGAGCAGGCGATGGTCTTCGTCCGCGAGCGCGGCGCCCAGATGGCCGCAGCCAGTGCCGTCCGTCCGACCTCGATGATGGCTGTCATCGGCGGCGATCCGGACGAGGTGCAGGCCGCCATCGCCGCTGCCGGACTGACTGCCGCCAACAACAACGGCTCCGGACAGGTGGTCGCCGCCGGCACCGTCGAGCAGTTGGCCGACCTGCAGGCCAATCCCCCGGCCAAGGCCCGATTGATCCAGCTCAGTGTGGCCGGCGCCTTCCATACGGTGCACATGCAGCCGGCCGTCGCCCACCTCGACCGGCTGTCCCGAGCGATCACCACTCACGATCCGCGCACCCGGCTGCTGTCGAACGCCGACGGCCAGGTCGTCCAGTCCGGGCGCGAATACCTGGCTCGCCTGGTCAAGCAGGTGGCCAACCCGGTGCGCTGGGATCTGTGCCTGGCCACCATGGCCGAGATCGGCGTCACCGGGCTGCTCGAGCTTCCCCCGGCCGGCACCCTGACCGGGATCGCCAAGCGCAACCTCAAGGGCGTGGAGCTGTTCAGCCTGAACACCCCCGATCAGCTGGCCGACGCCCAGGACTTCGTGGCCCGTCACGGCGATGCCGGCTGGGCGAACCCGCTGGCCAGTACGCCGTCGTGGCGGATGTTGGTCTCCCCGATCAAGGGCGAGTTCGCCAAGGCCACCGGGATCGAGACCGGCCAGGTGATCACCGCCGGCACCGTGATCGGCACCGCGGCGAACCTGCGCGACAGCGTCGAGGTCCGCGCCACCCACGATGGCACCGTTACCGAATGGCTGGTTGAGGACGGTGACCCGGTGGCCCCGGGCCAGCCGCTGATCCGGCTGTACCCCGCAACCGAGGCAGGAGCCCAGTGACCGAACTCAAGGCCAGCACCGGAGCCGCGTACGCACGCATTCTCAGCGTCGGCTCGGCCACCCCGTCCAAGGTCATCGACAACGAGTACCTGCTGCAGTTCATCGACTCCTCCGACGAGTGGATCACCCAGCGCACCGGCATCAAGGAGCGTCGCTGGGTGGCCGAGGGCGAGACCATCGAGACCCTCTGCCTGGAGGCCGCCGGAAAGGCCATCGAGCGCTCCGGCATCGAGGCATCGAAGATCGGCGCGGTGATCCTGTCGACGATCTCGCACTACCACCAGACCCCGGCGCTGGCTCCCAAGCTGGCCGCCGAGCTGGGCATCGGCGACGCCGCCGCGTACGACATCTCCGCCGCCTGCGCCGGCTTCAGTTACGCGCTGGCCCAGGCCGAGTCGATCGTCCGCGCCGGCCAGGCCGAGTACGTCCTGGTGATCGCCGGCGAGACGATCAGCCACATCACCGACCTCACCGACCGCGGCACCGCCTTCCTGTTCGGGGACGGCGCCGGTGCAGTGGTGGTCGGGCCGAGCGAGACCAACGGGATCGGCCCGGTGATCTGGGGTTCGGACGGTGCCCAGGAGGGCGTCATCTGGCAGACCGCAGACTGGCAGAAGGCCGTCGCCGAGGGCACCTTCCCCAAGCTCGGCATGGACGGACGCGCGGTCTTCAAGTGGGCGACCACCTTCATCGCCGGGGCCGCCAAGAAGGCACTCGATGCCGCCGGCATCGGCCCGGACCAGCTGGACGTGTTCATCCCGCACCAGGCCAACAACCGGATCACCGACACCCTGCTGCGCTACCTGAAGCTGCCTGAGCACGTCGTGGTAGCCCGGACCATTCAACACCTCGGCAACAACTCCGCAGCCACCATCCCGATGGCTATGGACGCCCTGCTGAGCTCCGGTGAGGCCAAGAGCGGCCAAACCGCCTTGATCATCGGCTTCGGAGCCGGGCTGGTGTACTCCGGCCAGGTGATCACCCTCCCCTGAACCTCCGGCCCGTCCGGACCCAAGACCCACAACACAAGGAGATATGAAATGGCCACCACCGAAGAGATCCGCGCCGGCCTCGCCGAGCTCGTCAACGACGTCGCCGGCGTAGCCGTCGAGGACGTCCAGCTGGACAAGTCCTTCGTCGATGACCTGGACGTCGACAGCCTCGCCATGGTTGAGATCCTGGTCGGCTGCGAGGAGAAGTTCGGGGTCACCATCCCCGACGAGGAGTCCAAGAACCTCAAGACCGTGGGCGACGCCGTCGCCTACATCGAAGCGCACAGCTGAACCCAGCTGTGACCGGCGGCCGCTCCCCACAGGGAGCGGCATCACGCCGGCCCACCACACCCCACTCGACCACCACCGCGGGGAGCTTGCATGACTGAGATCGTGATCACCGGCCTGGGCGCCACCACGCCACTGGGCGGAGACTTGGCGTCCACCTGGGCCGGAATGCTCGCCGGACGCTCCGGCGTGAGCGCCATCACCGAGGACTGGGCAGCCGACCTGCCGGTCCGGATTGCCGGCCAGATCGCCGTCGACCCCTCAGCGGTGATCGATCGGGTGAAGGCCCGTCGGCTAGACCGCTCCACGCAGTTGGCCCTGATCGCGGCCCAAGAGGCCTGGATCGATGCCGGCTTCGAGTGGGAGGCCCCCGAAGGCAGCCAGGTCGATCCGCATCGGCTCAGCGTCTCGGTGGCCAGCGGAATCGGCGGCCTGCACTCACTGCTCAACAACTGGGATGCCCAGCGCGACAAGGGCTATCGCCGGGTGAGCCCGTTCACCATTCCGATGCTGATGGCCAATGCGCCGGCCGCGAATGTCGGCCTGGCCGTCCACGCCAAGGCCGGCGTTCACGCTCCGGTCTCGGCTTGCGCCTCATCCAACGAGGCCATCGCCTTGGCGGTGGATCAGCTGCGACTCGGCCGCGCCGACATCGCCGTGGTCGGCGGCACCGAGGCGACCATCCATCCGCTGCCGCTGGCCGCGTTCAGCCAGATGCAGGCGGTCAGCCGCCGCAACGACGACCCGGAGGGCGCGTCCCGGCCGTGGGATCGCGGTCGCGACGGCTTCGTGATGGGCGAGGGCTCGGCGGTCATGGTGATCGAGACCCTCGAGCATGCCCTGGCTCGCGGCGCCAAGATCTACGGCACCATCGCCGGCAGCGGGATCACCGCTGACAGCCACGACATCGTGCAGCCGGATCCGACCGGCGAAGGCCAGTCCGGCGCCATGATCAAGGCCATCGCCGACGCCAAGCTCAGCCCGTCCGACATCAAGCATGTCAACGCCCACGGCACCTCCACCCCGCAGGGCGACGTCACCGAAGCCGGCTCCATTCGGACCGGGCTCGGCGCAGCCGCCGACGGCTGTGTGGTGACGTCGACCAAGTCGATGACCGGCCACCTGCTGGGCGGGGCCGGCGCTCTGGAGACCATCGCCACCGTGCTCGCCCTGCGCGACCGGATGGTGCCGCCCACGATCAACCTCGAGGATCCGGAGCCCGACTTGGGCATCGACATCGCCGCCAATGTGGCTCGCCCGCTGCCCGCCGGCGACCTGGCCGGTATCAACAACTCCTTCGGCTTCGGCGGCCACAACGTGGCCGTCGTCGTCACCAACGCCAACTCCACCCGCTGAGTCCCCTTACCGCAGGCCGCACCAGGTGCGGCCATCGCGGCCTACCCAAAACCGGCCCCGGCCGACCTGGAGGTTCCCATGACTGACGCCGTTGCCAAGCCGCCCCGGCTGCCCCGCGAGGAAGACCCGCGCAACCCGAATGCCCGACTGGCCGCACTGCTCGATGCCGGTTCGCTGGAGCTGATCAGCGCCGATGACCAGTCCGGCATGCTGGCCGCACTCGGCACCGTCAACGGTTCCCGGGTGGTCGCGTTCTGCTCCGACGCCACCGTGATGGGTGGCGCCATGGGCGTCGACGGCTGCGAGGTCGTCGTCCAGGCGTACCGCCAGGCCATGATCGAGCGGATTCCGATCATCGGGATCTGGCACTCCGGCGGTGCCCGGCTGGCCGAGGGCGTGCTCAGCCTGCATGCAGTCGGCCGGATCTTCCATGCCATGACCCAGGCCTCGGGCAAGATCCCGCAGATCTCGGTGGTGCTCGGCGCGGCCGCCGGTGGTGCCGCCTACGGCCCCGCACTGACCGATGTGGTGATCATCGCCCCGACCGGACGAATCTTCGTCACCGGCCCGGACGTGGTCCGCTCGGTCACCGGCGAAGACGTCGACATGCTGCGGTTGGGCGGGCCCGACACCCACGGACGAAAGTCCGGAGTGGCCCACGTGATCGCCGACAACGAGGCGGACGCGCTGCTGCGGGCCCGCACGGTGACCACCCTGCTGGCCGCCCAGGGCCGGATCGGCGAGGTCGCCGACACCGAGCTCAGCGACCTGCTGCCGGACTCCCCCAAGCGCGCCTACGACGTGCATCCGCTGATCGACGCCGTCCTCGACGAGGGCAGCACCTTCGAGTTGCACGCCCGCTGGGCGCCGAATGTGACCATCGCCTTGGGCCGCCTCGGTGGCCGGACCGTCGGCGTGGTGGCCAACAACCCGTTGCGCCTGGGCGGCTGCCTGGATTCGCTGAGTGCGGAGAAGGCGGCCCGGTTCGTCCGCTTCTGTGACGCCTTCGGGGTGCCGTTGGTGGTGCTGGTCGACCTGCCCGGCTACCTGCCCGGCGTCGGCCAGGAGTGGGACGGCGTCGTCCGTCGCGGCGCCAAGCTGCTGCACGCTTTCGGGGAGGCCACCGTCCCCCGGGTGACTCTGGTGACCCGCAAGGCCTATGGCGGTGGCTACATCGCCATGAACGCGCGTTCGCTGGGCGCCACTCGGGTGTTCGCCTGGCCCGGCGCTGAGATCGCCGTGATGGGGCCGGTGGCGGCCATCCGGATCCTGCATCGCCGCACGCTGGCCGAGGTGCCGCCGGACATGCTGCCCCAGGTGGAGGCAGAGCTGGCTGCCGAGCATGAGCGAATCGCCGGCGGCGTGGAGAAGGCCGTCGAGATCGGTGTGGTGGACGAGATCATCACGCCGGCGACCACCCGAACCGCCCTGGCCGCAGCGATCCGCGATGCCGACACCGGGCAGCGTGGGCTGCACGGCAACATCCCGCTCTGACCCGAGCCGTCCGCGTGGCGGCCTCCGGTGGCCGGCGCCGCTAGCCGACCTGGTGCAACCAGCGGACGGGCTGGCCGGCTCCGGCCTGGCGGAACACCTCGAGTTCATCGTCCCAGCGAGCACCGAGCAAGTCGGCGACCCCTTCGGCCAGGCTGCGTCGGCCGAGCGCGTCGGCCAGCAGCGCCTGCTTGAGCCGATCCTCGTGAATCATGATGTCGCCGTGCTCACCGATAGTGGCCGCGAACAGGCCCAGCGCCGGAGTGTAGGCCCAGCGATTCCCGGGGCCGGCAGCGCTGGCCTCCTCGGTGACCTCGAACCGGGCTCGCAGGCAACCCTTCAGCGCGCTGGTCAGTTGCGCACCGGTGCCGGCTGGGCCTTGCCAGGAGTACTCGGCCCGCAGGCTGCGGGGTTCGGCCGGCTGATCGGACCAGGCGAACTCGATCGGGTGGGCGAACACCGCACCGACGGCCCATTCCAGATGAGGGCGCAGCGCAGCGGGCGCGGAGTGGATCTGAATGATCCCGCGCGTGTGGTCCATCTGATCCCCAATCGCTGAGATTTACCTTCCCCAGCAACCTCAGCCGTTCAGGGTCACCGCCATTGTGCACCCGGCCACCGGCGAAGACCAGGAGGTGACGGCCGGGCAAACCTGGTTAGCTAGGGATATGACCCAGATTGCGGCGAACTTGGCAGCCGTCCAGGCCCGAATCGCGGCCGCCTGTCAGCGTGTCGGCCGCGAACCCGATTCGGTGGAGCTGCTGCCGGTCTCCAAGACCCGGCCGGCCTCGGACGTCCTGGCCGCCCATGCGGCCGGCTACCGCCGCTTCGGTGAGAACAAGGCCCAGGAGGCCGAGGCCAAGGCGTCCGAACTGGCGCACGTGGCCGACCTGGACTGGGTGATGATCGGCCACTTGCAGACGAACAAGGCCAAGCTGGTGGCCCGGTTCGCCAGTGAGTTCCAGGCGCTCGACTCCTTGCCGCTGGCCGCAGAACTCGATCGACGGCTACAGGCCGAGGGACGTCAGCTCGATGTCCTGATCCAGGTGAACTCCTCGGCCGAGGACTCCAAGTTCGGCCTGCCGCCCGATGCGGTGCCCGCCTTCGCTGCGTCGTTGACCAGCTTCGATGCACTGCGGGTGCGCGGCCTGATGACGTTGGCGCTGCCCTCGCCGATCGACGATGAGGTGCGCGCCTGCTTCGTCCGGATGCAGCAGGTGCAGACCCGGCTGCGGGAGCAGGGCGTCGCAGGGCAGACCTACGACGAACTGTCGATGGGCATGTCCGGCGACTTCGAGCTGGCCATCCAGCACGGCGCCACCGTGGTCCGGGTCGGCACCGCCATCTTCGGCCAGCGCAGCTACCCCGCGGTCGGCTAGCCGATCACGGCCAGCGGGCAGCCAGCGACATCATGGCCAGCACCGCCAGGACCGAGAAGGCCACGGCGTAGCCGGCATAGGTTTCGGTGACCTCCTGGTCGGCCTTGACGTAGCCCACCGACCGGGCGATGGACGCGTAGACCTGGCGCAGTTCCTCCGACGAACCGGCCGAGAACTTCTTTCCGCCCGACAGCCGGGCCACCTGAGACAGCTCGGCGTGGTTCACCGGCACCGGCTCCCGCTGGCCGCCATCGCCGATCAGGTAGCCGTTGGCCGTGCCGTAGGCGATCGTGTAGATGGGGATGTTCTCGGTCTTGGACTCCTTGGCGGCGTCGGCCGAATCGCGTCCGATATTGGTGAAGCCGTCGCTGAGCAGGACGATGGCTCCCGGTGCGGTGGCGTTCGGGTCGTTCGGATCGGGCGGGGCCTGGGCGATCGCGTCCAGCGAGGAGTAGATGCCCTCGCCGATCGCGGTGTACGGCGCCACCTGCAGGTTGTCGATGGCCGCGGCCACCGTGCCGCGATCACTGGTAGGCGGCACCACCACGGCCGCAGTTCCGGCGAAGCGGACCAGCGAGACATTGAAACCGGCCGGCAGCATTTGCAGGAACTCCTTGGCGGCGCTCTTGGCGGCGTCCAACCGGTTCGGCGCGACGTCGGTGGCCTGCATCGACAGCGACACATCGATGGTCAACACGATGGTGGCTCGATCTCTGGGCACGTCCACTTCGGCCTTGGGCTGGGCAAAGGCGATGTTCAGCGCGGCCAGGGCCAAGATGGCCAGGCCGACCGCCAGGTGCCGCTTCCAGGCCTGCTGCTTGGGCAGCACCCGTTCCAGGTTGTTGATCCGGTGCGCCTTCGACGTCGATCGCCTCCGCCACAACAAGAACACGTACAGGGCAGTCAGCACCGGGATCAGGATCAGCCACCACAGCCGGTCCGGGCGCATGAACTCGGTCGGGATCAGGGCCATCTCGCCCCCAAAGAGACGGCAGCCAGGGCGGCCACCACGGCGAAAGCCAGACCGTAGCCGGCCCAGATCGCGGTGGTCTCCTTCTTGGTCGGCGTCTGGCCGACCTCGCTGCGAATGTTGTCGTACACCCGGCTCAGCTGGCTGAGATCCTCGGCGCTGTAGGTGCGGCCGCCGGAGTCGGAGGCCAGTTCGGAGAGCATCTGCGGATCCGGCGGGACGGCTTCTCGCTTGCCGTCCAGGTCGACGTAGCCGTTCGCGGTGCCGTAGGCGATCGTGTAGATCGGCACGCCGGCCTGCTTGGCCGCGAAGGCGGACTGGACCGGTGAGCGACCCGCGGTGTTCTGGCCGTCGGAGAGCAGCACGATCGCCCCCGGTGCCGGGCTGGAGTCGCCGCTCGCCCCGGCCGGGGCCATCTTCAGCGCGTCCAGGCTCACGTAGACCGCCTCGCCGACCGCGGTGGAGTCCTGCACCTTCAGGCTTTGAATCGCCAGTCGGGCCTGGGTCCGGTCGGTGGTCGGTGGCAGCCGGACGGACGGGTTGCCGGACAGGCTGACCAGGGACAGGTTGTACTTGGCCGGCAGGTCCTTCACGAACTCCAAGGCGGCCTGCTTGGCAGCCTCGAGTCGGTTCGGCTTCACATCGGTGGCCGCCATCGACTGGGAGATATCGATCACCAGCACCACGGTGGCCCGCTCGCGCGGCACCATCTCAATACCATTGGGACGCGCCCAGGCCAGGCTCAGCGCAATCAGGCTGAGCAGCGACAGCGCCACCGCCAGGTGCCGACGCCACTGCGACTGCCGCGGCATCACCTGAGCCAGCAGTGAGGTGTTGGTGAACCTCATCCCAACCCGCTTCCTCAACCGCAGGACGACCAGGTAGGCCACGATCAGCAGCGGAATCAGCAGCAGGATCCACAACCGCTCGGGGTTGAGGAAGGTCGGCCAGGAGAACATCAGCGGCTCACTCCGGTCGGCGGCTGATGCAGCATGCCGGCGGTGCGCCGGTAAGCCATGACGAAGCGGGCGATGTCATGGACCCAGTCTGAGTCGGTGCGCAACTGGATGTGGGCGGCACCGGCCCGGCGCAAGGCGACCCGGATCCGCTCCCGCTGAGCGGCCGAAGCGGCGTCCATCCGATCCCGGGCGGCCGGGTCGGAGGTGTTCACGTAGCGCTCGAAGTTCGTCTCCGGATCGCGGATCAGCAGATCACCGACATCGGCGAACTCCACCTCGTGGCGATCGACCACTTCGACGGCCAGCACCTGATTGCGCACGGCAAGCCGACGCAGTGGACGTTCCCACTCCGGCTCGACATTGGGGTCCAACTCGAAGTCACCGGGGGTGAGGAAGTCGGACACGATCAGACGCAGGCCGCGGCGCCGCTCGGTGCGGCGTAACCGCTCAATGCCGGCGGCCAGCGAGAACGGGCCGGTGGTGTGGTCGGAGACGATCGGCTCGGTGAGCATCCGGCGCAGCAGCGCATACAGCGCCGTCCGCCCGGACTGCGCGGGCAGCCGCTTCATCATGTCCGGACGCATGACAAACCCGCCGAACCGATCACCCATCTTCTGGGAGAGGAAACCGATCGTGGCCACGGCAGCGATGCCCAAGTCACGCTTGGTGACCCCTTCGGTGCCCCAGTTCATGCTGGGAGTGACGTCGAGCAGGGCCCAGATCTCCAACTCGCGGTCGGCGACGGTGTCGCGCACGTAAGGCACCGTGGTGCGGGCGGTGACCGCCCAGTCGATCTTGCGGACGTCGTCCTGCCCGGGGACGTACTCGCGAGCGTCGCTGGCTTCCGAGCCCGGACCCGGCAGCAATCCCTGGTGATCGCCGTGCAGGAAGCCTTCCAGGCGCCGGACGATGGTCAGTTCCAGCCGGCGCAACGCGGCCTCCGGAGCCAGCTTGTTCAGCGGGATGGTGGCGCTGGTCGGCTCGGCCAGCACCGATCGCACCGCGCCGAGCTCGGGCGGTGGAGGTGCAAAGCCGGGCGCTACGCTCACCGGCGATCAGCCCTGGACGGGTGCGGTGACGGTCTGGCCGGCCCGCTGCTGGTTGTTCCACACCGGAGTGGGCGGGGGCACCATGGCCAGGATCCGCTCGATCACCTGGGCCGGAGTGATGTTGTCGGCCAGAGCGTCGAAACCGAGCATCAACCGGTGGCTCATCACGTCCTTGGCGACGGCCTGGACATCGGTGGGCAGCACGTAGTCGCGTCCGTGGATCAACGCCAGCGCGCGGGCCGCGGCAACCAGACCCAGGGTGGCTCGGGGGCTGCAGCCGACCTGAATGACGTTGACCAGGTCGGGCATCCCGAACTCGTCCGGGGTACGGGTGGCCAGCACCAGCCGGACGATGTACTCCGCAACCAGGTTGTGCACGAACACATTGGCAGCCATCTCTTGCAGCTCCATGACCAGCTCCGGATCGAGCACCGGGTTCGAGGTGGGTGGCTTGACGCTCATCCGGCGCAGGATCTCGAACTCCTCGTTGCCACGCGGGTAGGGCACGTCCACTTTCAGCAGGAAGCGGTCCCGCTGCGCCTCCGGCAGCGGGTAGACGCCTTCGGACTCGATCGGGTTCTGGGTGGCGATCACGATGAACGGCTGCGGCACCGGGTAGGTGTGCCCACCGATCGACACCTGCTGCTCGGCCATCAGCTCCAGCATGGCCGACTGCACCTTGGCCGGAGCGCGGTTGATCTCGTCGGCCAGCACGAAGTTCACGAAGACCGGACCGAGCGCGATGTCGAACTTCTCCTCACGGGAGGAGTAGATCCGGGTGCCGACGATGTCGGAGGGGACCAGGTCCGGGGTGAACTGGATTCGGGCGAACTGGCCGCCCACCACGGTGGCGAAGCTGCGCACGGCGAGGGTCTTGGCCACGCCCGGGACGCCTTCGAGCAGGCAGTGCCCCTTGGCCAGCAGCGCGACCATCAGCTGCTCGACCATGTGCTCTTGGCCGACGATCACCCGCTGCACTTGGGCGATCGCCTCGCCGAGCACCTTGGCGGCCTTGGCCGCATCGGTCTTGGCCGGCGCCGGGGCGGCCGGGGCCGTCGGCGACTCCGGGGTACCGGGCTGGGATGCCATGGTGGGTTCGTTCTCGCTACTCACAGGTGATCTCCCGCTGGGTTTCGTCTGGCCGTCCAGACCCGGTCAACGATACCGGCTGGTGGTAGCCGCAACCTGTGACCGAACCGGCGTCCGGCTGCGGTCCTGCGCAGGTGCGGCACAATGGGTTCACCTCGGTTCCCGAGCCCGATTGGACGAGATGAGCACACCGACCCCGGACGGCCAGCCCATGGCCCGCCCGTTCCCGCTGCTCGCCTCCGATCCGCCGAAGGTCGGCGACTACTGGATCGACGCCCGGCTGGCGGCCGCTGCGTCCGGTGTCGCCTATGTCGGCCATGACCAGGTGAACACTTCGGCGATCGTGATCCTGCTCTCCGAGGGCGCGGCCGAGGATGCCGCGGCCCGCGATCGGTTCGCCGGGCTGGTCAACCAACTGCACATCGACACCGTGCTGGCCCGCGGTGGCCATGGTCAAAGCGATGGCCGGCTGGCCGGCCGGTTCCGCCCGGACACCGATGACCCGGCGGTCGGGGATGACCTGCCGGACACGCCCTGGGTGGCGCTGGCCTACGACGCCACGGCCGCATCGGTCGCAGAGGCGCAACGGATCCTGGACGACATCGCCCTGGTCGGGGTGCCCGCGCAGGGCCGCCCGACCGGCCCGGACTACCGACTGCACTGGATCGACCGGAACCGACCCGGAATCGCCAAGCTGTGGCCGCTGCCCTGGCCGGGTCGCTACGACCGGGCCGGCTGGGGCTCGATCCTGGCCTCTTGGCTGCTGATGGTGCTGCTGTGCCTGCTGGCCATCCTGATCGCCATTCTGCTGTTCCAGCAGGCTCCGATTCAGCGCCCGCAGCCGCCGGTGCCCAACAGCGGCTCGCCCAGCGCTACCGCCACCACGTCGAGCAGTTCCTCGCCCAGCCCATCGTCGGCCAGCCCGTCGCCGCAGTCGGCCTCGCCGTCACCGAGCTCGGCCAGCTCACCCACCCCGAACTCGCGGCTATGACCCGTCCGCGGCTGATCGCCACCGACCTGGACGGCACCTTCCTCAACCCGCGCAGCGAGGTGTCCGAGGTCAATGCGTCCGCGGTGATGCGGGCCGCCGAACTCGGCATTCCGTTCGTAGTGGCCACCGGACGACCGAGCCGCTGGCTGGGGGTTCTCGATGAGTTGAGCGCCGCCCACCCGCAGGTGATCGTCAGCAATGGTGCCGCCGTCGTGGAACTGGCTTCTCGCAAGGTGATTCATGAGTTCCCACTGCCCGCATCGGTGGCACTGGAGGTCGCGGCCGAACTGCGCGCCGTGATCCCCGGGATCAGCTTCGGCTTCGAGACCGGCACCGGCTTCGGTTGCGAGCCCGACTCGCCGTCCCGGCAGCGCAATGAACCCGGCCATCACCTGGGCACACTGCCCGAGCTGGTGGCCTCACTCGGGAAGGTGATCAAGCTGCTCGGCTTCCATTCCGAGCTGGCCTCCGACACCATGACCGACCTGGCCGCTCCGGTGGTCGGCGATCGACTCACCCTCACCCACGCGGCCACCAGCCACCCCTACGGGATGATCGAGCTGACCGACGTCGGGGTCAGCAAGGCCAGCACGCTGGCTCTGCTGTGCGCCGAACTGGGCATCGACGCCGCCGACGTGGTCGCCTTTGGCGACATGCCGAACGACCTGGACATGCTGCAGTGGGCCGGGCGCGGCTATGTGGTCGCCAACTGCCATGCCAGCCTGAAGCGTCCCGGCCTGCACCCGGTGGCCGGCAATGACGCCGACGGCGTCGGCACCACCATTCTGGAGCTACTCCGCTGAGACCGGCTGATCGCTGAAGGCCGCCTTGGGGACGAAGGCCAGTGCGATCGCCGCCGCCAGGGCGGTCAGGCCACAGACCGTCCACACCGTCAGATAGCCGCTGAACGAGCCGGCCGTGCCGGCCGCCGTGCCGTCGGGGTGGGTGGCCAGCGCGATTCCGAACACCGCGGACGCCACGGCACCGCCCACCGTCTTCACCGAGTTGGTCAACCCCGTGGCCACCCCGGTCTGAGCCGGTGGAGCTGCGGCGGCCGCTGCGGCCGGAAGAGCGGCCACCAGGGCACCGGAGCCGATGCCGGCGATCACCATGTTCACCAGGGTCTCGATGAAGCTGGCGTGCAGCGGCAGGAACAGCAGGTAGCCGAGCGCCACCATGGCGCTGGCTCCGATCAGGGCGACTCGCGGCGCGACCAGTTTGGTGACCACCGGCAGCAGCAGCGCGCCGACGGCCAGCATCAGCACGTAGACCCCGATCAGGATCGAGGTCATCCCACTGCTGGCACCCAGGCCGTAGTGGTGGATCGCCGGGTCGGTGCGGGCGAAAGTGGACAGCGGCGCCTGGGCGCCGAGCACGCTGACCCCGAACAGGCCGGCGGTCAGGAAGACCGGCCACAGCGCCGGGTTGGTGAACATCCGCACATCCACCACCGGATCGTCCTGACGCAGCTCCCAGGCGATGAACGGCCACATCAGCACCAAACCGATCAGCGTCACCACCCAGGCCAGCAGACTGCCCGGGCCGTAGACCCGCAGCAGGAACAGGCCGCCGGTGAAGCCGAGCAGCGCGATCGCCACCAGGATCAGGCCGACGGTGTCGAAGCGTCCGCCGTGCAGTTCGGGAGACTCCTTCACCCCGAACCAGATGATGAAGAAGCAGGCGACCACGGCGATGGCCGGAATCCACAGCACGCTGGGCAGGCCCAGCACCTCGATCAGCTGGCCCCCGGCCAAGGCGGCCACGATGACACCGGTCTCCAGGGCGCCGACCAGCAGGCCGGCCGCCCGCCGGGTGAGCGCGGCCGGATGCCCGGTGGACCGGGCCCGGGAGTAGATCAGCGCCGTCTCCAAGGGCAGCCAGACGATGTAGAAGCCCTGCAGCGACCAGGCCACCAGGAACAGCCAGAAGTTGCCGGCCAGCGGCATGGCGATGCTGGCCAGGGCGGTGACCGCAGTGGAGATCAGCAGCATCTTGCGATGCCCGATCATGTCGCCGAGCTTGGCGAAGGCCGGGATGATCAAGGCCGCGGCCATCGCCTGGCCGCCCTCGAGCCAGTTCACGTCCGCGTCGGGGACGCCGAAGTACCGGGCGATGTCGGTGAGCATCGGGGTGTAGAAGCCCTGGATCACCCCACTAGTCAGCTCGACGAAGACCAGGAAGCCGACCACGGCGCCCAGCGCACCGAAGCGGACCCGACCGGGGTCGGTGATCTGGCTGGGTGTGCTCATGCCGGTAGCCCTTTCAGCAGTGCCCGATAGCAGCGCTCGCCGCGCTGCAAGGTGTCGATCGAGACGTGTTCGTTGTTTCCGTGGATGCTGCCGCGCTGGGCGGCGTCCATCAGCAGCGGGGCGAAGCGATAGACGTCCGGGGTGAACCGGTGCCAATGGCGTCCATCGGTGGCCGCTGTGGTCAGGTAGGGCAGTACCGGGACGCCCGGATAGCCGGCCTCGACGGCGGCGGCCAGCACTTTCCAGGCCGGATTGTCGAAGCCGGATTCGGGAGTCGGCTCGTCGCCTTCGATCAGTTCGACGCTCACCTCACGATCGGCGATCACCCGGCGCAGTCGGGCCAGCACCCCGGCGGTGCTCTCCCCCACATTCACCCGGATGTTCAGGGTGGCCGACGCCTGCGAGGGCAGCACGTTCGCGCTGCTGCCGCCGGCCAGCATGGTCGCGGCCAGGCTGGTCTGGACCAGCACCCGGGCGTCCGGCCCGGCCAGGGTGAGCAGCCGGCTGGTCAGCGCCGGGACGGTGAGCGCAGCCCGGTAGAGCCGGGCGTACTTCGGCTCGGCGTGGTCGGCGATGGCGGCCAGCAGCTGCCGGACGGTCTTGGGCAGCCGGATCGGGAACGGATTGTGGTTGAGCCGATTGGCTGCCCGCGAGATGCGTCCGACCGCGGTCAGCCCGGACGGCGCGGACGCGTGCCCGCCGGTACCGGCCGCGCTCAGCCGGACGGTCATCACGCCCTTCTCGGCCAGCCCGACCATGCCGAACCAGCCGCTGACGCCGGGGAACGGGATCTCGGTGATGGCACCGCCCTCGTCCAGCACGAACCAGGGCTGCACGCCGCGATCACGCAAGGTGGTGGCGATCTGCTGAGCCGAGCGTCCGTAGACCTCCTCGTCGCCACCCAGGCAAATCAGTACCTCCCGGGCCGGAGCCCAGCCCTCGGCCAGCAAGTTCTCCACAGCCTCCAGCAGCACGCAGACCGCACCCTTATCGTCCAGGGCCCCGCGGCCCCAGACCTGGCCGTCGACGATCTCGCCCGAGAACGGCGGTTTCGTCCATTCGGCTTCCTGGCCGGCCACCGGCACCACGTCGTAATGGCCCATCAGCACCACGGGAGCGGCATCGTTGAGTTCGGCTGGAGACCAGCGATAGACCAGACCGAGATCACCGATCCGCTCGGCCTCCAGCCGGGTGTGAGTCAGCGGGTAGAGCTCGGCGAGAAGATGCTGGAAATCCTCGAAGGGCGTCAAGCCGGTGGCGTCCAGCTCGGACGAAACCGTTGGGTGCTGAATCATCACCGACAAGCGTTCGGCGATTCCTTCTCTGGCGGGTGCGGCATCGCTGGGCGCAGGCAACTCCTGATGCATGGCGGGCAGCCTATTCCTGGCCGGAATCCCGCGCTGACGTGCCCGCACGTCGACCGGGAGCTAGGGTCGATTCGTGAGTAATGAACTAGCCGAAGTGATCGCGAAATCCCAGCGCATCGTCTTCTTCGGCGGTGCCGGAGTCTCCACCGAAAGCGGCATTCCGGACTTCCGATCCGGCAAGGGTCTGTACCAGCGCTGGTTGGGCCCCTACTACCCGCCCGAGGAGATCCTGAGCCACAACTTCTTCATCAGCCACACCGCGGAGTTCTTCGACTACTACCGGACGAACCTGCTGCACCCCGAGGCCCGCCCGAACCCCGCACACCTGGCTCTGGCCAGGCTCGAGGAGCAGGGCAAGCTCAGCGCGGTGATCACCCAGAACATCGACGGTCTGCACCAGGCGGCCGGCTCGAAGCGCGTGCTCGAGTTGCACGGCAGCGTGCTGCGCAACAGCTGCCAGCGTTGTGGCAAGAGCTATCCGATGGAACTGATCCTGGCCGCAGAGGGCATTCCGCGCTGCGAGTGCGGCGCCACCGTGAAGCCTGACGTCGTCTTGTACGGCGAGTCGCTGAACATGCAGGTTCTGGATGATGCGCTGGAGGAGCTGGCCGCGGCCGACACCTTGATCGTCGGCGGAACCTCCCTGGTCGTCCAGCCTGCCGCCAGCCTCACCGAGGCCTTCACCGGTGACCAGCTGGTGCTGATCAACGCCAGCAAGACCTCGATGGACTCGCGCGCCGACCTGGTGATCCGGGAGCCGATCGGCCAGGCACTGGGGGACGCGGTCCTCTAGCTGGGTAGAACTCAGCCTCGACGCCGATCCCCCGCCGGGCAAGGATGAGGACATGAGCACCGAGCGAGTGGTCGTCGACGGCCGTGAGCTGGCGCTGACCAACCTCGACAAGGTGCTCTACCCGGCCACAGGGACCAGCAAGGCCGAAGTGATCGCCTACTACGCCGAGGTCGCTCCGATGCTGCTGCCGCACCTGCGGCAGCGTCCGATCACCCGCAAGCGCTACCCCGACGGCGTCGGGGACGGCACCGAGCCGCCGAATGTGTTCTTCGCCAAGAACCTGGCAGACGGCACTCCCGACTGGGTGCGCCGCTATCGGATCGAGCATCGCTCCGGGCCCAACGACTACCCGGTGGCCGACGACGTGGCCACCCTGGTCTGGCTGGCCCAGCTGGCCGCCCTCGAGCTGCACGTCCCGCAGTGGCGATTCGCCACCGACGGCACCCCGCAGCCGCCCGATCGGCTGGTGCTCGACCTCGACCCCGGCGAGGGGGTCAGCCTGGACGCCTGCGCGGAGGTGGCCGGCTGGGTCGGCGAGGCCCTGGCCGGAGCCGGGCTGACCACGATCCCGGTCACCAGCGGCAGCAAGGGCATTCACCTCTATGCGTCCCTGGACGGGACGCTGAGCACCGATCAGGCCTCGACGGTGGCCCACGAGCTCGCCAACGCCCTGCAGGCGGCCCATCCGAACCGGGTGACCTCGGTGATGCGCCGCGCCGGGCGCGACGGCAAAGTGTTCTTGGACTGGAGCCAGAACAACGGCTCGAAGACCACGGTCTCGCCGTACTCGCTGCGCGGCCGGGAGCGTCCCTGGGTGGCCGCCCCACGCAGCTGGGACGAGCTGAGCCGGCCGGGGCTTCGCCAGCTGGAGTTCGCCGAGGTGCTGGAACGACTCCCCGACGGCGACGTGCTCGCTCCCCTGCTCACCCGCCCCGACCGGCTGGCCACCTACCGCAGTCTGCGCGACGGGTCCAAGACCCCTGAGCCGGTGCCGGCCGAACCGGCTCCGCCCAGCAGCGGCCGCTCCTTCGTGGTCCACGAGCACCATGCGCGGCGGCTGCATTACGACTTCCGGCTCGAGCACGACGGGGTGCTGGTCAGCTGGGCAGTGCCGAAGGGCCTCCCCACCGACCCCCAGCAGAACCGACTGGCCGTCCAGACCGAGGATCATCCGCTGGCCTACGGCAGCTTCGAAGGGACGATCCCGGCCGGCCAGTACGGTGCCGGCACCGTCCGGATCTGGGATGCCGGCGACTACGAACTGGAGAAGTGGCGCGACGACGAGGTGATCATCACCCTGCATGGACGACCCGACGGCGGCCTGGCCGGGCGTCCGACCCGTTTCGCCGTGATCCGAACCGACGAAAACTGGCTGATGCATCTGATGGGCCCTGCCGGCGGTTAGGCCCCGTGTGAGACAGTGGCCATCAGGGGGTGTGGATTGGACGTCGTCGCGGCCGTGTTCGCCGAACAGAACTATGTCCTGGCCTGCCGCCGCCGGCCCCACCTGCGATCGGGCGGCCGCTGGGAGTTTCCCGGCGGGAAGATCGAGCCGGATGAAGCCCCGCAGGACGCGCTGATCCGCGAACTGCGTGAAGAACTCGACGTGGAAGCCGAGATCGGTGCCCTCCTCGATCACACAAAGACCTGGACGCCGGACGGCCCGATCAGCCTTGCCTGCTACTTCGTCCACTCGCTGACGCCACTACCGGCGACCAGCCCCGACCACGACGTGATCTCCTGGTTCGACCGATCACGGCTGTGCGCCCTGAACTGGGCCGAGCCGGATCGTCCGGCAATGTGGAAGCTCATCGGCAGCTGAGCGCGCACAATGGAGTCATGGCACTCTTCGCAAAGCAACGGACGGATCCCGCCCTGGCCACGCTGATCGGACGCCGTGCTGTACTTGCCACCGGTTCCACCGAGGACGGACAGGTGGTAGCCACCGCCGACAGCCTCTGGTACCCCACCGCGGACGGGTGGAGTCAACAGCCGTGGCATCAGATCATCCATGGCGGTTGGGACCGGGACAACCAGCAGCTGCGCTGGCGCGGGCAGGATCAAACCGAGCATTCGCTGCACCTCACCGAGAGTGGGCGACTGCCCGAAGTCTTCAATGAGCGGGTCACCGAGAGCATCGTCGTGCAGCGCGTGGTCGACCTCAGTGGGCCGGGCGCCGCGGTGATCAGCGCCCGCCGCGACCTCGGCCGTGGCGACGCCCCGCTGGAGTGGCACATCGAGCCCACCACCGGCACCGCCCCCGAATCCGTCCTCACGGACCGGCTGGTGGCGTCCGAGCTGGCCCGGTTGCGCTCCGAGTACGACGTTCGCTGAAGTTCTGCTAACGTACCTACTCGCGCCCAGCGCGATCCCCTGTAGCTCAATTGGCAGAGCGTCGGACTGTTAATCCGTAGGTTCCTGGTTCGAGTCCAGGCGGGGGAGCTTCCCGCTCCTTGGCCCGTTTTCCCGCACTCACTGCGACGCGTAGGCCCCGTGTGAACCACTCCGAGATGTCCTCGACCTGACGAAGTCACGGGCGCTCTCACTGGACAGAGCCAGCAGCACCAGCACGCTGGTCGCCAGCGGAATCAGGTCGGCGTGCATCGGTCCGTGCTCGTTCTCCAGGGTTCGCGAGACGAAGGTCATACCGACGCTGACCAGGCTTAACGCACACACCAGGAGCCGGGCCCAGTTCCGCCTGGCCAGAGTTGCGAATGCCAACGCCAGATCTGCGACCCCAGCCGCCGTCACGATCACGCCGAATGCAAGCACCACCTCGGGAGTGATCGCCTGCTCCGGGGTGGCCGCGGCGATCACGTCCGTCCCCGCGAAGAAGACCAACCCCAGTCCGACGAAGACCAGCGCCTGCAAGCCGGTGGCGGCCACTCCGAAGATCACCGAGCCTGGGGGACGCGGCCGCGACGAGGCGGGCTGAGCGAGGGGTGGCGCGGCTGCGTCCGCTCCGATCGAGATGGGCAGCGCCGACAGGTCGACAATCGGCAGATGCCCGTCGGTCTGGATCAGGTCGCCACCCCCGTTACGAGAGTGGTAGCCGGTCGAGAAGTCCTCGAGGATCTGCACCGACAGCTCAGGGACGGCCGCGCGCAGCGTGCCAATCACGTGCCCCCGCTCCCGGTCGATGTCCATCTCGATCTTGTGGGTCACCTGGAGGGTGAACAGCGACAGTCCCACGCTGCGGTCGTAGGTGCCTGCTGCCAACCAGCCGACGGCAAACCCGCCGGGCAGCAGCCAGCCGTCCGGACACTTCCAGAACCGGATGTGGTGCCGCTGGGACGGGCTGCCGGCCACTTCCTGCTGGTAGGCGAAGTCCTGCCGCCGACCGAAGAGAAACAGTGGGCTGACCGGTGCGCTCGGATAGCTCTTCCGGGTGAAGGTGCTCAGCACGATCCGCCAGCCGGTGGCAAAGGTCACCTCTTCGGCGCGGGTCCACCCGGCCAACTCCATGGCCCGGTGTAGTTGCTCAGGGCTCCCCACCAGGGCCAGGTTCACCGGATCTCCGAGCAGTCCGTCCGAGGTGCGCGTCCGTCCGATGAAGTAGTCGGGCACGTAGATCCGGGTGAGGATCCGGTGGATCCGAGGAAGAACCAGGTAGGCCACCAGGGCCCAGAACACCACCAGCAGGAGCATCGGCCAGCCAGGGCTGATCCCCTCCTGCAGAGTGAGGTACGCGAACCACACCGAGGCCGCGCCGGCCAGCAGGAACAGGACCGCATCGACGCGCGCCGCGAAGTTAGCGGCCATCGCCGCCGCCCTGTGGGCCAGCAGGGGTCACCAGCGGGTACATCTGTCTCCTGCCTCATCCGAGACGCCTTGGTGCAGTAAACCATCCGCTGTCAATCACCGCCTCGGCAAGGTGGCTGCGCGGCGGTGCCAGGACGAAAGCAGCCCGCGCGGAATCGCTGCAACGAAGCCGGCTTTGCGGGACTCTTCCTTATGTGACCGCATCCAGCGAGGAACTCAAGTCCTCCGCCCGGCGATCCGAATCGGCGACGTTCGAGGGCTACGTCCGCTCCCGATCGGACGGGTTGTTGCGGCTGGCCTGGCTGATCACTCGCAACTGGCACGACGCCCGCGACGCCGTCCAGGACGCGTTCGTCTCGCTGTACCCGCGCTGGTCGCAGCTGCCCGAGGGGTCGCGGCGGGAGTCCTACATCTACCGCAGCGTGGTCAACGCCTGCCTGAGGGTGATCCGGCACCGCAAAGCAGATCTGGTGGCCGATCCGGACGGCCTGCGCGAAGCGCCGATCAGCGCCGATGTGAGTGCGGCGGTGGCCGAGTCGACGGCCTTGTGGCGGCTGTGTGGCGCGCTGCCGACACTGCAGCGCACAGCCGTCGTGCTGCGGTTCTACCAAGATCTGAGCTTCGCCGAGGTCGCCGCCGCGATGGGTTGTCGGGAGGCCACGGCCCGCTCACACGTCCATCGAGGCTTGGCCGCGCTGCGCGCCGAGCTGAAGGAGGAACAGCCATGAGTGACTTCGAAGATCGCGTCCGCGACGCCCTTCGCCCGGCGGCGAGCATGCCGGTTCCGATCGCACCGCTGGATCCCGACGAGCTGGCCACGCGAGCCGACGCTCGTCCACTCCCCCGACCCTCGGCTCGGATCTGGCTTGCCGCGGCGGCGGTGATCGCTGTGGTCGCCGGGGTCGGGCTGGTCGCCGTCTACGGCCCCGGACGCGGCCAGGGTATCCCGGCCGTGCCGATCGCACCGACCCCCTCGGCGATCACACTGCCCCCCTCAACGAGCACGCCGACCGCGGCCGGCAGCATGACCGCCAAGGTTCAGGTGCTGATGTTCTCCGGCCGTCGGGACCCCGTCGTGAGTCTCGACTCCGACGTGGCTGACCAGTTGTACGCAATGCTGGCCGACCAGGAAGCGGCCGGTTTGCTCAAGCCCAGCGATGTTGCACCCGACTATCTGGGCTTCCGGGGACTCCTGGTCACCACGATCGACCCCTCGCGGCCCGCGCTGCAGATCCTGCCGACCGCCGTCTACGTGCAGGAATCGGGGATGTATCGCTTGGACGACCCCGACCAGAACTTCTACAACCGGGTGTACGACGCGATCGCGCCGCAGCTGGACCCGGACGTCCGGGCGGCCCTGCCCAGCGGTCAGCCGACAGTTCCAACGGTCGGCGTGAGCGTCCCGCCACAGGTCGGGGTCGCGGCCACCTGGATTCCCGCTCAGCCGGAGTCAATCGACGCACACACGGTCACCTTCGAGGTATTCGCCACCCGGCTGGAGTGCGCCAGCGGCAAGACCGGCGAGCTGCTCAAGCCGGTGGTCGTGATGGGCGACAAGGAGGTGGTGATCAGGATAGACGCCAAGCCGC
Organism: Actinomycetales bacterium Actino_02; assembly: GCA_001603275.1. Taxonomy (GTDB): domain Bacteria; phylum Actinomycetota; class Actinomycetes; order Propionibacteriales; family Propionibacteriaceae; genus Propionicimonas. Next base: position 180,562 of record LUYM01000020.1, on the reverse strand, counting down.
GTCACTCCGGCGCGGACACCTGCCAGAGCAACAACCCGGTGCGGGTGGGCATCACGCTGGCTGAGCCGCTGGGCCATCGCAGCCTTGTGGACGCCGCCTGCCTGTCCGGGGAGGCCGTGCGCACCGCGGCCTGCGCGGGCGGCGCCGTCCGCTCGATGGTGCCGTGAGACGCCATTACCCCAAGCCGGAGGCCGACCTGTGCGAAGATGCATGCAGAAGTCGACACGGGAGGGCACATGGTGAGCCGCAGCGGAGCAGAGTCACTGGCCACTGACCAATACCTGCGAATCCGTGCCGACATTCTCAGCGGCGAGTTCCCCGTCGGGCAACGGCTGCTGGAGACGTCCCTGGCCACCCGCTACGGGGTGTCTCGCACGCCGGTTCGCGAGGCACTCACCGCGCTGCAGCATGAGGGCCTGATCGAGCGCACCGAGGGCGGCTTCCGGGTCCGCACCGGCACCGCCGAGGACGTGATCGAAATCTACGAGGGCCGGATCGCTCTGGAACCGGCGGCAGCTGCGGCTGCCGCCCGCAAGCGCACCGATCTGGACCTGCTCCGACTGGAGAGTCTGCACCGGGCCAGCACCGAGGCTCCGGACGTCCTGGCCGGCCACGAAGCCGACGCCTCCTGGCATCGGGCCCTGTGGGAGGCCGCTCACAACCAGACGATCTCGACCACGCTGGAGCGCTGGTCGGCCCAGCTGCGGATCTACGACCAGGGCCCGCCCGGACGCACCGACGATCTGCATCTGACCAATGCCGAGCATGCCGCGATTCTGGACGCCATCCGCGACCGGGACGACGCTGCGGCCCGTGCGGCCATGGAAGCGCACCTGACTCGTAGCCGGTCGGTCCGGCTGAGCGCGCTGGCCTGAGCCGCTCCGACTCTCCCGCTGACACGAAGGCCCTTGTCAAGCCCCGCTCGTGGGTGAGGGGGTTGACACTAGCCGTCCCTGGGCCGCACCATTCTCGCGGGCAGACTGCCCGCATCAATGAGGATTGCTACTGCGCACGCAGGGGAGACCTCCACCGTCGGTTGAGCGACGGTTGGGGTCTTTTTTTGCGTTAGGTGCAGGCGAGACCTCTCGACTTCCTGACCAAAGAAGTGAGAGGAAATGATGGCAAGCGAGACAACAACCCTCGCGCAAGAGATTGCGGCGAAGGTGGGTGGCTCCGACAACGTGACCTGGGTCGGATCGTGCACCACCCGGCTGCGTTTCGTCGTGAAGAACGAGGCCAAGGTGGATCTGGCCGAGCTCGGTCGGATTCCGGGCGTGCTCCAGGCGATCAAGGCCGGTGGCCAGATCCAGGTAGTGATCGGCACTCACGTCGAACAGGTTCGTGATCAGGTGATGGCGCTGCCCGGCTGGGCTCGGCTGGCCGAAGCCGGCCCGTCCACCGGTGCTGCAAAAGCCAGCCCCCTGGATCGCGTCTTCGACTTCCTGGGCGCGACCTTCCAGCCGCTGCTGGCGCCGATCACCGGTGCCGCACTGGTCCAGGTGCTGGCCCTGCTGCTGAACCAGTTCGGAGTGCTGGCCCCGACCGATCCCACCTACCTGGTGCTGAGCGCGGCCGGCAACGCCGTGTTCTACTTCCTGCCGATCTTCGTGGGCTTCACCGCCACCCGGAAGCTCGGCGCCAACCCCTACCTGGGCGCCACGATCGCCGCAGCGCTGCTGCACCCGAGCTTCGCCGGGATCGGCGAGACCGGAACGGTGGCGCAGGCATTCGGGCTGCCGCTGTTCATGTACGGCTACGCAAACACGATGTTCCCCTCGATCCTGATCGCGCTGGCCCTGGCCGGCCTGGATCGCGGGCTCAAGCGTTGGCTGCCGAAGGCGCTGCAGCAGGTGTTCAACCCGACCCTGGAGCTGCTGATCCTGGTTCCGCTGACCGTGCTGGTGTTCGGCCCGATCGGTTCGGTCCTCGCCAACGGCATCGCCTCCGGGACGTCCTGGTTGAGCACCACGGCACCGTTCCTGTTCTATCTGGTGGTGCCCGCGGTGTGGGTGCTGCTGGTCTCACTGGGCATTCACTGGGCCGTGATCACCATCGGCCTGGTCGAGATGGCCAACGGCGGCTCAGCGATCCTGGGCGCCGGTGCCGGCTACCAGTACGCGATGATGGGCATCGCCTTGGGCATGCTGATCAAGGCCGCCCGGGAGAAGAACAAGCCGCTGCGCGACACTGCCGCTGCTGCCAGCCTTTCGGTGGTCATCGGCGGCATCACCGAGCCGACCCTGTACGGACTGGTGCTGCGCTACCGGCGGCTGCTGGTGATCGAGGTCATCTCCGCAGCGGCGTCCGGCCTGGTGCTGGGCTTGTTCCACACGGTGATGACCGGCTTCAGCCCGGCCCCGATCCTGGCCCTGCCACTGTTCGTCCCGGTGGTCGGCGCCGTGCTCGGCCTGGTGACCGGTGTCGTGGTGGCGATCCTGCTGATCCAGTTCTGGGGCTACGAAAAGCCGGGCAGCACGTCCAGCGTCGACGATGCTGAACCGGCCGCACCGCGCGGCACGGCTGGCTTCGGCGGAGTGGCGGACGCCACCGCGTCCACGACTCCGGTGACGGTGAACTCGCCGCTGGCCGGCGTTGTTCGTCCGCTGGAGAAGACCGGGGATCCGGTGTTCGCCGGCGGCCTGATCGGGCCGGGGGTGTCGATCGTTCCGAGCTCGAACCAGGTGGTGGCCCCGGCCAACGGGACCATCGTGGCCGCCCCGGCCAGCGCCCACGCGGTCGGCCTGCGCACCGACTCGGGCATCGATCTGCTGATCCATGTCGGGATCGAGACGGTTCGCCTCGACGGCGCCCCGTTCACGATGCTGGTCGAGCAGGGCCAACGGGTGACCGCCGGCCAGGCTCTGCTGGAGTTCGACGCGGCAGCGATCACTGCTGCCGGCTGTTCGGTGGTCAGCCCGGTCGTGGTGACCAACCTGGCCAAGTCGCAGCAGCTCACCGTGCTGGCCGATGGGCCGATCGAGGCAGGTTCGCCGTTGTTCGTCGTTGGCCCCAAAGCCGACTGACCCGCAGTGGTTGTCAGGGTTGCCGTCCGCGCCACGGGCGGCAACCCCACACCGAAGGAGAAGCAATGCTCGTCATCAAACGGATCTACAACAACAACATTGTGATGGCCGTGGATGACGCCCACGAGGAAGTGATCGCCACCGGTGCCGGAGTCGGCTACCTGACCAGCCGCGGCCAGGCCGTGGACGAAACCAAGGTCGAGCGGGTCTTCCGAATGACCGGTCTGGCCAAGAGCGGCGGCTTCCGGGTGCTGCTGGAGCTGCCTTATGAGGTGCTCAGCGCCACCACGAGGCTGTCCACCCAGCTCAAACGACGTCACGGGCTCAGCCTGACCCCGGCCCTGGAAGTGGCGCTGGCCGATCACTTCGCGCAGGCGCTGAAGCGAGTCGAGACCGGTCAGCCGATCTACAACCCCATGCTGTGGGAGACCAAGCTCAGCTACCCCACCGAGTTCGCGATCGCCTTGGAGGTGCTCGAGGACCTGCACGAGGCGTTGGGCGTCCGGCTGCCGTTGGACGAGGCCGGGTTCGTCGCCATGCACCTGGCCAGCGCGGGCTTGGTCGGTGACCCGGCTCGCGCGCTGAGCCTGGGACGCGCGCTGCACGATGTCATTGCCATGGTCGAGCAGGATCTGGGCATCTGGCTGAACACCGACGGCGCCAGCACCACCCGCTTCCTCACCCACGTGAAGTTCGTAATCCAGCGGCTCACCCACAACAAGGCCTTCGCCGGGTCATTCGACGAGATCTTCCAGACCCTCAAACGGCAGTATCCCGACACCTACGCCTGCGCCCGCCACTTGGGCGAGTACCTGCAAGGCCAGTTCGCCACGAACGTCACCGAGGAGGAAGAGCTCTACCTGATGCTGCACCTGCGCCGCCTCCAAGACGACGTCCTCGGCACCGAGGAGCCCACCCAGGCGCCTCCCCTCACCGATCAGTAACCCCGCCAACCCCTTGAAGGACCTCCATGCCGAAGCTCATCGTCCAGGCCGACGACCTGGCCATCACCCACGCCGCCACCCTCGGCACCGTCCACTCCGTCAGGGCGGGGATGGTGCGGGCGGCCGGGCTGTTCACCAATCGTCCCGACGCCGCCTTCGCCGCCGCGGAACTGGCCGGCATCGAGCAGCTCGACCTGGGGATGGACCTGAACCTGGTCACCGGCGCTCCGCTGCTGGACGCCGACCAGGTGCCCAGCCTGGTCGGTCCCGACGGCAGCTTCCGCACCTCGCATCAGATCAAGGCCACCCATCGCACGCTCGCCCAGGAGGGCTTCTACTCCACTTTCGAGCCAGAGCCGTTCGACCACGATCAGACGCTGGCCGAGGCCCGGGCGCAGGTGGCCCGCTTCTTCGATCTGGTCGGCCGTCCACCGGCCTACCTGCACCATCACTCGATCATCAGCCCGATGCTCGACCAGGTGCTGCACGAGGTGGCCGCCGAATCCGACGTGCCGGTGATGGACGACCTGATGCGCTTCGATCGGGTGAACCAGGTCGCCAACTCCTGGTACGCGACTCCGTTCACCGCTGAGGCCCAGGTCGGCTGCGATCCGATCGGGGATTTCCTGGGGCAACTCGACCAGATCGCCGCCCATGAGGTGAGCTTGCTGATCGTCCACCCGGGCTATCTGGACGCCGAACTGCTCGACATCACCAGCTACCACGTCGTTCGCGTGCGCGACCTGGATCTGGTCACGTCGCCGCGAGTGCTGGCCGCTCTGGCCGATCGCGGAATCGAGCTGGCCAGCTACAGTTCGTCCGGCGTTCTAGGCTGACCCTGCACTGGGGGCCCCACCCCGACCTGGCTCCTCAGTGCCCGCGTCCGCGAATGCAGGTGAGTAATGAGCACCAGAGACAGGATTCTTGAGGCCGCAGCTGCCGAGATGATGCAGCACGGCTACGCGGCGTCCTCACTGACCTCGATCGCCCAGCGAATGGGGCTGACCAAGGGCGCGCTGACGCGGCAGTTCCCGACCAAGGAGGATCTCGCCCGGGCCGTGGTGGACGATCTGGAGACGGTGGTCGTCTCTCAGCGAGAGAGCTCGCTGGAGGCCTACCCGGGCAGTGGTATTCGGGCCGCGGTCCATTTCCTGCTCACCATCGGACGCAGGTCTCGCGAGGACCCGCTGGTCACGGCGGCCGCGGTACTGCTCACCGATCGGACGTCACCGACCTTTGCTGCGGCCGGCATGATCGCGGTCTGGAAGGGCTCGTTCGCCACCTTCTTCGAGCTGGCCAAACAGGTTGGCGAACTCCCCGAGGACACCGCAGTGAGCGACCTGGCCGAGTACGCCTTCATCACCACTGTGGGTGAGGCGGCCTTCGCCGCTCGCGCCTACTCCCCCGCGGCCCGAGCCGAGCCTCTGCACTTCTTCCGGTTCACCATGACGGCTGCCGGTGTCGCAGAGATCGACGCCATCGTTGACGAGGTCAGCGCGGACGTGTGACTGTCCCGAGCAGTGCGTGCGCGCTGCTCGGGACAGCCCGAGGTCTCCTTAGCGCGGGTCTCAGTGCGTCCGCGGCCGAGAGATCAGCAGCGCACCGACACCCACGACCAACAGAACCAGCGCCCCGGCCAACGGCCAGGCGATCTCGGCACCGGTGTAGGCCAGGGAGTCTCCAGACGTGTCACTGGTCGCCTCGACCGTCGGGACGACAGTCTCTGTCGGATCGACGGTCGGGACCACGGTCTCCGTCGGGTCGACGGTCGGAACCACGGTCTCCGTCGGATCAACCGTCGGCGTCGGATCAGTCGGCGTGGCCGGATCGGTCGCAGTCGCCGTCGGGTCAGTGGTTTCCGTCGGGTCAACCGTCGGCGTCGGATCAGTCGGCGTGGCCGGATCGGTCGCAGTCGCCGTCGGGTCCGTGGTCTCCGTCGGATCAACCGTCGGCGTCGGATCAACGGTCGGCGTCGGATCAGTCACCGTCGGCGTCGGATCGGTCGGCGTCGGATCAGTCACCGTCGGCGTCGGCTCAGTCGCAGTCGGAACCGGCGTTGCCGGTTCGTCCGCGGTGCACGGCAACGCTGCGGAGAAGGCGTGATGGTGAATCTCGCCGCCGCCCGAGCTGATCACCTGCGCGGCCAGCCACTGTCCGTTGGTGGTGGTTCCGGAGTCGAAAGCCAGGCTCGCCTGCGGTGCCCAGATCGCACCCATCTCCAGGCCGTTCACCGTCACCGTCCCGGTCACGGTGGACAGGTCGAGAAGGATGTAGCGCGCGAACTCCTGCTGCGCGCCCTTCTGTGCCGACCAGCCTTCGAACTGCAGCTTGCCCAGCGTCGTCGTCCCCGCGGACACCCGGACGATCAGCGGCGCGGTGGCGTTCGGCTGGTAGCCGCCGGCCCGGTCGAGCTTGACGGTCTTGCCTGCGATCGCCGCATAGTCGATGACATTGGGACGATCGGTGGCGAAGCCGGACACGTACACCAGACCGCCCTCATCCTGGACGGTCACCTGGTTGGCCAGGCCGAGATCGGGAGTATAGAGCGAAGCCAGGCATTGGTTTGCCTTCGCAATCCCCGTCTCCAGACCGGCGAAGTAGCTGGCCACCGACGACTTCTCGGTGGCCAGGTCGGCGACCGATGAGCCCTGGAACGGCACCGTCTTGAGGTCGAGGATTCCGCCGGTGGCGTTGGTGACCCGCAAGAAGTCGGTGCCCGCTGCAGCCCCACTGCCGCCACCTCTGGCCGATCCGGTCAGCCCGGAGACGTCCACGAACTTCGCGACGGCGGTTGCCTCGGCCGAGTCGGCGGCGATGGTGTGTGAGTCATCGCGGTTGCTCAGATCGAAGGCTCCAGTCCCGCTGAATCGGTCGGCGAGGATGCGCACCGGCACCCCGTCCACCTTCGGCACCACATAGTCCGGCGTACCGGCGGCGTTGTGGATCACCGGGTAGCCGTTCTGGTTGCCGGAGGTGATCGAACCGAAGGCGGCGATCGAACCTTCCAGCTCGCTGTTGTTCAAAGTGACGTCGCCCTGCGACACCACGGTGAATCCCTGGTTCAGGTCGAACGGATTGAAGGTGGACGACGCCGCGTCCGCTCGCACCGCGCCGAGCCCTACGCTGGCGACCACCGACAATAGGACCGCCCCGGCCGCTGCCGCGGCTCCACGACGATGGGCCCGAGCCGTAGCCCGGGCATGCAAATGCGAACCCCCCACGAATATCCCCCCAGATAGCGCGGGCGGCCGCTAACGTCGCCTGCCCGCAAACGCTCTCAATACGCTTACTAGCGTAGACGATCGTCTACCAATACCCAAGTCGAGACTAACCAAACGGCACAGCGGCGGTGGGGCTCGAGCGCCGACTCTCGAACCCCACCGCTCTGTTCAGCTGCGCGAACCGCGCCTGTCGGCGAAGTCCTCCTCCGCGCAGCCTGTCCACTCAGGCGCTGGCGCGCCGTCGAATCACCGTGGTGGCCGCCACTGCGACGCCACCAACAACGGCCAAGCCGCCCAGCACCGACAGCCCAATCACGGCCTCAGGGTTGCCGCTGTCCCCGCCGGGAGCGGCGAACGCCGCCGCGGTGCTCGGCTCGGACGAACTCGGCACCGGCACCGCCGACGCGTCGGCCGTCGGGACGGAAGTCGGCTCGCCGGAGGCAACTGGTGTTGCCGTCGCTTCGGGGCTCGCTGCGCCGGACGAACTCGCCGTGGCGGCGGTGACCGACTTGGTCGACGCCTTCGCGGTGGCGGTGGCCTTGGTGGTCGGCTTGGCCGAACTGGTCGACTTCGAGGTCGCGGACGCCGTCGGGCTGGCCGAGGCGGTCGGCTTGGGCTTGGTCTGGCCCTGGCCGGTCTGCGAGTCCTTCGACGGCCCGTCCGGGGTGTCACCCTTCGTGCCGTCGAAGCCGGGCCAGGGCACCTTGACGCCGGTGTGGTCGTCGTAGCCGTCCCAGTCGCAGTCCTCCCACTTGGTGTAGTCGTCACCGGCCGCGTAGGCGAGCGTCACGCTAAACGGGGCGACGCCGGTGAGCAGCAGGGCCAAGGCGGCAGCGCCACCGGCCAGAGCCAGCCGAGCTCGGCTGGGGAAGGTGTTGTTGATCATCTCGGGTTCTCCTGTAGTCGTTGTGGTTATCGGGTGGCGGTGGACGGAAATGGAACCGTCCCCGCGTCGTCGGTGATGGGGTCGGAGATGGTCGGGTCGTCGAGGATCGTCCGGTCGAGTTCACCCTCGGAATGGGCGACCAGGGTGGCCGAGACGATCGCGCCGGTGACATTGGTGGCGGTGCGTCCGGTGTCGGCCAGGGACGAGATCGGGATGGTCAGCACCATCACCTCCAGCGGCAGTCCGACAGCGGCCAGGACGCTGGCCGTGACCACGGTCGCCGTGCCGGGGACGCCGGCAGTGCCGATCGAGACGAACAGCGACATCACCGCGAGCAGCAGGTAGTCCCCCACGCTGTAGTTGATGCCCAGGCCGTGGATGGCGTAGATCGCGGTCAGTACCGGCCAGATCCCGGCGCAGCCCGGCATCCCGATCGTCGTGCCGAGCGGGGCGGTGAAGTTGGCCACCTCGGCGCTGACGCCGAGCCGATCGGCGAGGACTCGGGTGGTCACCGGGAGGGTGCCGGTACTGGACTGCGTGGAGAACGCGACCACCTGGGCCGGCACGATCTTCTTGAAGAACGGCAGCGGCGACACCTTTGCGAAGGTGGTGAGGAGCACCGCGTTGAGCAGCCAGGTGTCGATCACGAACGCCAAGAAGGCCACCGCCAAAAACACCAACAGTGACCAGATGATCCCGGTGTTGGTGAATCCGCGGGAGGTCTGGACGGCCACCAGCGAGAGCACCGCGTACGGGGTGAGCGCGATGATGAAGGTGACCGCCTTGTTGATCACGGCGCGGGTGGCCTCGATCACGCCCTTCAGCGGGGCCACCCGCTCGGGGTGCTTGCCGGCCACTAGGACGTAGGACACCGAGATCAGCACCGTGAACAAGATCACCGGGATGATGTGGTCGTTGGAAGCGTCCCAGAAGATGTTGCGGGGGAAGAAGCCGATGATCACCTCTTGCAGGCTGACCGTGCTGCGTTCGAAGTTGGCGGCATCCACCCCTTCGATACTGAGGTTGGCGCCCTTGCCGACTCCGAAGGCCAGACCCAGACCGATGGCCAAGACGATGGCGATCGCATTGGTGGCCAGCAGCCACAGGACCGACTTCAGGCCGATCCCCTTCAACTGCTGCACCGAGCCGAGCGAGGTGATGCTCGACAGGATCGAGATCGAGATCAGCGGGACGACGATCGCGCCCAGGACTGTGACGTAGATCTTGCCGAAGGAGACGATCCAGTCGGTGTGACCTTGGAAGACGAAGCCGACCAGGATGCCCGCAGCCATGGCCGCCAGGATCGTGATCGTGAAGTTGGTCTTGCGTCGGCGCAGGACGTAGATCCCCACGTAGAGCGCGACGACCGCGAGGAGGGCGAGCGCCGAGAGTACGTCGAATGGCATTGTGCTGCTTTCTCGCGGGTGGCCCGGCCAGCGCGGACCGGGCCACCTGCGTGTGGGAGGTGGGCGCTACTTGACCGCGGCGGTGGCCTTGGCGGCCTTGGTGGTGGTGACGTAGCCGTCCTTCGTGGCGGTCACCTTCACCGTGATCTTCTGACCGAGCTGGTCCGGGGTGAGTGTGAAGGTGCTGGCGGTCGCAGCGTCGATAGCCACGCCTCCGGCGAACCACTGATAGCTGAAGACCACCCCAGCCTTGGGCGACCAGGTGCCGAGCTTGATGCCCAACACGGTGCCGACCGTGGCCTTTCCGGTGATCTTGGGCGTGGGCGCCTTGCTGAACTTGGCTGCGACAACACCCTTCGTGGCGGACGAGGTCTTGGTCACCGAGGCGTAGCCACCCTTGGAGCCGGTCACGCTGAGGGAGATCTTCACCCCCAGCAGAGTCGGGTTCAGCTTCAGGCTGGACTTGGTGGCACCGAGGATCGGGGTACCGTCAGCCAGCCACTGGTAGCTGAACTTGGCACCCGGACTCCACTTGCTGATGCTCGCCTTGAGGGTGGCGTCCACCGTGGCCGAGCCCTTGGTCTTGGGCGCCGGAGTCTTGCTGAACACCTTGACCACAGCTGCTGTTGGCACCGAGGTCTTCGCCTGGGTGACGTAGCCCGCGGCTGAGCCGGTCACGGTCACCGTGATCTTCTTGCCACCCTCAGCCGCCTTCAGCTTGTAGCTGGCAGCGGTCGCGCCCTTGATCGTCTTGCCGTTGGCCTTCCAGCTGTAGGCAAGTGTGGCGGTCGGCTCCCAGGTACCCGGATCGGCGGTCAGAGTGAGGCCGACCTGCGCCGTCCCCGAGATCGTCGGGATCGGTGCCGTGGTGAACGGCGATGACGCCACCGCGGCCGTCGGGTCGGAGATCGTGGTGGTGGTCTGGTAGTCCGGACGGGACCCGGTCAGCGTCACCGTGATCTTCTTGCCCTTCTCGGCCGAGGTGAGCGTGTACCGGTCGGCGTTCGCACCGGGGATGTTCACCCCGTTGGCCCGCCACTGGTAGACCAGGTTCGGCGACTGGCTCCAGTTGGTCTCCAGGTTGGCGATCAACTGCTGGCCGACCGCTGCGGTGCCTTCGATCCACGGCGTCGGAGCATTGCTGAACTGATGAACAACGGTGCCGTTGTGGGTCAGCACCCGATCCAGCGAGGCCACGGCCTCCGCGCCGAACTCGGCCTTGGTCAGGCCATCTCGTCCAACTCGAGAGGAATCGGCCTTAGCAAGATCGGTACCGCGCACCCAGGAGAGCTCAAGCATGTACTCGGTGTAGGTCTGGTCGGCACCGTCGGCCACCTTGTCCTTGTGCAGCCACTCGCCCACGATCGGGTTTGCGGCGTCCTTGTTGTAGCGGACGATGGTCGGCACCTGGAGCCGGGTGGCGTTGGCCTTCTGGGTGGCCGGATCAAATCCGACGGCGAACGGGTTGGTCGTCGAGGTCTCGCCGAGCACCGCGTTGGGGTAGTACGCCACCGAGTTGCTCTTCTTGGAGGAGTTCTCGGTGATCCAGTTCGGACCGAAGTACTCCGCGATCTTTCCGTACAGGTAGGAGTAGCCGTAGCGGTACGGGCTGGTGGTAGCCAGCGACGCGCTGCCCGAACGAATCCACAGGCCGCCGGTGGCGCTGTTCTTCGAGGCTGTGTCGATCAGGTCACCGGTGCCGAACTTCACGTTCGAGTCCAGGGCGAAGTCGACGACGTAGACCACCGGCAGGTTCAGCTCCTTAGCCCGCTTGGCCACCGATCCGATGATCGCCTGCGTGTTGTGGCATCCCTGGCCGGCGAACAGGATCGGGAACTCTCCGGTGGAGTTGAGTAGGTTGTACAGCTCCTTGACGTCGATCGACTTCAGCTTGAAGTCCGATGCGTTCGGATAGTCGGCCGGATCGAAGATGGTCACGGCGCTGCCAAATCGATCAGCGGATGCGGCGGTCGCGGTCTCGGTCTTGGTGGCCGAGGCGTTGTAGAGCCGGGAGAAGAACTCGAACTGGGTCCGGACCGCGGAGGTCTTGCCGGTGAAGGCGGTGTTCAGCGCCGCGACGGCGTCCGTCTTGACCGAGCCGGTGTCGGCGTTGAAGGCGGCAACGTCGGCATCCTTGAGCTCGGCGAGCGGGGTGACGGTCTTGCCGCTGTCGACGTTCTTGCGGTTGGTGATGTTCACGTTCAGCAGCACCGCGGTGTCGCCGGCGTAGTCGTAGAGGGCGCCGCCGGAGGCGATGGTGCTGGCCGGCAGCAGCTGGGTGATCAGCTTCCAGACATCGCTGATCTTGGCTGGAGTCGTCGAAACCCCGTCCTCTGCCAGGAAGTTGGTCGAGTTGCCGCCAGTGACGTCCGCAACCCCGTTCTTCAACGTGGAGTCGAGCTGGTAGCCGTCCACGTAGGGGTCGAAGTGGTAGATCTTGGTGATCCCCTGGGCGCGGGCGGCGGCGTCGATCACCGGCAGCAGCGCCTGGCTGGCCGGGTGCTCGGGTCCGGCGAAGGCGATGTAGTAGTTGCCGTTGCTGGACAGAATGTCGAGCAGCCGATCGGTGGTCACGTTCTCGAATACGTGGCCGGACTCCAGGCCGGTGTAGGCGTCGGCGAGGTAGTCGCCGGTGCTGGCCACCTTGGCCCACGGGTAGTAGGTGTCCGCCGCCTGCGCGGTGCTGACCGACAGCGCCGACGTGGCCACGGTCGTGGTGGCCGCCACTGCGAACGACAGGCCGATGCTGGCCAGCCTTCGCAGTGGGTTCTGGGTTCGTGCCGAACTCATGATTGCCTTTCTGGGTGCGCGACAAGGTGTCGCAGGGCGCGGCGGAGCCGCACTCGGTGGAGTTGCGTGCAAAGAGCGCGCCTCGGACGGGCACGCGTCGGCGTCTTGGTGAGCTTTGAGGAGTCAGCTCACAGGTCAGTTGGGCTGACGTTGAGCGCAGCCCGCGGCCGCTGAGGTCAGCTCAGCCGCAGTGGTGCCGCCATACATCGGTGGGCGGCTACCGAAATGTCACACCGCGCCACGACGCACCTCTCATCGACCTGGAATGCGGGAGATCTCCCGCTGCACACGACTGTATACACTGGGATTCGGCCTGTCAAACGGCTATGAACCGTTGTCGCGGGCTCCTTGTCCAAGCGGACGATGGGTGCCGGCCACTCCCTCGGCGCCGGGGGCTTTCGGGTTCGCGTCAGACTCGCGCTCGCCACGCCCGTCCATCGTTTGTCGCTCGAGCGAGCGTCCCGATACCGTGACTCGCGGACGGCACTGGGGGCGGTAGCTCAGCCGGTCAGAGCAGGGGACTCATAATCCCCCGCCTATCCGCTCTGACAAGGCACGGGGTCTGTAGGTTTAGCCAATGGTCGAGCCTAAGTGACCTACTCGCTCCCGGTGGTTGGCTAGACCCACTGTCGCCGCCGGCTTCTACCCTGGCCTCCATGACCCTGTCCCCTGAGTCTGCGTCTGCGCTGGGTGACTTCCTGCGTGCCAACCGCCAGACGGAGGCCGAGTGGACGATCTCGTCGATGCACTCGCCGGGTCGGGGTTCGCGGGATTGTGTGGTGTGCGGGGAGCCGTGGCCGTGCGCTGAGTTGCGTGGTCTGGCTGGGCGGTGGCGTGATCGGCCGGGCTGGCGCGAGGAGTGGGCCTGAACGCAGAAATAGCGGCCCCAGTCTCTCGGGTGAGAGGCCGGGGCCGCTGTGGGTGGTGGGTGCTAGTTCAGGCCGTAGCTGGGTGATGCGTCGGGGGTGCCTTCCCAGGCCCAGCCGGGTGAGCGTCCGTCGCGGTAGGGGCCGGTGTAGGTGCCCTCGACGATCATCAGGTCGTCCCACCAGACGTCACCCTGGCCAATCGAGCCTCCATTCCGCAGCCGCACTCCGCAACCTACGGCGTTGGCGGGGAGGGTGAAGGTCACGACGCAGATGGTCTCTCCGGCTGCGTTCGGGGCCTGGTTCGAGTAGCGGGAGGTAGCGCCGGTCCAGCCTGCGACCGTGTTGTAGATGACCTGAATCGACCGCTTGTCCAGGTAGGTCGGGTTGGGCTGAGTGGTTGGCCCATCGAGCCGGCACTTGGCCAGCACGGTGTAGGTTTTGCCCGCTTCGAAGGTGACGCCATACCCCGAAAGAGAGTCGATGTTGTAGGACCCCGCGACCCAGACTCCAGAGTCGCCGCTGCTGACAGATGGTATTACTCGAAGGGACTTCGCTCCGCTCGAAGCCCACTGGGCACTGGCTACAGGAATCGCGCCACCGTTCCTGGTATGAGCTCCATCCCACACCCCGCGCAGGGTGCTCACGCTCGCGTTCGCAGTTCCTGTCCAAGCCGCGGTGAGGTCAGAGTCTGAGGAGTATGAGCCATCGAAATAGGGCATGAGTGCGGGGGTCGCGGTGATCGCGAACCCGGTCGCCTGGTAGACATCGCCTACGGCATCCATCGTGTTCGCGTTCATCGAAATGGCGACCCGAGTAGTTCCAGCCGGAGCGGTGAAAGTGATGGAGATTCGCTGCCAGTCGCTGGTAGAGGCCAGGCTGACCTGTGTCGCTCCGGCGAGCCAGACCGATGCGTCGGCCGGCCTGACTCGTAGGAGCATGTTGACGGATGCGCCGGTCTTGCGAAAGTAGACGGAGAACGTCTGCGTCGTGCCCGCTGCCATCGGGTATGTCGATGTCGCGCTCGGAGTGGGGTCCTCCACGTTGCCGGCCAGGTGGAAGCCGTGGCCGGCGCGAGCCGTGGTCACTGTGTACTGCGCCGCCGTGGTGATGCCGCAGGGGCCGCCAGTGATGCCGGTTAGCAGTGCGTAGACGCCTTCACTTCCCCAGCGCGTGTTCTGAAAGCCGATCTGTCCGGCCGAGAGTGTCCATGCCGTTGCGCGAGGGTGCGTTACGTAGTTTCGCAGCACCTCAACGTCACCCGTGGTGAACTCGAAGCTGGGGTTGTTCGCCAGGTTGCGCAGCCCGGCGATCTTCTGGCTGCCGCGGTACAGCGCCCGAACCGGGACGGTGCCCAGCCGGGCGCCCGGTGCGGTGTTCAGGACGGGCATCGGTCAGGCCGCCGTGATGACGTACAGCCGGGTCGCGTCGTAGGAGCCGAGCGCGTTGTAGGCCGTCTGCGTCCCGGCCCACCACGACGGCACAGCGGCCGCGGCATTCTGGGCGTCGACCTTCGCCTGCAGCGCGTCGGTGCGGGCCGTCTCAGCGTCCGTCTTCGCGGTCACCGCCTGGCTGCGCGCCGTCTCAGCAGCCGCAGCCGAAGTGGCCGCAGATCCGGCAGAACTCGACGCCGACTCGGCCGACCCCTGAGCCGACGCCGCGTAGCCAGCAGCCAGGACCTCGACAGCGTCCACCGCGCTGGCCACCTCGGCTGGTGTCGCCGCACCAATATCCGTGGCGCCCAGCACCACGGTGCCGACCTGGCCATTGACGCTGGTGACCTCCGACGTCGGCGGGGCCATCAACACCCACGAACCGATCACCGACGGATCCGGCTCGGTCAGCATCCACGTCCCGCCACCATCGGAGCGGATCGCGATATCGCCCGGCTGCACCACGGCAGACGTGAGGGCGAGCATCGCCGCCTCGCCGGTGACCGGGACGGCGTTCACCAGGGCCCGGGCCGGGATCTGCGACGTCGGCACCACGCCGTCGACCAGGTCTGCCTTTGCGGCCAGCGCGCTGGCCAGCCCGGTCACGTCCGACTGTGCGTGCTGATGGCTGGCTGCAGCCGCACCAAGGTTCGCCCGGGCCGCCGCCGGCGAGGCGACGTCGGACAAGTTCGCGCTCTTGGCCAGCATGTTGGCCAGCAGTGCGTCGATCTGCGCCAGGGCTGCGACCGCCTGATCCCGAGCCTCAGTGAGGCCGGCCACCGCGGTGTTGAACTCGGCTTCGGTGCCCTCGAATCCGCCATCGACGGCGGCCTGGTAGGCGGACTGGCCGGTCGGGCCGACAACTATCCGGAACGACAGCCCGGACTCGCCGGACGCTTCGCCATGATCCAGCACCGACACCGGCCCGGCCGCCACCTGACGCTCACCAGACCCGTCCGGCATCCCAATCCAGCACCGGCCACCACGCGGCAACGTGGCAGTGTCGGCGGCCGACACCGACCAGACGGCACGCTCACGGCCACCCACCGTCTCCAGCGTGGCCAGAAGCGACAGGCCGCCAGCATGGAACCGCAACCCGGCCGGAAGAGAAGAGACGCCCAGATCGTCAGCCTCCGCATGCAGCGGATTGTCCTGGTCCAGGTACAGGGTCGCGGACACGAACGGCGTCGGGGACGACAAGGCGGTCATCGGGCGTCTCCTCTCTGGGGTCAGTCGGACTCGGGCGCGGCGTCAGCTGCAACAGCCGCCACATCATCAGCGGATTCGGGTGCGCTGTCATCAGCCACATCCGGAGCAGCATCGGCCGACACATCCTCAGCGTCGCCCTCGGCAGTGGTCAGCGCCGGCGTGATCGCGGTCGCCGACTCGATCTTGGTCAGCGGGCTCTTGAGGAACTGGTAGACGGCCTGCCCGCAGACGAGGATGATCGCTGCAACAACGATGAGCCGGGTCACGATCTGCGACCAGGCATCGGGCACCTCAGCGATCAACCCCGCGGCGATCGCGTACACCGCGCCGACGACGCCCGCGACGATGATCGTGGCCAGCTTCTTCGCCTGCGGCGACCAGGAGGGCTGGTTGACGACCGACGTCAGCACGAGTGCGATCGCGGTCAGGATCAGCGGCCACGCCCAAGAGAGCGTCGAGCCAACGGTGATATCCATGAGTGCTCCTTCCAGAGCGATTGGGTTGGATGGTCGGCCCGAACTTCCAAGTCGGCGCGGGCCAGAGTTGGATCTACAACGCGGCCTGGTACTGCTTGGTGAGGCCCATCACCGCGGCGATGCCCTCCGCGATCGCGGCCCGCGTGGCAGCACTGGCCTTGGTCGCGGCCACATGCTTGTCCGGGTAGGCGAGCGGGGTCGTCCAGCTGATCCCGGTCGGGTGGGTGCCGGAGCCGGCCGTCTCGATCGCCAGCTGCGCAGCCAGGAACAGCAACTGGGCCCGCCGGATGTGGGAGTCGTAGCTGACCAGGGTTGCCGAGGTGATCTTGCAGGCCATCAGGATCGGCAGGCTGTAGCGGGCGTTCCCGACCGTCGAGGAAGCCTTCGTCTCGGTCAGGATCCGCTCGTCCGCGATGCCAGCGGCTCGCAGGAAGTCGCGCATCCACATCGCTTCGGTCTTGCCCTCGCGCACCGGGCGACCGGTGACGACCACGACCGAGTTCGGGTTGAGCTGCAGCCCTTCCAGCGCCACCGCAAGACGCTTCCGCATCTGCGCGACGGTCCCGCCAAGCACCACGTAGGCGTGGCCCGAGTCGGACACGACCCGCGGGGAGTAGTCAGGCTGCACACCGTTGGTCCAGCGGGTGAGCTCGGCCAGGAACAGCCGCCACAGCTTCACATCGGCCGGCGCCCGCACGCCGAACAGGGACAGGGGCTTCGCCCAGCTCTTGCCCTTCGCGTAGGCGGCCAGGATCTGGCCCAAGAACTCCGCGGTCGGGATCAGCCGTGCCACCGACGTCCAGCCGCGGGAGCGCATGTACGGGGCGCGCCAGCCGGTCTTCTCGCCCTTCTGCCAGCCGTCCTTGCCGCCAGTGCTCTTGCCGCGCTCGTCGTGCTCCCACGACAGGAACCGACCGTCGCGGCCAACACTGATGACGTGGCCAGGGCCGGCCATCGCATCGCCCGGCTGCAGCACCGCGGTGAGCGCAGGCAGCGTCTTGTAGCGGCGGACGTCGATCTTCCGGTACAGGCCCGTGGAGACCAGCACGCTGATGATGTTGCCGGAGTAGAGCACGATCTTCTGCCAGCCCGACAACACCAGGCCGGCGACCATCATCACCGAGGCGGTGATGAAGCTGCAGTCCGACGAGCTACCCGGCCGCCACGTCATCGTCTTCGGGTCGACCACCTTCCGGCGGCCGATGGCGTTCTGCGTGTAGCCGATCGCCGGCTTGACAGCCATCAACTCGTCCTGAGCTTGCAGGATCGACTCGATGTTCAGAGTTCTGGGCATGGCGAGATGCCCTCCTTCCAGAGGGTTGAAGTGGAGTAGGTCAGGTCAGTCGGTGCCGCCGGGAGCGTCCGACTCCCAGAGCTCGGCGTCGATGTGGTCCCGGATCTGCGCCGGCGGCTGCGGCATCGGGCCGACAGCACCCTTCGCCAGCCATAGCCCGATCCGGTTGATGAAGCTCGCCGCCGCTCCGAGCTTGTCGAGCGCTTCGGAGCGGGCAGCCTCTAGCTGAGCAACCTTGTCCTCGAGCTTGCCCATCCGTAGATACAGCTGGGCGAGGAACCCGCCCACCGCGACCAGGACAGCGATCAGGATCGCGTCGTTGACGTCCACGAACGGCTGCTTGCCGGGAATCGGGGCGAGGACGCCGATGGGGAACGCGATCGCTGCGGCCAGGATCGGCATCATCCATTGACGCCACCAGGCTGGTTTCGATGCGGGGGTGTTGGGCATCAGGCCTCCAGGGGGTGGATGGTGGTCATCGGCGTCACGCCTTCCCGGCGAGCCGGATGGCGACGCTCGTCATCATGGTCAGGTTCGCGGTCGGGTTGGACGGCTGATTCAGCGTCGAGCTC
Organism: Actinomycetales bacterium Actino_02; assembly: GCA_001603275.1. Taxonomy (GTDB): domain Bacteria; phylum Actinomycetota; class Actinomycetes; order Propionibacteriales; family Propionibacteriaceae; genus Propionicimonas. Next base: position 162,442 of record LUYM01000020.1, on the reverse strand, counting down.
GTCCCGCAGTAGATCCACAGCGTCAAGATCGTTCCCGCGGTCAGCCACTCACCCCGGGCCCGGGCCGTCTGGAACTCCCAGTTGGCTGCACCATGGCCCTCGATCGCAATCTGCCGGCCGTTGTAGGCAGTGCCGACCGCGATCAGCGACAGGCGAGTGAATGCAGAGCCGAAGTTCGGCCAGCGGGTGAAGAAGTCGACGTCGTAGAAGGCGTCCTCGAGGATCGTGATGCGGCCGGTCGCTCCATCGAGGGAGACGGGCGCGTTCGCGAGGTCGACCTGGTCGAAGCCTGTCACCTGAGTGAACGTGGTTGCAGCGAACGCGCCGCCGGCCGCCGAGTGACCGGTGGTCGTCTTCGTCATCTTCGACTCGAGGAGCTTCGACCTGACCGTGCCGTCGGCGGCGATCACCAGCGTCTCGTCGTCGTTGGTGATCTTCGCGACTGCCTGCGGCGGGAAAGTGTTGACGGCCGGCGGCGTACTCCCGGCGCCGGCGATCGAAAGCAACTCGACGTAGCCGAGGTGGTTGGTGCCCTGCAGGTAGAGCGCCGCCCCGGATGTCGCCGCCGCATAGAACTTCAGCAGCTCGACGTTCGAGTTCGGCGATCCCGGCGCCCACTGAGGGGCGTTGATCCTGACCCTGGCTCGCCGCTTGATCGTGGCCGTAGTCGTCGGCGACTTCTTCGACTCGTAGGACGGGCTGGCATAGGTGTAGGCCGCGTCGATCGCCCGCTCAGCGGATGAGCCAGACCAGGTGACTCCGTCGCAGACGTAGATCGTGGATCCGTAGGCGACCCACCATGCCCCAACGTTGTTCGGAAGATCACTGGGGTCGGGCGCCGGGAATCGAGCATCGGTGTTCTCAGTCATCGTCGACACCGGGAACGCCCTGACGACGGTTCCGCCGGCGAGCAGCAACGAGTCTGCGCCGAGGTCGAAGGTGCCGCCAGCGATTGCCGTGGGGGTTTCGAGGAATGGCACCGTCTTGTAGTCGGCGAAGGTCACAGTGAACTGCTCACCAGAGCGAGCGATCGTGAACCGCCTGACGGTGGTGATGGTGCCGGTCAGTAGCCGGGTCCCATCGGTCCCGATTGCCATATCGCCCGAGAACGACCGGCCCGTGCCCGTGCCCGTGGGCGGATCGGTTTCCAGGGTGCGGACCCCGGTGGTCAGGTTGATCGCATAGAACCTGAGGTTTCCGTCGACCAGGTCACCCACGTAGGCGTAGTCGCCGATCACTGTTGAACTGTGGCCGTAGTCGCCGGTGGGATAGTCCCCAGTGATGGGCAGGGTGCTGATCCAGGCTCCACTGGCGGTGTGGAACCGGATGGTCCGCAGGTTCTGAATGGACAGCCAGCGTCCGTCGGCCAGTTTCGACACCGAGCCGGCTCCGCGAACCGGAACGCCGTCCTCACCAAAGAGCCGAATGACCGGATATGCGTTGGCGATCGTCGGCGCCGACGCCGGGGAATCCTGATCCTGGCCAAGGATCAAGGATCCGCCGGCCTCGATCCGGTTCCCCGGCGCGGTGAGGCGCGCCACGCCGGAGGCGATCAGCTCGGATGCCGCGATGCGCCCATTGAATGTCGACAGCTCCGACATGGAGAGGTTGACCAGGATCGCGCCGTTGGCGTCGTAGATCGTCAGCCCGTCCAGCGGCGTCCACTGCCAGCGCGGGAAGTCGACCCCCGACCGGACCGTCGGCGAGGTGATCACCATCGAGTCGACAGCCCCAGCCTTGACCCGATCCGTCTCGACCTGGCCGATCACCGCAGTCGCAGCGGTGAAGCCCTGTGCGTAAAGCGCCTGAATCGTCGCTGCGTTCGCCGAGAGATCGCCCAAGGTGGCCGAGACGGCCGCGAGAATCTGGGCGGCGATCTGTGCGGCGGTCACGCTCCCAGTCAGCGACCCGGACTGCTCGATCCACGCGCCACCCTTGTACTGCCAAACTGTGCTGTCGGCCTTCGCCCACCACGACAACTCCGGCACATCACTGGCCGGCGGCTCATGGTCCGGTGAGGTGTAGAAGCGCGGCGAGGTGGCCAGTCGGGCAGCCAGATCGGTGTCATCCAGGACGCTCTTGACGACCACCGATGTCGGAGTCGACGGCGGCGAGGCATTGCCGCTCTCGTCGTAGGCGACCAGCGAGACGTACATCGTCGAGTGAGGTTCGGCAACCAGGGCAATGAGCCCCGCGTGCGACATCCGGCCTGCGTACTTCGTCGGCGGAGTCACGTTCTCAGCCAGCACGTCGACGTGATGGAAGTCGGCCGGCATCGCGCCGCCAAGGTAATCGAGGCCATTCCATGCTGCAGCGACGATGGACGGATAGGACGTCAGGTCGACCTCGGACGGCCGATTCGGGGCCTCAGTGTCGGGCGGCGGCGGCGTGAGGGCTTCGATCTGGTCGAGAAGATCCTTGGGCTGATTCTCACCGTTGAGCACCGAGTCAACGAGGTAGTCGTTGCCTCGCACTCGGATCTGGACTGTCGCACCTTCGCTTACGAGGAGGCTGGCAGGCACCACGCACGGGACGTTCTTCTCGGCCGAGGACACCCGGCAGTGCGTGGCGTCAATGATCTCGGTGACGACGCCGATCCAGTACCTCGAGGGGGTCGCGGCTCGCGAGGCGGCCTTGGCCGCCTTCGCCGAGCGGATAGTTTCGCCCATCAGCCAGATACTCCAATCGGAGAGACGGTGATCGCCATCAGTTCCGGCGCGGTGTTCGGTGCTGGCAGTGTCAGGCGGAACTCGGTGAGAATGTGTGGGCCGTAGATGCCGACGCGGTCCCGCCCCAGCTGAATCAGGTCACCCCATCCGAGATCCGGCCGCGGGGTTGCCTTCCCGGTGACCTCCGACGTTGGGCGCAGCCCGGCGATCAACTCAGCGGCGGCGAGGTTGTCCGCTGCCTGCTGCGACGCGATCGCATCGGACTCGATGACCCGCTCCCAGGGGCCATGCCTCCCGACGAAGGTGGCCGAAGCTGGATCATCGTCTTCTGCGATGGATGTGATCGCTGGCGAGACGTCGGAGTTGGTGGAGCGCACGACGACGCGGTTGATGATGTCGGTCGTTGTAGTTGACCGCTCGAGTTGCGTAATGCGACAGCCGGGCCCCTCCGACCAGTCCACGGCTCGAGCGGCCTTCAGCGGGCCGGCCACGATCACGCCCTCGCGATCAGACCAGACCGTCCACCCAGCCATCGCTGCGATTGCCGTCCAGTCCTTGTCGGGCTCATTCTCGCCGAGGGTGTAGGTGGTCGGGAGCCGGACCGACGAAAGCGGGAATGATGTGTCCAGCTTCGGCGCCACGACGTCGAACAACTTGGTCAGCGCCTGGTCGACAGTCATGCCGCCGAGCTCCACGACGGCGCCGCCGTAACCCCCACGCTTTGCTTCGAGAAGCGAGTCGCGAACGGTGACCGACCAGGAGAGGGTGCGGCTATCCGTAACCTTCGGGTTGTGCGGCCAACCGGTCATCACCGGACCCTCAGCCCAGCCGCCGAGGGCGGGAATCCACTCCTGCCACCACACCCGCACGCGGTTTCCTGAACGGGAGTCGAGTGCATCGCTCTCATCCATGGGCAACCAGTCAGGGTCAGATCCGCTCAGGTCGGCGACCCACATCTCGGAGCCTCCGCCGCGCATCGTGACTGTGCCGGCGTCGATCCGCGCATCGCCGATCGCGATGCCGGCCGGGTCGATCACCTCGACGCGACATGCAACAGTTCGGTCGAGGGAGGCCATCTGCTCAGCCCATTCGGGCATCGCGAAGAGGACTTCCCAGTCGATGTCCAGAACCTCTCGGCTCACGGGCGTTCCACCCACGAGATCGGGATGGTCCGATGCTGGATGGCCTTCTGCTTCACCCGCTGCTCACGCCACGGACTGACCGCGGCCATTCGAGTCGGGGGTGCGTCCTGCAGAGTACCGCCGAGCATCATGTTCTTCTCGGGCGTCCAGCGCAGCCAGAATGTGCCGCGATCCCTCAGCCACTCTCGGATCTGCTTCTTCTCGGCCAGCGTTCGAGCCAGCAGGGTCACCACACCGGCATCGCCAGCCCGGTCCGAACGGAGTACCAGCGCCTCCGACTCGCCAAGCGGATAGGAGGCCGACACAGCCTGAGCCTCAGTGAGGCCATCATCCTCAGCGATGGTGATCTCGACCCAGCTGCCCATCTCGTCATCGACTAGGTAAGACCTCGTGTCGTAGGACGTCACGTCAGCAGTGATTGGCGCCGACCAAAGCGTCCCGTCAACGTCGGAGCGGAAGGCTGACACCGTGGTCTCGGCCGCGTAGGGAAGCAGTGGGAGGTCGAGCGTCATCGTGTCGGCCGTCACCGGCCAGACGCCGGTCGCGGTCGCGCCCGAGGTGGTCAGCCACTCCAGGCGCAGCAGCGCGGCGCCAGCCAGGCCGGTAACCACAGCCTGCGGCGGGCGCCCATCAGCGAGGGTCAGCGATGCCGGTGCCTCAGGCGGCGTCCAGGCGACGACGAACGGTGAGGACTCCACCTCGGCGCTCTGCATCCCGTCAGCGCTCATGACGGTCACCGCCGCGAGGTAGGAGCCTCCATTGACCCAGTCCTGCATCGGCACGACCCACGAGCCGAGATCGGTCGGTTGCAGGCCGGAGTCGTATACCTGCTCACCAAGGGTGTCGCGCACCATCACTCGCGCATAACTCTGGGAACCGGAGGCGAGCGACCAGGAAACAACCGGGGTCAGTGAGGCCTCCACTGCCACCTCGCCGACCGCCGGCGGCGCCACGACCGTGAAGGTGGAAGTGGCCGACCATGCTGACCAAATCGACGAGGCGAACTGGGCGCGAATCCGCCACTCATAGGTGCCGGCCGCGAGGCTATCGAGCACCGACGAGATTTGCGAGCCCGTCGCCGCGCTCTCCACCTCGGTTCGATCACCATCTCCCGGAGTCCATGTCCCGCTCGAGACCGAGCCCCACGTCGCGGCACCAACAGCACGCAGCTGCAGCTGATGTAGGGACCACAAGGGCTCGGCATATGCGGTCGGGTTGGCCCAAAGGAAGTCGATCTGTCCAGCCTCGGCAGTGGCATCGTTAGCGGGGGTCAGCGTGGTGGGCGTCATCGCTGAGGCGTCGGCCGCCGGCAGCACGTCAGCGATGAGTTCGACGCTCATCATTGCGTCGGAGCTACCCGAAATGGAGGCGAAGCCGGCGACTCCCGGGATCTGCAGCCAGGCGTTGTAGCGGCGCTTCCTCCAGTGCGTCTTCTTCTTCACCTTGTACGACGAGTACTTCGGGTTGATCGCGTCCGTCGCGAAGATGCGCCCTGTCGGTGGAGTGAGTGCCGGGGATGACTCGTTCCTGCGCCCGAAGGTGATGATCGCTCCAGAGGCGGCAGGGAGCGTGATGCCTCCCGTGGATGATGTGGCTCCGAACGCACTCACTCCCGACAGAACCACCATGCCGCAGATGACCGCATTCACGGGCACCGCCAGAGCGAGGTCGGCCGGGGTGATGATCAGCCTGCCGTAGATAGCTTCACCAGCAGAGTTGGACCGGAGCAAAGTCCATCCGGCGGGGACCGAGGTGGCCGGCTTGCGTCCACCGCTGGTAGCAGTGAACAGCAATGCCGTGTCGCCGGCCTGAACTCCAGATGGCCACGCCACACTGATGCCGCCATCGGCGGTGTAGGTGATGTCCGAGTTTCCTCGCAGAGCGATCGTCACGCCATCTCCTCGGCAAGAGTTCGAACCGCCGAGACGCGGTCACTGACGGCCAGCCAGGACATCCCTCGCGCCTCCAGCGTGTCGGCCAGCGCTTCGGCCAGGGCTGATGGAGAGAAGACGCCATCAGCCGAAGCTGAGCCACTGCCATCGCCGGCCACTCGAACATTCGCCGACACCCGCGGGGCGAAATCCGAGACCAAGGCCTCAACCTTGCTCATCCCGGCCGCCAGCGAGTCGCCGAAGCCAGCCATGATGGCCTTGCCTGCGGGCTGCAGGAGGCGGTAGTCGTAGCTGAGGGGGCCCTTGTGGTCGCGGATCCACTGGGCGATGCCACTGATCCAACTCATCATGGTCGCCCAGACCGCGGTCATTCCCGCCCAGAGTCCGTTCATGATGGACCTGCCCGCGGGGTAAAGCAGCTTGCCGAGGTTGGTGCCGAGCGCGAGGATGATCCTCATCGGCGTCTGAGAGATGGTGTTGACCATCTGCGTGATCCCCGCGATGGCCGCCGTGTTCCCCGCATTGAGGCCCCGCCGGACCGATGCGGAAAACTGCGCAGCAAGAGGCGCGATGGCGAGAGTGATCCGAAGCGGAAGTCCCCCAAACAGATTGACCAGAGCGGACAGCTGCATCTCGGTCACGCCTTGCGCGATCGCGAACATCGACATGAGCAATCGCGGGAAGGTTTCGGGGAGCAGGCCAACGGCCACGGCGATCCGCATCGGAAGCTGGCCGAGTGCTCCAGCGATCGCGGCGATGCCATTCTCGACGATGATTCCCGCCTGGATGAACATCGTGCCAAAGGCGTCAACCACCAGGGTCACAAGGGTCGACAGGGCGAAGACCACCATGCCGGGGAGGGCTTCGAACGCCTCGGTGATCTTGAGCTGTTCCTGCCACATCAAGCCCGGAATGCTCCTCACGAACGGGAGGAAGCTGTTCATCACCCAGTCGGCGAACCGGCGACCAGACTCCTTCACCGCGCCGTCAAAGCCGCCGAACTGGTCGATCTGCCCATTGGCCCAGCTGAAGGCGTCACCCAGCTTCTCCACAACAGGCCTGAGAATCCGAAGCGCTTCGGTGACCCCACCCCAGTTGAGTGCGATTACCTTGGCGGCCACGGTCAGCAGGAAGGCGATCACCGGGGCGAGGTCCTTGATGATCGGGAGCAGGTCGCCCAGTGCATCAACCAGTAGGGGGAGCACCTGCTTGACGAAGTCCAGCAGTGATGGAAGCAGGGCAATGATTGCGTCGACGATGTCGGGCAGGACGGGCACGACGATGGCCAGGATGTCCCCCAGGCCGGGTGCCAGTGTTCCGATCAGGTTGCCCAGTGATCCGACGAGTCGGCCAACCTGGTCCCACGGGATCTTGTCGATCATGTCGGCCACGCCATCCAGCGCCGCCTGGATGCCGTTCTGCGCAGCTGGCGTGGCCAGCGCATCCGCGATGCCAGTGAGGACTTTCGCGGCGATCTTGCCGGCCGAACCGAGAAGGTAGCGCAGCGTCGGAGCCATGCGCTCGAAGGCATCTCCGATGGGCCCGAGTGCGTCTCGAAGCGCCTCGGCGCCGATGGCTGCGCCGCCGAAGATAGTGGACATCGCAGCCTGGAATCGCTTCGACCAGACGATCTTCCGGACGCGCTCGAGAGTGTCGGCGAACCCCGCAAGGCCCGTCGACTTGCCGGTATCCATCGCTGCAAAGATGCCTGCGATCACGCCGCCCAGGTTCTTCGTGGCCTGCCAGAGGTTGCCGAACTCGACCGCAGCGGTGTGGACGATCTTCGCGATGTCGGTGTGGGACACCCACGACTGGAAGCGCCGCCCAAGATCGGAGATCCAGTCACCCATCTTCGGGAACAGCCTCGACGCCTCGGTCGCAATGCCGACGAGGGCGCCAGTGATCGCGGCGAAGCCGGGGCTCGACCTGTCCAGTCCAGACTTGAGGTTGGCGAAGAACTTGGCCAGCTTGCCGTCATCGAGGGCCTTGGTGAAGGCGCGCATCATCGCCGAACCGAGATCGCCAACACCGGTGGCCACCACGGCCAAGCCCTTGCGCAGATCCGGCAGCAGCTTGTCGGTGAGGTGCTTGAATCCAGAGGTGAAGGCCGAGGAGAAGAATGCGTCCTGAACGGCAGTCTTGACTCCAGCGAACTTCGTCTTCACGCCATCCCATACACGGAGGAACCGCTTTGCCTCGATCGACGACGTCTTGCGGAGATTCCTGAAGGCCAGCACCAAGACCGAGACCATCGCAGCCATGCCAGCGAACACCGGGATCACTCCGAGCACCGCCGGCCCAATGGCCCTCAGCGAGCGGCCGATGGGCGCCATCGCAGAGAGCACGCTCATCAGCGGGAGAACTAGGAGCGACAAGGCCGAGGCGAGAGCAGTCACCTTCAAGATGGTCTGCGGCAAGTTCTCGACCAGGCCGACTAGCGACTCACGCCACTGGCGGAGCATGTTGAGGCCCGAGAGGCCGGCTACCATGCGCTTGATGTCGACCATCGCCTTCGACGAGTTCACTCGCACCCAGATCTCGGCGATCCGCTTGCGAGCGACCATCATCAGTTCTCGTCGGGCATTCAGGGTCTCGGCCTTCGCCTGGAGTACGACCTTCCGGTCGTTCTCCAACTTGCGCAACTCGCGGCGCGCCTCGGTGGCCTCCAGATTGACTTTGACCTTGTGGTCGCGAGTACGAGCAAGCTGGGCGGTGAGCTCAGCGATCTTCGCCCGAGCCTCCCGGACATCCGCCCTGATCTCGAGCTTGGCGTCCTTGTCGCTGGTCCGAGCAAGCTGCGCCCGGAGTTCGGCGATCTTCAGCCGGGCAGCACGAACGTCCGCCGTGATCTCAACCGTCTTCTGAGTGTCGAGGCCCATCTGCCGATTGAGTTCGACCAGCTTCGCCTTTGCCGCTGCGGTTCGGACGTCGAGGTCCATGACCGCACGGGAGTTCTCCAGCTTCTTGAGCTCTGCCCTCGCCCGGGTTGCTTCAAGGACGGCCTGGATAACCGTCTCCCGTCGCTTCTCGGTGAAGCGACGCATATCTCGATCAGCACTGCGGGTGTCGGGCCACACCTTCACTGCGACGCGATCGACGTAGCCCATACGACACCCCCTCCTTGGTTCAGTGCTTCGGCCGACGAAGGGCCATCAGCTGCTCAATCGGACTCGGCGGCTCGCGCTCCTCGTCCTCGTCATCGGATGGCGTCGCCGATGGCGGCGGCGCGAGGCGATGCTTGCCGGCGAGCATGTTTCGGATATCGAGGAGAAGCGCTGAAGACTGGTCCCAACCCAGCCAGCCCAACTCGCGGCGCGCCTCGCCGCCGGCCGCCGGCGGATTCTCTGTGAACGCACTGGCCCGATAGAGAGAGTCGGGCCGCAGCCTCAGTCCTGCGACGAGAGCGGCAATCTCGTCAGGATCCCCACGTTCGACCGATTCCCACCAGGGAAGGTGGTAGATGGCGCGGAAGTCGGCAACAAGCTCAACTTCCGCACCATCGGCCAGTCGGGCGAGGCTTAGCCTTTTCCCAGGTCCGGCAGCACTCGCGACGCGAACAGCTCGATCAGCACGCGGAACTGCAGCATGTCGTCCATCGGCACATCGACGATGTAGGCGATGTACGGCTTCCCGCCGAGCTCGCCAAGCAGTTCGTCGATGTCGGCAATGAACTCGGCGAAGGCCTTGACGCCCTCCTCCTCGCTGACCTGTACGGATCCAGCCTCGTCGAGGAGGCCCTTCTCCTGCATGTTGGTCATCAGGACGAGCGCGCGGGCCCGGGCGGCGGGGCGCCGCAGGTCCCGGAACTCCGGAGCCTCCTTGACCCACTTGGCAACGTCCGGATCGACCTTGGGTCGCTTCGGTGCCGGAGCCTGTCGATCGGCCGGCTTCTTGCCGGGCTTCTTGCCCGACTTCTTCACCGCAGCAGCAGCCATGATCAGGCCGCCGCAGCGACGAACGCCGTGTCGTCGATGTAGAGGGTGTTCGGCGCCTCCGGGGTCGGCCAAGGAGCGATGCCGCCCTCGACGTTGATCAGCGGAACCAGGTTGATGGTCGGGGTCAAGATGGTGAGCGTGAGCTTCATCTCGGCGTACTGATCGGTGCCGCCGGCGGCGGGGCGGCCCGAGACTGCAGCCTTGACGGACGGGCACCAGCCGGCAAACCGCTTGGTCCCGTAGAACCAGAGCTCGACCATCGAGACCTTCTTGCCGTTGAGTGCGGACACCGCGGCGATCGTCTCGGCGTCCAGCTGGGCCAGCGAGTAGGTCACCGAGTCGACCGACTCCTCGGTCTCCGAGTCGGTGTTCATCTCCAGCCACGTCGAGTAGCTGGTGGTGTCGCCACCATCCGAGGACGGCTCGGGCAGATTCTCGCGGGACAGGTGGCCCCAGTGGTTCCACGATCCAGTGGTCGGGCCAGCGGCCTTGGTGAACTCGTCGAGTACAGCGAGCGGGCTCGCTCCCTCGGTCGCAGTGAACAGTGCCCCGAACTTCGGGACGATGAGGCCAGACTTCTTGACGCTCATTTTTCCTCCTAGTTATCCCAAGTCAGGGAGTAGACGAAGACGTACTGCTTGATCTCTTCCGACACCGCAGAAGCTGGGTTCTGGGTGAAGGTCTGTAGGTCGACCGACAGCGCCGGCCCGGGTGTCTCCCAGGACTCGATTTCGTCGGCCACCGCCTGAATCAAGGCCTCGGCTTCCTCGGCCTTGCACAGCAGGTTGAGGGTGAGGTTTCCGGCGGTGATGTCGCCCCGATCACTGATCACCAATGACCAGACCAGGGCAGGGAATCGGTTGATGTTGGCGTCCATCTCGGGGGTGACGAGAATCTTGTCTGCCGTATCGGGCGCGTCGAACCTCGCCGTGAGTCGGTCATGGACCCACGGCATGGCCAGGAACATCAGGCCTCGCGGATGATCGAGATGATGTCGGCCTTCTTGGTTACATCACCCAGGTCAATGCCTCGCTCATCCGCGAAGTCGCGCAGCTGAGCGATCGTCATCTTCTCCAGCGGCGTCGACTTCGAGGTGATGTCCTCCCAGCCGACCGAGACGTACGGGGCCGGATCCTCGACCCTCCAAATGATGGTGCCGGACGGATGCTGAACAGTGGCCATCGTGGATCACTCAACTCTCGTGATGAGCGCGGCGTCGCGCATGATGTGTAGGCCCGGGACGAACCCCGAGTTGAAGACCTTGTCCATGTGGCCGGTCTCGATTGAGAGGGCATTGTGGTGGTCGAGCACGACGTCGACGTCATACTCGTTGGGGCGCTCGAGGGAGATCACCTCAGGAAGGCTGCCGTGTCCCACTGCTAGAGCCTTCGCGTTGTCGCGGACCCTCCGAGCCGTCTGGTGGACTGCCGCCTGAACCCCCGGCAAGGTCGCCAGGACCTTACTGAACGAGCGCCGCGCCATCGCGAATCCTCCTCACTCGCACAACAGGAAGCCGCGACTTGCGGCCAGCCCAGGTGCCGCCAGCAGTGGTCCTCTCGGTGACGTCCCCTTGCTGCTCCCATCGGGATCCGTCGGAAAGAACGATCAGGTCCCCCGCCGCCCCGGCCCAGTGGCCAGCCGGCGTTAGGTCCGCCAGCGATGAGACGATCCCGCCCTTCTCGTCGGAGAGCGCGATGCCGAGAACGCCGACGAACGGAGTGCCCTGCTCGGCAGTGGCGTGCGTGACTCCGAACGCCGTGGCGGTGCTGGTTCGACTGAATACTGAGCCTTCGCAGTCACACTCGCGGACCTTCGCGTGGATGCCTCCAGGACTGCCCAGCCATAGCGCCACGCCCTCTATGAGCCAGTTCTGCCCGCGCATGACCAGGGCTTGGCCGGGCTGGATGATTTCGGCCTGAATCCCGCGCCAGTAGATGTCGGCGTAGCCAACATCTCCGGGGGCCAGTAGTGCCTTCGGGAGAGCCGCGCCGCCGTAGATGGCGCACGACTCGGGGCGGCCGTCCATGGTGGCTACTCGCCTCGCGGCCAGCTGGGGCGGCGCATGAACAGGTCGGCGATCGGTTCGGGGGGCGGGAACGATCCGCGGGGCCGGGCTGGGCCGGTGGCCATGCCGCACAGCTTCCGCAGGTCGGTGATCTCCTGCTCCCACAGGACATGCCCGCCGCCGCCGCTCTTGCGCTCAGCGAACGGGCCCGTGGTGATCGTGGTGGTGAGGCCGGTTCCGGCCTCGTGCCAGCGGCGGACAACAGGCTTCAGCAGCGCCTTCGCCGTCTGGCGTTCGGGATCCTCGAGGTCGAAGATGGCCGGGTAGTGGAGCGACAGGTGGCTCTCGAGCTCGTCGATCAGTTCGCCGGCTTCGACAGCGTCGATGCCGGGAAGATCGTCTACGGCAAGAAGTGCACCCATCGCCCCACCCCCTTCCTGCTTTAGGCCTGCGTGGCCTGGCTGGCGGCCTTGATGACGGCCCGCAGGTCGTCCTTCGAGATCGCACCGTTCAGCGCGATCTCATGGGCCTTGGCGTAGTCCCGCAGCTGGGCAACGGTGAGCCCGTCGATGTCGACCTCGGCGCCGTCACCGGCGGGCGGGGTCTGCGGTTCGACGGGGGCACCGCCATCACCGGACGGATCCAGAGCCTTGCCGTCGCCGCTGGCGTTGCCCGGAGGCGGCGTCTGCGGTTCGGGCGCGCTCGGGCCGTCCGTGATCTCGGCGACGAGGCCGACAGCGACGAGCCGTCGAGCCTCCGCCTCGGACACGATCGGGGGAAGCACGGCGCCGCGGTAGAAGTACACCTCGCGCCGTGCGTCCTCGACCTTCGCGACGACCGCCGCAGCGGTCACCTTGAATTCGGCCATGCTGGTCAGATCCCGGTGTCGGTGATGATCAGGCCGGCCTTCGGCTCGAGCACAACAGGCACGGTGACGCGGCGGGCGCGCACCAGGTAGCTGTCGCTCTCATCCTTGCGGATGGTCTTCACCTCGACGCCGTCGAGTCCGGTGTAGCCGGGGCCGCCCAGCTTCTCGTCGGCCATGCCGCCGAGCTGGTCACGGTCGACCAGGATCGGGTTGGTGAACGGCACGTGCGTGGAGGTGGTCCAGGTCAGGCCCATGTAGTCCTGGATGACGCCGGACAGGATGGCGTTCTGGGACTCCTTGGGCAACAGCCCGCCGGTGATGAGCTTGCCGGCGACCTTGGCGAACTGGGTCGGCTTCAACACGATCGTGTTGTAGTCGAACTCGTAGCCGACGTTCTGCTCCTCGGCCCACGCCTTGAGGGCGAGGACGCCTTCGATGATCGCGTCGTCGGTCGACCATGCACCGGTGTTGGTGCCACCGGCGGTGACGGACCGGGTCTGGGTGACCTTGGAGGCGATGACCGCCAGCGCGACCCCGTCGACGTCGCGGATGTTGCCGTTGGCCAACTTGCGCAGCGCCTTGTTGACCGGGCTCATCTGCATCCGAGCGATGGACTCGTCGGTGACCGGGGAGTCGAGGCCCCACTTGGTCGTCTTCGCCGCGGCGAGTTCGCCGGAGGTGAGGACGGTCAGCGGGTACTCGCCACCAGGAGCGATCGCCTCAGCCGAGTCGGCGGGGAAGATCTCCTCGCCGGTCTCGTACAGGATCGAGCCGCCGACGGCCTGGAAGCGGCCGGCCAGCAGGAAGTCGGCGATGTACCGCTGGGAGAGGATCTCCTGCAGGCGCTTCCGCAGAAGCGTCGGCGACTTCATCAGTTGGTGGACCTCGATGGTCGAGAGATCCGATGCGACGTCAGCGGACGCCGGAGGGTAGGTGTAGGACATGTGAGCCTCCTCAGCGCTCGAACTTGACCTGGATGCGGTCATCGGTGACTTCGCTGACGTCCACAGACGTGAGCGCGACACCGACGATCGCTCGGGTGTTGGTGACGTCGGCAGCGGTCGGGGTGGTGACCGCGGCGAGCGTGGCAACCTTCCCGCTCGCGGCGCAGACGATGAGATCCCCTGCGGTGACGTCGGAGGCTGCGAGAACCTTCTGGACGCCGCCGGAGAGGACGGTGACCTTCTCGCCGATGGCGGCGTCGAAGGCCGCGGTGCCGACCCACTTGATGGAGTTGGCGCCAGCGGGGCCGACGGTGCGGTCGCCGGTCACCTCGACCATGTTGCCGGCAGAGACGGCGGCACTGGCGGTGTAGGTGATGGCGGCACCGGGAGCGAACAGGTGGACGTGCTGACCCATGATGATCAGGCCTCCTTCTGCGCGGCCGACGGCCACGCCTTGTTGTAGAGCGAGTCCTCGGTGGAGGCCTCAGGGTCGCTGCCCTGGCCCTTCTCGGTCACCGGGACGCTGTCCTTGGCGAAGGTGGCGATGAGGGCTACTGCCCCGACCTCGTCGACCTCCATCTGGGCGCGGATCGCTTCGCCAGTCGTGGCGCTGAACCGGCCCTCGCGAAGCGCCTGCGCGACGAGACCGTCGCGGCGCTGCTTGATCTGGGCGTTGTTGGCCTCGCGGCCAGCAGCGGCATCGGCCTTGAGCTCGTCGAGCGCGGTCTGTTCGATCGCGACGATGCCCTCGGGCAGGGTCGCCTTGGGCGGATCCGTCCGCTGATCCAGGGCGGCCAGGATGTCCTCCGCAGTGGCCTCGGCGTTCAGGCCGAGCCGGGTGCGAAGGTCGGCCAGGAACTTCTCATGGTCCATGAGAGTCCCCTCCTTCCGGTTTGGTTCACCCGGCTCGGACGAGACGGGAGTCTTGGTGGGGTGGATGTCCACCCGGGCGGCGGCGATGGTGTTCGCCTGCGTGGACATCGCGCTCCATCCGAGCCCGGGCGGCGGGAATCCGAGCCCCAGCGCCGTCGCGGGGATGGGGTTGCGCGGACCCTTCGGGCTCGGTGCGTTCTCACGCCCGGCGTAGGTGAACATCGACAGATCGAAGCTGGCCATCGCCTCGGCGTCAGCCTCAGCCTCGTCGTCGGTGCGGTCGGCCAGACCAGCCTCAACGGCCTCGTCGGCGTCGTACCAGGTCTCAGCGAGCATGGCCGTGCGCCACTCGCCGGGCGTTCCGCCGGCCTTGGCGGCGTAGATCTTGGCGTAGTTGCCGGAGAGCTTGTCCAAGACGTCAGCGGTCTTGCGGCAGTCGGCCGCGTTGCCCCACGCGATCGCCGACGCGTCGTGGATCATCAGCGACGACCCGCGGGCCATGACGACCTCGTCGCCGCCCATCGCGACCGCGGACGCGGCCGAGGCGGCCAGCCCGTCGACGATGACGGTCACCTTGGCCTGGTGCTGGCGCAGGGCGTTGTGGATCGCGATGCCGTCGAAGGCGGCACCGCCGGGCGAGTTCAGATGCAGTTCGATCTCGTCGACGTCGAGGTCGTTGAGCTCCTTGACGAACTCGGAGGTCTGGATGCCGAACCAGCCGCCGATGGCGTCGTAGATCATCACCTTGGCGCGACGCGTGCCGGCTGCAGCCTGGAAGCTGTACCAGGGCCTGGTGGGGTCGAGAGTCTGGACCTTGTGCTCGTCAGGCATTGGCCACCTCCGAATCAGTGTTGGGTGCCGGCTCCGTGGATGGAGTGCGACTGGTGGACGGATCACGGACAGGCAGGCCGTAGCCCTGCCGGACGAAGTTCTCCAGCGGCTCATCCGGCGTCAGGACGCCTGCCTCGTACAGGGCCTTGAGTGATTCGGCGGTGAGTGCGGCGCCGATGCGGTCTGAGACGACGCGGGGGGCGGGCTCATCGGGGCCGAAGTTGACGTCGACGAGGTCTTCGACGACATGCGCGTTCAGTGTGTCGTCGAACCAATCCGACTCGGCCTGCAGCGACAGGGTGAAGAAGTCCTGGAAGGAGACGCCGAGCGCATAGGAGGACTTGTCGCCCAAGCTCAGGAAGTGAGCGAGAACGGCTCGGGCGATCTGCTCGTCGTGGTACTTGATGGCCGGCAGCGGGTCGGGCGTCTTGCCCTCTACACCCTTGAAGGCCAGGGTGGCGCCGTTGGACAGTGCGGCTCCGGCGCTGTCTCCCGCCCGGGTGCTCTTGGCGATCTCGAGTCCGGCGTCGATCTGCTCCTGCATCCATGCCCGCGCCTGCTCGGGCGTCATCTGCACGCCCTCGGGAAGCTTGGGTGCGGTGTAGACCGGGATGCCCATGCTGTTGCGACCGAGCGCCTGGTTCTGAAGACGGAGCAACTGATCCTTCAGCAGCCAGTATTTGTAGGCCGGCCGAAGAAGCGATTGACCGATCCATGACTCCTCGCGCTCGTGGCTGTAGACCACCAGGCGACCCACCTCGAGGCGGGTCGACTTCCCACCGAGGATGTCCTGCTCGATCGCGACCAGACCGCCGTCGGCCGCCTCATCCCAGCGCGAGATCGTTCGCGGCGGTCGCCAGCCCAGCTTGCGCAGCCGGAACAGTCCGTCGGGCGTCGGCCGGTAGACCTGCTCGAACACGGAGTGCCCGTAGTCGAGGGCGGTGAGTGCCAAGCGAAGGTGGTCGGCGAAGTTGAAACGATCTCGCGTCCGGCGCGGTGAACTGTCCTCCTGGCCGACGATCGGCAGCCCAAGGTCCTCCGCAACCAGCGCGACCACCTCGGGCCGACAGCCAGCGCCGTTGATCCGGCGGGGCGTCCGGCGAACCGGCATCTTCACGGCTCGGAGAACCGAGGCGACCTGCGACTCCTCGCGGCGCATTCGAGAGAACACCTTGACCGACTCGGGCCAGCGGATCTCGGGCGTGCTCTCATCGTCAGGAAGCGTCCAGAACTGACCGGCCTCACGCAGCGCGCCATTCTCGGTGATCGGAGCACCTGCCACTTGCAGACCTCCTCTCAGAAGCCGGACGTCACGGGATCGAACTCACGCGAGGTGGAGCGCCGGCCGGAGGGACGCTCAGCCTTGAGCACCTTCGGCGGCGGGGGTGGCGGTGGAACGAAGCGCGTTTCGGTGCACTCGAACACCGCGAACTCCCACGCGATGGCCGCGGCTGTCGGGCCGGTGGACTTGAACTGGTCGATGACCCGCGAGCCAGAGAGTTGCTTCAGCTTCGCGCCGGCCACTGCGTCGTTGAGCGGGCCCTGGTTGAGGTGCCTGACCTTTTTCGAGGTCACCCATTCCGAGACCCTGCTGTGTGCCGCGGTCAGACGCGGGCCCTCGATCGGTGTGATCGGGATAGTGAACTTCGGATCGGTCTGCAGGCGGGTGAGCACGTCGGACGCGATGGAGCCTCGGCCTTGCGCCGACACCGCCTCGATCCTGCCCGCGTGATCCAACAGCCACTTGCCGATCCAGTCGGTGCCAGCGGCGCACGGTGCAGCTGCGACGATCTCGCCCTGCAGTTCGCCGTCTGCCCGCTTCCCGCACCAGGCGATATAGGCCTTCGAGCCGTCGATCGCCACATCGAACGCCGCCCGGACGTCGCCGACGATCCGATCCGCCTCGCCAAGCGGCTCCCCCGGCTCCCGCTTGACGCCGATCGCCTCCCACGCGCCCGGTGGGTAGATGCCCTCGATCGCCCCGTCCGGCCACTGACACAACGCTTCGGTGCGGAACTTCCACTCGGGGTCGGACTTGGCTTTGGATGCGATCTTGCGCTCGGTGATGTCGCCGTAGCCGAGCGACGGGTTGGCCTGCTCCCAGCCATCGCGATCCCACTTCGACTTATCCGGAGCGGCCGACCACTCGGCGATGAACAGGTCGTCGGTATCGACCTCGAGGTCATCCAGTTCGATGTCGGCCAGGTCGGGGTCGGAGTCCTGAACCTGCTTCAGGTCGTACTCGTCGGGGCCACCAAGACCAGCGCCCAACCGCTCGGCCTCGGCGGCGACGATCCGCTCCGCTTCGGCCAGCACTGCGCCGTCCGGATCGCCCAGGGCCTCGTGAGCGGATAGGCGCAGGTGCCGCAGAACGACCGAACTGATGTCGCCGGCGTTCGAGAAGCACCAGACCTGCGACATCGGTCGGGCCATCGTCGTGTAGGTGATCGCCGACCAGGCTTCCCAGTTCTG
Source organism: Actinomycetales bacterium Actino_02 (assembly GCA_001603275.1). Classification (GTDB taxonomy): domain Bacteria; phylum Actinomycetota; class Actinomycetes; order Propionibacteriales; family Propionibacteriaceae; genus Propionicimonas. The sequence goes on along the minus strand of LUYM01000020.1, from coordinate 144,811 downwards.
CTGCTCGCGCAACTCGTCGAGGATGATCAGGTCGCCGGAGAGTCCACGTCCGGCTTTCCGCGAAGCAGCCTTGACCTTCCAGCGCGAGATCTGCCGGTCGACCGACATGACCAGCGCCTTCTTGCCGTTGACCAGAGAGACGTGCTCTTTGAGCTCGTAGAGGTCGGGCCGGACGGGCTGCTCCTCGTCGTCCAGCTCCTCGACCATGTTCACACCGGCCTGCCAGATCTCCTCGGCGGTGTCGAGATCCTGTGCAGTGGAGAGCACGACCGGAACGCCGCGAGCGACCATCGCCCACAGCGACAGCACCACCGAGAGCGTCGATTTGCCGTTCTGGCGAGCGACCAGGACGAGGATGTTCTGGAAGCGGTAGGTGCCGTCCGGCAGGGTCTCGAGCGCGTGGATCAGAAGCCATCGCTGCCACGGCCGGAGGGTGACCTTGCAGATCTCCTCGGCGAACTCGACGGCCGCGAACCCGCGGGTGGTTGCCTCGGTGAGCGCGCATCCACAGCCGCAGGGCCCCGGCGCTCCCTCGGCCAGTGGTGGCGTGAAGATCCGTGGGACGGTCTTGCCGACGAGCTTCCGGCGATCGCGCTTTCGCGGATCCGGCCGGACCGACGCCTTGACTCGGGGATCTCCCGAGCGCTTGCGTGCGCTAGCTGGCTTGGCCAGCGAGGGACTGCTGCTCGCGCTGGCGGAAGCCTGCGATCCTGCCACCAGCACCCCCCTTGGCCGGCGCCGCCGCGGCGACAGCCTTGCGTGCGGCCGGCGTCATGCCCATCGCTTCGAGGAACTTCAGGAACGTCGGCAGACTCACGTTGTCCTGACTCGGCGGACGCTGATGCTTGCTCTCGGCCTCGTCGAGAAGTTCCTGGAAGTAGAGATCGGCGGCGTCGATCTTGCGGGCCATCTGCCCTGCAGCGACGACCAGCGCCTCGTCGGAGTCCACCAACTTCTGCTCGGCGCGATGCTTGGCCACCGAACGGACCAGCGCTTCGAACAGCGAGTCCTCCTGGATCCGCAGCGCGTCCTCAATCGCATTCGCGAGAGCCAACGCCACGCCGTCATCCTCGACGTCGTGGTCGGCCAGGACGCGGGCGATGATCGGCAGGAGGAGATCGAGCATCGCCTACCTGTCGGCAGACGCAGTGAGCAGGTCCCGCTCCCAATCGGGCAGGCAATCCGTCACGACGACATCGACGGAGAAGCCGCGGCTCGACGAATGGCGCGGTGAGCGGATGATGAGCTCGCCGCCATTCTTGAAGCGCACACGCTCGAGGCCGGTTGTCCGGATGACCTGCTGAACCTCACTGCCGAGGTTGAGTTCGGTGATCGTCTTGACCACATCCCTCAGGACGAGCGAGGTGGGGCGATCCATCACGAACAGGATCCGTGCGTTCTTGGTCGCGGCCTGCGTGATCTCTTCCTGGAGCATCGACCCTCCTCTTTGGCGTCGAGTCTGTGGGGGCAGATCGGGTTGAAGGTGGATGGAGAAAGGAAGCACGCCCCGTCTGGGCTGGCGTTACCCGCCACGGACCATCCAGCCCGACCTTCGCTGCGACAAAATGCGATCCGGGGAGAGTGTGCGGCTCCCCGGCGACGGGGCTTTGCTGACGTTGACCCCCACAGACTGAGCGGCCCGTTTCGATGCCACGGTGGGCCAGACCGTGTTTCCAGTGGAAGACACTCAGAGCGAGGTGGCGCCGAGATCGTACGGATCGGACGATCCGTCGCCGGCCGCCGAGTTGCAGGTGAGGTGCGCGCCCGCCCAGTTGCTCGGCACCCACGTCAGTTCGGGGTAAGCCTTGCGAGACCGAATGTGCTGGACGCTGCAACTCATCAGGTCCGGCCACTCGAGGTCGTAGTCGATTGGCAGCTTGCAGATGAAGCACGGTAGGTTCTTCGCCCGCCCGACCGTCTTGACTCGATCCAGAGCCTCGGCGGCGCGACGGCCGCCCCAGGCTCCCGAGGTCACCGACCCTTGGGCTTCGGCTTCGGCTTGCACTTGCTCTTGGCCACGAGGATCACCCCCTCGACGCCGAGAACGACGAAGGCCGGATCTCCACAGAGGAGCAATCCGGCCTGACGGCCGCAGCCTAGCACGGGTTTTGTTGGCACTTGTCAACCACCCTCTCTGAGAATCCGTCGTGTCGCGATCGAGCGGGTGTTCTCGCGCGCGCACGCGCGCAACCCCGGTTCACGGGTCAGGGGGGAGAGGCAGGGGGCACGCGGCGGTATCCACCCCCCCGGGGGTCAGCTGGGTTTTCGGGGCGCGGAACGGGCTGTGACAAGGGCTTTCGTTCAAAATGCGTGGGTTTGTGGCGGGTGGGAGATGGGGTAGGCATCCGCCGCCATGCCACTCCGCGGCATCTCAGCCGGCATTGCCCCCACACCTCACCCCGGCATGCCGATGAGCTCACCCATCGCCAGGCCATCGCTGCTCCACCACATAGGCCAGGGCTAAGCCATCGAATCCGCCGGCCACTCGGCGGGCCAATAGCGCCGGCGCATATACGGCCAATGGCATACCGAGCAGCAACATCCCACTTGACAGTGACGCTCTAGCGCGTCACTATGGACACAACGGCACACCTACTACCGCAGGAGATTCAGGGCAATGACCGACAGCCAGACCACCGAGTACGCCGGCCGCCGCTACGCGCACTGCCGACACTCCGACTTGGTCGGCCGCCGCTACCACCACGGCGCTAGTCGGTTCTCCCAGGATGGCCGCCGCTACTACGAATGCTGCCTGCGCACTCGCGTTACCGTCGGCCGCCGCTACCGGATCGAGATCGACCTATCCGGCGAGCGCGCCGCGGAATGGGACACCGAATCCCTCACCGAGCTTTGCGCTCCCGAGTACGCGGCCACGGTCCGCGCTTGGGCTGAGCGCGAGCTCACCCGTCGGCAGGGCTACCGCGGAACCGGCACCACCCGCGCCGCACTGCTGGCCATGTGGCGGGAGTCGATCGAGTTGCAGTATCTGGCCGCCGAGGCTGAGTGCAACGGCCAGCTGTTGAAGCCGGCCGCTCGCCTCGCCGGGATCTCGGCCCGCTCGCTGTTCACGGGCCCGGCCCGCCGCGCCGAGTTGTACGCGTCCGAAGAACTCTTGTGGTTCTGGACGCGTAACCCGCGCCTCACGTTCGACGCCTGGCTAGGCGACTCCGACGCCGCTACCGCCGCAGCTGTCGGCTTCTGACCACCCCGACCCCGCAACACAGCATCGAGAGGATCCCGAAATGACCACGATCACCCCGGCCGCGACTCGCGCCACCACCAAAGAGACCGCCGCAGCACTCCGGAGCGAACTCCGGCGCGCATTCCCCGGCGTCCGGTTCAGCGTCACGATGGATCGCGGCAGCGCCTACGGCTGGCTGTCTGTCCGATGGGAAGACGGCCCGGCTTACGGCACTGTGCGGGCGATCTGCGACCGCTACGAGTCCAGCCGGTTCGACGGCATGGATGATGGCTACCACGCGACCGGCAATAGCCAGTGGTCGTGCTGCGGCGTGATCTGCCAGCGCGACTACTCAGAGCACGCGATCGGGTGGGCTATCAGCCTCATCGGGTTCGACGTTGACGGCGAGATGTTCATTGATCACGCCGGAGTGCAGACGTGCCAGCAACTCTCTTGGGAGACGCCGCGCCAGGTCGCTCGCCGATGGCTAGAGCGCTCAACCCTGAGTCTCGATGCCACCGCCGCCCCTGTCGGCCGCCGGTTCGCTGATGACACTCCCGTCACCCCGAGCACACCCGCCCGCCGCGCCTGCTGACCCTGTCGAAACCGCGTGAGCGGTCGCGCCCCGGTCGGCTACCGGACGCCTGAAGAGACAAGCCACCACCCGAGAGGAACCACTGAAATGTCGAAGCTCGCCGCGATCATCACCACCGCCACACTGACCGCCACCATCGCCCTCACTGGAGCGCAGGCAGCGCAGGCCAGCGTCCCCACTGACACCACCGGCACCTATGCCGCGCACGACGGCACGCGGCCGGCCGGCCGGGCTCTCTATGACGCGATGATGGCCGACCCGACCATTCCCGCGTGCGAGTACGAAGACGGCTCGGAGATGCTGGACGCCGCCGCTACCGCCGATCCGGATCTGGATGTGGTCGAGCAGCAGGCGTGCAAGTGGGCGGCCGACGACTCCGGTAACGGCGTCGGCTCGTCGTTCGTCGTGATCCGCACCCCGCTCGCTGATGGCGGCGCCGAACTCGTCTACGTCTACGCCGACGGCTCGATCTGGCTGTGACCTGGGAGGTGATCCGATCTGTCGAAACGCCGCAAGGCGTCGCCGACCGGGTGGCACCCGGCGGCCTGACGAGACAAGCCGAAGCACGAAAGGAGCGCAGCGCGATGCTGACCATCACTCACACTCACGAGGCCGGAACCATGATCGAGGGCACGGCCCGCGGTGACGGTTCCGCCGAGGTTCTGAAGGCTGCCGGCTGGCGCTGGGGGCGCAGCATCGGCGCGTGGTTCGTGCCGAACTCCCGCGACCGCCTGCCGCAACTGGCCAAGATCAACCGCACCGCCGAGGCACTACGCGCCGCCGGCTTCGAGGTCGCGCTCGAGATCTCGCAGGAGATCCGCACCACCGCCGAAGTCGAGGCCGACAAGATCGCCCGGCAGGCCGATCGGGTGGCCGCCCTCGAGGCCAAGGCAGACCGCAAGGCCGCCGCCGCCGGCACCGCTTGGGATCGAGAGCGCGCCGCCTTGGACCGCCTGCCCGACAACGGGCAGCCGATCCTCATCGGCCACCACTCGGAGCGCGGACACCGTGCCGCGATCGAGAGGGCGCACGCCGCCACCGGGCGCGCCGTCGTCGCGACGCGTGACGCCGAGGAGGCCGAGCGCCGGGCCGACGCCGCCACGCACACCACAGCGGCCCGCTACAACCCGGCCACGGTCGGTAACCGGATCGCCAAACTCGAGGCCGACCTACGCGCCATCGACCGCAAGCCGACCGCGCCGCGCTGGTACAGCGCGACCGCCACCGAGCCGGAGCAGTACCGCGCACCGCGGCCCGACGAGGCCGAGCGCATCCGGACGGCCTACGCCGCCCGCCGCGCCGAGCTCGCCGATCAGCTGGCCTACTGGCAGCAGATCCGCGCCGACCAGATCGAGGCCGGCCAGGCCAGCGACTACAGCCCGCAGACCGTCCGCCCCGGTGACATCGTCCGCACCGAGTTCAGCGGGTGGCGCCGCGTCGTCCGTGCCAGCGCCAAGTCCGTGACCGTCGAGACGGACTACTCGTGGACCGACCGAATCCCCTGGCACAAGATCAAGGGCCACCGGGCCGCCACCGCAGCACTGCCGACCACCTAAGACCACCACCCGCAACCAACCACAACCCCGAGAGGAAGCCAACCATGCCCAACCTGCACAGCTACCCGCCGCCCGTCCCCGGCACCGCCGTTCCCGGCCGCACCCCGGCCGCCTGGCGGATCCGCCGCGCCGCCCACATCGCCTCGAGCACGCTCCGGGCGTTCTGGTCCGGACTGAAGCCGGAACCCCGCATCGCATGGTCGGGCACCGGCTGGCACCGACCGACCGCCGACGAGTCGCCGGACGTCTTCGTCCGCTCGCTCGGCATGGACGGCTACGACCATGGCGCGGACGGCACCCTGCCCCGCTCAGCTGGCGACTGGCCCGCGTGGCTGATTCTCGCGCTTCGCCCATGGTTCGCCCTGTCGGTCGACCGAGCCACGCGCCGACAGGGCGTCAATGCCTGGCGGCTCGGCTTCTGGATGGCCCAGGAGGAAACTCGTTCGATCAACCCGTTGACAATGACGCGCTAACGCGTCATCATTGAGCTATCGCAACACCGCGAGACCACCAGAGAGAAGACCTGAAATGTCCGGAACCTACGCGATCACCGACCACCACCACGGCCGACCGCTACGCGATCGCCGAAACCCTGAAGTCGCTCAACCCTGAGGCTCCCGCCGAGGTGCTGCAGGTCTGCGAAGACCTCGAGTCCAAGCTCCACCGCGGCGAGTACATCGGCGAGGAGGAGGCCTACCTCAACGTCTCCGTGGATCTCGCGGAGTGACCACTACCGGGAAGGATCGCCCGATGCTCACGCTCTACCACCGCACGACCGTCGAGGCCGCAGAGGCGATCCTCCGCGCCGGCGCACTGGATGGCCCGACCGCCTGCGCATCGACCCGGCCGAACGGCCATCCCACCGGCTTCGGTGAGGCGATCATCGAACTTCGCGTGCCGGAGGATGCCGCCGAACTCGATGACGAGTTTCCCGACGGCGAGCAGCACTACCGCGTCCCGCTCGATTCGATGATCTTCGACGCCTACACCCTCAGCCCTGATGGTCGCTGCCAGGTGATCCGGTGAGTCGCCGGCGGCCGTTGACGTCGTCTGAGGCGGCCAAGCTCGCCGGAGTCACGCAGGCAGGTTTCCAATCGCGCATGGCCAAGCTGCGCAAGACGGGGCTCGATCTGCGCCGGCCAGTCGAGGAATGGCCCGACAAGCGCACGCCGCTATGGGACGCCGCACGGCTGCAGAAGTGGCTTGACGATCGGCCCGGCTCGGGCAACTGGCGGGCCAAGCCCGAGCGCTGACCCGCCGGGCCCCTACTTGACCTTGATGGTCTTGCTGGCAATCAGTGAGTCGTCGAAGCTGAGCGATTCAGACACCTCGATCGACACATCCGACTTCCCAGCGAGCACATAGGCCGCCTGTACCTTGATCGACGCCCCCGGCTTGATCTCCTTCATGCCCTGGCCAGGGTTGTACTTCCTGTCATCCACGACGAACGCAGACTCCAGCTGAACGCCATTCTGGAACGCCTTGGCCAAGATCGCCACGATGAATGTCGCACCTTCCTCGCTGTGGTTCTTGAAGGTGTAATCGACGACGAGCGCCGGCTTTCCGTCAAAGTCCTTCGTCTTGTGTGAGCCGTCGATAGTGACGACAAACTCAGGGGCGGCCGGCGGGGACGCGGTGATCGCGGTGGTGGCGATCGACGAGGGTGCGGCGGAGGTTACGCGTGCCGAGGGCTTGGGCGAGTCTGCCGGCGATCCGGACGCCGAACACCCGGCCAGCGCCAGAGTGGCCGCAACGGCCACTATTAGTCTCTTCATCGGTCCTCATTCTCAGGTCGCACGTCAGCACCATCGACCCTATGCCGGTGACGATCACCCGCATAGCCAATCCTGTGGGACGTCCTGCTTCTGGCCGCTGAGTCGTGCAGGTCAGGCTCATTCCCGCTCCCCTCTCGTCCTCACGCGCTCGAGCTCTGCCTTGCGCTCGGCGGCCAGCCGGGCCACTTGCTCAGGATCGACGCCAACAGTAACGGGCCTGCCCGGTGTGGACAGGCCCGCAGCCATTGGGTACTTCGTGAGGCGCTTGTCGTGCAGCCACCCCCTGATGGTCCCCGGTGGGACGCCGTAGATCACCGCGGCGTCAGCGATTGAGATCGGCGTCACCTCGGCCGGCACCTCGGCCGGCCACTCGATCAGCGACAGATCGGCCTTGGGCCGAGCCTTCTGGCCGTCGATCTGAGCCTTGCGCGCAAGGATCCGCGGCCCCAGCGATCGCCACTCGGTCGCGTCCCACACTCCGCCACAGATGTCGGTTCCCGGATCTGACTTGGTGCACTCCATCCACGGCGAGACCCGCTCGTCGACGGGATACACCGCGACAATGACTCCGCCGCACGGCTCGCCATCCTCGGTGCGCTCAGGGCAAGGGCCGGCCGGCGCCCGACGGTCGGTGAGGTCGACCGCCCGGACGATCCTTGCCATGTCGCCGGCGATCGACTCGGCCCACTCGGCCGCAGCCTCATGCTTGCGCAGCTGGTGAGCCGACGACGACAGCGCCCGGCACAGGCCGGGGATGGTGTCTCGCGGCACGTCAGCGCCGAGCTCGTCGATGCTGATCCGCACCCAGCCGACCAGGTCGTTGCGCACTTCAGCCGCGACCCGTGACGGTGCATCACGGAACGGCAGCGGCCCGTAGATCGTCTGGGCGCGAACCTCCGATGCTGGCTGTGTCCGGTCGCGCCTGGTGATGGTCTCTTGCAGCGCCGGCCAGAGGTCGGCGATGCGGTCGAGAGCCTTCTTCGTGGCGCGAACGCACGAGTAGCACAGGAAGCCGTCGCGGGACTGGCCCTTGCATTTCGGGCATGAGCGAGTGGTCAAGGGATCTCCTTGAGGTAGTGGGGTGATGCTCGATCGCTCAGTGGTGAGCGATGCGGGCGTTATGGAGGCCGGCCAGGGTGTAGGCGCGGCCAACGTCGATTCGGCCGGAAATCGTGAGAGCGAGGCCGGCGGCGAGATAGGTGATCGCCAGAACTTCAGCGAGATCCTTCATCGAGCCTCCCGTGGTGATGGTTCTCGGCGCAGACGCAGCGCCACCGGGGATCGCTGGGAATCCGCTCGATGCAGCCCTTGTGGTCGCGGACGGTGCACGGGCCACACATCAGTGCCACCCGCTTCGGGAGCGTCTTCGGCTCAACCATGCGGCTGAGGTGATGGATGGATTTTCGAGCGCGTAGCGAAGAAACCGGGTCTGCCACGGCACCACTCGCACGCCGAAGCTGGCAAGTGCCCGCTCGAGCCGTGGCAGCGTGTAGGCGGCACCGAAGCGGGCGGCGTGCTTGTCTCGGCGGGCCATCACTCACCGTCCTCAGGCTCGGCGATGATCTCGGGCACCACGTCGCGAGTCATCAGCGCGCCGACAGCAAAGGCGTAGCGGCGAAGCTCACCCAGGGTCGGGTTCGCAGTGACGCTCTCGATTTCGATCACGTCATCCTCGGACCAGCCCAGGCACTCAGCGACCGTCTCGATCGTGAGCTTGTTGTGGAGCCGGACGCGGATCAACTGCCAGCGCATGAGCAGGTCGTGAGCCTCAGCAGCAGCAAGCTGCATCTCGGTCAGGTGGTCGGCCATCACTCACCGTCCAGGGCTGCGCGCGCGCGGTCTCGCACTGCTTGGTCCATGCGCTCGATGTAGCGCAGCAGATGGGTCATCCCCTCATTTCCACCGGGCATGGTGGGGTTGAGGTCGTGACGGGTGCCGTGGTCGGCCAAATCACGCAAGGCCGCCTCAGCCTTCTCGGCGCGAGCGCGCTGGGCAGAGCAAGAGCAAGGCGTCACTGCAGCCACACCCTGAGCCCACTCACCCTCGCGCACCAGGCGGGCAATCTCAGCCTCAGCCTTCTCGGCACGCTCAACCAGTTCGTTTCGCTCGCGCCAGATTTCCGCACGGCGCCTGCGTTCGACTTCGAGGTCTCGCTCGGCCTTGGCCACCCGAGCGGCGGCTTTGGTGATGAGCGCTGCGGCGGCGGTGAGGTCGCGGTCTGGAATCAGGGCCATCACTCATCACCTCCGATCGCCTTCAGGATCGACTCGGCCCAGCAGGCCGGGCAGTCGACGTACTTGCCGCGGTCGGCGATTGGCCCGTGGTTGTGGCGGTAGGTCGTCTTGCCGTCCTCGCCAACCTCGGCCAGCGCGACCAACCGATCGAGCATCGCGCCGACGTTCGCTTCGGTCTCCTTGATGGCCACGTCGAGCGCGTTCTGCATCGTGCGGGACTGGTCGGCGATCCGCTGGGCGTAGCGGGCCGATCGGGCGCGCTCCTCGTCCAGAGCGGTGCGCAGATCCATGGCGGCCTTGGCTGCGGTCTCGCCGGTGATCGGAGATCCGAGAGGCACGTTGAGCGCCTTGCCGAGATCCTGCAGCCCGGTCATCACCAGCAGGGCTTCGGCCTTCCATCGGGCCAACTGCTCGACCTCAGCCCGCAGAGTTCGCCGCTCGACATCGGCAGCCTCCTGGTCGTACGCCTCGGACTGCCGGCTCAGGGCGATCTCGTGCAGCAGCGACGGGACGGCGTGCGCGAGACGCGCCACTGCGTTGAGGATCTCCATGTTCTCGGTCTCTGAGCCACCGCAGGCGTGGTAGGGGTTCAGCAGGTGCTTCTCGGCCAGCGCTTCGAGTTCACACAGCTGGTCGTCGGTAAGCAGGTCAGGCATGGTCAGCTCCCAGAGTGATGTTGGTGACGTATCCGATCCGGCGCCATCTCTTCGGCACGCGGTGAGGGTTGAAGAACGTGGCCATTCGGCGGCGCTTGTCTCGGCCGCGAGTGGTTGGAGTTCGACGGGTCGGCAGCCAGAACCTGGCCCGGAGTGGGGTGCCCGCAGGGGCGATGAACACGGCGGCGCCACTGGCTCGCATCGTCAACTCAGGCATGATTCGCCACCTCCAGCGCTCTCGCGATCCGGGCCAGCGAGTCGGCGATGCTGATCAGGGCGTCCGCCTGGATGACCTGCATCCTCGCGTCCATCTCGGCGAACGAACTCAGGTCAGCCTTCGCCAAGATGTTCCGGACGGCCATCGCCTCACCAAGCATTTCGCTTGGATGCATATCGGCCACGTTCTTCTGCTTCGCCATTTCTCATTCCTCCTTGCATGCGAAAGACCGCACACGATTTCGCGCGCACGGTCTGTGGTGAATTGCTAAACGTAAGCTGGGTCTGTACCACCTACAGAGTTCGGTAGGGGTATTCGATCCAACTGCTCGAAGAGCAGTTGGTACGCAAGCACCGAAGGTGCGCGCGAGCTTCCGGTTCCACTTTCCCTCTCCACTTCCACTTCCACTTCCACTTCCGGGCGGGAGTCGGAGAGGTGTTACTACCGTCGGACTACCGGAGCTTTCCGGGAGTGGTCAGGCGTCGAACAAGGTCGTTGGCGGGGGTGGTGGCAGCCGTGATGGCGTCTTCTTGTTGATCACCTGATGCTTGCCCCACGAGGGGAAATACCCGTATCTGACTCCTCGATCCTCATACAGTTCGACCATGCCTGTGGCGGCCACTTCATCGAGCCATCGGCCGAGCTTCCGGGGCGTGATGTCGTCGTCGTTCGGGTATACATAGCCAGCGATCGCCGCGAAGTTCGCGAGAAATCTGCCGTCATCGTCGCTGTAGCTGATCAAACCGATCGTCAGAAGCCTCGCGTCACGGCACATCGCGGCCACCTCAGGAGACCCCCAGAACTCGGGCTTGATCGTCCGAATACGTGCCATCAGGCGGCCCTTCTTCCTTGGTCAATGCGCCGAGCTAGTGCGTGTTCGCCGATCCGGTCGAGCGTTTTCGACAGGCTGGCGAGGCTCGCATATCCGAGCCGTAGAGCGATGTTCTCGGGGGTGTCGGTGTCGATGATGTGGCGGAGTTCGGCGGCCATCTCGGCGGGCTTTCGGAAGCCGTCTATCATCGGATGCGGCGTCGCCGCTGGGTTGTCGATGCCGTGCGGCCCGGTGCCGTCGTCCCAGGCGAGCGGCGGCAGCCAGCCGTAACCGCGCGCTTTGGTTCGACGCTCGCGGGCATACCTGCTATCTGGTGGAGGCTTCATCGACAGCCGGTCGTAGAGATCGACTATCCGCTGTGCGGTGGCACGCTGAATGTGCCCTCCAGCCCGTCCAGCGCGGACGCGCTGAAGGTTGCGCGGGTTAATGCCCAACTCATCCCCAAGATCCTTGAATCTCCACCCGATGGCAGAGAGAGCCTGGAGCCGACGCCTGGCTCCGACATCCGGGACCATCCGCGACAGTCCGACCGTGGCCCTCTTGCAGGACCGTGAATGCGCCGCACAGCACGCATCGCAGCGGCACCCATGGCGGCAGTAGCAGCCGATGGACCCAGGCTGGTGCTTCTCGCACCGGTGCCGGCGACACGCGCCGCAGATGCCTCGGCGCAGCTGGTCCGGTGTTCGCGGCTGGTTGCAGCGGGAGCAGTACGGGAGCTTCATCGTCGGTGTCCTTCTTCGTGCTTGCGCCATCGCGCGAGGGCAATGGCGAGGTTCGGATGGCCGGACTCGTAGGCGTCGCAGTCCAGCCGGGTGCAGGCCCACCAGTGGCGACCGGAGCGGGCGACACCGCGGGCGGGGTTCATGCCGCGCTCAGTGCTTCAGCGACGGCCACCGTGTTGCTTCGATCAGTGTTCGGCGCAACTCCTCGGCCTCATGCCCCCAGCCGTCCAGGGCCATGTAGACGAGGATCCCGGGGACCGCTTCGACGTTGCCGTCGGCGATCACTTCGGAGACGACCTCGTGCCACTGTTCGAGGCTCGCGCGATGGGCGCTCATGAGTTGGCCTCATCTGGTGCAGCGTCGGCCAGCATCAGCACGAGCGGTGGGTATGCCGGAGGAATGCCAGCCTGCACTGCGTTGGATGCCCGCTCGGCCTCATAGTCGGCCTCTCTGGCCAGTGCGATGGCGTGGTCAATCGCGGGAATCATGGACTGCCATACATATCCGCGAGTTCGGTATAGGCGGGTCACTACATCGCTCATCGCAGCCCCTCTCCGATCACAGGCAGCCAACCGGCCAATGCTGCGAGCTGGTCGGCGATCTCTTGCCATGCGTTGAGCACGGTGGTGGTGGCTACGAAGACGAGCACCACACAGAGGGCGACGATGATCCGGGTCTGGCGGGCGGTCATCGCTCGCCTCCTAGCTCAGCATCGATCCGATCCAGTGCAGGTAGGAGATCGTCGACCGCAACCACTCGGGTTCGATCATCGAACGACAAATCGAACACAACCTCGTCGATTGCATCCCGCACTCGGTCGGTGACTGCCTTAACGGCGACGGGCAGGGCTTTGGCGGCAATCCCTCGGTCCCCATGCTCGGCGAAGCTGCGCCCCTGGTATGCGGCCACCCTCTGCGCCATCAGCTCGACGATCTGCTCTCGGGTCTCAGGCATCGGAGTCCTCCACCTCTTGTCGGATTTCGTCCTGGGCGGGCATCCCGGCCTCGGTCTCCCACTCGTAGTTCTGAACGGCACTGCTGAGCATGTGTGCCGCCTGGCCCGGGGTGCTCCAGGCCCCGGACGACCCGAAGCCGATCTCCTCGAACTCCTCGCCCTCCTTGGCGCGCTGGATGATGTAGTCGATCCTGTACTCAGCCACGCTGCTCACCTCCGACGTTCGGCACCTCAGGTGTCGGCAGGCCCATCGCCTCGAACGCGGGAGTGGGCTGCTCATCACCGCCAGCACTGAGCCAGAGGATTTCGCACAGGGGGCAACCAGGTTCACCCTGGCAAGCCGGAGTGTGGGGCCACTCGTCGCCGAAGTGGTCGGCAATCTGTGTCGCCAGGGCATGGATCGGTGCGAGCGCTTCGGCCTTGACCTCAGCTTCGGTGCGCTGGCTGGCGCAGAGAGCCTGAACGGCGTCCGCAGTGGCGGTGACAGCCTCATGCTCGCCAGCATCCAAGTCACTCAGAACGCACTCACACTCGGCGCGATGCCACACCCGGTGAATGGTGATCGCCAACGCCTCTCGGCTCGGCGCGCAGCGGGTGGGCATGATCGCCAGTCGCACCGGAACCTGAGCGATGCCGAGCTTTCGGGCAGACAACAGCCGGTGATGGCCGTCGAGCACTCGTCCGTCCGTGCCGAGCGTGATCGGGTTGACGATGCCGTATTGCTGCACCGAGGCGATGGTCTCGCTCAAGTCAAGGTCGGCCTCTTCGGCGTCCCAGCCGCGCTCATCGCCGGTCAGGTAGCTGGCGAGGATCTGCGCAGTCTCGGCCAGCATCACAGGCAGATGCCCGTAGTGCTCGGCGAAGTCGTCCGCGATGGCGGGCTCGGTGGGCTGGTTGTAGAGACCTCGGACCGCGGTGACGAGCTCTGCGTCCGTCGGCCCCCACTCCAGAACGCCGGGCCAGTCGAGGCTCATGATCGCGTCGACGATCTCCCGATCTGTGGGGTCGCCAGCGGGTCGGCTCACCTGGGTCCGCAGCGCTCGGATCTCGGCCACGAGCTCGCGGACGTCGCAGTGCGAGTCGACGATCGCCGCAATCCCGTCCGGCGAGTACTCGCCCTTCCCGGGCTTCGCGTCGAGCGCCCGCGAGTAGCGCGCCTCGACCGCGTCCAGGTCGCAACGGCCGGTCATGACTGCTCACTCTCGATCGCGTCTAGGAGCTCGATCGCGGCGACGAGCAGCGAGGCGGCCTTCACCAGCTCAGCGCGGCTGTATCCGCCTCGCCAGTTGACCATTGGACGGGCGAAAGCCAGGTTCACCAGGTGTGTGACGCCATGCTCGGCGTCGTGCTCAGGCGTCCATCCGCGCGCGGCGTGGGTTGCCCGCTCGGCGGCGATGTCGCTGATTGCCGGGGAGATGAGATGTCCGTTCGTGATGTTGGGGCTCAGTTCGTCCATCGGTAGCTGCACCTACATTCGTGCTCGTCGTGTTCTTTCTTCGGGAGGTGGCATCGGTGGCCACCGGTGGGCGACTGCCTTGAGCAGACGCCGTACTTCGCGAGGTCGGCCCGCCGCTGAGCCCTTGCCGCAGCACGAGCCTGGCCACGCTTGGTCAGGTGCCGTCGGGCCACCAAGAGCAGCCCGACGATCAACGCGGCGCCGAGGATCAGCAGCCACGTCATGACGCACCCGGATCAATCGGCAGCACACCCTCAGGGACCAGTCGGCCCTGCGGCTCCTCGGTCTGCGTGGCCTGAGCTTCGAGGGCGGCCATGGTGTCGTCGGTTCCCTCAGGCGGGAACGCCTCGTCGCGGGTGATCTCGCGGTTGACGAGCGACTGGTAGAGCGTGGTCAGCTGGGCGTAGTCCTGCGGCGTCCACTTCGCCCGGGTGCGGCCGACCTTGGCCTCCAGCTGATCGAGGGTCACACTCGCCTTGCTGTAGGCGCTGATCATCGCGGCGATGTTCTCCGGCGTGGCATTGCTGGCCAGGGTCTCGCGGCACAGCCGCTCGGCTTCCTCGCGGAACCAGGACGGCAGCACCTTGTAGATGCACTCACGGACAGCCCGGCCGCCAAAGTTGTTGTTGTTGGCGGTGATGTCGCGAAGCTCGGTGATCTGCTTGCGACCCCTCCGGGTGTCGATCGCGTGCTTCACGATGAATGTCCGCGTGGTGCGGGTGTTGGCCTCGATATCCCAAGCGAACGCCATCATCTCCGACTCGCCGGCCTCGTCGTCCCGGCGGAGTTCGGTCAGGCCGTAGTCGATGTTGCCGAACACGCGGGCCAGTTCCTCGGCCAGCTTGATGCTCGGGCCCTCGACCGTGGTCGCATCACCCTTCGGGTAGGAGAAAAACGCGCGCTTAGCCAGGGCCGGCGTGGCGCAGACCTCGCGCATCAGCATCTGGGCGCGGTCCATATTCCGCGGGCACGCCTGGGCGACGGTGACTCGGGCCTGCACCTCGGCGACGCGGGACGCCTGCTCGATCGCGGTGGCCTGCGAGGCCGGCTTGGCGAACGGGCCGGTGGTGGCGGGCAGATTGTCGGTGGTCATTGCTGGTCTCCTTCTTCGGCGCTGAGCAGCGCTTCTTCCTCGCTCCGGGCCGCGTAGACCGGGAGCGTGAGCTTGTTGATCTTGTTCGGATATCCCGGCCAGTCGCCGGTCTCCAGGCAGCGGGCGAACGTGCGGATCGCCAGTTGGTCGAGTTCGTCACCGCGGCGCAGGTCTTCGTCGCTGATCTGGTGGACGCTGACCAGGTAGGGCGGATGGCTCTCGACGGTTGCGTAGATCATCGTGACCCGCTTGGCCAGCCCGAGCAGCTTCACGATCCGGGCGTAGTGGGCGTCGGAGACGTGGTAGCTGAGCTTCGCGGCCGAGCGGGAGAACTCGCCGAAGTAGGCATCCTGCGTCGTCTTCACATCGGTGATGACGAGGCGATCCTTGACGGCCTGCTGGAGGTAGTCGAGCTTGCCTCTCAGCCAGATTCCGGTGTCGGGATCCTGGGCGAACATGGCCTGCTCTGCCCTGCCGTTGGTCAGCGCCTTGGCGACGATCTGGTGGTGCCGCAGCGAGTAGGCCATCGCCTTCGCCGCGGCCACATCCTTGGCCAGGATCGGCGCTTCGTCGCCGTCCGGGTCGTGTTCGATGAGGAACTTCCGTCCGGCCACCGAGTTCCATGCCGAGCCCTCGAAGATCGCAAGCTCGGCAGTCTCCAGCGTGAGGGCGTGGACTGCCGAGCCGAAGATCATCGCCGGAGTCGGATCGTTCTGGTGATCCATCCGCCACCGGTAGTGCGCCGGCGTCGACGGCGGGATCAGGAACCTCGCCGACGAGCCGGACAGCGACTCGGTGCCGTAGGCCTTCAGGGGGTCCTTGAAGTAGATCGAGTCCGGGATGTCGTACACCCCGGCGGTCGGCTCACCCGTCCCCAAGACCGCAGCGACACTTTCCGGTGCCGCAGCGGCAGGGGCCGGGATCGTAGGGTCCGGGCGGCTCGCAGTGGCCTCACGTGCTGCAGCCTGGGCGGCCTCCATCGCTTCGCGGGCGAGGCAGATCTCGCACTTGCCGTTGTCCGAGTAGTGGCCGCACGCGAGCTTGGTCATCTTGGGGCGAGCCATCGCATCATCCCTTCTTCTCGAGGAGCCCGAGCGTCCGGGCCGCCGCCTCGACCTGGTCCCACAACTCGCGCCGTCCACCATTGCGGTCGGGGTGGGCCATAGCCCGGGCGCGCCGCCAGAGATCGGCGTCAGTCAGACTCCTGTCGGCCGCGTCTACGCCTTGGCCGATCACTGCGGCGAACACCTCTCGCGGGGACACGGACGGGGTGCCAGCCTCAAGCTGAAGCCATCCCTTGTACTGCTCGCCGCGTTCAGTGATGCCGTACCGCTCGACCTTGCGCAGCGCTTCCAGGCCGAGCGCGATCGCCCGGGCGTTGTCCTGCCAGGTTGCGAACCGGTCGCACTGGTAGGTCAGCTGGCCGTGCTTGGAGTCGAACAGCAGCCGCACTGCCGGGTCGGATGGCCGAGCATCGGCGCGCAACTGACCGTCGAGGCGAATGTCCCTCTCGGTCACGCTGATCTGCAGCACCACCGCCGATGCATCCAGGGCCACGAGCTCACGGTCCAGGAGAATCAGCGTCTCCGACCACGGAATGTCCTGCCGCTGCCAGCCATTGCCGGTCTGCCGAGTGAAGTTGTGAGCCTTCCGCTTGTGAGGCGGAGTGCGCTCCCCGGACCAGTCGCCGAGCGGGCGGATGGTCAGCCTCATCGCTTCACCACCGATCCGTCTTCGATGACAATGGCCGCCGGCGCCGCGGACTCGGCGTCCCCGACCATCTCCAGCAGCACTTGGGTGTCATGCTCGGCCGCCATGCGCTTCACCTCGGCGAGCGAGTCAGCGTCCAGCAGTGAGCCGTCGGAGATCATCGCCACTCGCAGCTCGGAGTGCAGCGCGATCGCGATAGCCATCGACACCCGGATCTGCTCAGCGCTCGACGCCTGGTTGAGCGGCATCCCGTTGAAGGTCACGCCGAACCCATCCACGCCGAGCCCGTCGACCGGCATTTCGGCGGCCTTGATCGCGGCGTCCTTCGCCGCGTCGATCCCCTCGATCTTGTGGGTCAATGCGGTGTACTGCTCGGCGAGCTCGTCCTGCTTGGCCGTCTTGTCGCGGATCTGCTGGTTCTCCCGGACGGTCCGGTTGTAGTCCTCGACCTCGGCCAGTTCGGCGCGCAGCGCGTCCAAGTCCTCCGGCTCGGGCAGTTCGGCGGCCTCGGCTGCGATCTCGATGATCATCTGACTGTGCGCTGCGGCCTCCTCCTGCAACGCCTTGATCTCCGACTGGAGGCTGGCCACTCGCTCCTCGATCCCACCGATGCGTGACCGGCGGTCGGCCTGCTGCCACTCGAGGGCACGTCGCCGCTCCTCGATCCGGTTCGCCGTGGCAACGCGGGCGACGATGTCGCTGGCCGACTTCTCAGTGAGCGGCGCACCCTTGTCGAGCTTGGGCTGCACGCCGAACGCCCGCTTCTCCTGGCCGGTGGCTTCGCGCAGGCTGAACAGCCGGGCGCGCTCGGCGTCCTGGGCGGAGAAGTCGAGACCGAGGAGGTCCAGCAACTCCTCGCGCTGCTGGGCGGGCTTGAGCCGGGTGAACGCCAGCGGGTCGAACGCGAGGTGTCCGACGAGGGCGTCGAGGAGTTCCTGGGGGCGGTTCGGCTTGGAGCCGTCGGCGTACTGCACGGTCAGCTTCGTCGTGGCCTTCTCGCCCTTGGCCTTGTCCCACGTCCGAGTCACGATGAGCTCGCCGAGATCGACGGACACCTCGGCGTAGTCCTCGCCCTCACGGACGGGCTTGACGATCTCGCGGGAGGCGGCTCCGCCGGCCAGGGCGAGGTAGATCGCGTTGAGCACGCTGCTCTTGCCCTGGGCGTTCTTGCCGGTGATGACCTGCAAGACGCCGTCGGGCTCGATTTCGACGGCCTTCAGTCGCAGTACGTTCGAGGCGCTGAGCTTGACGATCTTCACTTCGACGCTCCCTTCAGTTCGGGCTTCGGGGTCTGGTAGCCGCGGGCCTGCTGCTGGTTCCACAGCGCGAGCCGTTCGGCGTCAGTCGGGGTCGGCGGCCACGGGCGGGCGGCGGCATGGCCGCGGGGATTGATCGGGGTGCCGTGGTGGCGGTGCCGACGGCTGAGTCGGTTGGCCGTGTTGGTGATCGCACCGAACAGCCGGTAGCCGAGCGAGGGAACGTTGGTCTCCTCACGCATCTCGATCAGGTCAGGGTTGGTTCGTCCGGCGCGGCGGGCGTTGGTGTTCGGGAAGGTGTTGCTGCGCTTGCTCATCGGTGTCTCCTGGGAATGACGGAGCCCGCCTGGCAATGCGCGCCAGGCGGGCTCCTGTTTCGGCTGGAGCCGAGGTACACCTCGACCCCTTCTATGGGTTGGCTTGTGAGGGTGGTGGGCGCCGTCTCAGGGGTGGCTCCTACCTGATCGCCGGACCTTTCGCAGTGGTCACGCTCCGGCGCCCACCACGTTCTTTCAGGGACGGCCGATGCGGACGTGGACCGGCACTCGGTCCTGCACCTCAGAGACGATCGCGTCGAACGCCTTCTCGAGGATCCGCTCGGGCTCGACGAGCTTGACGCCCATCTGCACGAAGCCGCTGTTGATGCGGAACCGGAACCGGGCGGTCACGGCGATCGGATCGGAGCCCTGGAAGGGCCGCAGCACCAAGGTCAGCTCTGTCGGAATGGCGAGGTCGCCCTTCGCTCCGGCCTTGCCGTCGATCGTCTCCTCGTACTGGAACTTCCGCTGGCCGCTGGCGTCCAGCTGCCCCGACTTCCACTGCACACCGACCGTGCCGGTCAGCGTCTCGCAGATATCGACGAGCAGTCCGCCGTCTGGCGCGCCGATGGTCGAGATGTGGTCCTGGATGAACCCGGCGAACTCAGCCTGATCGAACAGCTTGCCGTCGATGAACTTCCACTCGTCCCACTCGCGGCTGGTCTTCACCGACAGGGTGGCGGTGTGCTTGCGCAGCCCGCCAAAGCCGTCGAGGATCGCCAGGATGCGCCGGTCGTCCACCGAGCCCCACAGTTCGAGACCGCCGGTGCCGTGCGCGTACTCGTCGCTGTTGACCGACGCAGGCTCGTCGCTCTTGGTGTTCTCCCGCAGGTAGTCGATGAACGAGTCGACGTCGAGCAGGGTCACCTCGCGGCGAACGAACTCGGGCTTGTCGGAGCGGGCCTGGGCCCAGTCGAACTCGCGCTGCTGCTTGTAGCCGGGCGTCTCGATGACCTTGACCGCGCCGTTCTTGTCGAGGATGGCGTAGATGCCCTCGTTGAGTTCGCGAGGGAGGACTGCCTGTTGCGCGGTGACGGTGAGTAGGGCGTACCCGTTCTCATCGTGAAGCGCGTCCTCGCTGAAGATGGCGGCGGCCTCTCGGGTGTTGCTGGGATCACTCATTGGATGCGGTTCCTCTCTTGTCCTTGATGTTGGTGACGCCCGGGATCTCGGGCTGGTTCGGGTCGCGCCGGGAGGCGTTGCCCGTCTTGTCGACGAAGAAGCGGGTCTCCGGGCGGGAGAACTCCGGCAGCTTCTGCTTGACCTCGTCCTTGACGACGAGGCGTCCCTGACCGTCGAAAGCGATGGCCAGGTGCAAGGTGACCGAGCCGGCCTTGGCCGTCTCCTGCACCCTCTGAATCACGTCGTAGAACGCCTCAGACAACTCGCTGAGCGTCGTGCCCTCGCCAAGCTCGGCGAGCACTTCGGTGAACGGCCGCGGTTGGGCCTCCACCACCTCACCCGTCCCGGGGACGATGTAGGTTCGGTCGGCCATCAGGCCTCCTTCTGGTTGTGGTTGGGAAAGCCAGCAGCCCGAGCGCAGTGGCGTGCGCTCGGGCTGCTGCAACCTCCGCCGCTTCCCCACGGCGAGAGGTAGATCAGAGGGGTCGGAACGAGTCGTACTTCGGCGGGCGGGGTGGGACGCGACCGGGGACTGGCTTGACGTGGTCGACCTCAACGCCGTCGAGGATCTGCCTGCAGATCGGGCACTCGTCGTCGATCTGTCCGGTGATCCTCGAGAACGCCGTCCGCTCCTTGATGTGATCTCTTGACGGCGCCGGCGGCTGCTCCCATCTTCCGGGTGTCGGCTGGACTGGCGCCGAGTCGGGCTCGGGGTCAGGCGAGATCGCCATGCGCGGCGGAATCCAATCTGGCGAGGCCTCGAGGTCGCCGAAGAACCCAACGCCGTGAGGAATGCCAGGCGGTCGATCTCGGCGAACCATGCGCGCCATGCCCACGGTGAGCAGGCCGCCGATGATGATCCAGGCCAGCAGCAGACCGCCGCCGTTGAAGAAGGTCGGGAGCGAGTGGATCATGACGCGATCCTGTCCGCCATCACATGGTCGGTGGCCGTCTTGCCCGTCGGGTCTGCGTAGCCAAGCTCCCATCCGAAGTCGTCCGGAGTGAGGGCCATGAGTCGCGGGAAGTTCCGCACGAACCAGCGGTGAGTCCTCTGGGGGAAGAGGTTGCACAGGTGATCGACGGCCTCCTTCTTGGGCATGCCAGCGAGGGCGTCCTGCAGCAGGCCGAAGTCGCGGCGCGCGCAGGCCTCCTCGAAGGCATCCCCCGATCGTGGACCAGGTTCGTTTGCGTGGACGCCCGCGCTGGGCGGACCCCAGTGGCTCATGGCTGGCCGTCCGGGTATTCGTCCCAGGTGCGGCCATCGAGAAGCCGGCCGGCGTTGCGCTTACCGCAGCGACTGACCATGACGCCGTCGCCGAAGTAGTGCTTGAGGCGGTCGGTGGAGCGCACGGCTGGTGCCCACTCGCCCCATTGCTTGAACAGGAACGGGACGCCAGCGGCTACGCACTGGTCGCGCAGCGAGCGGGCCCAGTCGGGGTGCATCGGCCGGGCGTGCGGGCCCGACTCGCCACCGACGATCACCCAATCCACGGAGGTGCCGGTAAGGAGATGGCAGGTGCACCATGGCGGCTCTTGGCTGGCAATGCACTCCGAGGTGTGGAACCAGGAAGCCAGGTCGACCGGGCCGAGAAGTGGCTCGCACGACAGGAACCGGACGGCGGCCGGTGTGGCCAGCAGCTGCGGAATGCGGATGTTCGCCCACTTCTGGTCCTCGACCGAGACGCCCAGCCAGACGTTCGGCAGCGGGCCGTTCTCCAGGTGCCAGACGTGCCCGGCGGGGGCGAACTCCAGATCGGGCCACCGATCATTCCAGTCGGGGATGCTGCAGAACTCTCGATCGAACAGCCGAACGAACTCCGGCGAGTTGAGCAGTGACCGCATCCGTCCGGGCCGCTTCGTCAGGACCTGGAACGTGTGGCGGTAGGAGCAGGCCATGACGGCGAACACCCGGGCGATGAACTCATCCGGCACCTGGTCGTGGAACAGATCGGACATGCTGTTGACGAACACCCGGCGGGGACGCTGCCAACGCAACGGCTGGTCGAGCCGTTCCGGCCACAACGTCACGTCGAAGCCGTTCGGGTACGCCTTCGTACCGGCGAACCTGGTCGCGATCGACTCGGCATAGCAGTGGTCGCAGCCAGCGGAGACCTTCGTGCAGCCCGTGACGGGGTTCCACGTCGCGTCGGTCCACTCGATCTTGGTCTTGTCGCTCATCGCCGGAGTCCCTTCGCTGTCCGGTCGACGTAGAGCACGATCAGACGCTCAGCCAACTCCAACTCGCCGAAAGCGACCATCTGCGCAATGCGCTCGATACTTGCCATCGCCGGGCCTCAGATGTGAAAGTCGATGTAGTAGACGACCGACGCGGGGTCTTCCTTCTCCAGCGCTTCGATCGCATGGTCGACCCACTCAGCCTCAGTCATGTCCTCGGCGCGCAGCCCGAACCATCCGGTGCGCCCGATGCGGTGCCATGTCTGGTCGCTCGTCAGCAGGTCGTGAGGGAAGTACCAGGGCAGGTCTCCGCCATTGGCCAGCGGATCACCCTTGTGGGGGTTCAGGTTCTCGCCAGCGGCCAGACCCTCCTTGGTCTTGCGCAGTCCGGCAAGGAAGGCTGCAATGGGCTCGCCCTGCCGGTCACGGTAGTAGGACTCCCATCGGCCACCGATGGTCCACCAGTCCCACTTCGAGTCAGGGTTGTAGGTGGACCAGATCGCACCGTTCTCGTCGCGCTCATCGCTGTACTCGGAGACGATGTGTTCCCACAGCGCGTCATCATCGAGCTTCGCCAGCGCGGGGGCCTCGGTCGTGATCCAGCGAATGTGCCCATCGTTCAAGGTCGGCCTGTCGTAGGGCGGCTCGCCAGCGCGATACTTCCTCAGGTTCTCCGCCGCCTGCTCGAACCGCCGGCGCTGCTCGGCGATCTGCTGCTCCTTGGTCTCGCTGATGTACCGATCGACCTCGCGGTTCTCGTCGAACCGATGAAGAACCTCGCTCAGGTGTGCAGCGAGATCCTGGCCCGGCTCGACCTCCAGCGCATCTGGGCCATCAAAGTCCGGGTATCGGGTGGGACGGGTGGCGTACTGGCCCGCCAGATTGGCCGGGACGACAACTGCGCCGATGAAGTGGGTCATTGGATATGCTTCCTTTCGTCTGAGGGCTTCCCGTGGCTTGCTGGCTGGTGGGGAGCCCTCGATCTGTGTTCTGAGGTCAGCGAACGATCGTCGGCAGGATGGTCTCGGGCCGGAAGATGACCTCGTAGTGCCACGGGTCAACAGCGACGGAGTCGATCTGCTCGGTCGTGATCACGACGTTCGCGCCGGCGGACCAGCGCACGTAGAACTTGCGGTACTCGTCACCCTCGCCGGTCTTGCAGATGATCGACTGCTCGTTCGCGTCGTCTCCGTTACCGAGAGAGCATTTGCCGGTGACCGCGATCAGGTAGTCGCCGGTGATGAGGTTGGTGGCGATGATGCGGCGAGTGACCTTGAACTGGTCGGCCTCGCGGCTGACGTTCTGGCTGGCGACGTCGGCCGCCGATGAGCATCCAGTGAGCAGCAGGGCTGCGGCGGCTGCGGCGATGATCTTCTTCATTGGTTCCTTCTCTCTGCGGGTTGAGGTGGAGTGGGTCGGCCCCCCGGCGCGACCCACTCCGAGTCAGGCTGCGGGCTCGTCGGCCGGATTGGCCGGATAGCCCCGCTCGATCCAGTCCTCGAGGTTCCGCTCGAGGATTCGCCAGCGGTGCTTGGTGCTGTCGGGGGTGGCGTCGGATGCGACGAGGGCACCCGAGGCGCACGCTCCGTCGATCTGGGTCCGCTTGCACTTCGCCACGGCCGCCGCCTCAGCCGCGGTATAGACGGTGAGCCCGCTCACTTCGGCACCCCGATCCAGACGATGATCTTGCGGCCGTTCGCCTCGGGCCGGGTGCTGCGGATCCGGCGAACCTCACGGACGCGGCCGGAGAGGGACAGGTGGGCGAAGATGCTGCCGACGTGGTTCTTCTCGGCGCGGCTGGATGGCTGCTCAATGCCGAAGCGATCGCCGAAGACGTCATCGGAGGTGAACTCCTCGCCGGACTCGATCAGCACCTCGATCGCCTGCCGGACCCGAGACTTCCACCAGGGGTCGGCGTTCGGCAGGAGCTTCGCGACCGAGAGCAGATCGCCGTCGTAGGCGGCCAGCGCGCTCATGCTGCTGGTTCCGCGGCGGTGCTGGTGACGAAGTACAGCAAAGGAGTGGTGAGGTAGTGCCTGAGCAGTGCGCTCATCAGTTCATCGGTCGGCGGCTCCCCTGCCAACGCCCGCTCGATGTCGTCGACGTTGACGAAGCCGATGGTGTCTGCAAGCTCCTGGGCGGAGGTGAAGCCGAGATCCGCAAGTAGTCCGGGTCGGAGAGTGCCCCAGTTCAGCATGTCGGGTTCCTTTCTTCGGTGCATGACCCTTGCACGGCTGTAACCGTACCCTTCAGGGTGACGGCATGCAAGCACCTTGCACGACGTAAATCAGAGAGTGTACGAACCTGCTTGCACGCTTACTTGCGCGCAAGTTATATTCGTTGCATGAGTGAGCGTTGGAGTGACTACGTCCAGAAGCAGATGCGTGGGACGCAGCAGGAACTCTCAGAGAGGTCGGGCGTCAATGCCGCGACCCTGAGCCGCTGGCTGTCTGGGCGTGTCGCGCCGAGCCATGAGCAGGTGATCGCGTTCGCCCGAGGAATCAAGGAGAACCCGATCCAGGCACTCGTTATGGCCGGCTACATCACCCCCGAGGAAGCCAGGACGACAGTGAACGACGTCCGCATCGAGGACGTCGATGACCTCGTGCTGCTGGACATCCTCAGGGCCCGCGCCGTGCGACGCGCCCGCCGCAAGGCCTAACCTCGCAGGGAGAATCCTCCCCACTACGGCGGCGCCATTCTGCGCTCCCCTCGTCCCAGTAGGCCGCGAAAGCATCGCGGCTGGGTCGAGGCTGCCGGTTCAGGGTTGAGAGATTCGTCCGGCTATTGTCCGATGGCCGGTTGAGGGTTGACCTCGATCAGCCCGCCCGCCAGGCCGCCGATTGCGGTGCGGTGAGCGGCGTCGGTGCCCTTTAGGTAGTGCCGGCGTGTCGTGGTTACCTGAGACTGGCCAAGGATCTCGGCGATCAGCCAGTCCGGGACGCCGGAGTCGCCGAGGATCGACGCCGTCGACCCACGGGCCCCGTGTGGCGGCTTATGCGGCAGCCCGGTCCGGGCCACCGTGTCGCGCCACACCTTCCAGTCCAGCTTCGAGTCGCACGGCCCACCATTGGGGCCCGGGAAGATGTAGGCGTCGGTCGCCAGGGCGCGCCACGCCTCGAAGATCGGGACATACCGCTCGGGGATCGGCACCCGCCGATGTGAGGCCCGGCTCTTGACGTCGGTGCGAACGAGGCGTCCATTGACTCGCTGAACAGCCTCCTCGACGAGCAGGTAGTAGCCGTCTGCGTCCTTGCGGTATTCGGTCCACCTCAGCCCGAGCGCTTCGCCCTGGCGGATGCCGAGGCCGAGAGCCACCACCAGCCGGCACAGTTCGCGCTCATTCCGTGCGGCCATGATGACCTTCTTCGCGTCATCCAACTCGAAGTGCGGGTGCGGATTGAGGGCGGCCTGCGGCGCCTTCACCACGGCCGCCGGGTTGTAGGTGATCTTGCGCCTCGCCACAGCATCGTCGAGGGCGGAGCGCAGAACCATGTGGGCCTGACGGATGGTGGTGTCACTCAACTCGCCGGGACCGTGAGCACCCTTGAGCCGAGACTTGTCGAGAGTGCGCATCCACTCATGCAGACGGTCGATGTGGTCGGCGTTGAGGTCCTGCAGCCTCACCTTGCCGAGGAACGGTTTGAGGTAGAGCTCGATCTTCGACTTGTAGCCGCGCCGGGTCGTCTCGCGCAGGCCGTTCTTTCCCTTGACGGGCGCGACCCGCTCGATCCAGAAGTCGAGCCAGTCCGCCACCGTCGAGGCACTGGAGTCCACGCCGAGGACTTCCCGTTCGCGATGTTGGGCGACCTTGACGGCCAGCTCGGCCTTCGTCTTGGCGGTGATGACCTTGCGGTCGCGACGGCCGGCGACCATGCCCCTGTCGATCGCCATCGCCCACGGCGCCTTGCAGTTCTTCTCGTGCTCGGGCCGGACCCGCTTGCCGTCGATGAGCTCGGTCGGAGGGCAGCCATACTTCTCTGCGCACGTCCGGTAACTGGCTCCCTCGCCTTTGTGGCGACGCTTCCGAGGCATGGCTTCTCCTGCCCTAGACTCTCGGTGCCCAGTCTATCGCGTGGTCTAGCCAATGGTCTAGCCTATGCGGGGCTACACGGGGATATCCCGGTGGCTTCTGACTAGGGGTTTTGCAGTCGGGGCGGTAGCTCAGCAGGTCAGAGCAGGGGACTCATAATCCCTGGGTCGTGGGTTCGAGCCCCACCCGCCCCACTCGAGGCCGATCCGACGGCTGAGTCCGTCCGCTGGCTGAGCCCACCCGCTGGCTGAGCCTGTCGAAGCCTGCGAGTGATCCCATCGACAAGCTCAGAGACCGGGATGAGTTCAGAGGCCGGGGCCGAGCTCAGGGGCCTGAGGCGACAAGCTCACGTGGACGTCTCACCCCCGACCCTTTTGGTCCGACCAATAGTCGCAATTGTTCTAGACTGTCTCCCGCAAGGCCTTCTGGCCTGCTAGCCGCCGTTGGCCAACCGCCGACCTGGTGGCATCCCCAACCCAGCTCGCGCGCGTGATCCGCGCGCGTGCGCAGAAGGAGACGCATGACCGCCGAGGTGGACACCCGCCCATCGCTGTACCGGGACGACGCGTGGGAGGGGTTCACGACCGGACCCTGGACCGAGCGAATCGACGTCCGTGATTTCATCCTGACGAACTTCACCCCCTACACCGGGGACGCCGCCTTCCTGGCCGGGCCCACCGAGCGCACCCTGACGGTCTGGGAGACCCTGCAGCGCGACTACCTCTCCGTCGAGCGCGCCAAGCGCGTCTACGACGTCGAGACCCACATCCCCGCCGACGTGGACGCCTTCCCGGCCGGCTACATCTGCGACGAGGACAACGTCGTCGTCGGCCTCCAGACCGATGTTCCGCTGAAGCGTCCGATGATGCCGGCCGGCGGCTGGCGGATGGTCGAGACCGCGATCCGCGAGGCGGGCCTCGAGCCCGACCTGCGGCTCAAGGAGGTCTTCACCAAGTACCGCAAGACCCACAACGAGGCCGTCTTCGAGATCTACACCCCGCGGATCCGCGCCGCCCGCAGCGCCCACTTGGTCACCGGCCTTCCGGACGCCTACGGCCGCGGCCGGATCATCGGCGACTACCGCCGGGTCGCGCTCTACGGCGTGGATCGGCTGATCCAGGCCAAGCAGGCCGACATGGATTCGATCAACGACCAGCCGTTCAGCGAGAACTGGGCCCGCTACCGCGAGGAGCACGCCGAGCAGATCAAGGCACTGAAGAAGCTGAAGAACCTCGGCGAGGAGTACGGCTTCAACCTGGGACGTCCGGCGGCCACCTTCGTCGAGGCCGTCCAGTGGACGTACTTCGCCTACCTGGGTTCGGTGAAGAGCCAGGACGGCGCCGCGATGAGCATCGGACGCCTGTCCGGCTTCTTCGACGTCTACGCCGAGCGCGATCTCGCCGCCGGCATGCTCACCGAGTCCGAGGCCCAGGAGGTCATCGACGCGCTGGTGACCAAGCTGCGCATCGTCCGCTTCCTGCGCACCATCGACTACGACCAGATCTTCTCCGGCGACCCGTACTGGGCGACCTGGTCCGACGGCGGCTTCGCCGACGACGGCCGCACCCTGGTCACCAAGACCTCCTTCCGGCTGCTGCAGACCCTGCGCAACCTCGGCCCGGCGCCCGAGCCGAACATCACGATCTACTGGGACGCCAAGCTGCCGGCCGGCTACAAGGACTTCTGCTCGGCGATCTCGATCGAGACCTCGGCGCTGCAGTACGAGTCGGACGCCGACATCCGCGGCCACTGGGGCGACGACACCGCGATCGCCTGCTGCGTCTCCCCGATGGCGATCGGCAAGCAGATGCAGTTCTTCGGCGCTCGGCTGAACGCGGCCAAGACCTTCCTCTACGCCATCAACGGCGGCCGTGACGAGGTGTCGGGCAAGCAGATCGTCCCGGGCCTGGACGCCATCGAGGGCGACGGACCGCTCGACTTCGACACCGTGTGGGCCAAGTACGACGAGATGCTCACCTGGGCCGTCGAGACCTACGTCGAGGCGCTGAACATCATCCACTACAGCCACGACAAGTATGCCTACGAGGCCATGGAGATGGCCCTCCATGATGACGAGATCGTCCGCACTATGGGCTGCGGCATCGCCGGGCTGTCGATCGTGGCGGACTCGCTGTCGGCGATCAAGTACGCGCGGGTCACCCCCGTCCGCGACGAGACCGGGCTGGTCGTCGACTACCGCACCGAGGGCGAGTTCCCGCTGTACGGCAACGACGACGATCGCGCCGACGAGCTGGCGTCCCTGGTTGTGAAGACCGTGATGGACAAGATCCGCAGCATCCGGATGTATCGGGACGCCGTCCCGACCCAGTCGGTGCTGACCATCACGTCCAATGTCGTCTACGGCAAGGCGACCGGCGCGTTCCCCTGCGGGCACAAGGCCGGCACCCCGTTCGCACCGGGAGCCAACCCGGAGAACGGCGCCGACAGCCACGGCATGCTGGCCTCTATGCTCAGCGTCGGCAAGCTCTCCTACGACGACGCGCTGGACGGCATCTCGCTGACCAACACGATCACCCCCGACGCCCTGGGCCGCTCCGATGAGGAGCGCGTCGGCAACCTGGTCGGCATCCTCGACGCCGGCTTCGGTGAGGGGCTGTACCACGCCAACATCAACGTGCTGAACCGGGAGACCCTCCTCGACGCCATGGAGAACCCGGAGAACTACCCGCAGCTCACCATCCGGGTTTCCGGCTATGCGGTGAACTTCACCAAACTCACCCGCGAGCAGCAGCTCGACGTGCTGTCTCGCACGTTCCACGAGGCCGTCTGAGCGTGGCCTCGGCTCTGTTGGAGGTCGCCCCGGGGTATGAGCCCGGGGCGGCGCTCCGCCCTGTGCGGGTGCCGGAAGCCGGACGCCTGGCCGGGTTGCCCACCGCGCAGCACCTGGGACGCAGCGAGTTGCTCGCCGCCCAGCGCAGCGGCGAGGTGGGTTCGGTGCATTCCTGGGAGCTGGTGACCGCCGTCGACGGGCCGGGGACGCGGATGACCACATTCCTCGCCGGCTGCCCGCTGCGCTGCCTGTACTGCCACAACCCCGACACGATGAGCGCCCGCGGCGGCGTCCCCGTGTTCGCCGACGACCTGCTCGCCCGGATCGGTCGCTATCGCGGCATCTTCGCCACCACCGGCGGCGGCATCACCTTGTCCGGAGGTGAGGTGCTCGCCCAGCCTGCGTTCGCCCGACGCATTCTGGCCGGGGCCAAGGAGCTCGGCGTCCACACCGCCATCGACACCTCCGGCTACCTGGGACGCAACGCCGACGACGCCATGCTGGCCGACGTCGACCTCGTCCTGCTAGACGTGAAGGCCGGCGACGAGGACACCTACCGCCAGGTCACCGGCCGGCAGCTCGAGCCCACGCTGGAGTTCGGACGCCGGGTCGCCGCGCTGGGCATCGAGATCTGGGTTCGCTTCGTCCTGGTTCCAGGCCTGACCGACGACCCGGCCACCATCGAGCGAGTCGCCGACCACGCCGCATCGCTCGGCACCGTCTCCCGCGTCGAGGTACTGCCGTTCCACCAGCTCGGCACCACGAAGTGGGACGAACTGGGCCTCGACTACGCCCTGGCGGGCAACCGCACCCCGACCGCCGCCGAGGTCGAGAGCGCTCGCTCGGTGTTTCGCGCGCGGGGGCTGACCACCTTCTGAGCCTCCGCTGGCTGAGCCGCTCGTCGCCGCTCACTCAGCCTGAGCGGGCCTCGCCGTCTCGGACCACCATGGCCACCGACACCCGGTTGTCCACACCGAGCTTGGTGAACACCCTGGTCAGATTGGCTTTCACAGTGGCCAGACTCATCTGCAAGCGGGTGGCGATCTGCGAGTTGGTCATCCCTCGCGCAACCAGTACAGCCACCTCCCGCTCCCGCGGAGTAAGGCTGTCGAGCTCGGTAGAGGCCACGGTGTTCGCCTGCGGTGCCTTCGTGGCCACAGCGATCAGGGCCGAGGTGACCTCCGGGGCCAGCATCGGTTCGCCGGCATGCACGCGGCGCACGGCATCGACCAGCCGCTCCGGGTCGGCGTCCTTCAGCAAGAACCCCTCAGCTCCCAGGGCGAGCGCCCGCAAGACGTAGTCGTCGGTGTTGAAGGTGGTCAGCACGATCACCTTCGGGCGGCGCGGACGCTCGGCGAGCGCGGCCAGGGTGGCCAAGCCGTCCATGCCGGGCATCCGGATGTCGAGCAGCAGGACGTCCACCTCAACCTGGTCGAGCACGGCGAGCGCGGACGCCCCGTCGCCGGCCTGGCCGACCACCTCGATGTCGGCCGGCCCGCCGAAGATCATCCGAAGTCCGGTGAGCACCAT
This sequence comes from Actinomycetales bacterium Actino_02, assembly GCA_001603275.1. Lineage (GTDB taxonomy): Bacteria > Actinomycetota > Actinomycetes > Propionibacteriales > Propionibacteriaceae > Propionicimonas. The sequence goes on along the minus strand of LUYM01000020.1, from coordinate 114,606 downwards.
GGCATCGTCGTCGACGATGGCGACACGGATCACATCGACTCCTTGATCGGCAGCTCGACTTCCAGGACGAAACCCTCTCCGCCCACCGCTCCGTAGCTCACGCTACCGCCGACCAGCGCTACTCGCTCGGCAACCCCGAGCAGGCCGAGCCCCGCCCCGGGAGCCGTTGGGGCCAGGTCGGCCAGTGGGTTGCTGATCCGCACTCGGACGGCGTCGCTGCCGACCTCGATCGCAGCCGATACCGGCACTCCCGGAGCATGCTTGCGGGCATTGGTCAGGCCTTCCTGCACGATCCTGAAGGTGTGCCGCGAGACCCGCTGCGGAACCGCCCCGAAGTCACCCACCTTCGACAGGGTGACCTTCTGGCCAGCGGCTTCGGCATCTGCCAGCAAGGCATCGAGCTCGGCCAAGGTGGGCTGCGGCTCGGCGGGCGCCTCCCCCGGGCCACGCAGCGTGGTCAGCATCGCCCGCAGCTCACTCAAGGCAGCCTTCGCATTGGCCTGAATGAGGTTCACCGCCTCGCGGGCCTCATCACCGAGCAGATCGTCGCGATAGCCGAGCGCACCGGCATGCATCGCCACCAGCGAGATCCGGTGAGCGACCACGTCGTGCATCTCACGGGCGATCAGCTCTCGCTCGGCGAGCCGCGCCTCCCGCAGCCGGGCCACCTCCGCGTCGGCGCGAGCAAGTTCGGCGGACAAGCGCTGTTCTTGGAGCTCGACCTGACTTGTGCGCAGCAACCCGATCAGCATCGCCAGCACCACCCCGATGACGCAGAGCGTCAGTTCCACCGTCGAGGCCATCCGCCACGGCCCGACGTCCGGGCTCACCAGAAGCCGGACGAGGGTGGCCACGACCATCCCCACGCCGGCCAACGGAGTGGCCCATCGGCGGTCGCCGCCGCGAGCGAGTCGCTCCTGAATCACCAAGGCCGCACCCAGCCCGGCCGGCGACAGCAGCAGCGTGAGCGTGATCAGCAGGGCGACTCCCCACGGCCGGCGATGGCGCCAGGCCAGAGCCGCCACCGCGATGACACCCGGGAGCGCGATGAGCGCGATCCGTGCCGGCGCGGACGGCCCGTCCACTCGTCCGGCGAAGACCGGGGTCATGTAGTACAGCCATCCCAGCACCGCGACTGTCCACGCGATGGCGGGCCACGAGCGCGAGCTGTCCTCACTTCTGAGGTCGGCGATATCGGTCACCTCCACAGGCTATGGGTCTGCGACCGGGCTGGTTAGCGACCTTCGGCTATGGCCGTCGGTCCGAATGGCTACGACCGGGCTGGCCGATCGCCCGATGACGCGACCCACCTGGCTGCGTTGTGCTGAACCCATGATCAGCCTCAGCCACGTGACCAAGCGCTTCGGCGCCACCCTCGCCCTGGACGACGTGTCCTTCGAAGCCCGGCCGGGGGCGGTGACCGGCTTCCTCGGCCCGAACGGGTCCGGGAAGTCGACCAGCCTGCGGACGTTGCTCGGCCTGGTTCGTCCGGACGCCGGCGAAGCCACCATCGGCGCACAGACCTACTCCAGCTTGGCCGAGCCCGGACGTGTCGCTGGAGCCTTGTTGGACGCGGGCAACTTCCACCCCGGACGGACTGGCCTGGAGACGCTGCGGATGGCCTGCCTGATGATCGGCTGCTCGAGGTCCAGGATCGACATCGTCCTGGCCGAGGTCGGCCTGACGACGGCAGAGGCACGTCGCCGAGTCGGCACCTACTCCCTCGGCATGCGGCAGCGGCTCGGCCTGGCCCAGGCGCTGCTGGGAGATCCGCCTGTTCTGATCCTCGACGAACCGGCCAACGGACTGGATCCGCAGGGCCAACGCTGGCTCGCGGAGTTGCTCCGCTCCCGGGCCGCCCGCGGCGGCACCGTCCTGCTCAGCAGCCATCTGCTCTCCGAGGTCAGCCGGCTGGCCGAGCGAGTTGTCGTGATCAGCGCCGGCCGCATCGCCGGGACCTTGGACAGCTGGTCCTCCGAGCGCGACCTCGAGGCGGCCTACTTCAGCCTCACCTCCGACTCCGACCGCGCTGCCTGATCGTCCGAAAGAAGCCGATATGAACACACCCGCACTCGCCACCGCTACGTCCAGAAGCGCCCAGCTGCCGAGGATGCTGCGCACCTTCGCTGTGGAGTTCCGCAAGCTTGTGAACACCCGCGCGGCATTGGCGCTCCTCGCGTCCGCCGCCGTCCTGGCCGGAGTCTTCGGCGGCGGGGCCGCCCTGACCGCAGGCCCGCACACCGACTTCGGCCAGATCGCCCGGCTGGCCGGCACCCCCGGCGGAATCGTCTTGATGGTGATGGCCGTCCTGCTCATCACCTCGGAGTTCACCACCCGGACGGCCGCCGTGACCTTCACTCTGAACCCGAGGCGCGGCGAGGTGCTGACCGCCAAGGTCGCCGTGATCCTGGTGATGACGCTGGCGCTGACCGTCCTGTCGGTGATCGCGGCCACCCTGGTCATGCAAGTGGCACCGCTGATGACCGGCCGCCACCTGCCTTGGACCATGGATCTGCCTCGGCTAGCGGTGTTCACGGCCACCAGCGCACTGATGGCCTGCGCGGGCCTGGCCTTCGGACTGGCCGTCCGTAATGCGCCCGCTCCCCTGGTGATCCTGCTGGTCTGGCCGATGGTCTCGTCCATGGTGTCGACGGCCAGCCCGGCGTCCACCGCAGTACTCGACTACCTCGATCAGGGTGCGGCCGCCGCACTGCTGGTCGAACCGATGGGTCCGGCGATCGCCAAACTGGCCACCGCCGTGCTCGTCTGGGTGTTGGTTCCCGGCGTGATCGGGACTGTTCGGCTGCTCCGCGGCGACCTCAGTTGAACCCGTCCACCACACCGCCACAAGGGAGAACACCCATGCACAAGCCGCTCACTCATCGGCGCTGGTTCATCGCACTAGCCGCAGGCCTCTGCCTGGCTACCGCAGTCGTTGGTGGGTCCGCCTGGACGAGCCGTCCGGTCGGCGTACCTCAGGCCGTCGAGTTCGCTCAGGCCACATTGTCCGAGCGGATGACCTCGGCCACCGTCCTCGCTCTCGGGGAGGCAACGCACGGGACGCATGAGTTCCAGGCCCTGCGCCTCGACCTCCTGCAGCGCACGGTCGGTGCCGGCTTCACCACCGTGGCTCTGGAGGAGGACTTCGGCTGCGTTGCGGCCGTCGATGCGTGGGTGCAAGGCGGCTCGGGCACCGTCGAGGAGGCCCTGTACCGCTTCGGCTACGCGATCAGCCGCACCCGCGAGATGGCCGAGCTGCTGAGCTGGGCTCGCAACTACAACGTCGGGCGCGACGATGAGCAGCGGGTGCATTTCGTCGGGGTGGACGTCCAGCGTCCCGATGCAGACAAGGCGCTGGCTATCAACTGGCTGGCCACCCGCGAGCCCGACAAGGCTCGCACCTTGGCCGAGCGCCTCAGCAGCTTGACCGACGAAACTAGGCTCGGCAACGAGGTCGCCGCCGAGGTACCTGCAGCCATCAACGAGCTGGCAGCGGCGATCACGGCCGCTGACGACGGCACCGCGGCAGCAAGCGATGCCCTGCATGCGGCGCAGGTGCTCTTGCAGGACCGGAGCCTGGCCGCCAACTGGAGCGGCCCGGCTCGAGATCGCCTGATGTTCGACAACCTGCGCTGGCTGGTCGATCGCGGAGCCCGAACCGGACGGTCCCACACCCTCCTGTTCGCCCACGATGGCCACGTAGACCGGGCAGGCCAGGCAACGGCCGCCGGTTCCCCGACGCTGGGCTCGTTGGCCGCAGCGGCCTACGGCGACAGCTACCGGGTGATCGGCACCGACGCCCACCACGTCCGCTTCCTCTCCGGCGACGGCGACCGCCGCGAGGAGTTCTCGTTCACCGTCGACTCCGCCTACCGCGGCATGTTCGCCGGCACGTCGGTCGGCTACCTGGAGTTGGCGGACGCCCGGGGGCCGAATGCCGACGTCATTCAGAGCCCCACCCTGATGGCGAGCGCAGGCGAGCAGTTCGTCGGCTGGTACGCGTTCCTGCCGCCCCTGCACAGCGTCCAGGTCGTCCCCGCCCAAGCGTGGGACGCCGTGATCTACGTCGACGACTCCACCCCGGTCACCATGGCCCGCTGAACCAGCGGGCTCACCGCGCACTTCCTGCGAGGTGGGGGTTCGCATGGAAGACTCTCTTGCTGTGATCTCACATCGGCACCTGGCCGCCACGCTCTGCACCGCAGTTGGTGTGCTTGCCCTCGCCGCTTGCTCCCAGGGTGCATCCGGCCCGACGACCCCAGTTCCGTCCGCCAACTCTCCAGCGAGCGTCGCTGCAGCCACAGCCAGCGCACCACCCCCTGCTGCGCCCGCCGCACCTTCGCCCACCCCGACGCCAACACCGTCCGTCACCGCCCAGCCTCAGACAGGCGATGCGGCAGCTGCAGCGTTCAAGCTCTGGGTAGCTCAGTACAACGCCGAAGAGTGGGACAAGCACTACGCCACGCTGGTCGACGCACAGCGCAAGGTCATCAGTGAGAAGCGGTACACCGCCTGCCGGGACAAGTCGGTCAATCCTTCTTTCAAGTGGGTGAAGACGGTCAAGACCAAGGCGAACGTGCAGAGCAAGATTCCTGGGACTTCCCGCACACAGCCGGCGACACTCGTCACCGCCCGGCTGAAGGTGCAGGGATTCACCCTTCCGATCACGGCGCACATGTTCTACGAGGGTGGCTTGTGGCATTGGTCGATGACGAAGGAGAACCTCGAGGGCTGCAAGAAGTAGTCGAGCACAGCGAGCCGATCCAACTTCAGCGGGCTGCCGCCCGAGAGTGTCTAGCGAGCTAGTGACGACGCCGGTTGGACTCGAAAGCACCCGTGTACAAGATCTTCGGGGACTCCAGCTTCCCCGAACACTTGAGGCACACTTCGAAATCGGGGCTCTTCGAGCCACGGCACTTTGGGCAGATCTCACCGGTAGCGCACGGAGCGCAGAGGGCGTCCTGCCCGAGCTTCTTCACTCGAAGTGCGACCGGACGCTCCTTGCCGCATCGACCACACACGAAGGCCGTGATCGTGGCCCGCGGCTGGGTACTCTCGCGAGCCGATGCGGTCGCCCCACCCGCGGAGCTGCGCGGTCGGGCAGCCTGGGCACGCTTGCGCACCTTCAGCCTTCTGAGCTTGTTCTGAAGTTCAGCGATGCGGACCCGCACGACTCGGCTCGCAGGCGACGTTCGACCCAGGTGGCGCGCTTTGCCACCGACCCGAGCCAGGGCCACCTCCGCCTCAGCAAGGCGTCCTTGGTCAAGCATCCGGTCGATCGCCTCTATGCTCTCCGCCAGACTCCGGAGAACGGTGACCGACGCGGACCGCTTTGGTCTCCGGGCTCGAGCGCTCGGGGCCGACTGCCGGTCAGCCAATGCCTGCCCCTACCCCCGGGGCGAGCAGTTCCATCTGTTCGATCACCTGCTTGACGGCACCCTCAGCGTGGTCCGGCGGATACTTGTACTTTCGCAGCAGGCGCCTGATCTTGGCCCGCAGCGACGCACGGACGTCGTCGCGGACGGTCCAGTCGGTCTTCACGTCGGCCCGCATCATCGCCACCAACTGGCGCGCGATGTCGGCGAGCACGTCCTGGCCAAGCACGTCGAGTGCCGAGGCGTTGTCGGCGATCGCGTCGTAAGTGGCCAACTCATCCGACGCCAAGGGCGGGTCGAACTGTTCGCCGCGCTTCGCCTCTGCGGCAAGGTCTTTGGCCATCTCGAACAACTCGATCAGCACTTCGGCGGCGCTCAGCTGGCTGTTGGTGTAGCGGTTCATCACGTCGGAGAGCCGCTCACTGAAGGCCCGCTGACGCACCAGGCTCGCGCCGGTGGCTCGCGCAGCCTCGGCCAGGATCGCATCGCGGAGGGCCTCAATCGCCAGATGGGGGTTACTCGACTGCTGCGCCCGAGCCAGGGCTGCTGGCGTCAGGTCGTTGAAGTCGGGCGGGGTGATCTCGGCGGCGGCATAGATGTCGATGACTTCGTCGGAATCGGTCGCCTGGTAAGCCAGCTGACGCAGCAGGCGCGCCACTTCCTCGGGGACAGGCTCGCCCCGGGCAACGCGCTCGGCGGCGTCGAACTTGGCCATCCACACCCGCACCTCTTCGTAAAAGCGCACCTCGTCACGCACATCCGACAGATTCGTGTAGCCCGACGCGAGAGCCCAGGCCCGGCCGAGCTGCCCGGACAGTTGCCGGAACCGTCCGGCAAGCCCGAGCTCTCCCTCGGCGACCTGATTGCCCGGGTTCTGTGGACTCCGCAGCCAGGCGGTGAGGCCGGTGGCGGCCTTCAGCCAGCCCTTCGGACCACCCAACTGCGCCCTCCAGTCGTAGCCGGCCACGAGCGCACGCAGCTGGTCGAGCAGGGTTCGGGCCAGCTCGACAGCCTCATCGGCCGTCCGCCCGATCGGCCGCTCCTGCTGATCGGACGGGCTGTACTCGGCCAGTGCCGCACTCAGGCTCTCCACCAGCGGCGCGTAGCCCACCAGCAGGCCGGAGTCCTTGCCACGGAAGGTGCGGTTCACCCGGGCGAGGGTCTGCATCAGCAGCGCGCCCTTCATCGGACGATCCAGGTACAAGGTGTGCAGCGGCGGCGAGTCGTAACCGGTGAGCATCATGTCCTTGACGATCACCAGCTCCAGCGAGTCTTCGGGGTCCTTGAGCCGCTTCTTGATGACCTGGTTCTCCGAGTCGCGGCGGACGTGCTTGGCGATCTCCCCGCTGTCCGACGCACTGCCGGAGTAGACCACCTTCAGAACGCCTCCCTCGAGCGCGTCGGAATGCCACTCGGGTCGCAGCTCAACCAGCTGGGCGTACAGGTCGGCGCAGATCTGACGAGTGGCGCAGACGATCATCGCCTTGCCCGGCCCATCGATCAGCGGACGCATCCGCTCGCGGCGGGTCTCCCAGTGAGCGACGATGTCGGCGGCGAGCGTCGCCAGCCGGGCCGGCGCCCCGTAGACGGCGTTGATCACGGCCACCGACTTCTCCAACCGCTCACGCTCGATCTCGTCCAGCCCGACGGTCGCCTCATCGGCGGCGCGGTCGAGGTCTTCGGGGGTGACATCGTCGGCGAAGGCCACCTTCACCAGCCGGGGCTCGACGAAGACCGACACGGTGGCGCCGTCGTTGACCGCCCTGGTCAGGTCGTAGATGTCGATGTAGTCGCCGAACACCTCGCGGGTGTTGTGATCGACAGTGCTCACCGGGGTGCCGGTGAAGGCGATCAAGGTGGCGTGCGGCAGGGCGTCGCGCAGGAAGCGGGCGTAGCCGTCCAGGTCGTCGTAGTGGGAGCGATGCGCTTCGTCGACAATGACCACGATGTTGCGCCGCTCGCTGAGCAGTGGGTGATCAGCACCCGACTGGCGCTCTTCCAGCGTCCGATTGAACTTCTGCAAGGTAGTGAACAGGATCCCGCCGGACGACCGCTGGGTGAGCTCAGTACGCAGCTGGGAGCGGGTGGTGATCTGGATCGGCTTCTCCGGCAGCAGAGTCGAGGCGGCGAAGCCCTGGTACAGCTGGCCGTCCAGTTCACGGCGATCGGTGATCACCACGATCGTCGGGTTCAGCAGATGCGTGGAGCGCATCACCAGGTTGGCGAACAGTTCCATCTCCATCGACTTGCCCGAGCCCTGGGTATGCCAGACGACGCCAGCACGCCCGTCGGACTTCACCGCGGTCACTGTGCGGCCGAGCGCCTTGTTCACCGCAAAGTACTGGTGCGGCTTGGCGATCCGCTTGGCCAAGCCGAACTCGCCCGCATCGAAGGCGGTGAAGTGCCGCAGCAGGTCGAGGAAGCGCACTTGGTCGCCCAGCCCATAGAAGGTGACCTCGAGCGCGTTGTCGTAGTCGGTGTCGGCGATGGACTCCCCCGCCGGCAGCGGGACGCCATCGTCATCGACATTCCAGGACGAGTAGTGGTGCAGCGGGGTAAACGGCGTGCCGTAGCCGGCGGTGACCCCGTCGGAGATCACGCTCAGCACACACCCGCGGAAGGCGAGCGGGAACTCCGACAGGTAGGTGCCCAACTGGCTGTGCGCGGCGGCCAGATCGGCGGTGGCGAGTCCGGCTTGCTTCAGCTCGCAGATGATCACCGGCAGGCCATTGACGTAGCAGACCACGTCGAAGCGGCGGTGGTGCTCGGTACTGCTGATGGTCAACTGCCGCACGGCCAGCCAGTCGTTGTCGCCGGGATCACGCCCGATCAGCTGGATCGTCGGGTTCTGTTCCACGCTGTCGTTGTCGAGATAGGTGACGCCGCGATACCCGTGCACCATCAGCTCATGGAGTCGCCGATTCTCGGTGATCGCGTCCTGACTGGACGGGGTGAGAATCTCGGTCGCCGCCTGCCGCAGGTAGACCTCGGGCACCGACGGGTTCAGCCGCACCAGCGCCTCTCGGAACCGCTCGTGCAAGAAGATGTCGGACGCCGAGATGCGCTCACCGGCGATCTCGGCACCGGTGGTGGCAACCCAGCCCTGCTCGGCGAGCACCTCGAGCGCGGTGGACTCCCATTCGGCTTCACTGATCAGTGCCATCACAACACCTCCTCAACCTGCTTCTCAGCTTCGCGGACGGTCAGGCGACCGCTCATCAGGTGAGGAAGCAACGTGTCGCGGAGTTCGGCGAGGAGACGAGACTCGTCTCTTCGCTTCGCGAGGAGAGCGAAAATCGCCTCGGATCTCATACCTAAGGCAGCAAACGCCTCCGACTCCAGAGGGAGGCGCAGTTCGTATGCCGCAAGAGCACTGGCGCTCACCCGCTGACGACCCGAGCTTCCGACCATGTGCCGAATGGCATGCACGCGGAAGCCCTCGTCAATTGCGAGCAAGAAGCTCAGCGGACGCGCAAAGCCAGGTCTAGCGCGCATCACGACGAACTCGGTCGACCCAAGTGCGCTCTCGCCGGCATCGAGGAAGTCCACGAACCCGACCTTCCGATTCTCAAGGCACGGGGTAATGCGCGCCAAGAGGGTGTCCCCGTTGACGAACCGAGCTCCCCCTTGAGCGGGACGCGCACCCCAGGTGAGGATCTGACTACCCGATGTGGGGAGCTTCTGCATGTCGACATAGACCGGCTCAGGCTTTGTTGGCACAGCAGACCATGGATTGAACTCCACAAGATCGCTAGCCGCGACCACTCGTCCTTCGGAGGTGCGCTGAAGTGCCGTGAGCTCAGCTGCCAACAAAGCCTCGGACAGCGTCTCAACCCGCTGGTTCGCGGCGATCTTGTCGTCGAGGGCGCCGAGGACTTCGGCGATGGCGCGTTGGGTGGGGAGGGGCGGGAGCCGGACCTTCAGCAGTCTCAGTTGCCCAAGGTTGAACCCCGGCACGCTGCTGCCTATCGCCTGCCCAGTCACCGCGTCGAGCATCGATGGCTGGCTCATGAGGTAGTACAGGAAGAGCCCGTCTACGCGCGACCGATCAGGGGTCATTTTCATCTGCTTGTTGGAGACTATGTACTCCGCATATCGGTGATGGCCGTCAAGATAGCCAATCTGCCCCAAAGTGCCCCAACAAGTGAATACTAGATCGCCTTCTCGCACCATGCTCCGAGGAAACCTGTCGGCGATCTCGCGCCCCAGGAAGACGATGTCATCCTCGACTAGCCTCACACCCACATCGGCCGACAAATTCGAGCCTCTGATCATCGGGACACCGTCGGTACGGAAGTGTCGGGCTGAGACTGCGGACCCGAACGGCCCAGTCGCCATCGAGCTCTTGCCGGGCGCTGCTAGGTCCTCAAAGCGCAGATCCACCCATTCAGGCATCGAGCCGCCCCAACTGCTCACGCACCACGGCATCCAGCCGGGCCGACTCGTCCAGAGCGGCCAGTAACCTACGGGTTAACAGTTCGACCTTCTCGTCCAAGTCGATCCCGTCGTCCTCAACGGCTGCCGTGCCGACATAGCGACCGGGGGTGAGCGCGTAGTCGGCGTCCTTGATCTCGGCCAGGGTGGCCGAGCGGCAGAAGCCGGGTTCATCGGCGTAGCCACCTGTGCGCCAGGCGCGGTAGGCACCGGCAATCTTCGCGATCTCATCGTCGCTGAGTTCGCGCTGAGTGCGGTCCACCATCTGCCCCAGGTTGCGGGCGTCGATGAAGAGCACCTGGCCGCTACGGTCGGTGGCCCATTTCTTGTCCTTGGCAAAGAACCAGACACAGACCGGAATCGCCACCGAGCGGAACAACTGGGTGGGAAGCGCCACCATGACGCTGACCAAGTCGGCCTCGACCAACCGAGCCCGAATCTGACCCTCACCACCGGCGTTGGTGCTCATCGAGCCGTTGGCCATCACCACAGCGGCTTGGCCCCTCGGGGCCAGCTTGCTGACAATGTGCTGCAGCCAGGCGTAGTTGGCGTTGCCTGCCGGCGGCACGCCGTAGCGCCAGCGCGCGTCGTCCTCGTTGCGTGCCCAGTCCTTGATGTTGAACGGCGGGTTGGCCAGCACATAGTCGGCCTGCAGGTCGGGGTGCAGGTCCCGGGCGAAGGTGTCGCCCCAGCTCGGCCCCAGGTTGCCAATCAAGCCGTGAATGGCCAGGTTCATCTTGGCCATCCGCCAGGTGCGCTCCATGTTCTCCTGGCCGTAAACGCTCAGCTCGTTGGGGTTGCGGTGATGCGCCTCCAGGAACTTCTCGGCCTGCACGAACATGCCTCCCGACCCACAGCACGGGTCGTAAATGCGTCCGCTCTGCGGTTCGAGCATCTCCACCAGCACCCGCACCACACCGGGCGGGGTGTAGAACTCGCCGCCCCGCTTGCCTTCAGCGGCAGCGAACTTGCCCAGGAAGTACTCGTACACCTCGCCGAGCAGGTCACGGGCTTTGGACGCGCCCTCACCGGTGAAGCGGGCGGAGTTGAACAGATCGAGCAACTCCCCCAGCCGACGCTGATCAACCGCCTCGCGGTTGTAGATCCGCGGAAGAGTGCCGGCCAGCGAGGGGTTGGTCTCCATCAGCCAGCCCATCGCCTCGTTGATCAGCTCGCCGATCGTCTTGGTCTCGGTGCCCTTGGCCCGCTCAGCCAGGAACTGCCAGCGGGCGTTCACCGGCACCCAGAACACTCCGGCCCCGGAGTACTCATCCTTGTCCTCCAGCGACTCCTCGATGTCGGCGGCCGAGTAGCCGCCGTCGGCCTCCAACTCGGCGCGGATCTGGGCGCGACGCTCATCGAAGGAGTCCGAGACGTACTTCAGGAACACCAAGCCCAGGATCACGTCCTTGTAGTCAGACGCCTCGAGCGAGCCCCGCAACTTGTCAGCCGCCTTCCACAAGGTGTCCTTGAGTTCCTTCATCGTGGTGGGTGCTTGCGGGGCTGCGTCAGTGCGACGTCGGGCCATGGTTCTCCTTCGTAATGCTGAGCTGCCGGGACTCGACAGCTGTAGTGAGGTCGGTGCTGAGGGCGTCCAGCGCGGCGAGTTCTGCGACCAACCTGGCCCGTTCGGCGGCCAGTTCGGCCAGTGCCTCGCCGAGGGGGCTGCGGTCGGGTTCGGGGATCACTGAGATCGTCCAGTTGCGCCACAGGCCCTCGCCGGTGGCGTTGATCCGGGCCACGATCGCCCGAGCCACCAGGGGCGCGCTGTCGCGCGCTCGGAGCACGCGCGCCGGAGACAGCACCAGGGTGCCACCCTCCTCGTCGAGGCGTGCGCGAGGGGTGGATCGGACGTCGAAGATGATGTCGCCAGGCTCGGTGAACTCGACCTCAGAGCGTGCCAGCAGGGCCAGGCGATCGACCGTTCGCGACGGCTGGGTAGTCGAGTCGACCACGGGCACGCTGCCGCCGGGTAGCCCGCCAAGTTGCAGCCTGCGCCCCGGGATCACTCGTAGCCAGCCGCGCTCCTGCGCCTGCCCAACCGTGATCAGCTCGGGAGAGCCAGCCGCGACATCGAGTCGATAGTCGGCCAGCCAACCTTCGCGGTCAGCGGCACGCAAATCCACCACCCAGTCGGCACCATTACGCGGACGCGCCTGTGCTCGCGTCGGGCGCGCTGGGGTCAGCGTGCCACTTGCCGAGATCAGGTCGCGGGTGAGTACCGGGTGCAGGTGAACCCATGCACGCCGGCGGGCTCCGTCGACACCTTGCCCGGCAGCGAGCAGGTCATCAGCCAGACCGTCGCAGCCCGCGAGCGTGAGGTGCCCCAGATCCGCGACCAGGGTGCGCCGCTCGGCCGGGCCCGTCGATTCGGACGCACCCAGCAGCCACAGTGCCGAATGCTCTCGGGGGAAGGCCGGACGCAGCCCGGCCGGAAGCCGCACCACCGCGCGAACATAGCCGCCCCGGAGCAGTTGGTCGCGGCGGGCCAAGGCCGGCCCGGTCAGTGGGTCGGCCAACGTCGCCGACGGTGCCAGGCAGAGCGCGACCTGCTGGTCGTCGAGCTGGAGCGCAACCTCCTCGATCAGATCTAGCTGTGCGAGCGCGTCCGCGCCGGGAGAAGCAGCGCTGGGCAGGACGAGCATGTGAACCACGGGGCCGTCCATCGACCAGCTGCCGCCGTCCCGCTCGATGACCCGGAATGGGCGGTCAGCGAGCAGCAGCTGACGACGAACGAGCCGGTGAGTTGGCGAGTCTCCGTCGATCAGCGCGGCCGCAAGCTCCAAGCTTGCGGCCAACTCAGCGAGGACGTCCACAGCGCAGCCGGTGGCATCCATCACGGCGGGCTCGCCGAGTTCCCTGGCCAGCGGCCCGACCAACCCCAAGAGCAGGCGACGTCCGGGGTCGCTTAGCGCGGTCTGAGCCAGAGCACTGCCTGGTGCCCGCAGACGCGAGTCCACCAGTCGTCGGTGAGCCTGGGTGGCATCCCAGGCCGCGTCAACCAGATCGTCCGCGGTCCGGGCCAGTCCGCCCACACTTCCAGGGCGCGGGAGCTCTCGGAGAAGGTAGCGGTCGTCGGGATCGCGCTCATCAGCCAGATCCAGCAGGTCGTCCGGGCTCAACCCGGCCAGCGGCTCATCGATCAGGTGGCGCAGGGTGAGGAGTGCGCTGAGCGCTTCGGCAGCCCGAGCGCTGCCATCGGAGAGCAGCGAGAAGGCCGCAGCATCTGCGCGCACATCGGTGCTGTTGCCTCGCTGAGTCACCTCGAGCCATTCGACGATGTCGTCGCGCAGAAACAGCTCCTGCCCGTTGCGCTGCTCGCGAGCACCCGGGAAGGGATGGGCGCTGCCTCGCGACCGCTTGCGCCAGGTGGTCACCACCGGACGCTGCACGCGCGCCAAGCCGGCGATGTCGCGCATCGTCATCAGCTCGGGCATGGTGCCTCCTCGGCACTCATCTCAGCAGCTTGGCGCGCCTCGAGCAAGCGCTGTGGTCTGATAACCCCCATTATCAGCGAGTTCCTGGCCCAAATGTCGGCTGCTCATCAGGCTGGAGGCGACGACCTACTCGCCCACACCGAACAGGACAGCACATGACCCACTCAGACCCGTCCGTCCCGCAGCCGCCGGACGGATACCAGCCCACCCAGCCCACACCGGGAGCTCCCCGCTTCGATGCACCATCCCCCAACTCGCCTCGTCGACTGCTCACCTCCAAGCCAGTGATCGGTGTGGCCGCCCTAGTCATCGGGCTGGCCGTCGGCGGGGCGGCCGGCGCGGGCGGAAAGTCCGATGTCGCCGGAGCGGCACCGACGGTGACAGTCACGGCCACCGAGACCGCCACCTACGAGGCACCCAGCGAGCCGAGCGACGAACCGTCCGCCGAGCCCAGTGAATCTGCGTCCGAGTCCCCGACCGCGAGCGCGACCCAGCAACCGTCGAAGAAGAGCTACAAGGAGCTGTCGTCGCGCAACTTCAAGCTGATTGCCAAGGACCCGGACGCCTACATCGGCGACACCTACGTGATCTACGGCGAGATCACCCAGTTCGACGCGGCCACCGGGACCGACACCTTCCGAGCCGACACCGGGCCGAAGAAGCTGCGGATCTCCTACGGCTACGTCGACTACGACCAGAACTCAATGCTTAACGGTGAGGAAGGCACGCTCAAGAAGCTGGTCGAAGGCGACTGCTTCAAGGCCAAGGTCACTGTCCTGGGCTCCTACTCCTACGACACCCAGAACGGCGGCAACACCACGGTGCCCCTCTTCCAAGTGGACTCCATCTCGGTCTACGGCAGCACCGACTGACCCACCCCCAAAGCCGGAGCGGGGCCGAACAAGAGGGGTCGGCCCCGCTCCCCCACACCGACTCGACAAAGGAAGGAGGTGATTCACATGAGCAGCTACCACGTCGTTCCACGCGACGGCGAGTGGGCAGCGGAGAAGTCCGGCGCTTCGCGCGCGTCTTCCCTGCATCCCACGCAGGCCGCGGCAGCGGATGCGGCTCGCGGCTATCTGGGCAACCAGGGCGGCGGCGAGCTGAACATCCACGGTCGTGACGGCGCAATCCGCGCCAAGGACACGATCAAGCCCGGCAACGATCCGCGTGAGATAGCGGGCTGACCCAGCAATGCCAGGTGAGCTGGACGAAATGCGCACGGCGATTTCGTCCAGCTCAGCGCAGCTGGCCCACCAACGCCGCGCGGCGGGTCACGGTCCGAGGTCGTAGCTCACGATGGCCTCTCGTGGCAGGCGGCCAGTACGTGCTCGGTCACATCCACGTACCGATCTCCCCACATCGGCGACGTCTTTCTGTAATCATCCGCACGAGTTTTTCGAGATGTCTGCTACCGGGCCACGACGGGGAAATAAACTGTCAGTGGCCCCATTTAGTGTGGGGTTATGGATGAGAGCTTCGCTGAACTGACTGATGGCCAATTGTTGGCCGTTATCGGTGCTGCTCTCGATGCGCTCACCGATGATCGGCTGCGGCTACCAACCGATGCCGAACAGCTCGCCGATCTGCAGGTGGCGTTGCGGCTGGATGCCCGGCTTCAGGCTTGGCAGCAGCAGTTGGCGGCCCGGATCGAGGCCTCTGAGGCGGCCTGGCGGGAGTACCGCACCTCGACCACCACCTGGCTGACCGATGCTGCCCAGCTCACGCCGCGCGAAGCGAGACGACTCGTCAAAGCCGGCCAAGGACTCGCCCAATTCCAGATCGTCGGATGCGCTGCTGCTGCCGGGAAGGTCCTGCCATCGCAGGCTGAGGCGATCACCTCCGTGCTCGCCGACCTGCCACGAGAGTTTGATCAGGCCACGATCAGGCAAGGCCAAGAAATGATGGTTGGTTTCGCGGCCAGCCACGACGCTGCCGCGTTGCGTCGGCTCACCGCCCATCTGGTCGAGGTACTCGCCCCGGACACCGCCGACGCTCTCGAAGCGGCCAGGCTCGAACGGCAAGAACGAGCCGCCCGTGCCCGCCGACATCTGGAGTTCGTCGGCGACGGACACGGCAGCGTCCACATCCGTGGCAGCCTGCCCGTAGCTGATGCCGAACCGTTCATCCGGATCATCGACGCCTACGCCGCCGCCGACAAGCGCGCCACCCTCGAAGCCCGCGACCCCCTCGCCGAGCTTGTCACCCCCACCATGCGCCGAGCCGACGCACTGGTCACGATGATCAACCGGCACTGCCAGCAGGCACTCGCCCCGACAAACGGCGGCGACCGGCCCCGCATCGTCATCACCATGTCCTACGACAAACTCGCCAAAACCGCCACCGACAACGGCCTGCTAGCCGGACACCTGATCGGCAGCAACCAGCCGATACCGGCCGGAGTCCTGCGGCGGCTGCTGTGCGATGCGGACCTGCTGCCCGCAGTGCTCGGCGGCCAGTCCGAGATCCTCGACGTCGGACGCACCCAACGCCTCGTCACCGGCCCCGATCAGGGCAGCTCTCGAGCTGCGGGACGGCGGATGCGTGTTCCCCGGCTGCGACAAACCACCCCAGGACTGCCACGCACACCACATCGTCCCCTGGTGGGCCGGCGGAAGCACATCCCTGGCTAATCTCGTCCTGGTCTGTGCCCACCACCACGGCATCATCGAACCCAGCCACGACCCGACCGCCGACCGCTGGCAAGTACGACTACAACCCGACGGCCCCGCGGAGATCATCCCGCCCCGGCGCGCCGACCCCACCCAACGACCACGCACCCACGCCCGCTTCCTCACCCCGCTGCGCGCATAGACTCGCGAACAACCGGTAATGCGCGAAAACCTGAAGCACGCTTCAGGCACAAATGCCTGCGTTCTCGCGAGAAGTTGCGACCAGCCAGAAAGCGCGTCGTCCAAATCAGAACATTATCCACGCCGGCCTGCCCCCGGAAATGCAGGACGAGTTCCGCGTCGAATGCGGTCGGCCGTTCTGGCTTGTGCGCTACTTCGGATTCGACTGCCAGTTCACCAGGAACGTCCGGGTCACCAGCACGGCGTTGGTGGCCTTGTTCTTCACTGTCACGGTGAAGGTGGCGTGATAGCCCCACTGAGACGGTGGGGTGAAGTCCCGGACAGAGGTGAGCAGCTCACCGGAAGAACCGGGCATCGCCGTCACCGATCCGCCGCCGGACTGCGAGGTCCAGGAGTAGACCGGGGTCACCTTCGCCTCGTCGTAGTTCAGGTAGGTCAGCGTCAGTCGGATCGGTTGCTGGCCTTGCAGCCAGTCCTCCGCAGTGACGTGGACGCCGCCCGCGGTCACGTCGATGCCTTCGAACTGCGGAACCACCCCTGACGGCGCGGGCCGCACAGTGATCGTCCGGCTCGCCAGCGCGGACGTCTGGTAGGAGTCGACGATCGTGGCGGTGACTTTCGCCGTCCCAGTGGAAGTCAGCTTCAGGCGGGCCCGGCACGTGCCGTCACTGGTGACCGTCCCACCGGTCGCCGCCCACTGCAGGGCTGAGCACGGCGGCGCCTGCAGGGCGCTCCCCTCGATCACCGCGTCCACCAGTGCGGTCGCTCCAACCGCGAAGGACGGCTGTCCCTTCACCAGGTCGCCGGCGATCGTCCGCACCTGCAGCTTCATCGAGAGCGTGGGCGGAGACACCGTGACGTGCACGGTCTTCGAGGCGGTCAGCCCGGCCGAATCGGTCGCGGTCACCGTGAGGGTGTGCGGCCCCAGAGCCTTCCACGGCAGCGTCATTGGAGAGCCGGTCACGGTCACGTGATCGGTTTCGTCGGTCCAGGTGACCGGCACCGCTTCGTCCTTGTCGTCGGTGGCGCTGGCCTCCACCTTCGGTGGCAGCAGCCCGCCCACTCGGATCACCGTGCCCTCCATCGGCCAGGTGACGCTGATCTTCGGCGGCGCGCTGGCGTAGGTGTCGATCACGAATGGCTTCTTCAGGTGGTAGGCGATGTACGCACTGAGCTCGGCCACGCCGAACAGACCTAGGAAGACCTTCACGAAGATCCCGGCGTTGCCTGAGATCTGCCATCGCGGGTTCTGGCTCGGGCCTCCGGAAAGGATCACGCTCGCGTCGCCGCCCACCGAGAAGCCGAGGCAGCCGTAGGCCGAGAGCCGAAGCTCCGCCCGGCCCAGGACGCTCACCGATGCGTCCGCCTTCAGCCCTGCCTTCTGGCTCGACCCGGACACCTTCACCCCGCCGTCGTGGTCGAGGCCGTCGGTGACGCTGAACCGCAGGGAGCCGTACACCTCTGCCGACTGGCTGGCGCCGTAGTGCATGTCGGCATGGACGTTCCCCGCCACGTCGACGGTGATCATGATGTCGACCAGAACGACGATGATGACCGGGCCGATCGGGATCGGGAAAGCGGCCATCGGGAAGTCGGCCAGGAAGTAGCGTTCAGCCTTGCGGGCGCCGGTTTGCGAGGCCGCGACCGACAGCCCAGTCGACTCCCACGCGTGGCAGCTGACCTCGACCCAGGCGATGTCGCTGGCGTTCACTCCCCCGTCCAGGCCGCAGCCGGCGCCGAAGTCGAGCAAGCCGGTCACGTGGACGCCGTCGGTCGGCTCGACGTCGATGCTCAGCGAGCCGGGCAGGCTGATCTGGTCGAAGGAGGGCAGCGGCGCTCCCGGCAGCGGGCGACGGTTGACGTGCTTGCGGGGTGTTGCCACCGCCACCCCAGGGGCCAGCTTGGGCTGGCCGCGGAGTTGGTCAGGACTGAACGTCCGCTCGATCCAGAACTCGCCCTGAACGAGCGCGTCCTGCAAGGTGCCCTGCACGGCCTCAACTGTGGTGCCGCTGATCCCGGTCACCTTCACCAGCAGGCCGTTGGGGGTGGCCAGGGTGACCCCGCTGTTCAGCACGGAGCCGACAACGACACCGTCGGGAAGAGACGAGAACTCCAGCCGGTAGGTGCACATCGGGTGTGCGTCCGCGTCACTGAGGCACTGGTCGGGGTTGAGGATCGTGAGCCCGGTGATCCTCGACGCGTCGGACGCCGACAGCACCCGGGTCTCCGGACGGACGATCGGCTCGATTCCCTTGCGCAGGTGCAGGCCGTACTGGGAGTTCGGATCGAGCCCTGCCGACCAGGTCGGTGAGGACTCGCCGGGACTGCCCGTCCACGCCGGGGCCACGGAAAGCTGCGGTGATGATGATGGCGACGTCGGGGTCTGTGGGGTGCAGCCGGACACGAACACGGCCAGCCCGACCAGAAGTGACAGCAGTCTGCGACGTGGGCCAGTCATGGCACTCTCCCTTGCGTGCACCTGCGCTCAGCATGCTCCTGCGCGTCGCGCCACACACGGAATCCGCCGAAAAGGTGGCGCCGGCCGGCTGGCCGTATCGATCCAGACTCGACTTCGACCACCGCGTGGGCGCGTCCACCGACGGCGCACCGCCACCGCGAGGGTGTCTAGACTCCACCGGTGGCCAACCTCGCTCCGGTGCTCATCGAGTGGTACGCCGCCAACGCGCGCGAGCTGCCGTGGCGGCAGGACGGGTTCAGCCCGTGGGGCGTCCTGGTCAGCGAGTTCATGCTGCAGCAGACGCCGGTGAACCGGGTGATCCCACACCTTCAGGCGTGGCTGGAGCGGTGGCCAACCCCGTCCGCGCTGGCCGACGAGCCGGCGGCTGAGGCGCTCACCCAGTGGGCGAACCTGGGCTATCCGCGCCGGGCGCTGTGGCTGCACCGGGCGGCGGTCGAGATCCGGGACCGCTTCGGCGGGCAAGTCCCGTCCGACGTGGACGAGCTGCTCAGCCTCACCGGCATCGGCAGCTACACCGCGCGGGCAGTGGCGGTCTTCGCCTACGGGCAGCGGGAGCCGGTGGTCGACATCAACACGCGCCGAGTGATCGCCCGCGCCCAACACGGACGCAGCCAGCCCGGCCCCGCCTCGCCCCGCGACCTGGTCGAGATGGACGCCCTGCTCCCCGACGACCCGCACGATGCCGCTGCCTTCAACGCCGCCACCATGGAACTCGGCGCCCTCGTTTGCACCGCCCGCAACCCGCGCTGCCAGGCCTGTCCGATCGCAGACCGGTGCCAATGGCTGGCCGCCGGAAAGCCCGACACCGGTGACACCCGCCGACGCCAGGCCACCTACGAAGGCAGCGACCGCCAGGCGCGCGGCGCGGTGATGCGGGCCCTGCGCCACGCCCCCGAGAACGCCCTGCCGCGCGACAGCGTCGTCCCGGAATGGCCCGACGCCGATCAGCGCGCACGGGCGATCGCCACCCTGCTCACCGACGGCCTGGTCCGCGCCCATGGCGACATCCTCGAACTCCCCCGCTGAGCCAGACCGGCTGCAGAGACCTCTCGCGTCGCACCCAAACCACATGCCGCACTCATGCTCGCCACAGCAGCCGAAACCACACTCGCTGCATGAGCAAGACACCCAGCACCCTCCCCACCTCGTCACAGCCGACCAACGTGCACAGGAGCCTCCGGGCTCTACGTCGCTACGTGGACTACCAGCTGCTCGTCCTGATGGTCCGACTTGGCCTGATCCAGCCCGCACAGGTCCGGGTCCGCGCCCACCGCTGACTCCCCCGGTCCGTCCGCGCCACCGAGCGATGGCGCTCGGCCCCCGGACGCCCCGAGGAGCCGCCCAGCGCGAGCACGGCTAGGCTGAACAGCCCGACCTGAAGGACTTTCATGCCCCGTGCCATCGTGATCCGCGCCGCCGAACCCACCGAAGGCGGCCCCGTCAACACCGCTGCCGTCGAGCAGATCGATCCGGCCAGGCTGGGCGATGATCCGGTGCTGGTCGAGGTTCACTACTCCGGCATCAACTACAAGGACGCGATGGCCCTCACCGGACGTCCGGGCATCGTCCGCAAGACTCCGCTGATCGGCGGGGCCGACCTGGTGGGCACGGTCCTGGAGTCCGCCGACCCGCGCTGGCAGCCCGGCGACGAGGTCATCCTCAACGGCACCGGCATGACCGAGAACCGCCACGGCGGCTTCAGTGAACTGGCCCGAGTCCCCGGCGACTTCCTCGTCCGACTCCCGGATGGCCTCACCCAGGCGCGCGCCGCGGCCATCGGCACAGCCGGCTACACCGCAGCCCTGTGCGTGCTGCGACTCGAGCAGGCTCAGGTGAGCACCGAGGCTCCAATCGTGGTCACCGGTGCCACCGGTGGGGTGGGTTCGATCGCCATCGCCCTTCTCGCCGGACGCAGCTACCAGGTCGCCGCGATGACAGGCCGGGTGGACCAATACGGCGCCTACCTGCGTGGCCTCGGCGCCTCGGACGTGCTCGACCGCCGCGAGTTCGCCGGGCAGGGCCGTCCGCTGCAGAAGGCGCGCTTCGCCGGCGCGGTCGACACCGTCGGCGGCGAGGTCCTGGCCAATGTGTTGGCCCAGACTCTGTACTCGGGCACGGTCGCGGCCTGCGGGTTGGCCGGCTCCCCGATGCTGCCGACCAGCGTGATGCCGTTCATCCTGCGCAACGTCACCTTGGCCGGGGTCGACTCGGTGCAGACGCCGCTGCCGCTACGTCAGGCCGCCTGGGAGCTGCTCGCCACCAGCCTGAATCCGCAGCTGCTCGACTCGCTCACCCAGACCGTCACTCTGCACGAGACGATCGCCGCCGCGGAGCGCCTCATGTCCGCACAGAGCCATGGACGCATCGTGGTGGACGTCCGCGGCTGAGCCCGAGGCTCGCGCCGAATCCGCGCGAGATCCGGAAGGCGAGCCGAGTGACCCGACCCGCTGTCACGCCGTAGCCAGGCCGGCCCTCACTGCGGCCAGGAAGTCGGCCACAGCCGAGGCTCCAGCCCGCTTCGGAATGATGTAGGCCTGGATTGGCCCGACGAAGATGAAGGCGTGCGTCGCAGTCTCCTCGACGCGCTCGATACCCCGCCACGAGACCGTCGAGGTGCCGTCCAGAGTGGCGTCATGTACGCCGTCCTGATCAACCCAAATCCGGCAGGGCCCAGGCCTGCCGAGGCCACCAGACTTGGCAAGGCGCACCACGTTGCGCTTGGTCGTCCACGCCCACAGCGGGGGCCAGATCAGCCAGAACACCACGGCAGCGATCAGGCCGGCCACCAGCCCGTAGAGCCAGCCGTCCTGCAGACCAGCAGCCAACCCGAGACCGACGAACATCGCCGCACTCGCGACGATCCGAAGCTGAGCGCTCCGCTTCTGCACCGCCGGGGCGTTGAGGGTGCCATAGATGCTGAAGGCCACGAAGTCTTCGGTCGTCAGCTCGAACTCCAGCACTGCACTCCAATGGTCGGGGCCAGCAAAGTAGTCCCGAGCCTAACAGCGACTCGGAACCCTTTTCCGAGGCAATCCTTCACCACGCATATCCCAACAGGTCGGCGAGCAACTCGTCGGCGTCCACCGGATAGCCCTTGGCGCTGAACCAGGTGGCCATGTTCGTGCAGTCGCGCAGCAGGAACTCCACAGCGTGCGGGTTCGCGGCCAGGTCGACCAACTGCGGGACGTCGATGATCACCAGCCGCGGCTCGGCACTGTCGGCGTCGGCCACCAAGGTGTTGTACGGGCTCAGGTCGCCGTGCACCAGACCGAGGCCGGCCATCGTCCGCAGGGCGTCGCGCAACTGCTCGAACAGCAGCGCCAGCGCAGCCGGCTCGGGACGCACCTGATGCAGCCGGGGCGCGGCAACTGTGGACCCGGAGGCGGAGTCGGCGATGAACTCCATCAGAATCTCGCGGCCATCGATCTGCACCGGATACGGCACCGGCACCCCGGCCTCGTAGAGCCGGACGAGACCAGACCACTCCGATCTGGCCCACAGATCGGCTTCGACGGAGCGTCCGAAGCCTGTCTTGGTGGCCATGGCCCGCGCATCGCGACTGTTTCGGACCCGGCGGCCCTGAGTGTAGGCGTCGTCGCGGCGGAACAGCCGATGCTCGGCTGACCGGTAGCGCTTGGCGGCCAGCAGGCAGCGGGCGTCCGGATCGTCGGGAACTGCCCGCTCCAGCAGGAAGACGTCCGCCTCCTTGCCCGTCTTCAGGATGCCGAGGTCGGTGTCGATCGCCGCTGAACTGGTGACCACCCACTGCGGCCACGGCTGCGGGCCCCGGCACAACCGTTCGACGGTGTCCCAGGTGGACCAACGTTGATGCTCGGCGAGATCCTCTCCGAGCGCGCGATAGGAAAGCTCATCCCACGAGATGGCTGGATTGATGTCTGACAAGGGATTCTCCTGCAAGGAGGAGGCACCCGTGACAGGTAGAGGTCAGAGCGCGGGAGCCTCGAATGAATGGATGGACGCGAAGGGCCCATCGACAATGGGTGACATTTCACGACCTCCTTCCATGAGGCAGATGCTGCTGACTACGCAATCGACGCTAGCAGCGCCCCGGATGAACGGTCAATTCTCCACCTGGAGATCGGTCTCCCACCTCCGGCACGCACCCAAGGCTCGTCCGCAGCTCAGGCCGGCGGATGCGGCCGTCCGCCGAACAACACGGCCAGCAGCGGCAGTGTCGAGCCCCACATGAGTACTTGGGCGAGCACCGGCGCGGGCGTCCACAACAGGGCACCGGCCAGCAGCAGCGCGGCGAAGATCACCGCATAGGTGGCCTTGTTCATCGTCCGATCAAGCCGGCGAATCCGCAGATCCAGCATCGGCGTCCGCACGGCCAGCTCGCCACGCTCGACGGTGGTCAGCACCCGCTCGGCACGGCCGGGCAGCGCCACCAGGCTCTGCAGGAGCTTGCCGCCCTCGCTGGTGATCGTCTGCCAGGAGAAGCCGCCATCCTCGTCACCGACCAGTTTGGCGGTGTAGGGCGCCAGTGTCCCCCACAGGTTGAACGACGGGTCCAGCCCGGTGCACATCCCCGACAGGATCGCCAAGCTGCGGCCCAGCATCAGCAGGTTCTCCGGCAGCTGGAACGGCATGTTCACCATCAGCTCGCGGAACTGCAGGCCGAAACTCATCATCTCTTCGTGGCTGATCCCACGCAGGTCGCCCATGCTCATTCCGCCGAACCGGTCGAAGACCTGCGCGGCGGCCAGCTCGAGCAGCTTGGTGTCGGCACTCGGCAGCAGGACGTCCAGGCTCTTGAAGGCGGCAACCAGGCGCGGCGCATCCTGAGTGGCCACACCGATCAGCGCCTCCCGCAGCGCGTCGCGCAGACCTTCGGGGACGCGTCCGACCATCCCGAAGTCGATGAAGGTGAGCTGGAACTCCCCCGGCTCGGGCAGCGGATTGACGAACAGGTTCCCCGGGTGCGGATCGGCGTGGAAGACCCCGTCGTCGAAGATCTGCTGCAGATAGCTGGCCACCAGCTTCTCGGCCACCTTGGCCCGGTCGATCCCGGCGGCGGTGATCGCGTCGTAGGCGCCGATCCGGATCGAAGAGACGTCCTCCAAGGTGAGCACCCGCTTGGTGGTGCGCTCCCAGGCGACCTCGGGCACCACGATCAGTTCGTCGGCCTCGAAGGCGTCGCGGAAGTGCTCGGCGTTGCGGGCCTCGCCCAGGTAGTCGATCTCCTCCAGCGAGGTGGTCGCGAACTCCTCGACCAGAGCCGGGACGTCCACCCGGCTGGCCACCGGCTTGTACCGGGTCAGCCACTGCCCCACCCGGCGCAGCGCGGCCAGGTCGGTCTCGACGATCTTGTCGATCGATGGACGCTGCACCTTCACCACCACGTCGGCGAAGCCGGTCTCGGCCGCATCGTCGGGCTTCAGGACTGCCCGGTGCGCCTGACCCAGGGACGCCGCTGCGAGCGGCTCGGCCTCGAAGCTGGCGAACACCTCATCCAGCGGACGTCCGAACTCGGTCTCGGCCAGCGCCTTGATCTGCTCGTAGGGGGCCGGCGGAACCTCGTCCTGCAGCCCGGACAGCTCCTGGGTGATTTCGACCGGAAGCACGTCCAGCCGGGCGGAGAGGAACTGTCCGGTCTTGATCAGCAGGCCGCCCATCCCGATGGCGACCTTCCGAAAGCGCGCTGCGGCCCGGCGGTTGCGCTCGGCCCGGGTGCGGTCTGACAAGGAGCTGAGCCCCAGCTTGGGCAAGATCAGCTCCCAGTAGATGAACCCGGCGGTGAGCACTCCGAAGAACCAGACGATCCTTCGGTAGCGGGCTCGCAGCTGCGCTGTCGTCATCGATCAGTCCTCGGCCAACAGCGCATAGACCTGCTTGCGGGCGGCGTTGAGGATCTCGGCGGCCTGATCGATCTTGGCCCGATCCCCGGAACGTCCGACCTGCATGACGGCCGATGCCAGCCGTCCGCCGGCCTCACGCAGCCCGAACAGCCCGTTGCAGTCGCCGATGGCGGCCGCAACATCCCAGGGAGCCGGCTCCTCGGCCAGCTCGTCCACCGCGGTGCGTCCGGCCTCGGTCAGCGAGAACACCTTCTTGCCGCTGGTCTCCTCGGCCACGACCAGACCTTCGTCGGCGAGCAGCTGCAGGGTCGGGTAGATCGAGCCGGCGCTGGGCGTCCAGACCCCGCCGCTGCGCTGCTTGAGCTCCTGAATGATCTGGTAGCCGTGCATCGGGCTCTCGGCCAGGACCCGCAGAATGGCGGTGCGAGTATCGCCGCGCCGGGCCCGGCTGTGCGGGCCGAGGTGGGCGCCCATCGGTCCACCGCGACGGCCCCAGTCGGCCAACCCCCGCAGGAAAGCGGACGGGTCGGAGCCGAACGGATTGCTGTGCTGATGCGACATAGCAGACCTCCTTGAGTCATATTGCGATATGTCGCTAACGACTCTAGCGCGGGCGAACAAGCCTCCTCATTGTCCGCCCGCGCCTTCGCCTAGAACACCTGTCGCAGGTTGGCCTTGGTCAGGTCGAGCAGCTCATCGCCACGGCCCGACAGCAGCGTCCGCATCGCATACAAGGCGAAGCCCTTGGCCTGATCGAGCTTGATCGAGGGCGGAATGGTCAGCTCCTGGCGCTCGGTCACCACGTCGATCAGGGCCGGCCCGTCGTAGGCGAAAGCCTCGGCCAGAGCTCCGGGCAGATCCTTCGAGCGGGTCACCGAGATCCCCTTCATGCCAACGGCAGTGGCGATCGCGGCCAG
Organism: Actinomycetales bacterium Actino_02; assembly: GCA_001603275.1. Classification (GTDB taxonomy): domain Bacteria; phylum Actinomycetota; class Actinomycetes; order Propionibacteriales; family Propionibacteriaceae; genus Propionicimonas. The sequence continues at coordinate 89,332 of LUYM01000020.1, read as the reverse complement.
ATCCGGGTTGGCCAGCTCGGTGGTCTCGCTGACGAACCCGGAAGCCTTCATCTCCAGCTCCACGAAGTTCAGCGAGGAGTTGTTGAACACCACCAGCTTCACCGGCAGCTTGTTCTGGACCAACGTCAGCAGCTCGCCGAGCAGCATCTCAACCCCGCCGTCACCAGACAGTGCCACCACCTGGCGACCAGGGAAGGCCGAGGCCACCCCGACCGCCTGCGGCAGCGCATTGGCCATCGAGCCGTGCAGGAACGAGCCGATCAGAGACCGCTTGCCGTTCATCTTCAGGTAGCGGGCCGCCCAGATCACCGGCGAGCCGACATCGGGGATGAACACGGCGTCATCGCTGGCCACTTCGTCGATCACCTTGGCGATGTACTGCGGGTGCAGCGGTGCCGAACCCTTGCGCGGGGTGGCCAGGTCGTCCAGCTTGGTGCGGGTCTTGCGGTAGTGGGCCAGCGAATCGTTCAGATGGCTGCGGTCGGCCTTGCGCTCCAGCAGCGGCAGCAGCGCGCTGAGCGTGTCGCCGACGTCGCCGACCATGCCCAGCTTCAGCGGGACGCGGCGTCCCAGATGCTCGCCGCGCAGGTCCACCTGAATCACCGTGGCGTTATCGGGCAGGAACGGACGGTACGGGAAGTCGGTGCCGAGCATCAGCAAGGTGTCGCAGTTGGCCAGCGCCCGGTAGCCGGAGGCGAAGCCGAGCAGGCCGGTCATGCCGACATCGAACGGGTTGTCGTACTCGACGAACTGCTTGCTGCGCAGCGTGTGGACGATCGGAGCGCCTAGGGTGTCGGCCAGCTGGATCAGCTGGGCGTGGGCACCCTCGACCCCGGCTCCGGCCAGGATGGTCACCTTCTTGGCCGCAGCCAGCAGCTCGGCGGCCTCACGCAGCTCGTCCTCGGCCGGCAGCACCCGCGGACGGCTGGCCCGCACCGGCGTCACGGTCGTGTCGACGGCATCGGCTAGGGCGACGTCCCCAGGAATGACCAGGACGCCGACCCCGCGCTGCTCGAGCGCGGCCTGCATGGCCGTGCGCAGCATCCGCGGCATCTGAATCGGGGAAGCCGCGTATTCGGAGTACACCGAGCACTCGCGGAACAGCTCTTGGGGGTGGGTCTCCTGGAAGTAGTCGCTGCCAATCTCGGAGGTGGGAATGTGGGCGGCGATCGCCAGCACCGGCACCCGGGAGCGCTGGGCGTCGAACAGGCCGTTGATCAGGTGCAGATTGCCGGGGCCACAACTGCCCACACACACCGCCAGCTCACCGGTCAGGGCGGCTTCGGCGCTGGCTGCGAACGCTGCAGCCTCCTCGTGGCGAACGTGGACCCATTCGATCCCTGACCCTCGTAGCGCGTCGGTGAAGCCGTTCAGAGAATCCCCGGGGATTCCGTAGACGCGCTTGACTCCGGCGGCGACGAGGGTGTCGACGATGTTCTTGGCAACTGTGGTCATGATCCTTCTCTCGGACGTCCTTACCTCAGGCCTAGCCTCATCAGCCGCCGAGTTATGCCCGAACTACGAAATAGGGACACCCTGACCGACGACTCACCGCTCGCCGGCGATGGGACGAAGGCGCCTACAATCCGGCGTCGAGGCGGCAGAGAAGCTCGGAGAGTTGGGCTTGCAGCTGGCGGTAGGTCGCCTCGTCCAACCCGAGCGCCTGGGCGATGGCAGCCGGGACGTGGCGGGCCTTCGTCCGCAGCTGCTCCCCGGCATCGGTCAGGGCGATCAGGACGCGTCGCTCATCGGCCTGGTCGCGGCGCCGATCGAGGAGACCGGCCGCCTGCAGCCGCTTCAGCAGCGGGCTGAGCGTGCCCGAATCCAGGCGAAGGCGGTGCCCCAGCTCACCCACACTCACCGGGCTCTGCTCCCACAGCACCAGCATCACCAGGTACTGCGGGTAGGTCAGCCCGAGGTCAGCCAGCAGTGGTGCGTAGCGGGCCGTGACTGCACGACTGGCCGCATACAAGGGGAAACACAGCTGACGATCGAGCAAGAGCTGGTCTGTAGCGGACGTCGTCCCGGCATTTACCTTTTGCACAATACGATTGTGCCACATACAGTGGCTGACATGAAGCCTCTGTACACCGCATCAGCAGTAGCCACCGGCGACGGACGTAACGGCCACGTCGCCACCCAGGACGGACAGCTCGACTTCGACGTCCGGATGCCGCCCGAACTCGGCGGCCCCGGCGGCGCGCCGAACCCCGAACTGCTCTTCGCCGTCGGCTATGCGGCCTGTTTCCACTCCGCACTGCGCAGCGTCGCTCGCGGCACCGGCGCGGACGTCACCGACTCCGAGGTGGTCGCCGACGTCTCGATCGGCTCGCTGGAGACCGGAGGCTTCGGTCTGGCCGTCGCCCTCGAGGTGAACCTGCCCAACGTCGATCCGTCCCAGGCGCAGGAGCTGATGGAGAAGGCCCATCAGGTTTGCCCCTATTCCAACGCCACCCGCGGCAACATCGAAGTCACCCTCTCCCTGGCCTGAGCCCTAGGCTCGGCCACCCTCCGGCAGATCGAGGATCACCAGCTCGCTGGTCGCCCTTGTCATCGCCACGTAGCGGTCCACCGCCCCGGTCACGCCAGGTTCTTGAGCACCGATCAGCACCACCAGATCGAACTCCAGGCCCTTGGCCGTGGCCGGGGTGAGCACCCGCACTCGATCCGTCTCGGCGACGTCGGTCTCGCCGATCACACAGACGACACCCTCGACGTGAGCCTCAAGCCACGCCGATACGATCTCGGAGGCCTCGTCGGGCCGTCCGTGACGCACCGGAATTCCGGAGGTCCGGATCGAGTCCGGCACGTTCGCGTCCGCCATCACCGCCCGGATCACCGGCTCGGCGACGTCCATCACCTCTGCCGGGGTCCGGTAATTGATGTGCAGTTCGGCCTGCTGGATCTCGGTGAAGCCCAGCTCGGTCAGCCGCTGCGGCCAGGTGCCGGTAAAGCCGTGCCGGGCCTGGGCGCGATCCCCGACGATCGTGAAGCTGCGCGACGGGCAGCGGTCAATCAACATCGTCCATTCGGCGTCGGTGAGCTCTTGGGCCTCGTCGACGATGATGTGCGCGAACGGGCCGGCGAGGGCGTCGGCGGCAACCGACGGTGCCGCATCCTCATCCACGAGTGCGTCGCGGAGGCTCTCGCGGCGCAGCAGCGGGAGCGGACTCTCCGGATCGTCGTCATTGGCCAGCAGGTATTCGACCAAGTCATCTCGGTATTGACGCTGCTCGGCAAGGATCCGCTCCCGCTGCCGCGCTCTAGCCGACTCCTTCGGGTCACCGACCCGACGCCGAGCCAGATCCAGCAACGGCAGGTCTGCGCTGGTCCAGGAATCGGCGGGCGTGCGGTGGAGAGGCTGCACCTGCTCGTCGGTGAGCCACGGCGCGCAGCGACGCAGGTAGGCCTTCACCGACCACAGGTCGCCGACCAGCTCGGCACCGTCGAGGATCGGCCAGGCCCGTCCAAACGCATCACGCAGGTCCTCATCACCCCGAATCAGCCGCTGGACAGCCTCGGGTTCAAGATCGTCCGCCTCGACCTTGTCGGCGAGAATCTCGATCAGCGCCGCCCACACTTCGTCGCGGGCCTGGTTGTGGGGGGCACCCGGCTCGGCGCTGTCGAAGGCTTCGGCCCAGTCGGCCGCGGTCACCGCCACGTCGAACCAGTCGTTCTCAAGAAGCAGGGTCGAGGTCGGCGGCTCTTCGTACAGCCGGACGGCCGGCTCGATCGCGGCCAGCATGCGCCGATCACCCTTCAGCGCAGCCACCCGCGGGTCGGGTTCGTCGGCGACGCCCGCACCCTCGTCCACCAGATCGCGGACGGTGCAGGTGCGCACGCCGTCCTCGCCCAGACTCGGCAGCACATCGGCGACATAGGCCAGGTAGGGCTGATGGGGGCCGACCACCAGGACGCCGCCACGGTGGCCCTTCAGCCGCGGGTCGGCATAGAGCAGGTAGGCCGCCCGATGCAGCGCAACCACCGTCTTGCCGGTACCGGGGCCACCCTCCACAACAAGCGCGCCGGACGATCCGGCACGGATGATCGCATCCTGATCGGCCTGAATGGTGCTCAACACATCGCGCATCCGGGCCGAGCGGCCGGCGGCAAGGCTGGCGATGAAGGCCGAATCCTGATCCAAGGCCAGCTGGCCGTGGCCGCCCGCATCGAGCAGCTCGTCCCAGTAGTCGCGGACGCGGCCGTCCACCCAGCGATAGCGGCGGCGGCTGACCAGACCGAGTGGCTCGGCGGCGGTAGCAGCGAAGAAGGGCTCGGCGGCCGGGGCCCGCCAGTCGACCAGGAGGACCTGGTCGTCGGTGCCGAGCAGGCCGATGCGTCCGATGTAGGTCACCGTGCCGTCGCCGGCGACCATCCGACCCAGACAGATGTCGAGGCCATAGCGGCGCAGCGTGCGCAGCTGCGCACTGAGCCGATGGATCTCCAGGTCGCGATCGAGCGCTCCGCGTCCGCGCCGGGCGGCCTGTGCCAGCAGCTCAGTCAGTTGAGCAGAGGTCTGGGCGATCCGCCGATCAATGCACTGCGCGACAGCAGCGAAGTGCGTCCGATCGTCCCCGATCAGGCGCTGGTCTGCCTTGTCGGCCAGCCGTGCTGGCACCTCGAACACGTCCGCGGCTGCGTCCATCACCGTCACCCTCGCTCCCCTGGCTGTCACCAGCCAAGCCGCATTGGCTAGGGGTGACGCCGCTCAGGCGGACCATTGTGAGGCAGGGAGGGGGCCTTGCGGCAAGACCGGGGGTGCGCTATAGATTGGAAGTGCCAGGACGGCACTCCCCCACACTTCTCTCAGTCGCTGAGCCCTGCCACCGGCAGGTTCGGGACCGTCTCGGTGGCCAGAATCCCGCGCAGATAGTCATAGAACGCCGCGCCGTCCACCGCCTCGATCACCTGGGCGTTGGTGGGCTGCTCGAACTTCTCCCAGGCCATCACCGACATGCCTCGGGTGAGTTCCGACGACGTCTCGACGTCCACCCGGTAGCCGGACTGCTCGGTGACCAGTTCGGGATGCAGCAGCACCGCCACCGACAGCGAATCGGGGTGCGTGGAGCCGTCGATGCCGACCGACTCGTCATAGTCGATGGTGGCCGCGCACATCCGGTGATAGAAGCCGGCCAGCGGCGTCCCGAGTGCCCCGAGGCGGTCGTAGTCGGCCCGCGGGAAGGTGGCGTCCAGCAGGGTCAGCGGCGCCCAGGGGACGATCCGCAGATCCTCGAAGCCGGCCTGCAGGACGATCTGAGCCGCCTCGGGGTCGACGTAGAAGTTGAACTCAGCGCTGGCGGTGATGTTGCCGCGGGCGTTGTTCGAGCCGCCCATGATGACCAGCGTCTTCACCCGCTGGGCGAAGCTGCGGTCGAGGATCACAGCGGTGGCCAGGTTGGTCAGCGGGCCGATCGCGACGATGCTCAGCTCGCCGGGGGCCTCCGCGGTCAGCCGCAGCAACGCGTTCACGGCATGCTCGTCGGATTCGCTCAGTGCGTCCGAGGCCATCGACAGCCCGCCCGAGCCGTCGCCATGGACGTCCTCAGCCGACTCCCAATGCCGCAGGATCGGCTGGGTGCAGCCGCGATGGATGGGCACCGAGCCCAACCGGCCGGCCACGTTGAGGGTGAGGTGCGCGTTGGCCACCTGCTGCTCGAAGCCGACATTGCCGGCCACCATCGTGATCGCCCGCAGCTCGGCGGACGGGTCGAGCAGCCCGGCCAGAATGGCGATGCAGTCGTCCTGCGCGGTGTCGGTATCGATGATCAGCGGGACCTTGGGCATGCACTCTCCTGACGTCGGCACCGCTAGGAAACCGCTCGGTCACCCCTCCTGGCGAGCCCAGTAGGCAGAACTCCGCAACCCCCACCCCGAATGCAGGGGACGGTTCCGATTTCGTACCGTCCCCTAGCCAGAGCACTCGGGGACGGTTCCTATTCCGTACCAGGCCGCAGCGCACCCGGTCTCTCCCAGCAGCACGCTGCCTGGCCAGTTCGCGGCCAGAATCCTGCGTTGACAAGGGGTTGAGACGCGATCTGCGCCAGGATGGTGGCACCGCCAATCGAATGGAGTCGCTTCGATGAAGAAGCTCATCGCGTCCGTCATCACCGGCACAGTGCTGTCGCTGGGGTTCGTCAGCACCGGCCCGGCACCAGTCGCCCAGGCCGCGCAGGTTCACAAGCCGACCGCAAAGCCCGGCCAGTTCTGCGCCAAGAAGGACCACGGCGACTGGACCAAGACCAAGAAGTACGGGAAGCTCAAGTGCGTCCGGTACGCCAGCGGAACCTGGCACTGGAAGCGAGCCTGACGGCCACGCGTTGATCGCGCGGCCTCGCTCGCGAGACCGCGCTCCGATCGAACGGGAACCGTCCCCCGGCGTTCCGACGAGGGGTCGGTACGAATCAGGAACCGTCCCCTTATGCCGCGGCGACGTCCGACCTCAGCCCCGCGCTGAAGTGACCACCACTGGCATCGGCTCGATCACCAGGCGGACGGACGCGCCGCGCTCCAAGCGCAGGTCTGCCGGATGCTGCAGCGAGACGACCTCCCCGGACTCCAGGCGGGCTTCGGTGCGCCGGAACGAGCCGAGGAACACGCTGGTCTCGATCGTGGCCGCCGCCCCGGCCTGACCCGGACCGGCGATGTGGACGTTCTCCGGGCGCACGAACGCACGGTACTCCCCGTCCGGGGAGCCCCCGACGACCGGAACCAGCTGACCCCAGATCGTGGCCGTCCCGCTATGAACAATGGCGGGCACCATGCTGGACATGCCGACGAAGGCGGCCACCTCCGGGGTGGCCGGAGTCAGGTAGAGCTCCTCAGGAGTGCCGATCTGCTCGATCCGGCCGGCGTGCATCACCGCGACCCGATCCGAGATGGCCAACGCCTCTTCCTGATCGTGAGTGACGAAGATCGTGGTGATGCCGAGTTCCTTCTGAATCCGGCCGATCTCCTCACGCAGTTGCACCCGCACCCGCGCGTCCAGTGCCGAGAGCGGCTCGTCCAGGAGCAGCACTTTCGGCGAGGTGACCAGCGCCCGCGCCAGCGCGACCCGCTGCTGCTGTCCACCGGACAGTTCGTGCGGATAACGCTCAGCGAGCCCGCCGAGGCCGACCAGCTCCAAGCTCTCCAGCGCCATGGCCTTGGCCTGCTCCTTGGCGACCTTGCGCATGTCCAGGCCGAACCGGGTGTTATCAAGGGCATTCAGATGCGGGAACAGCGAGTACGACTGAAACACCATGCCGATGTCGCGACGGTTGGTCGGCAGATGAGTGACATCCTCACCGTTCATCCGGATAGCACCGGCAGTGGGATCCTCCAGTCCCGCGATCAGCCGCAGCGCCGTGGTCTTGCCACAGCCGGACGGGCCGAGCAGCGACACGAACTCACCGGCTCGGATCTCCAGCGACAGCTCGTGCAGCACTCGGGTCTTGCCGAAGTCCTTCACCACGCCGTCCAACGCAACCGACGTCGCCGAACGGGTCAGCACAGCAGTCATCTCAACGGTCCTTTCCGCGGGCACCGATCGAGCCGGTACGTCCGATCAGCAACAGCAGTACGAAGCAGAACAGCAGCGCCATCAGCGAGAAGATCACCGAGACGTAGGAGTCCTGCCGGTTCACCAGAACCAGCGCCGTCTGCAGGTTCTGCCGGTTCAGCAGGGACGCGATGGTGAACTCCCCCAGCACAACGGCGACCGCGATCAGCGAGGCCGCCATCAGGCCGCCGCGCAGGTTCGGCGCCAACACCCGGCGGACGACGGTCAGCCAGCCGGCCCCCAGCGAGCGCGCCGCCTCAGCCAGCGTCACCAGGTTCACCGCATCGATGGACGCCTGGATCGAGCGATAGGCGAAGGGCAGCACGGTGATCCCGTAGGCGAAGGCCAACGTCCAGGCGCCAGTGCCCACCGTCCGTCCGATCACCAGATAGATCGGGGTGAGCCCCACCACCAGCACGATCGCCGGCAGTGACACCGGAAGCAGCGCGACGAACTCGAAGGTCCGGCGCAGCTTGGGGAACCTCAGGTTGACCAGGATCATCGTCGGCGCCAGCAGGAACAGCACGACAGCCACCGTGACCAGCATCAGCGTCAGCGAGTTGGTCAGGCCGACCCAAATCGGCTTGTAGGCCGCGGCCTTGGTCGGGTCGAAGATCGCCGCCCAGTGGACGAAGGAGTGGCCGGTGTCGCCGTCACGCAGGGTGAACTCGACGGTGGCCGCCAGCGGCAGCAGCACAAAGGCACCGACCACCACAGCGATCGCAGTCCGGACCGCCGGGTGCGGGTAGAAGGATGCCTGGCTCATGCTCGCCACCGTTCAGCTCGGCGCTGGATGAGCGCATAACAGGTCATCACCAGTGCCATCACCGCGATCATTCCGAAGGCCAGCGCGCCGGCCAGATTCTCCCGACCCAGGACGGTCTCGCTGGTCAGAGCCGCCCGGATCTGCAGCGGGACGATCTGCGAACCTTGGCTGGCCAGGGCGGCGGCCGTGGCGTAGGCGGAGAAGGAGTTCGCGAACAGCAGCAGGAAGCTCGCCGCGAACGACGGTGCCAGGACCGGCAGCGCGATCCGGCGCCAGAACGTCCAGCGATTGCCGCCGAGGGTCAGATTCGCCTCGGCCCACTGCGGTTTGATCGCCTCCAGCGCCGGGGCGAAGGTGATCACCATCAGCGGCAGCTGGAAGTAGACGTAGGGCAGGATCAACCCGGGAAGCTCGTAGAGCCAGTTGCTGGACGCATAGAGGTCGATCCCCAGGCCGGACAGCCAGTGCACCAGCACCGAGCTGCGACCCATAGCCGCGATGAAGACGAACGCCAGCATAACGCCACCAAATTGGGCCAGGACGCCGGCCAGAGCGTCCACCGTGCTGCGAATGGGGTGTTGGGCTGGGATTCCGAGCAGCGCGTAGCAGACCGCTGCCCCGGCCACGGCGCCGACGGCCGCGGTCAGGGCCGACAGCCAGGTGCTGTTCCAGAACGTCTCCAGAATCACCGGGTCACCGAGCGCGGTGAAGTTGTCGATCGTCAGATGGCCAGCCTTGTCGAACAACCCGGTGATCACCGCCAACACCGTCGGAAGGACAAGGAAGATGGCGACGTAGCCGGCGAACGGCACCAGCCCCAAATGCGCCGCCGGCAGGCGCCGAGCCCGCGGACGAGGGGAATCCCCGCCCACGGACTCGGCCACCAACGGCATTCGCTGGCTGAAGGTGGTCATGCGTGCCTCGCTGCGAGAGCGATCAGGCTCACTTGACCGCCGCCGCCCACTTCTCGCCGAGCAGCTTGCCTGCCGCCGAGCTCTGCGCCTCCGAGGCCACCAGGGTCTCCGACGGAGCCGCCGGAAGCGCGGCAGCCAGCTTGGCATCGATCGTTCCGGCCTTGGTCATGGCCTCCATCCGAATCGGACGAGCCCCGCCGGCCAGCCACAGGTTCTGCACCTGGTCGGAGTACAGGAACTCCTCCCAGAGCCGAGCCGCGGCCGGGTGTGCAGCCTTGGCGTTGATCGCCTGGTTGTAGTAGCCGGCGTAGCCCTTGCCCGGGAACACGACGACCTTCCAGCTCGGCTTGTCCTTCTTGTGCGAGGCGTTCAGGTAGTCCCAGTCGAACACGACCGGGGTCTCGCCACTGGCGACGGTGGCCGTGGTGACGTCCACCTTCAGCAGGTTGCCCGCCTTGGCCAACTTGGAGAAGAAGTCGATGCCGGCGCTGAAGTCGTCCAAGGTGCCGCCGGTCTGGACGGTGGCCAGGCCCACGGCCGCGAAGGCCGCGCCGGCCTGGGTCGGGTCACCGTTGATGGCAACCGCACCCTTGTACTCCGGCTTCAGCAGGTCCTCGATGGTGGTCGGGGCCGGGAACTTCGCCGAGTCGTAGCCCACCGACATGTAGCCGCCGTAGTCGCCGTAGAACTTGCCGTCGGCGTCCTTGAGCGCATCGGGAATGTCGGCCCAGGTCGCCACCTTGTAGGGAGCGAACAGGTCCTTGTTCTGCAGGGCGACGGCCAAGCCGATGTCGAAGACGTCGGGGGCGGTGTCCAGGCCCTCATTGGTCTTGGCAGCCTGGATCTCCTCGGCGCTGGAAACGTCCGGGGACTGCTCGTTGACGGTGATCTCGGGGTACTTGGCCTTGAAGGCGTCGATGATCTCGCCGTAGTTGGCCCAGTCACGCGGCAGGGCGATCACATTCAGTGCACCTTCGGCCTTGGCGGCTGCTTCGAGGTTGGCCAGGCTGCCAAAGTCGGTGAGGCTGGCCGCGGTGGACGCATTCGTCGACGGCGCGGCCGACGCAGAGGAGCCGCCCGAGGCGCCCGAGGCGGCCGGGGCTGCCGGAGCGGCGGCGGAGGCGCAGCCGCTCAGCGCGAGGGCGGCTGCCACAGCGACGGCGGAGATGCCGACAAACCTGCGCGAAGTCAGGTTCTGGATCATGGAAGACCTTTCGATTCTCGATCGACGCAGGCGGCGGGGACCGCCACCTGGGGAGAAGACGCAAGCCATCTCGGCCGCAACCTATCCAGGCCCTGACAACACTCGGCTGCCGCTAGGTGAACGTTGGCAATCGGTTCGGTGAAGACGCGATGGTCCGTGGTCGGCCCGCCGGATAGGGCCGACCACGACAAGGTTGGTAGCCTTGTTGGCCGCAATGAGAACTCGTGATGGTGGGCGACTGCCCCGGTGGGCCGTGATCGTCCGCTGGGTGCTGTTCGGTGCGGCCTCGGTGATGCTGTGCTTGGCCGGCTGGATTCGCTACCGCTTCGGTGAGATCACCTTCGATCAGATGCTGCTGAATCTCCGGGGAGAGAGTGCAGGTAACTCCTCGCTGGCCACCGAAGCCATTCTGGTCTGCATCGTGGCCCCGCTCGCCGTTCTGACAGTCCTGGCCGGCCTGTTGCAGTCGCGCCGGGCCACCCACTCAGCAACGAATGCTCGGCCACGTCGCCATCCGATGCTTCTCGGGGCGGCCAGCCTCGGCGTAGCTCTGGCGATCCTGTTCACCGTGACCGGAGTACCGCAGTACGCCGCAGCCCTGCTCGGCGATGCGAGTTTTGCGTCCTACTACGTCGTCCCGCAGGCCCAGCGCAGCGTGTCCCAGCCTCGTAATCTGGTCACCATCTATCTGGAGTCCGGCGAGAACACCTACGACCGGACCGACCTGTTCGGTGAGAACCTGCTGGCAGATCTCGATCAGGCCACCACCGGCTGGTATCGCTACGACGGCCTGGAGCAGTTCCCCGGCGGTGGCTGGACGATGGCTGGGCTGATCGGGACCGAGTGCGGGATCCCAGTCAAGAGCGAGCTGCTCACCCCTGAGGTCAACCACAACGTGTTCGGCGAGGAAGTCGAGCACTACCTACCGGGCGCCCGCTGCCTCGGCGATGTGCTGCACGACTCCGGCTACACCAGCGTCTTCGTCGGTGGTGCCAACACCAAGTTCGCCGGCAAGGGCACTTTCCTCCACGATCACGGCTACGACTTCGTCTACGGCCTCGAAGATTGGGAGGCCGCCAACGAGCCGCGGCAGAACGTGTCGGTGTGGGGGCTCTCGGATCATCAGCTGGCCACCTATGCAATCGATCAGCTGCGCCGGCTGCGGGAGTCGGGGCGTCCCTTCAACCTGACCATGCTCACCCTGGACACCCACGAGCCGGGCGGGGTCTACCCGACCTGCACCACCAATGACGATGTGGCGATGGCAACCGCGATCCAGTGCTCGATGCGCGCCACCGGACGCGTCCTGAACTACCTGCGCGACAACGACTTCCTCGACGACACCGTGGTCGTCGTCATGGGCGACCACCTCAAGGCGACCTCCGAGGGCGGCTTCTTCAAGGCCGAGCTCGACGCCCAAAAGGATCGGACGATCATCTGCCGGGTGTGGAGCCCGGACGGCATCACCGGCTTCAACCGGGAGCGCGCCGACCAGCTGAGCCTGCTGCCGACCACGCTCGAGCTGATCGGCCTCGGCACTCCCGACGGGCGAGCCGGCCTGGGCGTATCCCTGATCGGCGATCGCCACCTCGAGGGCAGCATGCTGTCGCTGTCGAAGTTCGACTATGCCGCCCTGCTCAACTCACCGTCGAAGGAGCTGTACCACCAGTTCTGGAAGAAGTAGGGCTCAGTACGGGATCGAGGTCGTGGAGGCGGTCCGGGTCAGCGTCGGGCTGTTCGGCGCGGAGGCACTGAACGACACCTGGACGTCCTGCCGAGTACTCGGCTTGACCAGCAGGATCTCCGGCTCAGGCTGGAAACCGCTGGTGTCGAAGTTGCCCGTCCGGGTCAACCGCATCTTGCCCGGCTCGATCAGGGTGTAGGTCCAGGTGCCGTCCGAACCAGTAATCACCTGATCCACCGCGAGCGCAGGGCTCCAGGTGACGTCCATGGTCATCGTGGTCGGGTAGCTGACCTGGTTCCAGTTGCTCGGGAACCAGCCGAGGTTGAACCGCACCGAAAGATCGGAGAGCTTCCCGTCCTGGTCGATGATGGCGGTGTTGTAGGTCATTGAGCCCGGCGAGTTCGTCGGCGTCGGAGTCGCGCTCGGCGAGCTCACCGAGCCGGTCCCGGCATCGGTGACCGGAGCAGACGTGCTGGACGCAGTCGGCGTGCTGGACGCAGTGGACGTGCCGGACGATCCGCCCGAACCTCCCGTGCCGCCGGGCACCGCTGCAGTCGAGGTCGACTCTGAAGCGGACGGCGAGGCGGGCGTGAGCGGGTTGCTGCAGTCACTGTTCGCACCCAAAGAGTTGCTGGTCTGACACAGATTGGACGACACCCCCAGCCCGATCTTGCCTGCCCCCACCACCGCCACCAAGGCGATGCCGGCCACGATGATCAGGTATTCGACGGTGGTCACCCCACGCTGCGAGCGCGCGCGAAAGCCAAACATGAAAATGCTGTCCTCCCCCTGGACATTGATCACGACGACCCAGACCGCCCTCCCGGCCTCAGCGGGCCAGCGGGCAGCGGATCAATCTGTCTGCAAGCCACGATAGCCAACCCGGACGAGGAATTCTGTCCCCCATTCGGATGATGGCGAGGCCGTCCTTCGAACGGGGGACCCGACTCCGTGGAGAACTCCGTCGGCCCGTGACGGCCGGGCCCTGGCGCACCCAGCCTGCCTCATCGCGGCCGACCACGGCAGGCTCCGCCTTGAGGCCGCCAGCTATACTCGAATGAAGGGCGCAAGCAGCGCGTCGCGAGATGGTCGCCGTTGCACCCACCGGATCGCTGACCGCGGTCTCCCGGGAGGTGCCGGCTGGCAGACGTTCCGGCGCTGATTGATGGCGCGGCGCGTCGTTGATCCAGGACGGACGGACCCCCGGTCATGACAACCTATGGATTTCTGAGCACCTTCCCCCCGACCCGTTGCGGTCTAGCCACCTTCACTGCTGCGCTGGCGCGAGCCATCTGCTCAGGTGGCCCGGACAACTGCGTCGTGGTCCGAGTGGACGACCTGGTCCCGGCCGGACCTTCCCTGCCCGAGCCTCGCATCCGCCTAGCCGGCATGCTGCATCCCGACAACCCACAGAGCATCCGGGAGGCGGCTGTTCAGCTGAATCAGTGCGACGTGGTAATCGTTCAGCACGAGTACGGGATCTACGGCGGCCCCGACGGCGATGAGGTGCTCGACGTCCTGGCCCGGGTACGCAAGCCGATCATCATCGTGCTCCACACGGTGCTGGCCGAGCCGACCGCCCATCAGCGCGAGGTGCTCAACGTCGCTTGTGGCTTCGCCGATGCCGTCGTGGTGATGACCCGCCGAGGGCAGGAGGTGCTGGCCTCGGCGTATGCGATCAACGCCGACAAGGTTCACCTGATCCCACACGGGGTGGATCCCTGGGTAGATGCGCCCAACGCCGAGGCATCAGAGGGTCCGACGGTGCTCACCTGGGGACTCCTGGGGCCCGGCAAGGGAATCGAGTGGGGAATCCGAGCGATGGCCGACCTGACCGACCTCGAGCCCAGAGCCCGTTACCAGGTACTCGGCCAGACCCACCCAAAGGTCCTGCGCGAGCATGGCGAGAGCTACCGTACCTCCCTGATCGCGCTGGCCCGAGAACTGGGTATTGCCGGCGACATTCAGATCGACGGCCGCTATCAGGAGACCAGCCGGTTGGCCGCACGTGTTGCTGGCGCCGACATCGTCCTGCTGCCCTACGATTCCGCAGACCAGTCCACTTCGGGTGTGCTGGCCGAGGCCGTTGCGGCCGGCAAGATCGTGATCGCAACCCGCTTCCCGCACGCCGTCGAGCTTCTCTCCGACAACCGCGGTTACTTGGTGGAGCGGCAGAGTCCGTCCGATATTGCGAAAGCCATCCGGGCCGCGCTGAGCGATCCGAGCCAGGCCGCTTCAGCGCTGGCCCGCGCGCGCAAGGACGCCAGCAAGAACAGCTGGGCCAAGGTTGCCGTCCGCTACCGTGCGCTCGTGCCGGCCACCCTCCAAAAGAGCCTCTCGGCATGACAACGTCGTCACATCGCCTTCCCACCCCCTGCTTCGAGCACGTCATCGCCATGTCGGATCGACACGGGATGTTCGAGCATGCCAAGGGCAAAGAGCCACGCATTGAGCACGGCTACTGCAGCGACGACGTAGGTCGAGCGCTCAGCGTGGTGATTCGGCACGCATCCACCGATGCTCGCCTCGACCGGCTGACCGGCGTCTACCTCGGCTTCCTCGACCGTGCGGTAACTGCAGACGGCATGGTGCACAACCGAATGTCGAGCGACGGAAAGTGGACCGACGAGCCCGGCGTCGGCGACTGGTGGGGACGTACCCTCGGCGGCCTCGGCTCGGCGGCACGCTTCGCTCCCACGGCCGGCTACCAGACCAGGGCCATCCGGGCGTTCGCCAGGGCGGCCAAGACCCGGACACCGCATATCCGTTCGGCCGCGTTCGCCGCTCTCGGCGCCTGCGACCTCCTGCGGGTGCGCCCCGAGGCCGACCCGGTGCGCGTGCTGCTGAGCGACTGTCTGGACCTCATCCCCCGCCGGCCGGGATCGCAATGGAACTGGCCCGAGCCGCGCCTGCGGTATGCGAACGCGAGCTTGTGCGATGCCCTGATCGTCGGCGGCATCACCTTGCGCCAACCGGTGACGGTGCGTCATGGATTGGCGATGCTGCAGACTCTGCTCGAACTGGAGACGGGGGCGCAGGGTTGGCTCTCCCTGGCCGGCACCTCCGGCCGAGGTCCGGACGACCCACATCCACTGTGGGACCAGCAGCCAATCGAGGCCGCCGCCATCGCCCAGGCGTGTCTGCACGCCTTCGAAGTCACCGGCGACCTGTCCTGGGTGCACGGTGTGCGACGAGCCTGGGGCTGGTTCATCGGCGAGAACGACTCCCGCGCCATGATGTACGACGCTGCGGTCGGGGCCGGCCATGACGGCCTGGAGCACTTCGGCCGAAACAGCAACTGCGGAGCCGAGTCCACCCTTGCCGCCTTGAGCACGCTGCAGTGCGCCATCTCGATCACCGCAGTGCGTCGATGAAGGCCCTCGCGCAGGACTCTGGTGCACAGCTGGATCCGGATCCGTCCCGAGTCGTTGCCCGGCTGTTCCTGCCCGGTGGCAGCACCCCCGGCGGCAGCTCACGTACCGAGGCTGTGCTGGAGCGGGTCCTAGCCACGCCGGCCGCGGAGCTGGCGGCCGAGGCGTCCGCGGTACTGGAGCGATTCGGCGCTCGCCACACAGGGCTCGCCGCGATCCTGAGACGCAACGCCGAAATGGTCCGTTCCATTGAGGCCCCCGCACTCAGCGACGATCTTTCCCTGCTTGTCGGCTCGGCGTTCACTGCCGAGTTCGGCGTTGAGGGAACCGCCTTGTGCAACCCCAGTGCGGTGCCTCACCCCGACCAGACCGGCCTCAAGAAGGGCCAACTGCGCCTTGTCCTCTCGCTGCGCTCGATCGGGGAGTTCCACCTGTCCTCGATCCAGTTCGCCGAAGCGATCGTCGGCCCCGGGCACACCTGGGAGTTCAGCAAGCGTCACCAGCCCCTTGAGCTGCCGCAGATCAGCGAAGGCCAGTGGACCAAGGGCCATCTGCTTCGCGCCGTGGGAAGCTCCGGCCATACCGATGAGCTGGCCCACGCGATCAGTCAGGCGCTGCCGGAGACATTCGGCAGTAGCGCCATCGAGGAGGCCATCCAGCAACTGCGGGAGCCATTGCTGCGGCAGCCAGACGCCCACGCCCAGCTAGGGATGATCCGGATGATCGCCGGCTCCGGCTATCAGGCATGCTTCAGCGAACAGAGCGGTCTCAGCCAGCGCGTTCTCCTGCCGGTGGCCGACGAGGAGAGCCACGGCATCGAGGATGCCCGTTTCGTCCAGTTCAGTGACGACGCCGGACGCACCGAGTTCCGCGGTACCTACACCGCCTACAACGGCCAGGCGATCGCCACCCGGCTGATCGTGACCACCGACTTCCGCACCTTCGACATTCGCCGATTGACCGGACCTGCGGTCCAAGCCAAGGGAATGGCCCTGTTCCCGCGACCGGTCGGCGGGCGGCTGCTCGCCCTGGGCCGCAGCGACGGCGAGACCGTCAGCCTGACCAGCTCGGAGGATGGCCTGGACTGGTCGGCCGAGGAGCCGGTCTACCGTCCGGAGTACCTGTGGGACGCCGTGCAGAGCGGCAACTGCGGCTCGCCGATCGAGACCGAGCGCGGCTGGCTGGTGCTGACCCACGGCGTGGGACCGATGCGGACCTACTGCATCGGCGCGATCCTGCTCGACCTTGACGATCCGCGCCGTGTGCTGGCGACGTTGCCCCAGCCACTCATCCAGACCGAAGGTGAGCGCCGCAACGGCTACGTGCCGAATGTGGCCTACAGCTGCGGCGGAATCGTCCATGACGGCGTCCTGTGGCTGCCGTACGGGATCGCCGACGACCGGATCAGGGTCGCCTGGGTCGAGGTGGACGCTCTCCTGGCCGCCATGCGGTGGCGCTGACCCGACCGGGCGGGGCCGGCGGGAGGCGCTAGCGGCGCAAGGAGTGCATCGGGCACTCGAACGGGTCTCGTGCAGCGAGCCCGACCCGGTTCAGATAGCCGATGACGATCGCATACGAGCGCCACAGGCTGGTCTCGGTGTAGGGAACGTCGAGCCGCTCGCATTGGGCCTTGACGATCACCCGGGCGCGCGCCAGATGCGGTCGGGGCATGTTCGGGAACAGGTGATGCTCGATCTGGTAGTTCAGGCCGCCCATCAGCCAGGTGGCCCACCAGCCGCCGGCGATGTTGCGCGAGGTGCGCACCTGTTTGGTGAAGAAGTCGAGTTTCGCGGCTCGGTCGATCACCGGCATCCCCTTGTGATTGGGTGCGAACGAGGCGCCCATGTAGACGCCGAACACCGCCAGTTGGACGCCCAGGAACGCGAAGGCGATCCCGAGCGGCAGCAGCCAAAACACCAGCCCCAACAGAATCGCGAAGCGCCCGGCGATCAGACCCAGTTCCAGCCATCGCCCGCGCACTTCACCGCGTTGCATCAGGTGCTTGAGTCCCTGATAGTGCAGGTTGAGCCCCTCAAGGGTGAGCAGCGGGAAGAACAGCCAGCCCTGTCGGCGGACCAGCAGCCGACGAAAGCCTGTGGTGGTGGCCGCCTCTTCGTCGAGGAACGAGATGGTGTCAGCCTCGATGTCGGGATCGCGTCCCACCCGGTTCGGGTTGGCGTGATGCCGGGAGTGTTTGGAGTCCCACCAGGAGTAGCTGATCCCGACCACTCCTGCGGCCAGCAGCCGGGCCAGACGGTCGTTGCCCGGACCAGTCATCAGAATCTGACGGTGCGCGGCCTCGTGAGCAAGGAAGGCGACCTGGGTCAGCACGACTCCCAGGGCGGCGGCGATCAGCAGCTGCCACCAGCTATCGCCCAGCAACACCAGACCGGTCAAGGATCCCAGGAGGCCGGCTCCGACCGCTCCGCCGACAAGAAGGTAGAACCAGCGGGCCCGGCCGAGCAGGCCTTGGCTCTTCGCTTGGTCGGACACTTCGATGAAGGCCCTCGCCAGAACAGGGAATGAGGTCTGGTCCTGGTAGCCGGGCGCGGGTCGTTCGGGACTGAATGCGGTTGAGGAAAGCACGGCCACTGGGCACCCACTCGCTGGATGGCCCGTTAGTGGGCCTGGAAGCCAAGGGCGGTTGCCGATTGCTAATTCGATTGTACCCGGCGATCCCTCAGCGACCTCGGGTGAGCCCGGGGTTCGGGTCGATGTACTTAGCCCGGCTAGGCGGCAGAGGTGGCCAGCGCCGCCAGGAGAATCGCCTCAGCCAGTACCGCATGCTCGAAGGTGGCCAGGTGCAGCGACTCATTGGGGCTGTGCGGTGATGCCAGCGGATCGAGAACTGCCGTGACCAGGATCCCGGCATCCGGGAACTCGGCGGCCAACTCGGAGATGAACGGAATCGAGCCTCCGACCCCGAGTTCTACGGGCGCGACGCCGTAGCCCTTCTCGAGCGCGACGAGGCCGAGTTCGGTGGCCCAACCCGGCTTGGCTTCGAAGCCCTGGCCGCAATCGACCTCGCTGAACTCCAGCTGCGCACCGAACGGCGCATGGGCCTCCAGGTGGGCCTTGATCGCCTGGTAGGCCTCGACCGCGTCTTGGCCCGGGGCAACCCGGGCACTGATCACCACAGTGACCTCCGGGCTGAGCGTGTTGGACGCGGCAGCCACGCTGGCGTGGTCGATCCCGGTCACCGTGATCGAGGGACGGTTCCAGATCCGCTCCAGGATCGGCCCGGTGCCGATCGGCGTGCTGGTGGCCGGCAAGTCGGTCTCTTCGCGGAGCCGCTGCTCGTCATAGGCGGGCACCTCCCCGTCCCGGACGGCCAGACCGGGCACGGCGACCTCACCGTTCTCGTCCCACAGCGTGTTGAGCAGCTTGATCGTGGCCAGCATGGCGTCGGGCACGGCACCGCCGAACATGCCGGAATGCAGAGCGTGCGCGAGCGTCCGCACCCGCAGCGTGAACCGGGCGTTGCCGCGCAATGCAACGGTGAGCCCCGGAGTGTCGGCGTCCCAGTTCCCGGAGTCGGCCACCACGATCAGGTCGGCGGCCAAGGTGTCGCGGTGATCGGCCAAGAACTGCCCGAAGGAGCGCGAGCCGTACTCCTCCTCGCCTTCGACGAACAAGCTCACCCCGAGACCGAAGCTGTCTCCGAGCACCTCACGGACCACCTTCACGGCGGTCAGATGGGTGAGTACCCCGGCCTTGTCATCGGCGGTGCCACGGCCGTACAAGCGTCCATCCCGCTCGGTGGCCACGAACGGCGGGGTGAGCCACAGGCTCTCCTCCCCCACCGGCTGGACGTCGTGGTGGGCATAGAGCAGGACTCGTCGACCGGCGACATCCCGAGTACCGAGGACGGCCGGTTGGCCGTCGGCATCGGTGCCCGGGATCCGAGCAGTCCGAATCGCGACCTCATCAAAGACGCCGGTCTGGTCGGCCAGCTCGCGGATCGCCTCGGCGCTGACCCGCATCGGCGCCTGATCGAAGGCCGGCCAGGAGATCGATGGGATGGCCACCAACTCGGTGAGTTCGGCAATGGCCTGCGGCATGGCTGCAGCAACAGCGGCTCGCAGTCGGGTCTCGAGTTCGTCAGCGATCATGGCTTCCATCCTGGCAGCCGAGCCGGATGGGAGCGAGTCGAACCACTCAGCCCAGGCCGGCCTCGGCCAACACCTGGCCGGCCACCTCCGCGGGGGTCAGCTTGAGCACCAGCAAGGCACGTCCCTCAATCTCGGCCAGCTCGGCATAGAGGTACTCCACGCTGACCTGCGCCCGATCGAGCATGGTGAGCAACTCGGCCAGGCCCCCGGGACGATCCGGAACCTCGACTCCGAACACTTCCGAGACCCGGGCCGTCACCCCGAGCTCCTGGACGGCAGCCAGGGCGGCATCGGCGTCGTCGGCGATGAACCGGACGATGCCGAACCGATCCGTCTCGGCCAGCATCAACGCCCGCAGGTTCACCCCCCGATCGGCCAGATGCCGCACCACCGGGGCCAGCCGGCCCTGCTCGCTCTCCAGAAAGACCGAGACCTGTCGAAGGATCATCTCCGCTCCTGCCTAGATGCTCGTGGTGACGGTTCGCCGGTCGACGATCCGCTTGGCCTTGCCCTCACTACGCTCGATGGTCTTCGGATTCACCAACTTCACCACCGCCGCGATCCCCAGCGCCAACCGCAACTCGTGCTCGATCCGCCGCTCCAGGGCCAGCACCGTGCGCACCTCGTCGGAGAACAGACCCTCGGTCATTTCGACTTCCACCTCGAGGGTGTCCATCGAGCCGTCCCGGTCCACCACGATCCGGTAGTACGGCTCGACGCCTTCGATGCGCAGCAGCACCTCTTCGACCTGCTGCGGGAACACGTTGACGCCCCGAATGATCAGCATGTCGTCGTTGCGTCCCATCAGTCGATGGATCCGCCGAGACGTCCGCCCACACGGGCAGGGCTCGTCGATCAGGTAGGTGATGTCGCGGGTCCGGTAGCGCAGCACCGGCGTCCCGGTCCTGGTCAGCGTGGTGAGGACAAGCTCACCCTTCTCTCCCGGGGGCAGCACCGCACCGGTCTCGGAGTCGATGATCTCGGGATAGAAGTGATCTTCGAAGACGTGCAGCCCGTTCTGCTCGCTGCACTCGGCGGCCACGCCGGGGCCGATCAGCTCGGTGAGCCCGTAGATGTCGTAGGCCTTGATGCCCAACTTGGCCTCGATGTCGCTGCGCATCTCGCAAGACCACGGCTCGGCGCCGAAGAAGCCCGCCCGGAGCGGTCCGGAGGCCAGATCGATCCCCTGTTCTCGCGCCTGCTCGGCGATGAACAGCGCGTAGGAGGGGGTGCACAGCAGCGCGGTGGTACCGAAGTCGGCCATGGTGTTCAGCTGTCGGAAGGTGTTGCCCGAGGACATTGGCAGCGTCATGGCCCCCAACCGAGTTCCGCCGTAGTGACCACCCAGGCCGCCGGTGAACAGGCCGTAGCCGTAGGCAACCTGGATGATGTCGCCGCAGTGCAGGCCGCCGGCGTCCAGGGTACGGGCCATCACCTCCTGCCACAGCTCCAGATCGTCGCGGGTGTAGCCACCGACCACCGGCTTGCCGGTGGTACCCGAGGACATGTGCACCTCGACGATCTCGCTGGCCGGCACCGCGAACAGCCCGAACGGGAACACCTCGCGCATGTCGTATTTGGAAGTGAGCGGAACCCGCTCCAGGTCGCCCAGGCTGGTCACCGCCGACGGCACCACCCCTGCCTGGTCGAGCCGATTGCGGTAGAACTCGACGCGGTCGTGGACCAACGCCAGCAGGGCCTTCAGCCGGTGCAGCTGGAGCGCCCGCAGTTGCCCGACCGGCATCGTCTGAACGGCTTCACTCCACATTGGTCGACTCCTTCAGCTGAGCCTCGGCCCGGGCGCGGCCGGTGTCGAAGGCTTCCTGGTTGGCCTGCGCGCTTCCCCGCGGCGCGAGAGCGGAGATCGCCGCGGCGAAGCTCTCCCCAGCCAGCGGCAGGAACACCGACGCCGCACCCAGCAGGGCGGTATTGCGCACCTTGAGCGGGACACTGCGCCGGATCTCGGCCAGCCGGATCCGGACCAGCCGGGGGAACAGCCGGCCAAGTTCGTCGTCCAGCCCCTCGGGATAGCCGTCGACGCCAACCGGAAGAATCGGGGCGTCCAGGTAGCAGGCCGCAGCCCCCGGACGCGCCCAGGACGCCCAGCGCAGCAACTCCATCGGTTCCATCGCCAAGATCACATCGACCGCACCGTTCGGGATCACCGGCGAGTGCACTCGAGTACCGAACCGGACGTGGCTGAACACCGGCCCACCGCGTCGGGACATGCCGTGGATCTCAGACTTCTTCACATCCAGACCGCTCAGCGCGGCAGCCTCGGCCAGGATGTCGCTGGACAACACGATCCCCTGGCCGCCGACACCGACCAGCAGCACGTTGAACACCTCAGACATGGGCACCTCCCACCGGGTGGTTGCGAACCAGTTCACGACGGACGGTCTTCTTCAGGTCGAGCTTCTCGATCCGTTTGAGCTTCTGGCCCTCGATCAGGCACAGGCCCAGCACCACCAACAACCGGACCCCGGTCAGCTCACTGAGGTGCTCGATCGCCTCCGAGATGGCCGTGGTGTCGTAGGCGTCCACCATGGCCAGGTGACCGTCGGGAAGGTGGATCGCCTTGGCCAGCGATTCGTAGTCCAGCGCCGGAGCATCGGCACGCCCCATCCGCTCGCCGCTGAGCGGGTTGGGCTGCATCCCGGTCATTGCGGTGGTGCCGTTGTCGAGAACGATGTAGAGCCCGTCCCGCCCGTTCCAGACGGCATTCAGCAGCCCGGTGATCCCCGAATGCGCGAAGGTCGAGTCCCCGATGACGGCCGCAATCCGCCCACGCTGGGCTTCGGGGACGACCAGATCCATCCCCTGGGCCATGGTCAGCGAGGCGCCCATGTCGAGCAGGGTGTCCATGGCGTTGTACGGCGGCAGCACTCCCAGTGAGTAGCAGCCGATGTCGCCGGACACGATGAAGCCCAGCCGGTTCAGTTCGGTGAACACGTGGTCGTGCGGGCAGCCGGGGCAAAGCCCCGGGCGTCGCACCGCCACTTCCAGTTGCGGCGCCACGGTGGGCTTCGGGAGCGGCAGCCCCAGCCCGTCGGCCACGATGGTCGGGGTGAACTCACCGATCCCGGGGAACGCCTCCCGACCAATGCAGTCGACGCCCCAGGCCTTGAGCTGGGTCTCGATCACCGGATCGAGCTCCTCGACCACGTACAGCCGCTTCACCCGGGCCGCGAACTCGGTGACCAAGCTGCGCGGCAGCGGATGGACCACGCCCAGCTTCAGCACCGGCGCCCCGGCGGCCACTTCGGCGACGTAGCTGTAGGGGATGCCCGAGGTGATCACGCCGAACTCGGCCACGGCGTCGGTGGCCAGCCCTTCGGGCCACTCGATCCGATTCGCCGGATGCGTCTCGACCGCGGAGCGCAGCCGGAGCGTCCGCTCCTCGACCGCCACCCTCCTGGCCCGCGCGTGCCCGGGGATCATCACGTACTTGCGCGGGTTCGGCTCGAAGCCGGCCGCCAGCGGCGCCTCGGTGCGCTGCGGTCCGTCAGCGGAGACGGTGATCAGGCTCTTGGAATGGGACAGCCGGGTGGTCAGCCGTAGAAAGACCGGGGTGTCGAACTCCTCGGAGAGCTCGAAAGCCATCCGGGTGAACTCCCGAGCCTCTTGCGAGTCGGCCGGTTCGAGCATCGGCACCTTCGCGGCGATCGCGTAGTTGCGGTTGTCCTGCTCATTCTGGGACGAGTGCAGCTCCGGGTCGTCGGCAGTGACGATCACCAGACCGGCACGCACCCCGGTGTAGCTAGCCGTGAAGAGCGGGTCCGCAGCGACGTTGACGCCGACGTGCTTCATGGTGACCAGCGTCCGTCCGCCCGCCAGAGCGGCTCCGACGCCCACTTCGAGGGCGACTTTCTCGTTCACCGACCACTCGGTGTACACCCCGGGCTTGCCGGCCAACGCCTCAAGGATCTCCGTGGATGGCGTCCCCGGATAGCCGCAGCCGACGACGACCCCGGCCTCCCATGCACCGAGGGCCACCGCTTCATTGCCGGAAAGCAGTCGCGTCCGCACCGTTGCGTCCTCTCTACTACTACGTTGCGTAGTTTCGCAGAGTGGGACGAGTGTCTCAGCGGAGGTCCTGCCTATGGACGCGGTTTGTGGGGCCCGTCTCGCGACTCAGCCCCACAAACCGGCAGTGCTCCATCCCCGAACTGACCGCTGCGGCCTGCGGTCAACCCCCCTATGGGGACAGCCTCTCCATGATTGGGAGGACAACCACGCCGTCCGCGGAGCGAATTGTGATGATGAGCATCGGTCCTCCTCCGCTTCGCAATGGCCGGCGAAAGGAACCGACTCTCCGAGCCGTCGCACCGACATCCGGGCGCCTTCGCCTATGGTGATCATGTCGATCATTGCGGGCGCATCGCAGCCGAGAGACCAAAATGACAATGATCTGACCGGCCTTCACACCGCGGTTCTTGCCTCTCTGGCGCGCTCGGTCGCGCTGGAGGGCCTTTTCAGGGCACAATTCGAGCTATGGACGAGGTTGCGATCAGCGCAGAACTGCGCGAGTTACATCGTGGCCGTGGGATCAGGCGTCCGAATATCCAGCGGTGGCTGGGAGCCGAGTTGCAGCGAATCCTCGGAATCGACCCATCCACAAATGACGATGAAGCTCGTGCCGCACTCACCAAACTGCTGGACGAGAACACCCAGGCTTTCCCGCGGGATCTTCGGTATCTGATCCTGATGGCCTCAGGGGTGAGTTCCGACGAGCCGTTCCTGGAACAGCGCCTGGCCGTCGCCGAGCGAGTTCTCGACCGCAGCCCACGAGTCCTGCGGCGCCGCCTCCGGACCGCCGAGCAGCTTCTCGGCGAGGCTCTCGCGGTCGCCCATGCCGACACTCGCGGCCCATTCAACGACCACGGCTGGCGCTGGGAAGATCACGAACTGGATCTCGTCCTGGCCGAGGATGCGACCTTGACCCTGACTCGGACCGTCCGCTCGCTGACCGATCGACCCAAACAGATCCACGAGGCATTCGGCATTCCTGGCCGACTGGAGCCGAACACAGACCTCACCTTCACTGCCCTCGAGGGACTCGAAGTGGTCGAGGTGCTGCGGCCCTCGAAGACCCTGTGGCGCGTGGCCCTTGAGCTTCCCAAGGATCTGGCTCGTGGCGAGATCCGGCAGACCAAGCTGCAGGTCCATGTGCCACGGGCACACGCCATGAACCCCTTTCTGGCCCTGGCGCCGTTGCGTCCGGCCCACACACTGAAGGTCAGCATCGACTTCGGCACGCCCCCGGTGGCGCGTCGCGCCTGGGTGATGGACGGCGTGATCGCCTCCGACATGGCCGGCATCGGCGACGAGGTCCGCGAACTCAGCCTCGAAGAGTCGAGCCGAGTCGGCGCCTCGTTCAGTCGTCCCTACCCCGGCTTGGCCTACGGGATCGGCTGGGAATGGGCCGAGGACTGAGCCTCTGTTGCGCCGCTGAGTAGGCCGAAGGCTCAAGCTGCCCCGCAGACTCACTGCGGACAGCCACACTCTTTTCAGGCTCCTCATAGGTGGGCATGCGACGATCAGCCTGCCTCAAGAAGGGAGCCCCCCGATGTCCTGGCGCTTTGGCACGGCTGCGGTTGCGGCGCTGAGCCTGGTGATTCTGCCGCTCAGCCTGACCCCGGCCAATGCCGACGACACTCCATCCGAGGCACCTTCGGCAACGCCGAGCACTCCCACCACCACCGCGACTCCCTCAGCCGGCGAGACTTCCTCGGCCGGCGAGACTCCCGCGCCGACTGCCAGCAGCAGTCCCTCACCGACGGAGTCGACAGCCTCCGACCCGACGACGGACGCGTCGTCCGATCCGGCGACGCAGACTCTCATCGTGACCTTCGACAAGGCGCAGTCCGACCCGGCCAAGGCCGCAGAGGCCGCGGTGGCGAAGGTGGCAGACCAGGTCGCTGACGCACAGGTCGCCAAGGTCGTCCCGATCACCGACTCGATGGCCGCGGTCACGCTGGACGCACCGTTGACCGACTCTGAGACCACGAAGGTCGAGGATCAGGTCACAGACCTCAAGGGCGTGAAGGCCGCCGAGGGTGCGGGCTGGTTCCGTCCGACAACGACCGATGACGCCTACTACAACCTGCTGTGGAACCTGTCGAGCAGCGGCACCTACGGCACTCACGCAGAAGATGCCTGGCCCACCTCAACCGGCGCGAACGCCGTGGTCGGCGTGATCGACACCGGCATCACCGCCCATCCCGACCTGACCGGCTCGAGCGCGCGGATCATCGGCGGCAACATCATCGACGGCTACGACTTCATCACCGATCCGACGGTTGCCGGCGACGGAGGCGGCCCGGACTCCAACCCGAGTGATCCCGGCGACTACACGAGCCGGGAATACTCGTCTTGGCACGGCACCCACGTGGCCGGGATCATCGCAGCCATCGCGAACAACCACCTCGGCGTTGCTGGGGTTGCTCCGGACACGAAGATCGAGCCGCTGCGGGTCCTGGGCCACGATGGCGGCGACGAGCAGGACGTCATCACGGCCATCCTCTGGGCC
Organism: Actinomycetales bacterium Actino_02; assembly: GCA_001603275.1. Classification (GTDB taxonomy): domain Bacteria; phylum Actinomycetota; class Actinomycetes; order Propionibacteriales; family Propionibacteriaceae; genus Propionicimonas. The sequence continues at coordinate 63,212 of LUYM01000020.1, read as the reverse complement.
GCCGGCATCCCGGTCGCGAATCTGCCGACGAACTCCCAGCCCGTCGATGTGATCAACATGTCCCTGGGCACAACCGAGGCGTGCGGGGTGGCAATGCAGTCCGCCATCAACGCGGCCACCGCGAAGGGGGTCGTGGTCGTCGTCGCCGCCGGCAACAGCGCTCGGCCTGTGTCCACCTCCAGCCCGGCGAACTGCAACAACGTCATCTCGGTGGCCGCCACCGGACCGAGCGGAACCCTGGCCGGCTACAGCAATTACGGCGACTCCACACGGCAAGTCACCTTGTCGGCCCCAGGTGGCGCGAACTCGATCTCCGCCGCAGACGACATCCTCTCCACCATCAACCTGGGCAACACCAAGCCCAGCAGCCCCGGATACGCCTACATGGCCGGCACCTCGATGGCCGCTCCCCATGTGGCCGGCGCCGCCGCCTTGCTCAAGTCGATCGATCCGAGTCTCACTTACAGCGACGTCAAGTACCTGCTGACCCAGTCGGCCGACGCGACGCCTTCCTGCACGCGCTGCGGGGCTGGACGCCTGAACGCCGCAGCCGCGGTACGTGCCCTGGCCGGCAATCTGACTGTCACCCCCAGTGCGGCCGGCCTGCAGGCAGCAGCACCACAGATCAGCGGGACCGTGCGAGTGGGCCAGAGCCTCACCGCCGAGACGACTGCCGGCAGCGAGGCGACGTTGAGCTACCAGTGGTACCGCAGTGGGTCGAAGATCAGCGGAGCCACCGGGATGTCCTACCTGCTGACTTCCAGCGACAAGGGCAAGAACATGCTGGTCAAGGTGACCGCGAGCCTCGGCGACCAACGTTCGATCCGGTTCAGCACCGAGACCTCGTCGGTCGCCGCCGGCGTGTTCGCCAAGGGCACCCCGAGCATCAGCGGTACCTACAAGTCCGGTCGCACTCTTCGTGCGTACAAGGGCACCTGGTCGCCGAGCCCGTCCAGCTACAGCTATCGCTGGCTGCGTAACGGCAAGTCGATCAGCGGCGCCACCAAGTACAAGTACAAGCTGACCTGGCGGGATCGCGGCAAGAAGATCTCGGTGAAGATCACCGCCAGCAAGTCCGGCTACACCACGACCTCGGCCACCTCGAGTAGCCATTCGGTCAAGCACTGAGCCGGGCGGGCGCTTGCCCCGCCGCAGAGGTTAGGCTCACTCCTGCAACCGAGCCAGGAGCCTGATGGATCCCTACAGCCTGTTCGGGATCGAGGGAATCACCTGGACGGTCCTGGCCCTGATCATCCTTGCCGCCCTGGCCGCGGGTTGGGTGGACGCCGTGATCGGCGGCGGCGGTCTGGTCCAGTTGCCGGTGCTGCTGCTGCTTCCGGGGATCAGCCCGATCTCGGCCCTGGCCACTAACAAGTTCGCGTCGATCTTCGGCACCACCACCGGTGCCATCACCTACCGGCGACGGACCCATACCGAGTTACGTAGCGTCCTGCCGATGGCGGCGGCCGCCCTCGTCGGCAGCGCCGGCGGTGCCGCGCTGGCCACCTTCCTGCCGGTGGCCGTCATCAAGCCGATCGTGATCGTGGCTCTGATCGGAGTGGCCGCGTTCACCGCGGCTCGGCCCGCCCTCGGCCGCACCACCACCCACTCCCCGGCCGCCCATCACCGCGCGGCTGTGGGTCTGGCCATTGGCGCCGTGATCGGCTGCTACGACGGCCTGATCGGCCCGGGCACCGGGGCCTTTCTCGTCTTCGCTCTCGTCGGGCTCGGCCTGGACTTCCTGCAAGCCAGCGCCAAGGCCAAAGTGGTCAACGTCGCCACCAATCTCGGCGCCCTGGCCTACTTCGTCCCACACGGCTGGGTGCTGTGGCGCCTCGGTATCGTGCTGGCCGTAGCCAACCTGGCCGGCGGCTACCTGGGAGCACGGACGGCGATATCGCGAGGCTCCGGATTCGTCCGAGCCGCCTTCTTGATCGTCTCGGGGGTTCTGATCGCCAAGCTCTGCTGGGATACCTGGGGAACTGGGCTCCTTTGACTCAGCGGACGTAGGCCAGCAGCGAGTCCAGTGCAGCCTGCGCCTTGGCCATGGAGTCGCCCGCCTCGCAACTGGTGGCCCGGATGCTCTGCTGGACCTTGTCGCCGGCGTAGGCCTTGATCACGATGATCTGGCCGTCCTTGCACTCCTTGGTCGCCGAGGTACCCGCCAGCGCCCGGACCGCCGTGGTCACAGCCGTCCACGCACCGTCGGGGAGGTCACGCGCATTGCTCACCTTGCCGGACTTCACGCTGATCCTGGTCGGGGTCACGGTCGCCGTGGACGATTGGCCGGCGCCGGAGTACTCGGCCGTGATGGAGGTCCATTCGGCGGTGCCGGTGAGTTGAGCACAGCCGGCCAGCAGCGGGACGAGGCAGAACAGCAGGACGCGTCGGAGCATGCCGCCAGCTTAGGCGGCCGCCCCGGTGATCATCACGTAGCTGACAAAGACCACCACCGAAGCCAGCGAGTACAGCGACAAGACGTTGTTGCAGTACTCGGCGTCGTCCGAGCGCTGCCGCGGGATGAACAAGGGGACGATGAACGGCGGCGGCATCACCATCAGCGTGAACAACGCCGCCTGATAGCTCTGATCCAGGCCCAGCAGTCCGTGGATCAGCCACGCGTTGAGCGCCAGGGCCAGCCCGACCACAACCACCAGTCGGGCCACCACCAGCGGCAGGGCTTGACGTAACCCCGCCCAGGTCAACCGGGTCCCGAAGCCGACGATCAGCAACACCAACGGGACGATCAGCGCCGAGAGGTAGCTCAATGCCCCCAGGAAGGCCGCAGGGATCGCGGCCGTGGTCAGCCACCCGCCCAGTCCGGCGAAGTTAAGAATCAACCCGGCCAGAATCGCGATGATCACCGGCGAGGTGATCAGGCTGCGGACGGTGGCGCGCGCCGACACCACGTCACTGGCCTCGATCCGCAGCAGCGAGGCGAACACGAACCAGATGAACAGCTCGTGGCCCAGAGCCAGCACCCCCAAGGCTGGCAGCTTCGCCGCCCCGTAGACCGCGGTGAACAGCGCGAAGCCGAGCATGCCCAGTTCGAACCCGGTGAACAGAAGGCGCTGATAGGCCGATCCCCCATTCAGCCGCCGAAAGAGCTCTCCGACTCCGAGCAGCAGCACACACACGGCGATCACGCTCAGGATCACCCACACGTGCTCTACGGCGAACCGAGTGGTCAGGAAGGTCGTGAACAGCAAGGCCGGCAGCGCCAGATCGACGATCAGCCGCTTCAGGCCGGCCACCAGGTCGTCGTTGAGCAGAGACGTCCGGCGCAGTGCCATCCCCAGGACCAGGAGGAGGAGCACTGGCAGCACACTGCCCACCAACCTCGACAGGTCAGCGGCCATCGACGGCTCCTTCGCTCAGTATCGCCTCGGACAGTCTGGCGAAGCCGGTCCGGGCGCGCCAACTCGGGCCACTGAACCAGCCCTCACTGCGGGCTTCCGCATCGCGGAGGTCTGTGGGTCAGCGACCGCAGCTAGGCTGGACGAGCCGCACCAACCGCTCGCGGTCGCAACGAAGGAGGACCGTTGACAGCCGCGCTGCTTGCTCGTGGGTTGGTGAAGACGTTCGGTTCGCTGCGAGCGGTGGCTGGCATCGACCTGGAGATCCCGCGGGGCACCTTCTACGGCATCGCCGGCCCGAACGGAGCCGGCAAGTCGACCACTCTGCGAATGCTGACCGGCCTGCTGCGTCCGGACACCGGGACGGCCACTGTGGCCGGGATTCCCGTCTGGCCGAATCCGCAGGCGGCCAAGCGGGAGATCGGCTTCGTGCCGGACAATCCGCTGCTGTTCGACCGGCTCACCGCCGCCGAAATGCTGGAGTACGCCGGCCGTCTGCGTGGAATGAAACCCGAGGTGATCGCGCCGCGGGCGGCCGAGCTGCTCTCCGTCCTCGACCTGGCCCAGAGCCGTGACCAACTGATCGCCGACTTCTCGCTGGGCATGATCAAGCGGATCGGGCTAGGGGTTGCGCTGCTGCACAGCCCCAAGGTGCTGGTTCTGGATGAGCCCTTCGGGGCACTCGACCCGGTGAACACCCAGGTGATGGAGGACCTGCTTCAGCTGTATCGATCCGGCGGCGGCACGGTGGTCTTTGCCAGCCACGTGATGGACGTCGTGCAGCGACTGTGCGACCGAGTCGTGGTGATCGGTGATGGCCAGGTGCTGGCTGAGGGCACGGTCGCCGAGGTCTCACACGGGCGTCCGCTGCAGGATGCCTTCGTCGAACTGGTGGGTGGCCGCGACCTGAAGGAGGGTGGGCTGCAGTGGCTCTCGTCCTCGCCCGACTGAGGCTGATCATTGCCGCCCGGGCTCGGGGACGCCGGATCGGCGCACAGTGGTATTTCGCCGCATCCTGGGCGGTGGGAGTGGTCTTCGGCCTGATCGCCGCCACCATGACCGCCGCGCTGGTCACCGGACGTGGCATTGGCGACTCGCTGTTGGTCGGTGCCTTCGTTGCCATCTCGTTGCCGTGGGCGGTCGGACCGCTGGTCGAGCCGTCGCTGGCCGACGGAGTGGTCGATCCGGCCCGGCTGGAGCAGTACCCGCTGACGGCGAGCCAGCAGGTACTCGGCCTCCTCACCGGGGCGTTGGCTGCCCCCACGGTCGTCTTCACGCTGCTGTTCTCCGCGGGCGGGGCCCTGGCCGTCGGCTCGAGCGCGGCAGCTCGGGTGGCCGCCGTCGCCGCAGCCGTGATGTTCACCCTGCTCTGTGTCGCGGCATCGCGGACCGTCCAAGCCTTCCTGGCCGGAGCGTTGCGCTCCCGCCGCGGCCGGGACGCCACCGCCATCGGCGCCGCACTGCTGGTGGTGGCCATCTACGCCCTGGCGCAGAGCGCGCAGGCTGCCATCGAGACGGCCAGTGCCCAACTGGCAGGCCCATTGGGCGCGGTAGCCGGCTGGCTGCCACCCGGGGCCGCAGCCGGTGCCATCCTCGCCGCCCGCGACGAGAACTGGCCGCGATACTGGCTGCGACTGGGCTGGGTGGCGGTCGTGCTGGCGCTGAACCTGATCGGCTGGGCGGCGATCCTGCGCCACCGGGTCGCTGGGGCCGACCGCGGTCGCTGGACCTCTGGCACCGCCGATTCGGTGCACAGCGAGTTGCCACTGATCCCGTGGCTGCTGCGCAGCCTTGCCTCAACCCCGACCCAGGCGGCTGCCGCACAGCAGCTGCGCTACTTCTTCTTCCGCTCACCTCGGGCTCTGCAGACCCTGATCATTCCTCCGGTGATCGGGGTCTTTGTGGCGCACTCCAGCTTCGCCGATCGGGGCCTGGTCTGGCAGACGGCCGCCTTCGCGGCAATGTCGGTGATCTCCAGCAACTTCAATGTATTCGCCTACGACGGTCCCGGCTTCGGCTACCTGGTCGGCTCCGGAGCCCGGCTGAGCCAGGTGCTGATCGGCAAGGTGCTGGCTCCACTGACCTTCCTGGTGCCACTGGTCTTCGGGTTCACCTTCTTGGCATGGGCTCTGGGCGGAGCACGGGAAGATCCGCTGACCGGCGTCCTGGCCGGGCTGGCGGTTGCGGCGGCCGGCGTCGGGGTCGGCGCACTGTCCAGCGTGTTGAACGCGAGCGATCAGTCGCGGATCGGGAACCGCCAAGGCGCGTTCCTGAAGGTCCTCGCCTGGTTCATGGGGTTCTTCGCCCTGGTCAGCCTCGGCGGCACCGCGTGGTGGCTGCTGTCGTACCTCTGGCCCGCCGAGCTGACCGGGCTGACGATCTTGGTGCTCAGCGTGGCACTCAGCGCCCGGCTCATCGCCAGCGCCGGACGGCGCCTCGACGCCGATCCCGAGCAACTGTTGGCTCGACTGGCCCCGGTGTACTGAGGACCTCAGCCGGCCAACGCCGCCACAGTGATCCCGCAGGACTGCAGCCGTCGTCGAAGAATCGTCAAAGCCTCACGCTCACGCCGCCGAGCCGTGCTCAGGCTCACTCCCAGTCGCGTCGCAAGCTCGCTGAGATCCATCGGCTCCCCGCGGTCAATGCCGAACCTCAGTCTCACCACGGTGGCCAGCTCCGGACTGAGCCGGGCAATCTCGCGGCGCAGCTGATCGTCCAGGATCCGCCGGTCCGGGTCGGCCGCCTCGGTTGTCGGCGCCGGGACAGCATCAGCAAAGTGGAGGCTCACCGGTGATTGGTGCCGCAGCAGCCGCTCGATCTGGATCGGATCGCGACCCATCACCGTTGCGGCCTCGGCTGCTGCGAGCCGCTCGCGCCCATCCTGAGCGCGCTCGGCCTGCAGCCCCCGCAACCGGCGCAGGGTGATCGCCTGCGCCACCGGAAGGCCCAGCGCGCCGAGCCGGGCAGCCGACACCGCCGACAGATGCCGCCCGATCCGTCCGGCCGCGTACATCGGGAACCTGCCGCGGTCGGCGTCGAAGCGCAGCAGGGCGCCGGTCAGTGCCAGGCAGCCCTCCTGGAACAGATCATCCAGCGGCAGCCCGGACTGCCGAGCCTCCTGGCCGGCCAGCTTCTGCACCAGCCGCAAGTTCGACAGCAGGAGCCGATCCCAGGCCTCCCGGCCCGCCTGGACGAGCTCGCCAAGCTCGGCGTCGGTAGCCGGCAGCGGGCGCTCCCCTGAGCTGAGCAGGTGACCGGCCAGCACTCCGGCCTCGAGCTGGCGGGCCAGGCGCCGTTCCTCGGCCTCGGTGAGTAGCGGCAGGGCTTGATCTCGTTGCATGCGGCCCACCCTGGCCGTCCGCAGGCCTCGGCGGAACGGCGGCGCGGGCGACCGGTGCAGCAACACCTGGACAACACCCACTTCTGTGGACAACTGTGGCCCACACCTCAGGGGGTGGCGGTGGCCTCCGCGATCAGGTCCTTGCGTTCCTTCTCCATGCCGATCAGGGTGGCGAACATCTTGTTGTAGGAAGCGGGGTCGTCCACCGGGTTCGTCCGCTGCAGCCGCGACTTCAGTTCGGCGATCCTGGTCGAAAGCAGCTGTAGCCGCAGCCGAGCCGCATACTCGCGGGCATAGGCCTCGGTCGGGTCACGCAACACCGGCTCGACGGCCAGCGAGACGATCAGCTGCTCCAACACCGGATCGGGCCGCGCCGCCAGGATCCGCTGCGTCCACTGCTGCGGGCCGTCGACAGCAGCAACCACCGCCTCGAACAGCGCCCGGTAGGTCGGGTGGGTGAAATCCTCACCGACCAGGCCGTCCCAGTCATCAGAGAAGGTCTCCGGTGCGCGGACGATCAGACGCAGCGTGCCGCGCTCGGCCTCCAGCCGCCGATCCCGCGGGTCGGGCACCGGCAGACCGGGCTCGGGCGGTGGGATCAGCGCCTCCTCCTGCTCGACCCTGGCCTGCGCCGGGCGGGAGCGCCGAGTGATGGTCACCTTCACCTCCCGGCGCACCTCGTCGGGGTCCATGCCGAGCCACTTGGAGAGCTCCCGGACGTAGCCCATCACTAGGCTCTCGTCACGCACGCTGCTGACCAGCGGCGCCGCGGCTCGCAGCGCGGCCAGCCGCCCGTCCACCCGCTCCAGGTCGTAGCCGGCGAGGATGTTCCGCATCACGAACTGGTACAGCGGCACCCGTCGTCCAACCAGCTCGCGCAGCGCGGCGTCACCTTGCTGCATCCGCAGATCGCACGGATCCAGGCCGGTCGGCTCGACGGCCACGTAGGTCTGGGCCAAGAAGTTCTGGTCGCCTTTGAACACCTTCAAAGCCGCAGCTTGGCCGGCCGCGTCGCCGTCGAAGGTGAACACGACTTCGCCTCCGGAGACGTCGCCGGTGCCGAGCAGACGCTGCAGCAACTTGGCATGCTCGTCGCCGAAGGCGGTTCCACAAGATGCGACCGCCGTGTCGACCCCCGACAGATGACATGCCATCACATCGGTGTAGCCCTCGACGATCACCGCCTGCCGCTTCTTGGCGATGTTCACCCGAGCCAGATCCAGCCCGTAGAGGACATTCGACTTCTTGTAGACGATCGTCTCGGGGGTGTTCAGATACTTGGCCGGCATCCGGTCGTCGTCGAAGATCTTCCGCGCCCCGAAACCAAGCACCGAGCCGCCGGCGTCGCGGATCGGCCACAGCACCCGGCCCTGGAAGAAGTCCCAGCCGGCCTCACGAATCAGCCCGGCCTTCACCAGCTCGTTCTCGGTGAAGCCGCGCCCCTTGAGATGGACGTTCAGATCCCGCCCACCCAGCGGGGCGTAGCCGATCCCGAACTGCTCGGCTGCAGCCTTGTCGAAGCCTCGGCCATCGAGGAAACGGCGACCTGGCAAGCCGTCCGGGGCGCTGAGTTGATCGACGAAATACTCCGCGGCGGCCCGGTTCGCCTCCAGAATGCGCAACCGCAGTCCCGGCTCGGGGCGGTTACCGGTGCCGTCGGTGTAGCGCAGTTGCACCCCGACCCGATCGGCCAGGAACTCCACGGCCTCGGTGAAGCCGACGTTGTTGATCTTCTGGACAAAGGCGATGACGTCGCCACCTTCACCGCAGCCAAAGCAGTGGTAGAAGCCGCGAGCCGGGTTCACGTGGAAGGAAGGGGTCTTCTCCTCGTGGAACGGGCACAGTCCGGTCAGCGAGCCGGCGCCGGCACGTCGCAAGGTGACGTAGCTGGACACGACGTCCTCGATCCGGGAACGCTCGCGAACAGTCGCGAGATCCTCCTCGTTGATCAGGCCGGCCACGGGCGCAGTCTAGGCCGTTGTGCCCACGGTTGGGCCCAGGCCGGGCAGATCATGCCCCACGTCCGATCCCCCGGGGCAGCCGTTCGGGGGCCCAGCCCAAATGCTCGGCGGCCAGGCTGAATGCGAACCGGTCGGTCATGCCCGCCACATAGCTGACCGCAGCCCGAACGACCGTGTCAGGCCCGTCGTCGGCCGGGGCGTAGTCCGCGGGCAGCCGGGCCGGCCGCTCGGTGAAGTACTCCACCAGCGAGTGCAGCACATCGATCACGGCTCGCGCCTGAGCTACTGAATCCGGCCGGGTGTAGATCCGCTGATAGTTGAACGCGCGCAGCGCAGCCAATGCCTCGGCCTGCTCAGCACGCATGCCGATCTCGCCGGTCTCGGCGCTGGTCGAGATCACCGCGCGGACGAAGGTGCCGAGCTGCTCACGACGAGTCCGGCCACAGACAGCGCCGACCTGCTCCGGCAACTCATCGAGGGCGACGATGCCGGCCGAGGCTGCGTCCTCCAGATCGTGGGCGCAATAGGCGATCCGGTCGGCCCAGCTGACAATCTCGCCCTCGACGGTGACCGGCGTGGGCCGCGACCATGAGTGGTTGCGAATCCCGTCGAGAGTCTGGCTGCACAGATTCAGCCCGGTGAGCACCACATCAGCCCCCCACGGACCGTGGTCGTAGCCCTCGGGCAGGAAGGCGTCGAAAGCCTCCTCGGAAGCATGCCCGCCCGGGCCGTGCCCACAGTCGTGGCCGAGCGCGATCGCCTCGGTCAGCGCGACGTTGACCCCGACCCCACGGGCGATGGACGTCGCCACCTGGGCCACCTCGAGGGCGTGAGTGAGCCGGGTCCGCTGGTGGTCTGTCGGATAGACCACCACCTGGGTCTTGCCGGCCAGCCGCCGAAAGGCGGTGGAGTGGACGATCCGATCCCGGTCCCGCTCGAAACAGGTGCGCTCCTGATCGGGCTCCTCCGGTTCGGCCCGGTCACCGGCCCCGACGGCCAAGGTCGCTCCGGGACGCAAGTGCTCGGCCTCCCAGGCTTCGCGCTGCTCACGCCAGACCGGCGGACGCTGAGGCAGCCGCGTCCCGGGAACGGCATGAGCCCGGACCAGCCCCTCGCCGGGGTGGCCGGCCATGGTTTGCGCCCAGGCCACAGTGCGGGCTTGCAGCTCGGGAGAGGCCATAGCCCCATCTTGTCATCGGTTCGCCGAAGACCCCACCCGCAGTCAGCGTTCCGATTGCCCTCCGGCGCACAACTGCTCGGTTAGGCTCTAGTCATGGCCCCAGATCAGCCTTCTGACCCGACCGCACAGCCGCTACCCGACGCTTCGGTGCCGTCGAGCGACCCTGCCGGGACGCAACCGCCGTCCGCCCCTGCCGCGAGCGACCCGTCGCTTTACCCGCCGCAGGCCGGGTACGGCCAGTCGGGCGCCTACCCCCAGCCAAGCGCCTACCCCCAGCCAAGCGCCTACCCGCAGCCGGGCGGCTACCCCCAGCCCGGGCCGTATGCGGCACCTACCGGGTACGGCCAGCCGGGGCAGTACGGCCAAGCCTCCAGCCACAACCAGCCCGGTGGGTATGGCCAGACCGGCTACCCACAGCCGAACCCGTACGGGCAGCCGGCCTACGGACAGCCAGCCCCTTACGGACAATCGAATCCGTACGGCCAACCGAACCCGTACGGACAACCCGGCTACCCGATCGCCTACCCCACGCCGCCCAAGCCGCCGAGCCCGGTGCTCGGGATCGTCGCCTTCGCCCTTCCACTGATCGCTCTGATCGTCTCGTTGGCCGCCATGCTGCCGATGGTTCCGATGCTCCAGGAGTTCTTCGTCACGGCTGCTCGCACCGGTTCGGAGCCGAGCCAGGAGGTGCTCACCCAGGCCATCCTGAAGGACTTCCCGATGGCCGGGGTGCTCCTCAACCTGGCTTCGCTGCTGGGCCTGGCCGGCCTGGTCACCGGCATCGTCGCGGTCGTCAAGAAGGCCGGACGCAGCTGGGGCATCGGCGCCATCGTCCTCGCCGTGCTGGCCCCGGTGATTCTCGGCATGGTGATCGGCGTGATGCTGGCCGGCGCTCTGGCCTGAGCCATCCGCCGGCGTCGTCCGGTCCCCTGCTGACCGAGCGAAAGTGACGTTTGGATAACGGGACAGGAAAGTCCTTGCCCAGACGTTCGTTAGTAAGGTTTACTAACGAACGTGCAGAAGACAGCTCGCCGAAGCCTTCGTCCTGAGGACGCCCGCCGCAGCAATCTGGCGCTGGTCCTGCAGGACATCTACGACGGCCCTGCCCTCTCTCGCGCAGACCTGGCCCGGAGCACCGGCCTGACCAAGGTCACCGTCTCCGACCTCGTCGCCGAACTGATGGCCAGCGGACTCGTCCATGAAGTCGGCACCAGCGCCGACGCCCGTCCGGGCAAGCCGAGCACGCTGCTCACCTTCGACCCCGGATCTCGGGACATCCTGGCCATCGACCTGTCGGCCAAGGACCAACTGCGCGGGGCGATCTTCACCCTCGGCGGCACGCTGGTCACTCGAATCGATCGCCGCCTGGACGGCGCCGTTGGCGAGGAGGCCTTGCGGGCGGCTCGTGAGCTGGCAGCAGAACTGATCGCGGCGGCCACACGTCCGGTGCTCGGACTCGGCGTGGGCACTCCCGGCACTGTGGACGCCGCCGGACGCGTGCTGCGCGCACCCAACCTGCGCTGGCGCGACCTCCCACTGCAGGAGCTTCTCTCCACCGAACTCGGCATCCCGGTGCGGGTCCAGAACGACGCCAACGTCGCCGTGCTGGCCGAGCGTCGCTTCGACGGCGGACCCGATGATCTGGTCCGCATCCACATCTCCCGCGGCGTCGGCGCCGGCGTCCTGGTCGGCGGCCAACTGGTCGGCGGTGCGGCCAGTGACGCCGGTGAGATCGGCCACGTCGTCATTGACGAGAACGGTGCCGAGTGCCCCTGCGGCAAGGTCGGATGCCTGGAGACCTGGATCTCGGTCCCGGCCCTGACGGCACGCGTCCAGGCCGACCCGCAGCACCGCGATCAGGTGCTCGCCGAGGCCGGCACCCAGCTCGGCGCCGCACTGGCGCCGGTGGTCGGCATGCTCGGCCTGGCCCACGTCGTGGTGGGTGGGCCGTCCGAGCTCGTCGACGGCCCGCTGCTGGCCGCGACCCGGGAGACGATCGCGCACCGCACCCAATCGGACTTCCGTCCCGAACTTGATTTGAAGGCCAGCTCGTTGGGCTCCGACGCCGTCTTGATGGGCGCCGTCGCACTCGTCCTGCTGTCCGAACTCGGGGTTGCCTGATCTCCCCGAGCAGCACGTCCCACTCCGCAGTAAACCGAAAGGAACTACCGATGAAGAAGTTGCTCACCGCGATCGCGGCGGCCACTGCCGCGACGGTCGCGCTGACCGGCTGTGCTGCCGGCAGCAGCAGCTCGCCCAGCAGCCCGGCATCCAGCCCGGCCGGTTCGGCCAGCTCGGCAGCCGCCCAGAACATCACCTTGTGGCTCGCCGGCGGGGACACCCCCGATGCCCTGCGCACCTACCTCAAGGACACCTATAAGGCCAAGACCGGCGGCACCTTGACCATCGAGGAGCAGTCCTGGGGCGACCTGGTCACCAAGCTGACCGCAGCACTTCCCGACGCCAACAACACCCCGGACGTGGTCGAGGTCGGTAACACCCAGTCGCCGACCTTCACCAACGTGGGCGCCTTCTCCGATGTCTCCGACCTGTACGCCGAACTGGGCGGTGACAAGCTGCTGCAGTCCTTCGTCGAGGTTGGCAAGGTGGACGGCAAGAACTACACGCTGCCCTACTACTTCGGCTCTCGCTACATGTTCTACCGCAAGGACATCTACAAGGCAGCCGGAGTCGAGGTGCCCAAGACCCTGGACGAGTTCAACGCGGCCGTGAAGACCATCGCGGCCAAGAACCCGAAGAGCATCAAGGACTTCTCCGGCTTCTTCATCGGCGGCCAGGACTGGCGCAACGGCATTTCGTGGATCTTCGCCAATGGTGGCGATCTGGCCAAGTCCGAGAATGGCTCGTGGACGTCCACCCTGTCCGACCCGAACTCGATCAAGGGCCTGACCCAGCTGCAGGAGATCCAGAAGGACGCCTCCCGCGCCCCGAAGACCGCCAAGGACCAGTCGCCGTGGCTGTACATCAATGACTCCGACGTGGTGAAGGACGACGCGAAGGATCCCAACAAGGTGACCGGCAAGACCAGCCTGGCCGCAGCCACCATCATGGCTCCGGGTTGGGCGCACTGGTCGATCGGCGACCTGGTGAAGAAGGACGGCAAGGAAGTACGCGAGTGGAACACCGATAAGTTCGGCGTGTTCGCTCTGCCCGGCAACGACGGCAAGCCCGCTCCGGTCTTCGCCGGTGGCTCCAACATCGGCATCTCGGCTGCCTCGAAGAACCAGGAAGGCTCTCGTGAGCTGCTGAAGATCATCTTCAGCCCCGAGTACCAGCAGATGCTGGGCAAGAACGGCCTCGGCCCGGCCAACTCCGACTACACCTCCAGCCTGGGCGACGACGAGTTCGCCAAGGCGCTGATCGAGTCGGCGTCCAACTCCAAGCTGACCCCGGCTGCTCCCGGTTGGGCCGGCGTGGAGGCCTCGGGCAAGCTCGAGGAGTTCTTCGCCAAGATCGCCGACGGCGGCGACGTGGCAGCTCTCGCGGCCGAGTACGACGCGATCCTGACCCCGATGCTGAACCAGAAGTAGTCAGCACAGCGTCACACTGAAGACGTCCCTGGGCGGCAAGACCGTCCGTCCAGGGACGTCGCCCCGCCCAGGACGTCCACACCAGCCAGAAAGATCCGGCGATGCCAGCAACCAGCTCCGCACCAGCGGCCGCCCGGGCCACCGCCGGTCCGCGACGGTTCCGACCGGCCCCGTATCTGCTCCTGATCCCCAGCGTGGCCGTGCTGCTGTTCGCCCTCGGCTACCCGCTGTACTGGCAGATCCTCACCTCACTGCAGAAGTTCGGGCTGGCCCAGCAGTTCGGCAAGCCACCCACCTTCGTCGGGCTGGACAACTACCGCCAGCTGTTCAGCGACCCCCAGACCTGGGCCGTGGTCGGGCGCTCGATCGCGTTCTGCCTGACCAACGCAATCATCACCGTGATCCTCGGAGTCCTGATCGCACTGCTGATGAACGCGGTGGGAAAGGTGATCCGGCTCGTCCTGCAGATCTCGATGCTGCTGGCCTGGGCGATGCCGGTGATCGCCGTGATGACCGTATGGATCTGGGTCTTCGACTGGCGACGCGGCTTGGTCAACTGGCTGCTCACCAACCTGGGCCTCGACTTCACCAATCACAACTGGCTCGAACAGCCGCTCAGCTTCTACTTCGTGGCGACCGTGATCGTGGTGTGGATGTCGGTCCCCTTCGTCGCCTTTTCGATCTACGCCGGGCTGACCCAGATCTCCGAGGAGATCATGGAGGCCGCCGCCTTGGACGGGGCCGGCAGCGTCCAACGCTTCTTCGCCATCATCGTGCCGATGATCCGGCCAGTGCTGATGATTGTCGGACTGCTCCAGGTGATCTGGGACCTGCGGGTCTTCGCCCAGATCCGGATGCTGCAGGACGCCGGCGCCCCCACCGCGTCCACCGATCTGCTGGGCACCTACATCTACCGGCTCGGCGTCGGCTCGTCGGACTTCGCGATGGCCTCAGCGCTGTCGATCTTCGTCCTGCTCCTGACGTTGGTGCTCAGCTTCTTCTACGTCGTCCACCTGATGAAGGAGGACTCCTGATGAGTCAGGCAACCATCCGGCGGCGCTTCCGGCCGGGCCGAGCACTGCTCAGCGCAGTGGCCATCCTGGTCGCCATGGGCTGGGCCTTCCCGGTCTACTGGATGCTCAACTCGGCCCTGCTGCCCAACTCCGTGCTCACCTCAACAACGCCGCGGTTCTGGCCGGCGGGCGGCTCACTGGACAACTTCACCGCAGTGCTCAACCAGGGCAGCTTCCTCCCGGCACTGGGTATGAGCGCAGCCATCACGGTGACCACGGTGGCGGTCTGCCTGTTGTTCGCTTTCCTGGCCGCCCTTGCCATCAGCCGCTTCAAGTTCCGCGGGCGCACCTCATTCGTGCTGGCTGTGCTGTTCATCCAGATGCTGCCGGCCGAAGGTCTGTTCATCGCCCAGTACAAGATGATGAGCACCCTGAACCTGCTGAACTCGGTGATCGGCGTCTCGATCATCTACATCGCCGCCGTGGTGCCGTTCACGATCTGGATGCTGCGCGGTTTCGTGGCCGGAGTGCCGGCCGACCTCGAAGAGGCCGCCATGGTCGACGGCTGCAGCCGCACCCAGGCATTCTTCCGGATCACCTTCCCGCTGCTGGCTCCCGGCCTGGTCGCCTCGGGGGTGTACGCCTTCCTGCAGGCCTGGAACGAGTTCACCGTGGCCTTGGTGATCCTGCAGAAGGACGAGTACCGGACGTTGCCGCTGTGGCTGCGCGGGTTCGTCCAGGCCAGTGCGACCAGAGAGACCGACTGGGGACAGGTGATGGCGGCGTCCACACTGGTGGCGGTGCCGGTGATCATCTTCTTCCTGATCGTCCAGGGACGACTGACCTCGGGGCTGGTCGCCGGAGCAGTGAAGGGCTGAGTAATGACCGATGAGTTGGACCGGGCGATCGCCCGGGTACTGATGCCTGGCTTCGACGGGCCCGAGCTGCCCGCCTGGCTGGAGGCCGAGTTGCGCGGCGGGCTGGGATCGGTGTGCCTGTTCGCCAGCAATGTGGACAGTCCTGCGCAGTTGCGGGCCCTGAACGCCGCGATCCATCAAGCCAACCCGACCGCGCTGGTCGCCATCGACGAAGAGGGCGGAGACGTCACCCGATTGCACCACACCGAGGGGTCGCCCTATGCCGGAGCCGCCCTGCTCGGTCGGCTGGACGACCCGGAGTTGACCAGGGCGAGCGCCGCCGCGATCGGCGCCGAACTGGCCACGGTCGAGGCCGACGTGAACCTGGCGCCGGTGGCGGACGTCAACTCCAACCCGCTGAACCCGGTGATCGGCGTGCGCAGCTTCGGTGCCGACCCGACTCGGGTCGCAGCGCACGTCGCCGCCTACACCCGCGGCCTGCAAAGCAGCGGCATCGCCGCCTGCGCAAAGCACTTCCCCGGCCACGGCGACACCGCCGTCGACTCCCACAAGGACCTCCCGGTGCTCGCGATCACCGGTGAGCAACTACGCGAACGCGAGTTGCCGCCCTTCCGGGCGGCGATCGAGGCCGGAGTAGCCGCGGTGATGACCTCCCACATCGTCGTCCCGGTGCTGGACGCCGAGGTGCCGGCCACCTTGTCAGCCCCCATCCTCAGCCTGCTGCGCGACGAACTCGGCTTCGACGGCCTGATCGTGACCGACGCCCTCGACATGGCAGGGGCCAGCGCCGGACGCGGCATCGCTGAAGCTGCGATCAGCGCGCTGAGCGCGGGGGCCGATCTGCTGTGCATCGGCTCAGGCAATACCGGGGATCAGATCGCCGGGATCCGCGCCGAGCTGCGCGCCGCCGTGGACGCCGGACGCCTGGACGCAGCCCGACTGCTCGATGCCGCTGCCCGAACCGAGGCCCTCGGCGAGCAGCGCCGAAGGGCTCGCCAAGCAGCTCAGCCAGCGCTGGTCGACCCTCCCCGCCTGGACAGCCGTGGCTTCCTCCTGCGCGGGCCAGTGCCGCCCCAGCAGGCTCCCCTGCTGCTGCAGCTGCATTCGGCACCGAACATCGCCGCCGGCGAGACACCGTGGGGCCTGGCCGACCACCTGCCGTCCATCACCGAGGCGCTGCCGGGCGCGAGCTGCGCCAGCGCGTCCGATCTGGACGAGTTGGCCGCGGTGCTCGAGGGCTCCCCCCGCTCGCCGATCATCGCCCAGGGACGCGATCTGAACCGAGTACCATTCCTGCGCGAGGCTGTCCTGCGGCTGCGGAACAGTGGCAGGTCCGTCCTGGTGGTCGAAGAGGGTTGGCCCTCTCCGGGGGTCGTCGAGGCCGACATTGCGACCTTCGGTGCCGGCCGGGCCACGATGCTCGCATTGCTCGATCTTCTGGCGAAGGGAAGCCGATGAGCGGACTGCTGGTGGGTGTGGACATCGGCGGCACCAAGACTCACGCCATCGTCCTCGACTCCGCCGGGCAGCTAGTGGCCGAGGTGCGTCGGCCCAGCCGTCCGGGCGCGGACGGAGTGCTCCAGACCGCACGAGAGGCCGTTGCCGCCGTCACGGAGTTGGCCGGCTGTTCCCCCGCCGAGGTCGCTGCGGTCGGGGTCGGCATCCCCGGCAGGGTGGATCCCGAGGGCGGTGTCGTCCATACGGCCGTGAACCTGCAGGTGGACGAGCTCCCGCTGGGGCCACTGCTGATGGAAGATCTGGGTATTCCGGTCGCGATCGAGAATGACGTCAAGGCTGCCGCCTGCGGTGTGGTGAGCCAGCTTCCGCAGGCCGCCGGCAACCTGCTCTATCTGAACTTCGGGACGGGGGTGGCCGCAGCCGCGATCCGCGAGGGACGACTGGTCCGCGGCCTGGACAATGTGGCCGGCGAGATCGGGCACCTCAGCGTCGACCCGCACGGCCAGCAGTGTCTGTGTGGCCAGCGCGGCTGCCTGGAACTCGCGGCTGGCGGTGGCCCGCTGAGCTTGCGGCTCGCGGCGGACGGCCTGGAGCTGCCGAGCCTGCTCGAAGCGGCCGCCAATGGCGATTCCCGCGCCGGAATCGAGGCCGAGAGGCTGCTGAACGGCATGACCACCGCCATCTTGGTGATGGCGCTGTCCCACGGCTCAAGCATGATCGCGCTCAATGGCGGAGTGATCCACACCTGCCGAGGCCTCGTCGAGAGCCTCCGGGACGAATTGGCCAGCAGAGCTCGATCGTCGGCCTTCCTGGCCTCGCTGGAGCTCGGCTCCCGGCTTCACCAGGTCCCCGCCGACAGCCCGGTAGCCGCAGTCGGGGCGGCTTTGATCGGCCAGGAACTGACCCGGGCCGGGCTACTCAGCCAGTCGCTGTAGCGTCAGCCGCCGGACGCGTCCGACTCGGCCGCGCTGAGGTCTTCCTCACCCAGCTCCTGGGACTCCAACCAGCCATACGGCAGCACGACATGCTCACGCGGAGTTCCCTGACGCCCGCGTGGAGCGCCGAGGTCGACCGTGGGGAACGGCTGGTCGGCGTCGAGTTGGGCCAGCAATGCGTCCAACTCGGCGAAGGACGACACCATGGCCAGCCCCCGGCGCAGTTCGCCGCCGACCCCAAAGCCCTTGAAGTACCAGGCCATGTGCTTGCGCAGGTCGGTCAGCCCGTGCTTCTCGCCGTACAGCCCAGCGAGTAGTTCGGCATGCCGGCGAACCATGACGGCAACTTCGCCCAGGGTGGGCAAGGTGCGCTGGTCGGAGCCGGTGAAGGCATCGGCCAGGTCGCGGAACAGCCAGGGACGACCCAGGCAGCCACGTCCGACCACCACCCCGGCGCAGCCGGTCTGTTCGACCATGGCCAGGGCGTCGCTGGCCTCCCAGATGTCCCCATTGCCGAGCACCGGAATGCTGACGGCCTCGACCAGCGAGGTGATCGCATCCCACTGGGCGTGGCCTGAGTAGGCCTGCTGGACCGTACGTCCGTGCAGGGCGATTGCCGCGCAACCGGCGTCCTCGGCGATTCGTCCGGCATCGAGGTAGGTCAGGTGGTCTGCGTCGATCCCCATCCGGGTCTTCATCGTCACCGGCACTCCATAGCGGTCGGCTGACGCCACGGTGGCCGTGAGAATGGCGGCGAGCCGATCACGCTTCCAGGGAAGCACTCCCCCGCCGCCACGGCGGGTGACCTTGGGCACCGGGCAGCCGAAGTTCAAGTCGACGTGATGCACTCCGAACTCCGCGCACAGGATCTCGGTGGCTCCCGCGATCACCTTCGGCTCGACGCCGTAGAGCTGGACGGAACGGACGCTCTCCTCCGCGCCGAAGCGGAGCATGTCGAAGGTCCGCGGGTTGCGCTCGACCACGCCGCGCGAGGTGATCATCTCGGCCACATAGAGCCCGGCACCCTGCTCACGACACAGCTGGCGATAAGCGGCGTTGGTGATTCCGGCCATCGGTGCAAGCACCACCGGCAACGGCACCTCAAGGGTGCCGCCCGAGGGCGCGCGCAGAACCAGTGGCTCGGTCATTCCACCTCCCAGCTGAACCCGGTCAGCCTACCTGGGGCGCCGAAGCGCCCCCGGGCAGGGCTCAGCAGCCCGGCAGCCGAGCAGCCAGGTAGCCGCGCAGCTGATCCAGCGCCACCCGCTCCTGGCTCATCGTGTCCCGCTCACGCACTGTGACCGCGTCATCGGTGAGCGTGTCGAAGTCGATGGTCACGCAGTACGGCGTGCCGATCTCGTCCTGACGGCGGTAGCGGCGTCCGATCGCCTGAGCGTCGTCGAACTCGATGTTCCAGTACTTGCGCAGCTCGGCTGACAGATCGCGAGCCTTCGGCGACAGGTCGGCATTGCGGGACAGCGGCAGCACCGCAACCTTCACCGGGGAGAGCCGCGGATCCAGCTTCAGTACCGTCCGGACGTCCACGCCGCCCTTGGTGTTCGGCGCCTCATCCTCGGTGTAGGACTCGACCAGGAAGGCCATCAGCGAACGGGTCAGGCCGGCGGCCGGCTCGATCACGTACGGCAGGTACCGCTCGCCGGTGGCCTGCTCGAAGTAGGTCAGATCCACCCCGGAGTGCTTGGAGTGGGTGCCCAGGTCGAAGTCGGTGCGGTTGGCGATGCCTTCCAGCTCGCCCCAGCCGTCCCCGCCGGTGAAGCCGAAGTTGTACTCGATGTCGACGGTCCGCTTGGAGTAGTGGGACAGCTTCTCCTTGGGGTGCTCGTAGAGCCGCAGGTTGTCCCGGCTCAAGCCCAGATCGACGTACCAGTCGGTGCGGGCGTCGATCCAGTGCTGGTGCCATTCCTCGTCGGTGCCCGGCTTGACGAAGAACTCCATCTCCATCTGCTCGAACTCGCGGGTGCGGAAGATGAAGTTGCCCGGGGTGATCTCGTTGCGGAAGCTCTTGCCGACCTGGCCGATGCCGAACGGGATCTTCTGCCGGGAGGTGTTCTCGACGTTCTTGTAGTTCACGAAGATGCCCTGGGCGGTCTCCGGACGCAGGTAGTGCAGGCCGGACTCATCCTCGATCACGCCGAGGTAGGTCTTCAGCATCATGTTGAAGTCGCGAGGCTCGGTGAACTGACCAAGGTTGCCGCACTCGGGGCAGTTGATCTCGGCCAGGCTCTCGGGTTTGCGGCCCTTCTTGAACTCGAAGGCCTCTTCCAGCTGGTCGGAGCGGAACCGCTTGTGGCAGGACAGGCACTCGGTCAGCGGATCGGAGAAGACGCCCACGTGGCCCGAAGCCACCCACACCTGCTTGGGCAAGATGATGGACGAGTCGAGGCCGACCACGTCGTCGCGGCCC
This sequence comes from Actinomycetales bacterium Actino_02, assembly GCA_001603275.1. GTDB lineage: Bacteria > Actinomycetota > Actinomycetes > Propionibacteriales > Propionibacteriaceae > Propionicimonas. The sequence goes on along the minus strand of LUYM01000020.1, from coordinate 43,115 downwards.
TGGACCACCGCACGCCACCATTGGCGCTTGATGTTCTCCTTGAGCTCGACGCCGTAGGGGCCGTAGTCCCAGGCCGCCCGGGTTCCGCCGTAGATCTCACCGCAGGGGTAAACAAAGCCCCTGCGCTTGGTCAGACTGATCACATTCTCCAAGCGGCTGGCCACTGGGCACTCCTCGTCGTCGCGACATGCTGCCCGGCTGGCAGCCGGTCTAGCCTAGCGTCCCGCGAGGCTGGTTCAGGCCGACCTGAGCAGGCTCGTCGTAGGCGCTGGGCTCGTCGATGGCCAGCGAGAGCAGCGGAATCAGCACGAGCTTGGCCTCGGTGCCGTTGAAGGCTCGCCGATAAGAGCCGACGTCGACCCAGGTGCTGACCAGCGCCCACAGCTCAGGCTCATCCAGGTTCTGCACGAGTTCAGCCGATCGGCACCCGGCGGACGCCCGGAATCGCTCAGCGGCCGCCGTCGCGGCATCGACAAAGCCGCCGACTGCGGACGGGACCCGGAACCTGCTCACCACCAGCACGACGCGAGCCTAGCCTGCAGCCCTCGGTTTGACCGAGCACCAATCTATAACTGATAATCATTTTCATGAAGATCACTCAGGGTGCCCGTATCGCCGGGCTGGCCAGCGCCTTGGTCCTCCTTGCCGGCTGCGCCAACGGCACACCGTCCGCCACGACGTCCGCCGCTTCCTCGGGCGGCGCAGCTGCCCCCACCGCGACGCTGAAGCTCACCGTCGCCGCGTACCCACTGGAGTTCCTGGCCCAGCGAATCGCCGGCGACACCGCCACGGTCACCAACCTGACCGCCCCCGGCACCGAGCCACACGATCTCGAACTCGCCGCCAAGCAGCTGGCCGATCTTGGTGCCTCCGACGCCTTGATCTACATCTCGGGCTTCCAGGCTGCGGTGGACGACGCCCTGCAGGCCGTACCGCCGAAGCTGGCCATCGACGCGTCCACCGGCATCTCATTGCTCAACCCGGCCGCCGCCGAGGAAGGCGCGGCTGCCAAGCCCGGCGCTCACGATCCGCACATCTGGCTGTCGCCGGCCAACATGGTCACGATGGCCCAGACCATCGACACCGCGCTCAGCCAGGCCCATCCCGAACTGGCGGCGACCCTGAATGCGAACACCGACAAGCTGGTCGCCGACCTGAAGAGCCTCAGCGACTCCTACACCAGCGGCCTGGCCACCTGCCAGCGCAAGGACTTCGTGACCAGTCACGCGGCCTTCGCCTACCTGGCCCGCGACTACGGGCTGACCCAGATTCCGATTGCCGGGATCGATGCCACCGAGGAGCCGACCGCTGCCCGGATCGCCGAGGTGCAGAAGCTGGCCAAGCAGTCCGGGGTGACTACGATCTTCTTCGAGACTCTGGTCTCGCCCGCGGTGGCCAAGTCGATCGCCGGCGACCTCGGTCTGAAGTCAGCGGTGCTGGACCCGATCGAGGGGATCACGTCGAGTTCGGCCGGCACCAACTACCTTGAGGTGATGCAGTCGAACCTGAAGGCCCTACGGGAGGCGAACGGATGCAGCTAGACCAGCCAGACTCGGTGATCAAGACCGAGTCGCTGCTGGTCGAGTTGGGTGGCTTGCCCATCCTGCGCGAGGTCTCGGTGGCGGTCGGCTCGGGAGAGCTGACCGCCCTGATGGGCGGTAACGGATCGGGCAAGACCACTCTGGTCCGGGCCCTGCTCGGACTGATCCCCCACCAGCGTGGACGCGTCGAGCTGTTCGGCACCCCGCTGGAGCACTTCCGCGACTGGCATCGGGTCGGCTACGTCCCGCAACGCGGCGCGGTGGTGATCAAGCAGGCCACCGTCGGTGAGGTGGTGGCCTCCGGCCGCCTGGCGCGGCGCCGAGCGTTCCGGCCGCTGAGCCGCCACGATCATGCGCAAATCGAAGCCGCATTGTCCGAGGTTGGCCTTCTCGACCGGGCGACCAGCCCCTTCAACGAACTCTCCGGTGGGCAGCAGCAGCGCGTCCTGATCGCGCGCGCGCTGGCCACCGACGCCGAACTCCTGGTGATGGATGAGCCGTTCGCCGGCGTCGATCTCCGCGTCCAGGACGAACTGGCCGCCCTGATCGGACGCCTCAACGCGGCCGGCACCACCGTCTTGGTGGTGCTGCACGAGACCGGGGCCCTCGGCCCTCTCTTGACCAACTCGATCGTTCTGCGGGAGGGACGCGTCGTGCACACCGGCGCCCCACCACAGCACGCCACACCGCATCACGAGCCGCCGCAACCAGGACGCGCCCGGCTGATGACCGGCATCGGCGAGGGGGCGATCTGATGGAGATTCTGACTCTCGTCTTCATTCAGCGCGCCCTGATCGCCGCCGTTCTGGCCGGCGTCACCTCACCGGCCATCGGCAGCTACATCGTGCAGCGCCGACTCAGCCTGCTCGGCGATGGCCTGGGCCATGTCGCCATCGCCGGTGTCGGCCTGGCACTGGCCACCGGGACGGCACCGCTGCCGATCGCGGTGATCACCGCGATCCTCGGCGCCATCGTGATCGAGCTCCTGCGCGAATCCGGAAAGGCCAGCGCGGACGTGGCCATGGCCATCCTGTTCTACGGCGGCCTGGCCACCGGCGTCCTGCTGGCCGGGCTGGTCGGGCAAGGCACCGGCAATCTGGGCAACTACCTGTTCGGATCCCTGCTGACGGTCAGCCCGTCCGACCTGTGGCTGATCCTCACTCTGGCCATCCTGGTCTTGGCGGCGTCAATCGGGCTGATGCCGCAGCTGTTCGCCGTCTGCACCGATGAGGCTTTCGCCAAGGTGCTCGGCCTGCGAGTGCGGCGCTACAACCTGCTGATCGTGATCCTGGCCGCGATCACGGTCACCGTCTCGATGCGCACCGTCGGCCTGCTCATGGTGTCGGCGCTGATGGTGGTCCCGGTGGCGACGGCCAACAATCTGCTGGTCGGCTTCCGCAAGTCCTTCACGCTGGCCTTGGGCCTGGGAGTCGTGGCCGCCGTCGGCGGAGTGATCGGGTCCTATTACTTCAATGCCGCGCCGGGATCGCTGATCGTCGTGATCACCATCATCGGCTTCATCATCAGCGTGCCGCTGGGCAACTGGCTGCGTTCGCGGCGAGCCGCCCCTGTCATTGACAGCGTCGATCCCGAACCGCTGCCCCACGAAGCCACCCAGCCGCATCAGAGCCACATCCATGGGCCCGGCTGCGGACACCTCGCGCTCACTCATGGCGACCACACCGACTATGTGCACGACGGACATCGCCACGCTCCCCACGGAGACCACTATGACGAGCACTAACACTCCACCGCGGCGAACCCGGCAGCGTGCTGCCGTCGGGACCATCATGGCCACCCTGGACGAGTTCCGGACCGCCCAGGAGGTGCACGCCATCCTGCGCGAACGGGACCAGGCCGTCGGCCTGGCCACCGTCTATCGGACGTTGCAGCAGATGGCTGAGGCCGGACAGGTGGACTGCATCCGCACTCAGGACGGCCAGTCGGCCTACCGGGCCTGCTCGACCGGGCATCACCACCATCTGACCTGCCGCTACTGCGGCAAGACCGTCGAGATCACTCCTCCGGACTTCGAGGACTGGACCCGTCAGGTCGCAGCCGCCCATCAGTTCACCGAGATCCAGCACGAGCTGGAGCTCTTCGGACGCTGTGCAGCCTGCGCCGCCGCGACCTCCTGACCGCATCTGAACACACAGAAGGGGCCGACTCTGACGAGCCGGCCCCCTGAGTGTGCGGTGCTGTTACTTGCTCTCAGCCTTCTCAGCGACCGGCTTCTTGGTGAAGGCCCGCTGAATGGCGCCGATGAAGCTGGGCTTGCCCTGCTTCTTGCTGACCACATCGAAGGCCACGGCGCCCAGCAGAACCAGGCCCTTGATGATCTGGATCCAGTTCGAGTCGACGCTCATGTTGGCCAGGCCCAGGTTGAGCACGCCCATCACCAGACCACCGACCATGGATCCGACCACGGTACCGACGCCACCGGAGACGGCCGCGCCACCGATGAACACCGACGCGATGGCGTCCAGCTCGAAGTTCTGGCCATCCTTCGGATTGGCCGCATTCAGGTAGGCGGTGAACACCATGCCGGCCACGGCGGCCAGCACCGAGTTGTTCAGCATCACCAGGAAGTCCACCTTGCGGGTGTTCACACCGGTCAGTCCAGCCGCGTTGCGGTTGCCGCCAGTGGCGTAGATGTGCCGGCCGAACACCGTCCGCTGAGTGATGAAGCTGTACAGAATCACCAGTGCGAACAGGATCAGGCCGACCACCGGAATGCCCTTGTAGGAGGCCAGCAGCAAGGCGAACACGATGATGATCGCGCTGACCAGAACCAGCTTGACCACCATGGCCACCAGCGGCTGGACCGGAAGACCGTGCTTGCGGATCTCGTTGCGGCGGCGCAGTTCCATCCAGACCAGGACGGCGATGGCAATCGCCGCCAGGATCAGTGTGGGGTTGTGATAGTTCGTGTATGGCCCGAAGTTCGGCAGGTAACCGTTGGCGATCTTCTGGAAGTCCTCGGGCACCGGCACCGACTCGGCGTTCAGGATCATCAGGTCCAGGCCGCGGAACAGCATCATGCCGGCCAAGGTCACGATGAAGGCCGGGATGCCCACGAACGCCACCCAGTAGCCCTGCCAGGCGCCGACCAAGGCGCCGATCACCAGACCGAGCACGATGGCGAACGGCCAGGGCAGGCCGGTCACCTTCATCACCATGGCCACCGAAGCGCCGACGAAGGCACACACCGATCCGACCGACAAGTCGATGTGACCAAGGATGATCACCATCACCATGCCGATGGCCAGAATCAGCACGTAGCCGTTCTGGACCAGCAGCGAGGTGACGTTACGCGGCTGAAGGAACAGCCCGTCGGTCCGGATCTGGAAGAACAGGATCAGGGCGGCCAGGGCGATCATCATTCCGTACTGACGGAGATTGCCCGCGAACCCCCGGCGGAGTTGCGAGAAGAGGCTCTCCCTCTGGACCTCCGGCGCCGCCGGTTCCGACAAGTTGGTAGCCATGTCAATCAGCCTTTCGTTGAGTCATGTAGCGCATGAGAAGCTCCTGGTCAGCGGCCTCTCGGGGGACATCGGCAGTGATCACACCGGCCGAAAGCGTGTAGATCCGGTCGCAGATGCCTAGCAGCTCCGGCAACTCGGAGGAGATCACCAGACAGCCCTTACCTTGGTCGGCGAGCTGATTGATGATCTCGTAGATCTCGTACTTGGCACCGACGTCGATTCCTCGAGTCGGCTCGTCGAGAATCAGCACCTCCGGCTCGGTGAACATCCACTTCGCCAGGACGACCTTCTGCTGGTTGCCACCCGACAACCGGCTGACCCCCTCCTCGATGGTCGGAGTCTTGATCCGCAGGGCCCGGTGGTAGCGAGTGGCGGCGTTGATCTCCTCGTTCTCGTCGACCACACCGTTGCGGGAGATCCGGCTGATGCCGGCCGAGCTGATCGAAGCCCGGACCGTGTCGAGCAGGTTGAGGCCAAGCATCTTGCGATCCTCGGTGACATAGGCCAACCCCGACGCGATCGCATCCTTCACCGAGTGAAGGGTCAGCTCCTTGCCGTGCAGGTAGGCAGAACCAGACACCTTCTGCCCCCAGGACTGGCCGAACACGGACCGCGCGAACTCGGTGCGCCCGGCACCCATCAGCCCGGCCAGACCGACGATCTCACCGGCGTTGATGGTCAGCGACGCCCCCTTGACCACCATGCGCTGGGTGTCGGACGGATGCGCCACGGTCCAGTCACGGATCTCAAGCAGCGGAGCGCCGATCTTCGGCTCGTGCTCGGGGTAGCGGTGGCTGAGGTCTCGTCCGACCATTCCACGAATGATCCGGTCCTCGTCCACTCCACCCTCGGAGACATCGAGGGTCTCAATCGTGTGGCCGTCGCGGATGATCGTGATCGAGTCGGAGATCCGCTCGATCTCGTTGAGCTTGTGGCTGATCATGATGCAGGTGATGCCTCGAGCCTGCAGGCCCTTGAGCAGACCCAGCAGGTGATCAGAGTCACGGTCGTTCAGAGCGGCGGTCGGCTCATCGAGGATCAGGAGCTTGACGTCCTTGGCCAGCGCCTTGGCGATCTCCACCAACTGCTGCTTACCGACGCCGATGTTCTTGATCTGGATATTCGGATCCTCGTCCAGGCCGACGTGCGCCAAGATCTCCTTCGCCTTGACCGTGGCCTCGAGCCAGTCGATCACTCCCCCGTGGTGAGCGACCTCATTGCCGAGGAAGAGGTTCTCGGTGATCGTCAGTTCCGGAATGAGAGCGAGTTCCTGGTGGATGATGGCGATACCAGCGTGCTCCGACTCACGGATGTTTCGGAAAGTGACCTCCTTGCCGTCAAAGTAGATCTGCCCGTGGTAGGTGCCGTGCGGATGAACTCCGGACAGCACTTTCATCAGCGTGGACTTTCCAGCCCCGTTCTCTCCGCAAATGCTGTGGATCTCACCGCGCTCAACTTCCAGATTCACGTCCGAGAGAGCAACTACCCCGGGGAATTCCTTGGTGATCGAGCGCATCGAGAGGATGGTATCTGTCATTTTCTAGATTCCTTGCAGCGCGCTTGGTGGGCCGACGAGCGACCAGTTGGCAGTGCAGCGGTGGGCCCGTGAAAACCACGAGCCCACCGCAGACTCACCTCATTAGCCGAGATCGGCCTCGGTGTAGTAGTTCGCCTTGAGCAGCACGTCCTTGATGTTGGACTTGTTGACGCTCACCGGATCCAGCAGCTCGGTCGGGACGACCTTGACGCCGTTGTCGTAGGACTTGGTGTCGTTGACGGTCACGGTGGCACCGGAGGTGATCTCGCCGATCATCTTGACGGTGGCCTTGGCCAGCTCACGGGTGTCCTTGAAGATGGTCGAGTACTGCTCGCCCTTGAGGATCATCTTGACGCTCTCCAGCTCGGCATCCTGGCCGGTGACGACCGGGAGCTTCTTGTCGGCAGTGCCGTAGCCGCTGCCCTTGAGAGCGGCGATGATGCCGCGGGAGATACCGTCGTACGGAGCCAGAACGCCGTTGACGTCCTTGTCGGAGTACGACTTGGTGAGCAGGTTCTCCATGCGCTTCTTGGCAACCGCGGCATCCCAACGCAGGGTGGCGACGGTCTTGAAGTCGGTCTCACCGGAGACGATCTTGATGGTGCCGTCGTCGATCTTCGGCTGCAGCACGCTCATGGCGCCGTTGAAGAAGAAGGTCGCGTTGTTGTCGTCGGGGGAACCGGCGAACAGCTCGACGTTCCACGGGGACTTCACGCCGGAGGCCTGCAGACCCTCGAGGAGCGACTCGCCCTGCTGCACGCCGACCTTGAAGTTGTCGAAGGTGGTGTAGTAGTCAACGGCGTCGGTCTCGCGGAGCAGACGGTCGTAGGCGATCACCGGGATCTTGGCTTCCTTCGCCTCGGCCAGGCCGCCCTTGAGGGCAACACCGTCGATGGAAGCAACGACCAGGACCTTCACGCCCTTGGTGACCATGCTGCTGAGCTGGGTGACCTGGGTCGGGATGTCGTCATTGGCGTACTGGAGCTCGACGGTGTAGCCGTCAGCCTCCAGCTGCTGCTTGATGAAGTCGCCATCCTTGATCCAGCGCTCGGAGGTCTTGGTCGGCATCAGAACGCCGATCGTGCCCTTCTCTACCGGGGCGCTGGCGCTGGAGCTGCCGCTCGCGCTCGGGGCGGCCGACGTCGTAGCGGTGGACTGACCACAGGCGGTCAGCGTCAGGGCCAGGGACGCCACGGCTGCGAATGCAACCAGTTTGCGCATTGCTGCTCTCTTTCTTGATCCACCCCCATCGGTGGATCTGTCGGGAGTACTTGCTGGCTCCGGGAAGCCCCCGAAACCAGCGGCTATGAAGTTGTATCGACGACTCGCTCAGAAGCCCAGAGCAAGTCGGTAGTACGCGTTGTTCCAGCGCAGTTCCTTGAGGAACTGGCCGGTCTTGGTGTCCTCGCCGATCAGGGCCAACTCGGTCCCGAGCATTTCGGCTAGGTCTGTGAGGTGCTCGGCTGTGAGCGCCGTGGACAGCACCGTGTGGTGCGGGCCGCCGGCCGACAGCCAGCATTCGGTGGAGGTGGAGAAGTCGGGCTTGGCCTTCCAGACCGCCCGGCCGACCGGAAGCTTCGGCATCTCCGCAAGTGGACGAACCACGGTGATCTCGTTGGCGACCAGCCGGAATCGGTCGCCCAGGTCGGACATGCCCAGCACGACGCCCTCGCCGGGAGCCGCGTCGAACACCATCCGGACCGGGTCTTCGCGTCCGCCGATACCCAGCGGATGAATCTCGATTCGCGGCTTACCTTCGGCGATCAGCGGCGAGACCTCGAGCATGTGCGCGCCGAGGCTGAGCTCCTGACCGGGCACCAGGTGGTAGGTGTAGTCCTCCATGAACGAGGTGCCACCGGGCAGCCCGTCGGCCATGGTCATCAGGGTGCGTCCGAGCACGGCGGTCTTCCAGTCGCCCTCGCCGGCGAAGCCGATACCCTCGCCCATCAACCGCTGGACGCCCAGGCCGGGCAGCTGACGCAGCGCGCCGAGATCTTCAAAGTTGCTGGTGAACGCGCGGTAGCCGCCGTCCACCACGAACCGGCGCAGGGCCAGCTCGATCTTGGCTCCGTAACGCAGCGACTCGTGCCGATCGCCACCGGGGAGCAGCTCGGGAGCGACGTCGTAGAGGTCGGCGTACTCGGCGATCAGCGGATCCACCTCGGCCTCGGTGACGGCGTCGACCACGGCGGCCAGGTCGTTGACCCCGTAGGTGTTGACCGAAACCCCGAAGCGACGCTCGGCCTCGACCTTGTCACCCTCGGTGACCGCGACATTGCGCATGTTGTCGCCGAAACGCACCAGCTTCAGTGTGGCCAGGTCGGCCCGGGCCAGTGCCGCGCGAGCCCAGATGCCGATCCGCTCAACGACCTTCGGGTTGGAGATGTGGCCGGAGACGGTCTTGCGGGGCACGCCCAGCCGGGTGGCGATGAACGCGAACTCACGGTCGCCGTGCGCGGCCTGGTTCAGGTTCATGAAGTCCATGTCGATGCTGGCCCAGGGCAGCTCGACGTTGGCTTGGGTGTGCAGGTGCAGGAACGGCTTGCGCAGCGCGTCCATGCCGGTGATCCACATCTTGGCCGGGGAGAAGGTGTGCATCCAGGCGATCACGCCGACGCAGTCGTCGTCGGCGTTGGCGTCGAGCATCACTCGGCGAATCGCGCTGGCGTCGGTGAGCAGCGGCTTGGCCACAATCTCCACCGGGAGGCCGGCTGCCGCCAGCGTGTTGGAGATCTGCGCCGACTGGTCACGCACCTGCAACAGGACATCGTCGCCATAAAGGCCCTGGCTGCCAGTCAAGAACCAGATCTGCTTGCTCATTTAGCACTCCCCTGTCCGTAGACGTTTTGGTATCGGTCAAAGAGCCGGTCGATGTCTGCCTGGGCAAGGGGCACCGGCTCCCCCAGTTGCCGGGAAAGGTGGACGGTCCGAGCCACGTCCTCGACCATTACGGCAGCCTTGACGGCGTCTCGAGCGTCGGTTCCGATGGTGAACGGGCCGTGGTTGGCCATCAGCACGGCACGCGACCGGCTGGCCCGGAGAGTCTCGACGATGCCGCGTCCGATCGAGTCGTCACCGATCAGAGCGAACGGCCCCACCGGGATCTCCCCGCCGAACTCGTCAGCGATCATGGTGAGCACACACGGGATCGGCTCGCGCCGTGCCGCCCAGGCGGTGGCGTAGTCGGAGTGGGTGTGGACGACCCCGCCGACGGAGGGCATGTGCTTGTAGACGTAGGCATGGGCGGCAGTGTCAGAGGACGGGCTGCGGGTGCCCTCGACCAGGTTGGCGTCGAAGTCGCACACCACCATGGCTTCGGGGGTCAACTCATCGTAAGAAACCCCGGAAGGCTTGATTACCAATAGGTCGGCACCGGGGACTCGGGCCGACACATTGCCGGCCGTCCACACCACCAGGCCATTGCGCGGCAGTTCGGCGTGCAATGCGGCAACTGTGGACTTCAACTCGTCCACGACAGCGCGCAATTCGGCCGGAATCTGGGGCATCAAAATCCTCCACGTACTGTTTCTTGCCGGCTCGATGAGCCGATCCATCCAACGGTGCTCAGAGCAGCCACTCTGCTGAATCCCCTACGTCCTCAACGAGAGACCACGTCGTCCCACACCGGGATGTTATCGGTACCACGGAGGTTGTCCAGTCCCCTCGGGGTCACAGTTTGGTATCGATAACATCGGCACTGCCGGAGCACCCGCTCAATCAGCGGACGACGTGAGCAAGGGTGCGCAGACTGCGTTCAAGGTGCCAGTCCACGAAGGCCGCAACAAGTCCAGCACCAACCCGTGCCGTAGTCACAGCCACATCTGCGGTGGCGGGCCAGTCCCCGGTGAGCAGGGCCTGAAGGTAGCGCAAGACCTCCGGACGCAGCTGCGCCGCACCCGGCGGACGACAGCTGCGACACACTGCACCGCCCAGCGCGGGAGCGAACCAGTCGTGCGGTCCCGGCTCGCCACAGCGCGCGCAATCGCTCAGGCTGGGCGCGTAACCGGCCAGGGCCGCAGCCCGCAGCAGATAAGAGTCCATGATCATCTCCGGCGGCCGCGGCCCGTCCGAGGTTCCCGCGGTCAGCGCCTGCAGAGCCCCCACCAGCAGCCGGTACTGACGCACGCTGGGTAGCCCCTCCTCCACGACCAGCCGGTCGGCCGACTCGACCATCACCTGACCGACGGTGTAGCTGCGATAGTCGCGTCCCATCGGCTCGGCGTAGGAATGCAGGGTGACCGCCTGAGTGATCACGTCCAGCGACCGGCCGGTGGCGAACTGCAGATCGACGTGACTGCACGGCTCAAGCCGTCCGCCGAACTTCGAGGAGGTGCGCCGCACCCCACGCGCCACCGCACGCACCTTCCCGTGCTCCTTGGAGAGCATGGTGATGATCCGGTCGGCCTCGCCCAGTTTGTGGGTCCGCAGGACGACCGCCTCATCCCGATAGGTCGGCACCGCTCCATTGTCACCCAGGCCACCTGAGCATCCGACCATGCCGCACCGGGATAACCCGTGTTACCGCTAGCACCAACCCGCCGTCGCCTGCCATGATTGGCGCGTGGCTCCGGCGGAGGTCGCGGGCCGATGAAGGAGGATCAACGATGATCGACGCAGCTGCTGTCGCAGCCATCCGCAACGCACACACCGCACTGGGCATCGAGTTCGGCTCCACCAGGATCAAGGCTGTCCTGGTTGGCCCGGACAATCAGCCATTGGCGGTCGGCGCGCATGACTGGGAGAACCAGTTCGTCGATCGGATCTGGACCTACTCCACGCAGGCCATCTGGGACGGCCTGGCCGACTGCTTCGCCAGCCTGGCCGCCGACGTCCGGCAGCGCCACGGCGTCGAGTTGACCACCATCGGCAGCATCGGCATCTCGGCCATGATGCACGGCTACCTGCCCTTCGATGCTGATGGCACGCTGCTGGCCCCCTTCCGGACCTGGCGCAACACGATCACCGAAGCGGCCAGCGCTGAACTGACCGCGCTGTTCGGCTACAACATCCCGCAGCGCTGGAGCATCGCGCACCTGTACCAGGCCATCCTCAACGGCGAGGAGCATGTCGGGAAGGTCGCCCACTTCACGACGCTGGCCGGCTACGTCCACACCGCACTGACCGGCGAGCGCGTGCTCGGTGTCGGCGACGCGTCCGGCATGCTGCCCATCGACATCACCACCGGCGGCTTCGACACCGCCATGATCGCCAAGTTCGACGCCCTGGTCGCCGATCGGGTGTCCTGGAAGCTGGCCGACCTGCTGCCCGGAGTCCTGCCCGCCGGCGCGGTCGCCGGACACCTCACCGAGGCGGGCGCTCGGTTGCTCGACCCCTCCGGGACACTTCAGGCGGGCGCCGTGGCAGCCCCGCCGGAGGGCGACGCCGGCACCGGGATGGTCGCCACCAACTCGGTGGCCAAGCGCACCGGAAACGTCAGCGCAGGGACGTCCATCTTCGCCATGGTGGTCCTGGAGAAGGAGCTTCGCGAGCAGCACTCCGAGCTTGACCTGGTCACCACGCCGGCCGGCGATCTGGTGGCCATGGTGCACTGCAACAACGGGGCCAGCGAGCTGAACTCCTGGGTGGGCCTGTTCGCCGAGTTCGCGCAGGCGCTCGGCGCGACCGCCGACAGCAGCCAGATCTTCGAGACGCTGTTCCGCGCCGCGCTGTCCGGCGACGCCGACGGCGGCGGCCTGCTGGCCTACAACTACCTGTCCGGCGAGCACATCACCGGCTTCGCCGAGGGCCGTCCGCTGTTCACCCGGACCCCGGACAGCTCGTTCACTCTGGCCAACTTCATGCGCACCCAGCTGTTCGCCGCTTTGGGCAGCCTCAGCATCGGTATGGAGGTGCTGCGCGGCGAAGGCGTCGAGATCGACACGATGTTCGCCCACGGCGGCCTGTTCAAGACCAAGGGGGTCGGCCAGCAGATCCTGGCCGCTGCGCTGAACACTTCGGTGTCGGTCGGCGAGATCGCCGGCGAGGGTGGGGCGTGGGGCATCGCCGTCCTGGCCGCCTACGCCCGCGACAACGACGGCACGATCAGCCTGGATGACTACCTCAGCGGACGGGTGTTCGCCGACGCTCCGCTGGAGACCGTCCAGCCTGATCCGGCGGACGTGGCCGGCTTCGCGGCCTTCCGCGAGCGCTTCGTGGCCGGCCTGCCGATCGAGGCTGCCGCAGTCGCGCACAGCTAGTCGGCCCGCTTTCCCCCGAACTGCGCAGCCTCGCATTAGTCTTGCGCAATGAGGACCATCGCGACGCTGAAGGTTGCCCCGCTCTGCCTGGGTGGCAACGTCTTCGGCTGGACCGCTGACCGGGAGTCGTCAGAACGGATCCTGGATGCTTTTGTCGACGGCGGCGGCAACTTCGTCGACACGGCCGACGTCTACTCGGCGTGGGTTCCCGGACACAGTGGAGGCGAATCCGAACGCGTCATCGGCGGCTGGCTGCAGCGACGTGGCAGCGCCAAGCGTCCGATGATCGCCACTAAAGTGGCCAAGCACCCGATCCACCGCGGGCTGCGTCCGGCCAACCTGAAGATCTGCCTGGACGGCTCTCGCCGACGGCTGGGCCTGGACACCATCGACCTCTACTACGCCCATGAGGACGACCCGCACGTGCCAGTCGCCGAGTGGGTGGGCGCCTTCGACCAGATGATTCGCGACGGAGCCATCCGGCACTACGGGTTGTCCAACTTCACCACCGAGCGGGTCAGTGAAGTACTCGCCGTCGCCGAGGCCGAAGGCCTGGCCAAGCCGGTCGCTCTCCAGCCGGAGTACAACCTGGTGCACCGCGCCGAGGTCGAGGCCTCAGGTATGGCCGAGCTCGCAACCGCCCAGCACCTAGCCGTCGTTCCCTACTTCAGCCTGGCCGCCGGCTTCCTGACCGGGAAGTACAGCCGGGACGAGCAGCCGCACGGCCCGCGCGCCGCCCGGGTCAAGCACTACGCCACCGAGGCCGGGTTCGCCGTAGTGGACGTCCTCAACGAACTGGGCGAAGATCTCGGCGTCGAGCCGGCCACCATCGCACTGGCCTGGCTGCGCCAGCAGCCCGCCGTGGTCGCGCCGATCGCCAGCGCCAGCTCGGTGGAACAGGTGGCACCGCTGCTGGCCGCCATGGAGCTCAAGCTCAGCCGTGCTCAGGCGAACCGCCTCACCAAGGCTTCGGCCGCGTTCGCCCAGTAACGCAAGGTGGCCCGTCGGCCAGAGCCGACGAGCCACCCCAATCATCGCCTGGGACTCAGCTGGCGACGGCGCCCTCGATCTCGGTCGCGCCACCGGCGTGGGCAACGCTGATCTTGCGCGGCTTGGCTTCCTCTGCCACCGGAATCCTCAGGCTGAGGACGCCATCGGCGTACTGAGCCTCGATCTTGTCCAGGGCAACGCCGTAGCCAAGGGTGAGTTGGCGGGCGAAGGTGCCGGCCGGACGCTCCCGGACCAGCCACTTCTGTGAATCGGTGATCTCGACCTTGCGCTCGGCGCGCACGGTCAAGGTGCGGTCGTCGACGTCCACGTCGATCGAGGCGGGGTCGACGCCGGGCAGGTCGATCCTGGTGACGAATACATCGCCGTCGCGGTACAGATCCATCGGCATCGCGTTGCTGGTAGGCGTGCGTGCGGCGTCAGCGAACCAGCGATCCATCTCCCGGAAGGGGTCGAATGCTCGGGCCATTGTGGTACTCCTGTCGTCTATCGGTTAGCACTCGCACTATCTGAGCGCTAATGCCAGTGTGCCCCCGGTTCCGATCCGAATCAAGGACTTGAGCCTGTAGGACTCAAGTCTGTTCGCGGAGGGAGAACACGCCTCCGCGGCCCGCCGCTGGCTAGGCTGACGCCGTGCCAAAACAGGTCCTGCCACCCTTCCCGCATCCCAGCGGAGTTCGTCCGCCTGCCATCGATGCCAAGTTCGTCCCGCAGCACGTGGCGATCGTGATGGACGGAAACGGGCGCTGGGCCAAGGAGCGCGGACTCCCCCGCACCGCCGGCCACGCCAAGGGCGAGGAGTCGCTGATGGACGTCCTGGCCGGCGCCATCGAGATCGGCGTGAAGTACGTCTCGGCCTATGCCTTCTCCACAGAGAACTGGCGCCGCTCACCGGACGAGGTGCGCTGGCTGATGAGCTTCAACCGGGAGGTGATCCACCGCCGCCGCGACGAACTGGACGCCATGGGCGTACGGATCAAGTGGTCCGGACGCAACCCGCGAATGTGGCGCACCGTGGCCAAGGAGCTGATCGATGCCGAGCGGCAGAGCGCAGACAACACCGTGCTCACCCTGCAGTTCTGCATGAACTACGGCGGACGCGCCGAGATCGTCGATGCGGCCAAGAAGATCGCCCACGCGGTCAAGGACGGACGGCTCAACCCCGACAAGCTCACCGAGGAGAAGCTGCGCCATTTCCTCTACGCGCCGGAGATCCCCGACGTGGACTTGTTCATCCGATCCTCCGGTGAGCAGCGGACGTCCAACTTCATGCTCTGGCAGGCCGCCTACGCCGAGATGGTGTTCCTGGATCGACTCTGGCCCGACTTCGACCGTCGCGATCTATGGCGGGCCATCGAGCTGTATGCGCAGCGCGACCGCCGCTACGGTGGCGCGCTGCCCAACCAGACGAGTTAGTCGGAGCCGGAGTCCATTCCCGAGCGCAGCTGCGCTGCCTCGATGTCCTCTTCGGTGGACTCACCGGAGGTGATCCCCTTGGCCTGACCGGGCTCGAGCACCCCGACCAGGGAGGCCACCTCGCCGCCGACCAGACCGAGCTGGGCGTACTGCTCCAGTCGGGTCCGGGAGTCGGCGATGTCCAGGTTGCGCATGGTGAGCTGGCCGATCCGGTCCACCGGGCCGAAGGCCGCATCGCCGACCCGCTCCATCGACAGCCGTTCCGGGTGGTAGGACAGCGCCGGACCTTCGGTGTCGAGGATCGTCCAGTCGTCTCCGCGGCGCAGCCGCAGGGTCACCGAGCCGGTGATGGCCGAGGCTACCCAGCGCTGCAGCGACTCGCGCACCATCAGCGCCTGCGGATCCAGCCAGCGACCTTCGTACATCAGCCGGCCGAGCTTGCGACCCTCGAGCTGGTAGTTGGTGAAGGTGTCCTCGTTGTGAATGGCGGTGACCAGGCGCTCGTAGCAGATGTGCAGCAGCGCCATCCCCGGAGCCTCGTAGATGCCACGGGACTTGGCCTCGATGATCCGGTTCTCGATCTGATCGCTCATCCCCAGGCCGTGGCGTCCGCCGATGGCATTGGCTTCGAAGACCAGCTCGACAGCAGAGGCGAAGCTCTTGCCGTTGATGGCGACCGGACGTCCCTGCTCGAAGGTGACTGTGACGTCCTCGACCGGAATCTCCACGGCCGGATCCCAGAACCGGACGCCCATGATGGGCTCGACAATCTCGATGCCGACGTTCAGATTCTCCAGTTCCTTGGCCTCATGGGTGGCACCCCAGATGTTGGCGTCGGTGGAGTAGGCCTTCTCCTTGGAGTCGCGGTAGGGCAGGTTGCGCTCGGCCAGCCACTGGCTCATCTCGGCGCGGCCGCCCAGTTCGCGGACGAAGTCTGCGTCCAGCCACGGCTTGTAGATCCGCAGCTGCGGGTTGGCCATCAGGCCGTAGCGGTAGAACCGCTCGATGTCATTGCCCTTGTAGGTGGAGCCGTCGCCCCAGATCCAGACGTCGTCCTCGCGCATGGCGCGGACCAGCATGGTGCCGGTGACGGCCCGTCCGATCGGGGTGGTGTTGAAGTAGGTCTTGCCGCCCGTACGAATGTGGAAGGCGCCACAGGCCAGGGCGACCAGGCCCTCCTCGACCATGGCAGCCTTGCAGTCGACCATCCGGGAGATCTCGGCGCCGTAGGCACCGGCGCGGCCGGGCACTGAGTCGATGTCCGGCTCGTCGTACTGGCCGAGGTCTGCGGTGTAGGTGCACGGGATCGCACCGCGCTCGCGCATCCAGGCGACTGCTACGGAAGTATCCAGCCCGCCGGAGAAGGCGAGACCGACACGTTCGCCGATCGGGAGTTCGGTGAGGACTTTGGGCATAGGCCGAATCTTATCGGCCCGGATGAGGCTGGGCTCACCGCGTCCGGGCGCCTCGCGCGGACGCCCCCGGAAACCTCCGAGGGCTCGCCCTCACGCCGAGGGCTCGTCCCCTGGGACAAGCTCTGGACGCGAAGGCGAGCCCTCAGCGATTGTTCGGGACTAAACCCCGGCAGCGACCAGGTCTTCGTCACGGTCGCGAATGTCCCGGTTGATCGCCGAGACCACCGCGGCCAGCGAGGCGGTGATGATGGACGCGTTCAAGCCCACACCCCACAGCACCCGGGCGTTATCGCCCTCGCCGACCTCGGTCTCGACGTAGGCCGCCGCCATGGCGTCCCCACCGGAGGAGAGCGCGTGCTCGGTGTAGTCCAGCACTCGCACGTGGTAGCCGAGCATGCTCAGTGCGTCCACGAAGGCCGACACCGGACCATTGCCCTCACCGGAGATCTCCCGGGTCTCGCCCCGATCGACCACCGTTGCGGTGATGGCATAGCCGTTGCCGTTGGCCACCGACTTCACCGTGACCAGGTTCAGCGGGTCGGCCAGGGTCAGATACTCCGCGGAGAAGATCTCCCACAGCTGCTGCGGGGAAACCTCGCCACCCTCGGAGTCGGTGTGGCTCTGGACGACCCGAGAGAACTCCATCTGCAGCCGACGCGGCAGATCCAGCTTGTGCTCGGACTTCATCAGGTAGGCCATGCCACCCTTGCCGGACTGGCTGTTCACCCGGATCACGGCCTCGTAGGAGCGGCCGACATCGTGCGGATCGATGGGGAGGTACGGCGCCTCCCAGGGAATCTCATGCAGAGACTTCCCCTGGGAGGCCGCCGTCTTCTCCAGCACCTCCAGCCCCTTCTTGATGGCGTCCTGGTGGGAGCCCGAGAAGGCGGTAAAGACCAGGTCCCCCGCGTATGGGTGGCGCGGATGGACCGGCAGGTTGGTACAGTACTCCACCGTCCGACGGATCTCGTCGATGTCGGAGAAGTCGATCTTGGGGTCGACGCCCTGGGTGAACAGGTTCAGGCCCAGGGTGATCAGGTCGACGTTGCCGGTGCGCTCGCCGTGGCCGAACAGGCAGCCCTCGACGCGATCGGCACCGGCCATCAAGGCCAGTTCGGTGGCCGCCACCGCGGTACCGCGGTCGTTGTGCGGGTGCAGCGAGATGGCGACGAACTCACGGTTGTTGATGTGCCGACCGAAGTACTCGATCTGGTCGGCGTAGGTGTTCGGGGTGGACATCTCCACGGTGGCCGGCAGGTTCAAGATGATCTCGCGTCCCACCCCGGGCTGCCAGACGTCCATCACCGCATTGCAGACCTCAATGGCGAAGTCAGTGGGGGTTTGGGTGAAGATCTCCGGGCTGTACTGATAGCCGAACTCGACGTCGGAGAGGTACTTGTCGGCATACTCCATGACCCACTGGGTGCCCTGCTTCGCCAGTTCGATGCACTCAGCCTCGCTGACCTTGAAGACCACCCGACGGAACAGTTCTGCCGTTGCGTTGTACAGGTGGATGTTCGCCCGCTTGGCCCCGATCAGAGACTGTGCGGTGCGGTCAATCAGGTCCTCACGGGCTTGGGTGAGGACGCTGATTTGGACGTCATCGGGAATGGCATCGGATTCGATCAGGCTTCGGACGAAGTCGAAGTCGGTCTTGGACGCCGACGGGAAACCGACCTCGATCTCCTTGTAGCCCATCCGGACCAGCATGTCGAACATCTTGCGCTTGCGGGACGGGGTCATCGGGTCGATCAGCGCCTGGTTGCCGTCGCGCAGGTCGGTGGACAGCCAGCGCGGCGCCTGGGTGATCTTCTTGGTCGGCCAGGTCCGGTCAGGGACGTCCACCGGTTCGAAGGCGTGGTAACGCTGGTAGGGCATCGGGGACGGGCTTTGCACCAGCGGAGACTGCGGGCGCGTGGAGAAAGAGAAGATGTTGGTGGTCATGGGTTCCTCGCTGTGCGGGCTGAGTGCCAGGCGCGTGACAACCTCCGCAGCGAGGAGGCCTGATCAGATCTTCGAGGCCTCGCTGCGGCGAACAAGCAGGAGTCGCGCCCACAACATGTCAGTCATGCTGTCACACGTCCCAGCCCTTGGCAAAGGGTGTGCGCAATATGGACGCCTAGAAGCCCAGCCGATCCAGGTACTTCGGCGAGCGCTGCCAGTCCTTGAGCACCTTCACATGCAGGTCCAGATGGACCGGCATTCCGACGAGCTCAGCGATCTGGAGGCGGGCGGCGGTGCCGACAGCCTTCAGTCGTTCACCGCGGTGACCGATGATGATCCCCTTCTGGGAATCCCGCTCGACCACCATCGAGGCGAAGATGTCCAGCAGCGGACGATCAGCCGGACGCCCCTCGCGCTGGCCCATCTCGTCGATGGTCACCGCCACCGAGTGCGGCAACTCGTCGTCGACGCCTTCGAGGACGGCTTCGCGGATCAGTTCGGCGATCCGGGTCTCGGTCGGTTCGTCGGTGACGGTGTCGTCGGGGAACAGTGCGGGTCCCTCGGGCAGCAGCTTCACCAGCTCGGCGGCGACGTCGTCGACCTGGTCGCCGGTGAGAGCCGAGACCGGAATGATCGACTCCCATCGGATCCCGAGTTCCTCCTCCAGCGAGGCGATCTTGACCAGATGCTCGGCCAGCCGGGCCTTGCTGACCAGGTCGGACTTGGTGGCCAGGGCGACGAGCTTGGGCACCCTGTCCAGCTTGGCGATCTCGCCGACCAAATAGGTGTCGCCGGGGCCGATCCGCTGGCTGGCCGGCAAGCAGACCCCGATCACGTCCACCTCCGACCAGGTCTGATAGACCAAGTCGTTCAGTCGCTCCCCGAGCAGAGTCCTGGGCCGGTGCAGGCCGGGTGTGTCGACCAGGATCAGCTGGGAGTCGGCGGTGTTGCGAATCCCGCGGACGATGTGTCGCGTCGTCTGGGGCTTGGCTGAGGCGATCGCGATCTTGCTGCCGACCAACGCGTTGGTCAGAGTCGACTTGCCGGCGTTGGGACGACCGACGAAGCAGGCGAATCCGGATTTCATGTGTTCCTCCTGGCCGACTCGGTGGCCAGCTTGGCAGCGGCCTCCGCGGCCGGGTCGTCATCGGCGGCCAGCGCCGCCAGAATCGTCTGGATCGAGTGCCGGCGTCCACTGCCTCGCTCGGCGGTCAGTTCGATGCCCTCCCAGCGGACGACCGAACCGGGGATAGGCACCTTGTTCAGCTGCTTGGCCATCAGGCCGAGCACGGTGTCGACATCGTCGTCGTCGACGTTGAGGCCGAACAGCTCACCGAGATCCTCGATGCCCAGCCGGGCCGAGACCCGGAATCGGCCATCGCCCAACTCGGTGATCGGAGCCACCTCCTGGTCGTACTCGTCGACGATCTCGCCGACGATCTCCTCCAGGACGTCCTCGATGGTGGCCAGCCCGGCGGTGCCACCGAACTCGTCCACCACGATCACCACGTGGCTACGGGTCAGCTGCATCTCGCGGAGCAGTTCGTCCACGGGCTTGGAGTCCGGGCAGAAGGTCGGCGGACGCATCAGGGTGTCCACAGCCTCGGAGGTTTGCGCCTGCGGGTTGTCGTACATCCGCCGGATCATGTCCTTCAAGTACAGGATCCCCACGATGTCGTCCACGTCTTCGCCGATCACCGGAATCCGGCTGAAGCCGGACCGCAGCGCCAGCGACACCCCTTGCCGGACGGTCTTAGTGCGCTCGATGTAGACCATCTCGGTGCGGGGCACCATGACTTCCTTGACGATCGTGTCGCCCAGCTCGAAGACCGAGTGGATCATCTTGCGTTCGTCGGCCTCGATCAGTTCACGGGCCTCAGCGATGTCGACGAGCTCGCGCAACTCCGCCTCGGAGGTGAACGGGCCTTCGGCGAAGCCCTTGCCCGGGGTGAGCGCATTGCCGATCAGGATCATCAACTGAGAGACCGGGCCGAGCACCACCGAAAGCACGCTCAGCGGCCCGGCCGCAGCCAGCGCGACCGCGTCGGAGTGCTGGCGGCCCAGAGTTCGTGGCGCGACGCCCAAGATGATGAAGGACACCAGCACCATGGCCAGCACCGGGTAGACGAGTTGCTCCCACAGCTGGCTGAAGTGCGCGAAGAAGATCCAGCCCACGCTGACGGTGGCGATCACCTCGAACAGGATCCGCAGGAAGAGCGAACTGTTCAGGGCCGGTGCCGGGTCTTGGGCGATCATCAGCAGCCGCCGCCCGCCGGGCCGTCCTTCGTCGATCAGGCTCTCGGCTCGAGCGCGCGACACGCCGGTCAGAGCGGCTTCGGCCGCGGTCAAGAGTGCGGCCAGCACCACACTGAGGGCGGCTACCGCCGCCAGGATCCAGTCATTCTGGGTCAAAGGGTGCTCACACGCCTCGTCCGGGTTAGTGGACGCTCATCCTACCGGCCCACGGCCGGATCAGCACTGAATGGGCTCGGCGACGCCCTCCGGCTCGATCGACGGCTCGTCCAGCCGCACCATCACCAGCGGCAGGAAGAACTGCACCAAGGGCCCAATGGCCAGCGCATACACAACGGTGCCGATCCCGACCACGCCGCCCAGCAGCCAGCCGACGGCGAGCACTGTCAGCTCCAGGCCGGTTCGGACCAGACGCAGCGACCAGCCGGTGCGACGAGCCAGCCCGGTCATCAGCCCATCTCGAGGACCGGGTCCGAGCTGCGAGCCGATGTAGAGCCCACCGGCCAGTCCGTTGAGCAGCAGCCCACCGATCAGCAGCGTCCAGGAGATTCGCCAGTCGGTGGCCTGCGGGATGATCGCCAGCGTCGAGTCGGTGG
The DNA here is from genome assembly GCA_001603275.1 of Actinomycetales bacterium Actino_02. Lineage (GTDB taxonomy): Bacteria > Actinomycetota > Actinomycetes > Propionibacteriales > Propionibacteriaceae > Propionicimonas. Next base: position 21,723 of record LUYM01000020.1, on the reverse strand, counting down.
CCAGCCCGATCACCACCGCATTGGCGATGGTGCCCAGGCCCGGCCACTGACGCAGCGGGATCCACAGCAGCAGAACGGCGAAGCCGACCGCGATCACGATCGTCCCGAAGGAGACCCCGAACAGCCGTTGCAGACCGGAGTGGAACACGTCCCAGGGATCCAAGCCGAGGCCGCTGCGGACGAACATGGCCATCGCAAAGCCGTAGAGCCACAGTCCGATCAGCAGCTGAGGCAGCCGGCGAACCAATCGCCCGGCGCGCAGTTGGGCGATCGGACTGAGATCAGCAAGGCTGACAGCCTGACGAGTGGTGCGGACCATGCGTCCACGATGACAAAGATTGGCATTGCAAAAAAGAGCCAATCCGGGCAAGGTGGCCTGGTGGCACTGCCCAGCATCGGAATGACTCGCCTCGTCGGGCTGCTCGGCGCGCCGGATGCGGACGCGCCGGCCTACCGCTGGCTGGCCGACAACTTGCGGCTGCTGATCGCCGATGGACGGCTACCCAGCGGCCAGGCCCTTCCCAGCGAACGGCGGCTCAGCCAGGCCCTCGGACTCAGCAGAACCACGGTGACCAGGGCGTACTCGCTGCTGGTCGACGACGGCTTCCTCTCCGCGCGGCAGGGCTCTGGGCACGTGGCCACGCTGCCACTAGGCCGCGGACGAGTCGGCGTCGGCGGAGCGCTGCTGCCCGGCTACGAGACCAGCGACGAACTGCTCGACCTCACCTGCGCGGCGACTCGGGCCCCGGCCGGCACCGCAGAGGCCTACGCCAAGGCCGTCCAGCAGCTGCCCAGCTATCTGGCCGGCACCGGCTATGCCACAGCCGGGCTCCCCCAGTTGCAGGCCCTGATCGCCGAGCGCTACGCACAGCGGGGGCTGCCTACCGACCCCGACCAGATTCTGGTGGTCGGCGGGGCGCTGTCGGGGGTCAGCCTTGCGGTGCGCGCACTGACCCGTCCCGGCGACCCGGTGCTGGTGGAGAGCCCGTCCTATCCGAACTCAGTCGAGGCGGCCCGACGCTCGGGGGCCCGACTGAGCCCCGTCACCGTAGAGCCGGACGGGTGGGACCTCGACGCCGCAACCAGCACCATCTCAGCAGTTCGCCCGGTGGCCGCCCAGCTGATCCTCGACTTCCACAATCCGACCGGGGCGCTGATGGCCGACGGCGAACGCGAGCGCCTCGCCGCCGCTCTACGACGTGCGGGAACTGTGGCGATCGTGGACGAGACGATGCTCGAAGTCGAACTGGACGAAGTTGTCCGTCCGCTGCCCTTCGCCGCCCATCTCTCCTCGACGATCCTGGTGGGCAGTTCATCGAAGTCACACTGGGGCGGCCTGCGGGTTGGCTGGCTGCGGGTGCCGCGTCCGCTGATGGCCCGATTGCTGCAAGCCCGAATCGCCGACGATTTGGGCGCGCCAATCCTCGAGCAACTGGCCCTTGCCGAGCTGCTGAGGTCGCGTCCAGGGCTGCACCCGGAGACCCGGACGGCTTTGCAGACGTCGCGCCAGGCGATGATCGAGGCCCTGCCGCGGGCGATTCCGGGAGCGAGGTGGACGGTGCCGGCCGGCGGGCTGAGCCTGTGGGTAGAGCTGCCGGCGCCGCGCTCCCGCCAGCTCGCGGCGGCCGCTCGCGATGTCGGCCTCTTGGTCAGCCCCGGTCCGCAGTTCGCCGTGCACCACGGGCTGGAGAGCTTCGTCAGGCTTCCCTACAAGGACCCGCCCGCCGTGGTGACCGACGCGATGCGCCGACTCGGCTCGGCGTGGCGCAACGTCATGGACTCGCCAGGCAGGCCCGCCACCGCACCGCTGCGCCCGGTGGTGGCCTGAGCTCAGCTGCGGCTGGCCGTCCAGGCCGCGATGATCTTGTCATTGAGGTCGAACATGACCTTCTTCTCGTCCGGCTCGGCATGATCGTGGCCGAGCAGGTGCAGCAGCCCGTGGATGAGCAGGTAGTCGGCCTCCTCCTCCGGAGTGCGACCCATACTGGCGGCCTGCGCTGCGGTCACCTTCGGGCACAACACGATGTCGCCGAGCAGCCCCAGCGGCGGTTCCTCATCGGGCTCCGGCGCGCGCAGTTCGTCCATCGGGAAGCTGAGCACGTCGGTCGGCCCGGGCTCACCCATGAACCGCTCGTGGTAGGCACTCATGGTGTCCTCGTCGACCAGCACGATCGACAGCTCGGCTTCCGGGTGGATCCGCAGCGCATCGAGGGCGAAGGTGGCCAGCTGGGTCAGCCGTTCGGTGTCGACGGCCTCGCCGGACTCGTTGTTGAGCTCAATCATCAGTTCCTCCTGGGCTGGGGCAGCGTCGCCTCGAAGCGGTCGTAGGCGGCCACGATCCGTCCGACCAACCGATGCCGGACGACATCATGGCTGGTCAAGCGGCAGAAAGCGATGTCGGTGACCCCATCGAGGATCTCCTCCACCATGGTCAGCCCGCTCTTGGTGCCGCCGGGCAGGTCGATCTGGGTGACGTCCCCGGTGACCACCATCTTTGCCCCGAAGCCGAGCCGGGTCAGGAACATCTTCATCTGTTCCATCGACGTGTTCTGGGCCTCATCCAGGATGATGAAGGCGTCGTTCAGGGTGCGTCCGCGCATGTAGGCCAGCGGAGCGACCTCGATCGTGCCGGCGGTCAGCAGCCGCGGCACCGATTCGGGATCGATCATGTCGTGCAGCGCGTCGTAGAGGGGCCGCAGGTAGGGGTCGATCTTGTCGTTGAGAGTGCCCGGCAGGAAGCCGAGCCGCTCCCCCGCCTCGATGGCCGGACGGGTCAGGATGATCCGGTTGACTTCCTTGGCCTGCAACGCCTGGACGGCCTTGGCCATGGCCAGGTAAGTCTTGCCGGTGCCGGCCGGACCGATCCCGAAGACCACGGTATGGGCATCGATGGCGTCCACGTAGCGCTTCTGGTTCAGCGTCTTGGGACGAATCGTCTTGCCGCGGCTGGAGAGGATGTCCTGAGTGAGCACCTCCGCCGGGCTCACCTCTTCGCCGGCCATCCCCAGCACCCGCTCCACGGTGTCGGCGGCCAGCCCCTGGCCGGTGCGCACGATCGTGATCAGCTCGGTGAGCACGTCGGCCGCGCGGGCCACCTCGTCCGGCGATCCGGAGAAGGTGATCTCGTTGCCACGGACGTGAATGTCGGCGTCCAGCCCGGCTTCGAGGATGCGCAGAAACTCATCTCGTGGGCCGAGCACAGAGACCATGTTGATCGAAACGGGGATGGCGACTCGACGCTCTGCGGTCGACTCCTGCGGCTGGTTCAGCGCGTCCTCCTGGAAAGGTCAGATGGCAATCGTAGCCCCGCTAGTGAAGCGGCCAGTTGGCGGCAAACCGGTCGGTGGCCGCCACCAGTTGTTTGGCGATCTCCGGCTCGCCGGCGGCATGGCCGGCCAACACCACGTGGTAGTCGGCCTCCGGCCAAGCCCGATGCAGGGCGTCGGCGGTGGTGATCGGGCACGGCAGGTCGTAGCGGCCCTGGACGATCACTCCGGGGATGTGCCGGATCGTGTCCACCTCGTCGAGCAACTGGCCCTCCCGGAACCAGCCGGCGTTGTGGAAGTAGTGGTTCTCGATCCGCGCGAAGGCCAGAGCAAAGGATGGGTCGGAGAACGCTTCGACGTGGTCCGGGTCGAACTCCAGGGTCGAGGTGGCCGCCTCCCAGGTCGTCCAGGCGATTCCGGCGGGCAGATGGACGGCCGGGTCGGGGTCGAAGAGCAGCTCATTGAACTTGGCGATCCGATCCCCGGCGAAACCCTCGGGCAGCGGCGCCTCGAAGCTGCGCCACCACTCCGGGGCGATGTTGCCGGCTCCGCCGTTGTAGTACCAGTCGAGCTCGCTGCGACGCAGCGTGAAGATGCCGCGCAGGACCAGCTCTGTGACGCGCTGCGGATACTTCTCGGCATAGGCCAGCGCCAGCGAGCTGCCCCAGGAGCCACCGAAAACCAGCCAGGAGTCGACGCCACGATCGACGCGCAGCTTCTCGATGTCGGCGACCAGATGCCAGGTGGTGTTGGTGCTCAGGTCGGCGTCCGGGGCGGACGCGTGTGGCGTGCTGCGTCCGCAGCCACGCTGATCGAACAGGATCACCCGATACTTCGACGGGTCGAAGAATCGCCGGTAGTCCGGCACCAGGCCGCCGCCCGGCCCGCCATGGACGAACACGGCCGGCTTACCGTCGGGGTTGCCGACCTCCTCGAAGTAGAGTCTGTGGCCGTCCCCGACCTCGAGCCTTCCGGTCAGGTACGGCTCGATCGGCGGGTAGCGCGGATCGAGCCGCTGCGGGTCAGGCTTCGTCATTGTCACGGTCATCGATGATGTGCATGGCGGCTTCCTCCGCGGTGGCCGCTCCTCCGTCGATGCCGACGTCTTGGCCGATGCTCTGAGACTCGGTGTCCTCACCGTCCAGGCCGCCCCCGGCCGCGACAATGCGTCCGGCTCGCTCGCCGCCCACCTGTCGCCGCTCGCCCGGTTCGGGACGCCACGGTTCACCCGGCTCGGTGGTCTCGGGCAGTTCTTGGGCAACCCGCATCTCGAGGTTCTCACCCTGGCGCATCTCGGCAGCAGTGTTGCCGAAGCCTTGGGCAGGCGACCAGTTTTCGGCGCTGACGTAGCCCTCATCGAGCACGTCGGAGACGCCGCGATCGAGCAAGGTCTCCTCGGGCTGCAGCTGGTCGAGCTGTTCGGCCTCGTCCGGGACTTCTTCGTCAAAGTCGCTCATGTCCTTAGCCTGCCACTCGGCATCGCTGGTCGCGAGCCACCGTGCGGATCGAGTGCCGGCTGTGCGCACGTCGCCCGGCACCGGCCGTACTGGGGGTCGCTGGCTGAGCCGGACGCCGACTACACTCCGCACTCGTGCCTGAACTCGCCACGCTGGAGACCCGTCCGAGCCGATCGGTGTACGACCTGGTCGTTGCCGCCTTCGTCGGGATGCTGTTGATCTCGAACATCGGCGCAACCAAACTGATCGCCTTCGGCCCCGACTGGAGCGTCGGTGGGGCGCAACTGCTGCCGATCCTCACCGATGGCGGCGCGATTCTGTTCCCGCTCACCTACATCCTCGGCGACGTCCTGGCTGAGGTGTACGGCCTGCGCCGAGCCAACCGGACGATCATCACCGGCTTCGTGCTGGCCGCGGTGATGTCACTGACCTTCGTGCTCGTGGACATCGCGCCGGCGGCAGCCGACTGGCCCAACCAGGACGCGTGGCACACCGTCCTCGGCGTCGTCCCCCGCTTCGTGGTGGCCAGCCTGCTCGGCTACCTGGCCGGTCAGCTGCTGAACGCCCTGGTCCTGGTCCGGATCAAGGAGCGCTGGGGCGAGCGCAATCTGTGGGTGCGGCTGATCGGCTCCACCGTCGTCGGCGAGCTCGCCGACACGGCCGTCTTCAGCCTGATCGCCTGGAGCACGCTGGGCAACTTCCTGGGCGGCGACGCAGTGCCGTGGCCGGCCGTGGGCAACTTCTTCCTGGTCGGCTGGATCTACAAGGTCGCAGTCGAGGCCGTGATGCTTCCGGTCACCCTGCGAGTGATCCCTTGGGTCAAGCGCCGCGAGGCCGCCTGAGCCTCAGTCGCAGGCAGGAGAAAATGCCTGAGCGCGACGAGCGAGAGCCGCTTGTCCGAGCCTCGGCTACGTGGCTCGCAGTGGCACGGGCGCACACCAGGCTGCGGTATCTCGGTGGAAGGCGTTGACGACCAGTGCAATGAGGAGCACTTCGCCCGCCAGATCCAGGATCAGCCCGAAGACGATCGGCGCGACGTAGCTGTTGCCCAGCATCCCTTGGAAGAGTGCGAGCACTCCGAGGGTGGTGACCAGGGTCACCAAGTTGGCGATGAAGCCGAGAATCGCAAAGACGCCGATCAGGACTCGGGCCCACTCCTTCCGTGCCTGTACCTGAATCGCGAGCACGACGTACAACACCATCCCGACAATCCCGGCGAGTGTCTGGATGCCGGCGCCGGACGAGATGCTGATCGCCATGATGATGCTGACTGTCCCCAGGCCGGCCATGACGAAAGCCAACACCTTGATCCGTTCGACGGAAGCGGGCGGGGTGGGCGATGAGTCGACCTGCAGCGGCGCAGCAGGGGCGTAGAGCTGCTCTTCTCCGCTGGCTGGGTAGGTCGACCAGGCCGGATCAGGACCGGCCGAGGGGGACGGACTCAGGTCGGCCGGTGCCGGCTCCGGAGCGAGGGGTGCCGACACGGGCTGCGCAGGGAGCTCCGCCACGATCGATCGCAGAGTTGTCCTGTCGTCCACCTCTATCTCCGGCGCACCCTGACTGATCGGTGCCCCGCACCGTGAGCAGGTGACGGCGCCGAGCCGACCTTCGTGTCCACAGATACTGCACTTCATCGTGTCTTGCACTCCCCCCTCATTCACGCACCGAATTCTCCGCACCGTGCCGACGCGCCAAGGCGGGGACGGCCGCACGGCCTCCCCGCTGTCCGACACCGGCTTTGCTGGCGGCAGTCACCTGCCGCCAGCATCCAGGAATTACTGGCCGGCAAGCTGCTGGTCGGTTTCCTGCAGGACTCGTGCCGTGTTGTCGAGGTTCGCGGCAATATCGTCCAGCGCTGCCACGGCATTGGTCGTGGCCGTGGTGAACTGCTGGTAGTTCTCATGGAACTTCACCGAGGCGGAATCGGTCACGAATCCGTCGGTGACCAGCGCCTGAATCTTCTGCGCCAGGGTGCGCAGCTGATCGTGGATCGAGTCCTTGGCGCTGCGCAGATTTCGCGCTTCCTCCGCCATCCGCTCGTACGAGACGTTGATATTGGCCATGTACCCTCATTCCTTTCGTTGTCATACCTGGTGGATCATTCGTCGGTCTATGTCGCCTCCAGTCTGGAGGTGGAGGTCGATTTCGTCGATGGGAACCTAGTCCCCAGTGGCACTCACACCACTGAGTAGCTCCTCGACCAGCGTCGCCACTGTCGGCAGGTCAAGCGGGTCAGGAACCTGGATGGTGGCGTGAAGCCACGATGTCTCATCGAAAACCGGCCGCACGAAGTAATGCAGCCGCGGGATCAGCAATTCCGAGTCCGTTGCCCCATCCAGTTCGCCGGCGGCCTCCATGCCCACCAGCCGATATCCCGCCCCGACTCCCGGAAGCTCAAATGCCTCGGCATTCAGGCCGGAGAAGTCCTCATCCGCGTCGAGCGGGAAGGAGGACTCCTCCACCAGCAGATCGACCTCAAGGAGGAACCAGGAGTGATCCTCAGCCACCAGCACGAATCGCTCCGAGTCCGGCGCGAAGGACGGTGCCGCACCGGCCAGATCGAGGATGTGCTGCAGTTGCTCCAGCGTCCAGTCACCCGGAGCATTCGTCAGACGCTCGGCCAGGCTCATGCGGGGCTCATCAGGACGAATCCAGAGGTCGTCGCGGTAGCTGATCTCGATCGCGCTCATGCCTGGAACCTGAACGTGAGGACGACCTGGTCGAAGAGTTCAATCATGGTGTCGCTGAGCTGGCGCGAGGGCTGGTTGTCCGCCTGAAGTACCGAGACCATCGCGATGATCCAGTCACCGGGGCGATCCGGGTGGCCGATGAAGTAGCGCACCCGACGAGAAGTAAGCGCGGGCAACGCCGGCTCCGGCTCGTCGGCGGGCGAGTCCACTGCCCCGGCCGCTCGGGCCATGGCGACGATCTCAGCGCGGGCCGCTGAAGCGTCAACGACCTGCTCAGACACGGTGCGCAAGGCGACCAGGTCTGCAACCTCGATGAGTTCAGCGGTGCTGTCCTGCGCCGCGATTCCGGCGATGACATCAAGCGGGTCGAGCGTGTCGGTATCGAAGGCGGTGACGGCGAAGCTGGCATTCGCGATCGAGCCGTCCACGACCTTCACCGGCAGGACCAGGTCGAGAACACCGTCCGCCTTGGCTGAGGCTGCCAGCTCGGTGATCGAGCGCACCACCGCGGCCCGTCCGGCGGCCGAGCTGTCCTTCGGGTAGCCCGCAATGACAACGTCGGCAAATCGCTCTGCCTGAGGCCCCGGCTCTCCTCGGAGGTCCAGGCGCAGCCATCCCGGCGGCGTCACAAAGGCATACGTGCGAGCACTCATTTCATCCCTTCTCGGTCCATCACGATCACCAGCCTCCGCCACTGCCGCCACTGCCGCCGGCCCCGGCGAATCCTCTGCCGCCTGAGCCGCCCCCACAGGACTCGTAGCGAAGGTAGTGCTGCGGCATCTGCGGCGGCGTGGATACCGGCTTGACTAGGTTCTCGAAGGCCCACTTCCCGCCAGCCTTAACGCCATCGACGATCGCGCCAGCCGCTTTGCTGGCACCCAACTTGATCAGTGGAGTGAGCTTGATCTCGTTGTTGCAGATCTTCGCGACCACCGATCGGATCACACCGGGCTTGCTCACCTTCATGATCTTCGTGAGGCCTGCAAACGTACCTTCGGTGAGCCCCTTCTTGAGGAACTTCTTGGCCACTACCGTCCCAGCGAACATCGCAACCGAACCGAGATAGGTACCCCAGCTCTGGCGCCCACCGGATGCCTTCATGAATCCGACAATGACTGTGCTGAACACCCCCAACCCTATGGAGATCGCACCAATCACCTTCGACGCGGTCAGCAGCGCAGCGCCGATTGGAAGGAGTGGCGTGAAGGAGAGGATGACCCCCAGCACCGTGCAGACGATGGAGGCGATGTCCAGGATCTTGGAGAGCTTGTCCAGCAGCGGCTGCAGGTTCTTCTCGATCCAGTCGGCGGCCTTGCCGCATGCATCGCTGAACTTGTCCCACCAGGTGTCCTTGACCGGGCTCTGTTCCTCGATCGTGGACAACTGGGCGATAGCCGACGTCGCAGCCGTATCACGCTGATCGATGGCGTCCTGGATCCGAGCCCGGGCCGCGGACAGGTCGTTTCTCGCACGCTCAAGATCGCCACAGGCCCGGTCGTAGTCGGCCTTCGCATCGCCCTTCTCGACGGGATCGTGGGAGAGGTTGTGCCGGCTGGCGGCATCGTTGGCCGCCCGAGTTGCCCGCCGCTCTGCAGAGCGGTGCACCTCGGCTTCATGCAGCGCAGCCAGCGAGGCACTCTGCGCGGCGGCGAGTTCCGGGTGGTAGCCCTCCAAGGCCGAGGCGGCACCAGCCACCCGTCCCTCGACACTGTTCAGCTGGCCGCGGACGGTCTTGATCCGATCCAGGACGGCGGTGATCGCTTGCCCCGTCATGTTCGCCGCATCCACTCGATCGAGATTGGCGACGGCTGTGCCCACCGCCTCCGCGGTCTTGCGGTACTTGGCGGCCGCAACAGCCACCGCAGCCGAGTCACCCGGCACTGGATCTCGATCCCAGCCTGCAGCCGACCAATCAGTTGGTCTACTCATCGGTCCTTCCCCTTCGCCGACTCGTCGTCGCTGGACTCAGCCACCTTGCGCAGCGGCTCGCTCTGGCTTCGGGATGGAGCCGGCGCACTGGCCTGGCTTCCCATGCCGGCCATCGACATGGCGCCCATGCCAGCCATCCCTACTGCAGCCGAGGACCCAGCGGTCTGCGCCGGCTGGACTCCTGCAGTCAGCGCCGAGTCCGCACCCGGGTCGGAAGTAGACGACCCGGCGTCGACATTGACCTGCGGGGTCGGGTTCACCGCCGGCACCGGTTCGCCTGCTGACGGCAACGACGGCTCACCCCCGGCGGCCGATGCCCCCGGCTCTGTCTCAGGTGAGGCCACACTCGGCAGGTCTGCGGCAGGCGCGGCTGCAGGTGGCTCGGTTGCGGCACCCCCATCACCGCCGCCGCCAGGCGCGGAGGCGGACGGATCGGGAAGCTGGTCCGGGCCAGTTGTCGGATCGGAAGGTGCCTCAGGGACCGAGCCGGTGTCGGCACCCACCGCATCGGATGCCGCGGGATCGCCGCCGTCACTCGACAGGTCGATGACACTGACCGAGCCGTCCTCACTCTTCAGAATCGCCGTGATCTGATCGGGTGAGCGTCCGTCTGAGACCAACTCGACACTGACGTCGCGGCCGTCGCCGGACAGTTGCTCCAGGCCGGCGAGTAGCCGGCTGCGCGCATCCGCCTGGGTGGCTTCACCTGTCGCGGCTGGTTGGCCCGTCTGTTGCGCGCGATGGGCGTCCCACAGCTTGTAGAGGGCCATCAGGGTTGCGGTCGCACCCGCGGCTGACGCTCCACCGACCGTCACGGCTGCATAGAAGTCGCCGTCCTCACCGACGCGGACCATCGGCTGTGTCTGATCGGTGGAGTCCGGCAATGCGGAGCCACTGGAGTCGCTCGTCACACCAGGATCGCTCGAGGTCGAAGGGGCAGCAGACGGTGAAGCGGGGGCCAGAGTCGCAGTCGCGTCACCGGTACCTGCGACACCCACGTTGTGAGTCGGGGACGGTGCCAGGGGTGCATCCGAACTGGCCGATGACGGGGCCGAAGCATCGTTCTGCGTGGCAGACGATCCGTCCCCCGAGAGACCCCTATCAACCTCGTCCGTGGCCACTTTGATGTTGCCCATCTGATCGGCCAGCTCGTTGATGTTCTTCTGCATACGCTCCCGGTTCACCCGCCAGGACTCGGAGAAATCGGCGAACCTCTTCGCCAGCCCTGTGTGGCCGAGCGCGGCACCAATATCGTCGGCGACATGGGTGTCCTCAGCAAAGGCATCCGACACTGTCTTCAGATCACGATGGAGTGCCTGAATATCCTCGTCGACAATCTTCAGGTCCGGCGTCGAACTCACTTTCGCCTGCCTTTCTGCGGCATCGCGGGTCGCCGCTGAGCCAAGTAGATCAATGCCGAAGGTGAGTGTCGATGGGAACCTCGAACCATCATGACTCCACCCGCGGAAGCTGCACCTTCACGGCCTTTCCAGATCGGATCCAATAGCCCCGGCCCGCCGGCGGCTCACCTCGCTTGAATCGCGGAAGCGGCGTCCGAAGAATCGAATCACCGTCGGTGTAGTCGGGCTGCAGCAGGAGACCGCATCGCGCATTACGGACCTCCATGAGCAATGGCCAGGAGCTGTTCCACGCACTGGCCTCGCCCTCGGCGATCAGAATGTGCTGGTTGCCGCGCACAGCCTTCACCACCTCTACGAGCGCAGATTCCAGGCGCGTCGAGAGAAACTCCGGATAGCCCTCGATCAACATCGCCATCAGTGGCTCGCCGCTGGTGTTCTCCTCGGCGAGAATCGGCTTCACTTTCTCGAGCAGCTTCTCGCAGGCGTCCAGCCCCTGGGCGCTCGTTGTCCACAGCCCCAGTTCCGACAACGGCGAACGCCGCGCAGACAGATGCACCAGTGGCAGGTCGGGCCGCCAAGCTCGCAGCGATTCGGCGAACCAATGGAGAGCATTGGTGCGCCCGGACTGCGACGGCCCCCAGATGATGGCGGGGCCGATCGGGTTGAATCCGACCGGCTGCAGAGTGTCGTCCGACACCCCGAGCACCGGCTCCGTCCCGACCACTGCGGGCATCGTCGATGCCGGGATGTCGCCGGCCAGCGCCAGGATCGGGTGCGCCGCGGGGCGGTCGATGGTTGCGAGGAACTCGCCGAGTTGCTCAATCGTTCGCGACTGCGAAGCAACGTTGATGTTGTCACCAAGGATCGCCAACTGAAGCTCCTGCGGCTTCCCCACCTGCATTGCCCGGCCCGGTGGCGACGTCGGGGAGAGCACATCTCGAGGCAGATCCAGGTAGCGGTAGCCATCATCATCGGTCTGGCGCAGGACAACCTTCCGCTGGAAGGAGGTCGCCAGCGAGGCGGGCACAGCCGCTGGCCGGTCCGCCGACACCGCGAAGTGGATCCCTACGCCTCGACCGTCCACCAACAACTGCTGGAAGATGGCGAGGATCGCCAGCCTGTCGGCAGAACCCTCATAGTCGGACTTGAAGGCGCCGATGCCATCGAGAAGCACGAGGATGCGCGGCTCCTGCTCATGTCCGGTGACTCTTCGGTACTCGGTCAGGGTCGACGCCTTGGCCATGGAGTACCGCGTCTGCCGCTCGTCGGCGACGTCGCGGAGCCACCGGAACAGGCGGCCGATCCTCTCCTCATCGCCACCGTCGATGATCGAGCCGACATTCGGCAGCGGTTCAAGCAGACTCAATCCGCCGCCCGCATAGTCGACGCCGTAGACATGCACACCCCCGGACCGAGGGGTGATCGACGCAGCGAGCGCCAACGAGCGCAGCGCGGTCGTCTTGCCCGAGCCACCCGCCCCGTAGTAGGCGATGTTCCCCTCATCGTCCGGCCGGAAGTACTCGATGCGCTGCTCTTGGTTGCTCGGCTCATCAAGCACCCCAAGGGCGAGTTCGCTGTCGCGTCGCTGATCCAGCTTGCCCAGGTCGTAGGCACTCGCCAATGGCTCCAGCCAGGGCTTGCGGGGCTTCGGGATAGCCGCATGCTGTGCCGCACTGGACATCGTGGCAACGAGCCGCTCGATATCGGTATCCAGGTCGTCGAGGTTCACCTTGCGTTCGGGAACCTGCCAAGCGACGCCCGCTCCGAAGTTCATCTCGATGATGTCGACCGGTGCGGTTACCGCCGTGGCCGGGGTCTTTGCTCCCGGGTAGGCCGCCTGGAACTGGACGATCCGTCCCGGACCCGTCTTTGCGGCTGCCCGACCTGGGGTGCCCGGGTCGAAGAAGGCCGCCGTCTTCTCCCCAAGGACATCGACGGAGTCGTGTTCGTCAGCCATTCGCAACGCCACTCGCAGGTTGGTGTTCGCCCGCAGGTTGTCCTTGATGACACCGGCCGGGCGTTGGGTGGCCAGAATCAGATGCAGTCCCAGCGATCGGCCACGCTGGGCGACATCGACGACGCCGTCCACGAACTCGGGAACCTCACCAACGAGCGCCGCGAACTCGTCCACCACAATGACCAGGCTCGGCGGGCACTCCGGATCGCCCCGCTTCTCAAGCTCAGCCAGATCCTTGGCCGCCTTGCGGTTGAGAAGGTGCTCGCGATAGCGCAGTTCCGCCCGCAGCGAGGTCAATGCCCGCCGCACCAGGTAGGGGGACAGGTCGGTGACGAGACCGACCACGTGCGGCAGTTCCAGGCACTTCGCGAACGCAGATCCACCCTTGTAGTCGACGAAGAGGAAGCTCACTCTGTCCGGAGAGTTGGCCGAGGCCATTCCGAGAACCCACGCCTGGAGGAACTCCGACTTGCCCGCGCCGGTAGTCCCACCCACCAGCGCATGGGGTCCCTGACTCCGAAGGTCGAGAGCGAAGCTATCGGTCCCGGCATGCCCGACCAAGGCCCGCAGGCTCACCGGATGCTTCAACGGGCTGAGCGGGGCATTGGCTCGCCGGTCGACGATCGACTGATTCTCCCGCCAGCGGGACACCTGAGCGTCGACGCTGCTCGCGAGCTCCTGCCCGGTCAGCGACACCATGGAGACCGACTTGGGCAGATCCGAGGCGTCCTCGATGAGAGCTCCCGCATCCACCACAGGAGCGAGCATCCGTCCCAACTTGTCGGCCACACCGGCATCCACCGTCTCCACCTGGACAGCGGTTGTCACTCTGCCCCACCGCACATTGCCGGTCCGAGACCCGGACGCATCGACCTCAAGGAAGGTGCGGCACGCAGCCGGAAGACCCGCCTGAGAGCCCGCACACCACACCATGTAGACCCCGGCGTCCGGTCCTCGCTCGGCAACTCGCGTCAAGCGGGCCTGATCGACCTGCGGATCGTCCACTACGACGACCACGGACGGCACCGTTGCCGGCTCTGGACGCTCCGCCTTGTACAGAGGTCCACGGAGAGAGGCTGCTCGCCCGATCCCCAGACGCTGATCGATCAGCTCTTCAAGCCGAGCCACCAGCAGGGCGCCGGTGGCCGGGTCGGAGGCCAGGTGAAGGTCCCCGAGCGGCGAGTGTGGGGATGAGGTGTGCGGCGTCCACTCCAGCCAACTCCACCGCTCCGTTGCCTTGCGCGAGGTGAGGCAGGCCACGCTGACCTCGGCCGGCGAGTGCGTGCTGATCAGCTCAACCACCACACCGCGAGCGACTCCTGCGAGGATCTCCTGGCTTCCGCACAGACCCAGCGAGCCACAGGAGCGAAGGTCCGCCACCACGGGAACGTCCCTCAGCGTGGCGAACTCCTGCTCGAGTTCGCTGAGTTGCTGCTCATACGCTGCGACGCCGTCGCCCGCCCCCGAGCGCTTCGGCACGGAGTACGCGGGCACATCCCCCAGACCCAAGCGCAACTGCAGGAACTCGGGGTGCTCAGGGCGCCGCCACCACAGCACGGGCCCCAGCCTGACGGCGCTGTTCCAGGAGTCCTCGACGCTGGGGTAGACGGTGAGAAGATTCGCCCGATCAGCACTGTGTGCCGCCTGCAGAGAGGCTCGAGTCCTCGACAGATTCTCAGCGAAGTTGGAGACATCCTGGCGGTAGCGGCGCTTGGAACGGATGAGTTGGTCGACGAAGGTGCCGATCATGATGATCGGGCTGAGCGCAACGAAGATGAGGCCGGTTCGACCTGTGTTGGGGATCGCCAGCATGGCCAGCCCCATGACCAACGGAGCGACGAGCGCAAGCAGAGGGAACCGTTGCTTCTCCAGGGGCTTTGGAGCGGCCGGCAGGTCGATCTCTCTGGGCTCCACCCGTGGGAGCACCGACGGCGACCGGATGAAGGAGATATCGGTGCTGCTGGATGGTGCACCGGCATTCCTGAGCAGACGCACGGCGATCTCGGTTTCGCCCAGGGTGATCACATCATCGGGACCCACCCGGATTCGGCCCACCCGCTGCCCTCCGACAAGGACTCCGTTCGCCGAGTTCTGGTCGATGATTTCGATTCCGTCACCGACCTGGATTCGGGCGTGCATCTTCGAGACCAGGTCATCGCGAAGGACGACATCATTGCCCTCGACCCGGCCCACAGTCGCCGAGCCTGCCGGGAGCGGAATCTCGGTGCCGGCAGCCGATCCGTTGAGGATGCGGACGACGGCAACTGATCCGCCCTTGTCAGACGAGCCACTTTGGCGGTTGGCGGTGAGTTCGACCTTCATCCCTGAGCGCAGCCCGGAGTCGATCAGCGATGTCCCCGCATCCAGCAGTCGCTGGCGTTGGCCATCCACTGTCAGCAGCGTCACCGAACTCGGGTCGACCGCCGGTCCAGGCTGACCGGGATTGGCTGCCGAGAGCGCGGCCGCAATATCGCCGACCTTGGCGGTACCGTCAGCGGTCACCACCAAGTTGTGCGCCCTGCCGCCACGCAGAACCGTCAGCTTGAGCTTCACCTGAGCCCTCCATCACTGATCGAGCCGCGGTTCACCGCAGCCTCTAGGTCCAGCAGCGGCAGATCCGCCGCCGTCACCAACAAGGACGTCACCGCGTATTCGACGAGGCGAACGCGCCGGTTGACGGCGTAGCCGTCCGCACCACCGCGCAGGCCCTCGACCCCGATCCGGTCGAACTTGTCGCAGACGTTGTCCAGCTTCCGGGTGAACCGGGTCAGTCCCCAGCCCAGACGTGCCGCCGCAGCACTCGAGGACGGCACCTCAACGGCTCCCGAACCGATACGCCGCAGCCGCGTCTCGGCCAAAGCCAAGATGAGCAGCTTCTGGGACGGCGTCAACGGAACGGCACCGATCGTCGACTCGCCGGTGTTCGGGGTCGTCGCCTCGCCACCCGGCAGGAACGGCGCCGTGCCACTGAACAGATAGACCTCGTAGGTCGTGGAGCCCGCGGCAAAGGTGAGGCACATGTGCCCGAACACCACCGGCACATGTGCACCGGGCGCGAGCCATGACTGCGCGCGACCGTCGACATCACTGAGGGTCGCAGCCAGCCGACTGCCGTCGTTGATCAGCCACCACAGACCACTGGCATGTTGCAGCCGCAGGAAGCTGCGGTGCAGGTAGGGGTTGTCGTCGATCCGCAGGTCGCCTTCACGGCCGATCACGAAGACCTGATCAGGATGCAGCGAATACCACTCACCGGCGAACTCGAGCCTGAGTTCGTCGGTAGCAAGCGCCTCTCCGGAGAGCTCGACGCGGCTCATGGCAGACCTGCCAGCCGGACGGTCACAGACTCCCCCAGGTCCAGCACGTCGCCGCTGCGCAGTGCCGTCCAGCTCTCGGTGTCCAGCAGCCGGCGAGCGCCGGCGCGGACCAGTGTCGTCCCGTTGTTGCTGCCGAGATCCCTGGCCCGCACCAGACCATCGATCACCGACAACGCAACATGGCTTCGGGAGATGCCACGCTCTGGGCTGGCCACCCGCAGCAGCTGGCATTCGGCACCGGCCAGCGGCCGGGGGGCCCGTCCCGGTCCGATCACCTCGCCGTGATCGGACTCGTCCGCAGGTTCCTCGAGATCGAGAACACTGCCGATCAAGGTCGCTGTCGACGACGGCACTGGTTTCGCTGGTGGCTGCGAGGTGCCGACCGGAAGGTCGGGCTGGTCCGGTGGAGGATCCGCCGGTCTACCGGGCGGCGTAGCCTCCACGTCGGGTTCCGCATCAGAGTTGCGGACGACTCGAACGGCTGCCGCCTCGACCGGCCGCCGCATCGTCTCTCCCCACAGCGCCGCGAAGGGGTTCGGTGCCGCCTGCGCGACCCAGTCTGGGACGGAGTCGATGAAGCCTGACGGTTGCTGCGTAGCCACCGCCTCGGGTGCCGGTGGCTGCGACTCCTGGGCCTGCGGCGAACCCCAGATCACCGCGCCACAGGCCACGACTCCATGACTGATCGGGAAGGCCGGACCGTCGGCCGTCGGCCCGATCCGCACCCCCACCGCGGCCGTCACGTCGTCGCTCAGGAGCGAGCCGTCCTGTCCCCAGGCCACGGCAGCCGCTCCACCTCTTCGCCGAATGGTCCGGGGCTGACCCAGTTGCAACAGCGCGTAGCTCGAAGACCTGACGGCGAGCAGATCACCGGCCTCGCTGAAGGCCTCCGGGCCTGCCAAGGCGAACAAGTCTCGAGCGAGCTCGGAGTCGGCCTCCCCTGCCAGCCAGACCGCGAAGTCGCTGGTCACGACTGCCCAGCCACCGCCGGGCACCCAGCTCAGAGTGGTCATTCCGGTGCCCTTTCCACCGTCATCCAGCGGTCGCCCAGTCTGACCCGAGAGCCTTTGGCGACCGGCGTGCGAACTCGGACCGGCAACGCCACCTTGCGGCCGCTCGGCAGCCGGATCTCGCTGCCGTTGGTGGAGCCGAGGTCCTCCACCCACACTCCGACATCGTTGGCCGTGATGGCCAGGTGAGTGCCCGACATCGTGGCTGACGGGTCAGCGACCTTGACCAGCTCGGCCCCTCGGTGGCCGCTGTGAGCCACGGGGTGTCGTCCGATCAGCGCGGTGCCGTGCAACCGATGGCTCTCCCCCGTGTCGAAGGTCAGCAGCCAGGCAGGTGCCGGCAACGGCGGAGGGGCGGACGTGCGCATTCCGCTGACCACAGTCGGGTCGCCTTCGAGGTACCCGGGGCCGATCCCGCCCAGTCTGACCACCTCATCGGGCAGCGAAGCCAGCGTGTCGTGGGCCTCCAGCGGCATCGGCTTAGGCTCGCCACTTCCGCCGCGCACTTCAACGACGGCAGGTCGGGGTGGCGCCTCCGGGCGCAGAGCCCGCTCCAACTCCGCGCTCGACACCGGGTCCACCAGCACATTGCGACCAGCGCGAATATCGATCATTGCGGTGCCAGTCACCCGGTCCAGCCACACCCGCCCATTCGAGTCACGCCCCAGCACGGTGAGGACGAGATTGGCCAAGCCAGCCGTCGCAGCAGCTAGCAGTCCGACAAGGGCCAACCGGCCAAATCCGGACGCGCCGACCGTCCGCCCATCCGCAACCCTGACCAGCCGGGTTCCGACGATTGCGTCGGGAAGCCATCCTCCGGCCAGGCAGTCCAGGACCGCTGCCACGGCGGCCACCGCCGCCAGGCAGCCGAAGACCACCCCTTGTACCACCACCAGATCCTTGGCCAGGTCGGCTGCGAGCACGATCACTGCGGCGACCGCCGCAGCGACGGCCCCCACGATCAGCCCCGACAGCACTCCGCGGAGCACTCGCTTTCCCGGTCCGACCGGAGCGGTCCAGTACAGGGCCGGGAACTGCGGCAAGCTCAACTCACTCATGGCGTCACCTCGCCTGCGTCTCTGCGCCACGGTAGGGCACTGAACCGGAGCCCGTCGGCACGCTCGGCCAGTCTCGGCGGAAGGAAGGTCCGCATGTTCAGCCGGGCGACCCAGCGTCGCCAGCGACCGACCGTGTGAGAGAGCTGCGTTCGCACCGCCGCCACTTGCTCCCAGTAGGCATCCACCGACTCCTCGCTGGGATCACCGGGACCGAAGATCGCTCGATCCGCCACGGCAGCCAGATCGACGAGCTCCGCCCGGCCGAGAGCGAGAACCTGCTCTTGACGGGTCGCGGCCAGCGGCACTCGGTGTCCGAGGTCTCGGGCGTAGTCAATGGCCTCCCGCCAGCCACCGGCAATCCGAGCTGTCACCGCTCCCCTGGTACGTCGCCGGCGCCGACGAAGCGTCTTGGCTCCAAGGATCCCGCCGACGATGAGCCCCAGTACGGCAATCGGAGGGCCCGCCCACCGAAGGATGAGCAGAAGCACCTGCAGGAAGCGATCCCAGCCCGATCCGGAACTCAACAGACCGGGGTCAAACTCGAACCACGACTCGAAGGTCGACGGCGGACGAATCGGGTTCGGCGGCGGCACGATCGTCGGCGCAGCATCCCGGTTCTTCTTCTGCTGGATCTCGTCGGGACTTCGGGTGGGGATGAAGCTGGACGGTGGGATGGCCGCCCAGGTCCCACCTTCGAGCTGGACCTCGACCCAGGCGTGGACGTCCTTGCCGCGCACCACTCCATCGGCCGGGACGACGGCGCCGAAGACCACCCTGGACGGGAATCCCAGCCGCGCCGCCACCAGGCCCAGCGTCGCGGCGTACTGCTCGTCGCTGCCGATCAGATCGTCATCGGCCAAGAAGGCTGCCAGCCGCCGCTGGTCGTGGCCGGAGGCGTGGTTCAGCTCCTTCGGCTTGGTGCCGTCGCTGAAGTATCCGTTGGACATGGCCGCCATGGCCTGCCGCAACTGAGCGCCTGGAGAGGCCTTGGTATCGGGGATCAGCTTGCCGAGATAGCCGGTGATGAACTCCGAGTCCGAGGTCGACAGCGCGGGAGTGCCACCGGAGACCAGCTCGCCTTCACCGATCTCAGGTGTCGGAGCCCCACTGAGCAGCACCTGGTCGCCGGCGCGCAGCGAGTCGGGGACCAGCCCCTGCCCTGTCGAGAGATTGAAGCGGAAGCTGCGCAGATGAGATGCGGCGTTGTCGCCGGCGAAGCTGATCGCCTTGGCCTGGCCGATACTCGGCACCCACGGTGCCAGCTCCGGAATCGCCGCGTAGGCGCCGGCGATGGTGAGCTTGGCCTCGACGATGTCGCCGGAGGGCTGATTCGGCAGGCTGCTGCCCATCCGCTGGAAGGCGGTCATGGCGCTGCCGCCACCGCCGGCCGTGGCGCTCCAGGCGATGCCGGAGTAGGAGTCAAGCACCTCGAACCGGAGCAACCGAACGGGCGCCGAGGATGACATCGACACCAGTTCCTCGTCGTAGTAGCGCTTGCGCTCGGGAACGTCACTGGAGTACTTCGGGAAGCCGACCAGCGGGCTGGTGTAGCTCGGCAGCTCGACGGGCGGTTGGACGTAGCTGCGCAGGATCACCCGATCAGGCTGGCCCCCGGCGATGGCCGGCCCCAGCAGGAAGCCGCCGCCGATGGCCACCACCAGCACCCCGACCCCCAGCCCGACGCGCACCAGGTTCGCGGCACCGGTGCCGACGAGGCGCCGCCGGCGTTGGGCACGCACGGTGAGCCACCCGAAAGCGATAGCGGCGAAGCCGAGCCCCTGGGCCAGCACCGCTGCCGGTTCGTGGGTGCCGAGCAGAATCGATGCGGCCAGGACAAGGAAGGGGACGACAGCAGCCGTCCAGGTCGAGCGCGAGCGCCGGGCCACGCTGAAGCCCGCAGCCCCGGCGACCAGGCCGATCAGGTAGACCAGCGCCACCTGGGCACTGTCGCCAGGCAGCGGCGCCAGAGTGGTCAGCAGCTCCTTCCAGCCACCGATCAGCAGCGAGATCAACGCGCTGAAGGTGGCCAGCGACGGGATGAAGCCGGCAAGGAGCCCGTCGGGGACGGCGAGAGCCCCGCCCAGCACCAGGTACAAGGCAGCTGCGGCGAGCAACGGCACCGTCCAGTGCCAGCGCAGCACATTGCTCAGGTGAGCGAGCAGGAGGCCGAGGACGGTCCCGAACAGGCCGAGGATCAGGTAGCGGGCCGAGTCGAAGGAGGTCGCGAAACCGAGCAGGCCCAGCAGCACCAGAACCAGCAGGAAGGACGCGTCCAGAAGGTCGGTGGGCGAGGGACGCAGCGCGACCAGGCGGGTGGTCATCGTCCGGGTTCTGCCCGTCCCCGCTGCGTCAGGGCTGAGCACTCTCACGCGATGCCTCCCTTCGCCAGAACAGGAGCCAGATCTGAGAGCGACCCGATCCCGATCAGCGGCATCTGCCCGGCCTGCCTCAGCTGCGGGGTCGATCCGCGGCGAACCTGAAGTGCGACGGCATTCACTTCGAAGGGAAGCAACGCCCGGGCGTGATTCAGCTCGGCAAAGTCGGTCAGTGCACCGGTGATCAGCAGGACAACGCTCGCGTCGGGTGCCAGCTTCAGCAACCGCCCAGCCGCCTTGCCCAAGGTCCACGCCTTCAGCTCGGCGCGGGCGAACGTGTCCAGGGCGACGTGCGGAACCGGCTGTACCGCCGCATGCTCTCCGCACACCACGGTGAGATCCATCTCGTCGGTGATCGCGCGCATGGTGATCGACGCCCCAGCGGAGAGGGCCAGTTCAAACTCCTCCGGGTCGGTGTAGGCCGCCGGGTTCACATCCACCACGACGGCGACGTGGGATCGCCTGGTGTCCAGGAACTGGCGCACCAGGAACGAGCCGGTGCCGGACGCAGCCGAGGCCTTGGCCGATGACCGCCAATGGATGTAGCGGCGGTCGTCGCCGGGGACGTACTCGCGCAAGGTGTGGAAGGCCAGATCGCTCATCGAGATCTCGTTGGTGGTCCGGCCCTCCAAGTCGCGCAGGAGCCCCGCTCCGAGCGGCTCCAGCGGGACCGTCCGGGGATGGACGAACATCTCCACCGCGTCGGTCCAGGCGACCTCCCGACGGAACACCCCGAATGGATCGCCACGTTGGCTCTTCACTTCACCGATCAGCACCACGCCGCGCCGCTGCGTTGGAATGAGGGTGAGCTCCTCATGCGAGGCCCCGGGAACGAGCATCGGCGTCGTGTAGCGAGCCACGGCTGACCCGACGGCCATTTCGATCCCGATCGGCAGCAGCGGGGTGGCCGCACGATTGGTGATCTCCAGCCGCACGGCCGCGGACTCTCCGACCACCACGCGGAGCGGATCGACCTCGCGCCGGACCTCGAGGCGCAGTCTGCCGATGGTGAACAGTGCCGACAACCCGAGCAGGATGGTGAAGACCGCGGCGATATAGCTGAACTCGAGCCAGCCCAGACGCCTCGCGATCAGCCACGACGCAGTGCCGGCGACCAGCAGCGTCCAGCCCAGCGGCGAGACGACCTCCAGTCGCTTGGCAAGCCCGGCAAGCACCGGGTCAATCCGCTCCCATGCCGTCAAGGCCCGATCCCAGCCGACTCGGCCGATCCGGGCCAGGGCCGCCGTGATCCCACGGAGCCCGGTCACCCCGAGCAGCCGCCGACCGGCGGCACGCCGCGCCC
>LUYM01000019.1 GCA_001603275.1 Actinomycetales bacterium Actino_02 | reverse complement strand
ACCCCGAGCAGCCGCCGACCGGCGGCACGCCGCGCCCGTCGGGGACGTGGCGTGCGGCCTCGTCCCGAGCCGGGCTCGGGAGGGGCCTGGGGCGCCACTGCCGGCGCCCGCACCACCGTGGGATCGGACATTCCTGATCAGCTCAGCCGGTCGGTCGGGGCCGTGACGCTGCTCAGCAGATCGTCGATCACGCGCTCTACCGTGACGCCGGAGAACTGCGCCTCCGCGTTCAGGATGATTCGGTGGCTCATGATCGGAATCGCGAGATCCTTGATGTCGTCCGGGCTGACGAACTCGCGCCCCTTCGCCACCGCCCAGGTCTTGGCAGCGCGAATGTAGGCGAGGCTGCCGCGCATCGAGATGCCGAGCTTCACCTGGGCGTGCCGCCGGGACTCCGCCGCCAGGAAGCTGACGTAGCTCAAGATGGACGAGTCGACGTGCACCTCGTTGGCGAACGAGGCCATCTGGGCGACCGCCTGGGCGGCGATCACCGGGCCGACCTGTGCTGCGCGATCCCGGTTCGCCGCCTGTCCCATCAGTTCGACGGCCACATCGTGATCGGGGTAACCGATCGACGACTTCATCAAGAAGCGGTCGAGCTGCGCCTCGGGCAGCCGATAGGTGCCGGCCTGCTCGATCGGGTTCTGCGTGGCGATCACCATGAACGGTCGGCCGACACTGTGAGCGACACCGTCCACAGTGACCCGGCTCTCCTCCATCACCTCGAGCAGGGCCGACTGGGTCTTCGGTGAGGCCCGGTTGATCTCGTCGGCCAGCACCACCGTGGCGAAGATCGGCCCCGAGTGGAACTCGAACTCCTGCTTCTGCTGGTCGTAGACGGTCACGCCGATCACATCGGAGGGCAGCAGGTCGGGGGTGAACTGGATCCTGCTGTGCGAGCCCTGGACGGTGTTGGCGATGGCCTTGGCCAGCACAGTCTTGCCGGTGCCGGGGTTGTCCTCCAGCAGCAGGTGGCCCTCGCTGAGCATGCAGGTCAGCGCGAGTTCGATCACCTGCCGCTTCCCCCGGATCGCCAGTTCGACGTTGTCGGCCAGCTGGTCGAAGGTCTTGGCGAACCAGGCCGCCTGCTCACTCGTGATAGACACGCTTACTCCAGTTCTCTGTGCAGTTCATCTCTGGGCGCAGAAGCTCGTATCGGGAAGAGCCCCGCTATTGGCGACCTTCAGGGTGGTGGTCGTGGTGCCTCGGTAGCCGTCCGAGTTGACGTCGAAGTCCTGGCTCCAGTCCTTCAAATCGGTCTGAGTCGACTGCGCACCACAGTGCACCGTGGACTCTGGATTCCAGCCGCTGAGTTCGACGTCCGCGTAGTGCCAGTTCCGATAGGTCCCAGTGCCGCCAACCAGCGGGCCGAGGCTGAAGTTGGCCGTCGGATTCGGCTTCGCCATCGTTGACTGCGGTCCCGCTGTGTCGGTGCCAGAGTTCCCACGACTCTGGCCGCCCTTCGGCTCCAGATGGGCGGAGAAGGACACGCTCGTTGACCAGCCAACATCTTGAGCACCCTCAATGTCCGCGTTGCCGTTGGCGTCGATGTTGTAGGTCTGGCTGAAGCCTCGCGACGACGTCACCACCAGCGTCGCGGGGCGTCCGTTGCCATTCAGATTGCTCACTCGGAATCGGCCCGTGGAGCGGTCCGTCCACATCGTGATCGACGGCTTGGAAAGCGGCCCGTAGGTGTTCACCGATCCACTCTTGGTGGCACAGCCCATGTCCGCCACCTCATTGCACAGCGAGAGCTTGACGGTGTATTCCTGCCCATTGGTCGGCACCTCGAGTGGGAGATTCAACTTCTCTCCGGTCCTGGAGACCTTCATCGTGGTCACCTTGCCGCCGGCGTTAATCGTCAGATTCGCCGACTGTCCGCGTGAGTTGGGCGTAGTCGTGGACAGCGTGAACTGGTGGTCCTGGCCGGTCTCGGTCAGAGTGAGATCGCTGCTCCAGTCCCCAGGCCGCCCGATCGCCTTCCAGGTGAAGTCTGCCGTCGTCTTGTGCTCATAGAAGTTCTGCGCCTCGACCGTGAAGTGGTGATCGGTCCCGTCGAGGGTGATCCCGCCAACCACGCATTTCGTGGATTGCTGGCGCTGACACTTTCCGACCGGCGAACCATTGTGCGAGACGAAGTAGAGCGTCGGGCCCTTTCCATTCGGCCCGGCGGCAGCCCAGGTGACGGTGGCGACTGTCTCGTTGACATCAAGATCTGCGGACACCCCCTGGACGTCGAATGACAGCGGATCCCCGGTGGGCCAGCCCTCCGCAGTGGCCGCCTTCTGCGACTTGCCGGTGCGGTTGACTGCCCAGATCGAGAAGGTGGTCCTCTTGTTCGCCTTCACCCGGACTGTCGTGCTGACATCATTCGGGCCAGCAGTCGCCTTTCCTCCCGGCCAACGAATCTCGTAGCGAAGGACCGGGGAGAACTCGGTGGGCTGCGCAACGACCGGGTTCCAGCTCAGCGTGATCTTCTTGTCGAGTGGATCGCTGGTGGTGAATCCGGTGACCGAACTAGGCACGGCATCCGGGCGAATCTCGCGTGATTCAGGGCCGTACTCCGACCAGCCGGCCTTGTTGTAGGCCTTCACCTGGAAAGTGACCGGGACGTCGTTGTCGAGGTTCTTGATCGTGCACTGTTCGGTCTTGCAGTCGTACTCTCTGCCGTCACCGTCGTTACGCCCGCCGTGCTGCAGAACCTTGTAGGCGGTGATGGAGGCGCCGTTGGAGTCCGGCCGATCCCAGGTGAGGGTCACGGCGTGGCTCTGGGCCAGTCTTCCGCCACGCGGGGCCCCGGGGACGGCCGGTTTTCCGTACACGGAGATCTCCAGGCGTCCATGAATCTCGCGATCTGCGGCGCCAGGGACGTCGGTCAGGGTCAGGTCATAGCTGAGCGGGCCGACATAGTCCGGGTCGGCGGTGACCTTCCAGTTGGGACCGTCGAACCACTCCGTGGCGTGCGCGAGATCCGGCATGGCCACAATGGTGTCTTTGCGGTCGAGGAGGATGTCGGACTGCAAAGCGATGGTCCCCGAGATCTGCTCGCCCTGCTTCACTTCCAGTTGCTGAGCCTTGAACCGGGCTGCGGGCGCATCTTTGACAACGATGTTGAGCTCTCCCGGCTTCGCATTCGTCCCGCGAACCGTGATCTCGAGGGTTCCGGTTGCGCCCGGCTGGGAGTTGCCCCCTGCCTGGAGGACCAGCGATTGACCGTCCAGGCTCGGGGTGACGGCAGCAAGCTCGGCCCCGGCCTTCCAGTTGGTGGCGAAGGCGACCGCCGCCTGATCTGCCGGGTTGGCCGTCCAGACATGGCACAACCCGATCAGGTCCATGGCTTTGCTGGCCGCACCGCGGGTGATCGTCTGCCGATCGGACGGGCAGCGCAGCACCGGCGTGGGCGGCCCCACCTGGATGGGTACCGAAAGGACCGCCGTCAACCCGTCGGGATCGGTCAGCGAGGTGCCGTCGGTGACCTCGAGGTTCAGGTTCGCCGGTCCGATGTAGTCGTCGGCCGCGAGTTCGACCTGGGTCAGATCACTGCTCGGCTTGACCTTCAGGTGACTGGCCGGAGACACGCCCACCGAGTTGGTGACCGTGATCCGAACCGGCTTTCCGCGAGTGGAAGAGATCACCTCCGCCAGCGCCACGGTGCTGGTGCGCCCCGGATCGATGGAGATCGTCCCGGTGACATAGGGTGCACCCGTGCCGTCACCAGGGACGTAGATCAGTGCCGAGGATCGGGCACCGTCCAGGTCACGGACCGTGTAGCTCAACACCCGGGGTGTGCCAGCCAGCGGCACCGACACCGTGCCGCCGACGACCTTGGCCTCCGGGTCGGAGACTGACTCAACAGTCAGGTCACTGACGTTGCCGTCCGGATCCCAGGCGTCAGCGAGAACATCGACGCTGGCCAGCTTGCCATCGCTGGTCGCCAACTGGTCCTTGACCCGCGGTGGGTTGAGGAAGCCATCGACGCCGATCACCCGGACCGTCCCGGTGTTGCCGTCCCCACCGTTGCCGGTCAGGGTGTAGTTGATAGTGGTGGTTTGAGCATCCGCGGCCGGGGCGGTGGCCGTGATCGGACCCTGCTCCCCCACCAGCTCAACCCCTGGCGGCGGGCTGACCAGCGGCTTGATCCGGACGCGGTCATTGGCAGCCATCAGGTCGTTGGCCATCACATCGATGTTGACCTTGGCCCCGGGCCTGGCCTGGATCAGGTCGTCCACGGCGATCGGCACCTGGGTCTGGCCGGGCTGCACCACGGCCAGCCGAATCACGCCGGCGCCGGTCTGGCCGTACTTGTCGGTGACCAGGTACTGGAACTGGTCGGTGCCCAAGCCTTCGTCGGTGGGGAATGCCTGGTAGGTGATGCCCTTGGGGGTGATCCGGGTCACCCGGCCGAGCTTCGGGCCCTCAGCCAGGCCGACCAGAGCGACACTGTCACCGTCGGGATCCTGGCCGGACGCCGAGATCGGGATGGTGATCGTGTCCCCGGAGGCGACTCTCGCTTCGATGGACACGGGTCGGGGTGGCGAGTCGGGGACGGCGTCGGTCGGCTCGGGATTGACCGTCACGGCCACAACCCCCTCCGCACCCACCACGCCCGCCATCGCCTGGTAGGTGATGTTGACGGTGAGCGGTGCTGTCACCGTGGCGGGTGCGAGGTAGCGCACTTGGTTTCCGACCACGAAAGCGGTACCCACGTCGCCTTGGTCCTCGGCCGAACTCTTCACCGGGTCGGTCACCGGCAGTTCTCCCGGCTTGGGTCCCAGCACTGAGGAGGCCAGGGTGAGGCTGGAGCCACCCAGGGTGTAGTCGTTGGCCAACACCGGAATGAGCACACTGTCGCCGGCGCGCACGGTGGCCGTGTCGCCGCGCGCGACCGGGCGATCCTCGATCGCGTCCAGCCGAGTCACGGTGAGGCTGCCGGTGGCAGTGGCGCCCTCACCATTGACCACCTGGTAGCTGATCGACTGCGGATTGGGAGTAAAGGGCAAGTCGGACGGGACCACCCGCAGCCAACGACCCTGCACCACGGCGGCCTGGAGTTGCTTCGGATCGCTCGGGGTGACCTGCTGAACGGTGAGCAGGCCTCCGTGCGGATCGGAATCGTTGGCCAGCACGTCAACTGTGATGGCCTGGTCTCCCCGGATCACCGCCTGGTCGGGCATGGCAATGGGATCTGCCGAGACCTTGTCGACGACGTCGACGCGGATCGAGCCATCGGCGGTGGCGGCGCTGCCGAAGCCGGCGGTGTACGGCACTAGGTACGTTCCCGAGCTCTCGGCGACGAAAGTGACGCGTCCGCCGACCCGGTCGGTGGTGACCTTGGCACCCTTCCAGCCGGTCACGTCATCGGCCAAGCTGAGCTTCGTGTCCTCGCTCGCCGGATCCACCCCGGGAATGTCGTTGGCCAGGGGAAGCACCGAAATCGGCTTGCCGACCTCGCCCTTGACCGCGTCGGGGCGCGCGACCGGCGCAGTGCCGTCGAGATCCTCGTTGCTGCTCACCTTCACTATGGCCGAATGCACGACATTTGCCCCCCGAAGCTGGAAGGTGACGGTCCGCGTCTGGACGGACTTCTGCCCCTCGGGCGCGGTGTACTCGATCAAGCCGTCCGCAGTCACAGGGACGTCCTTATCACCGTCTTTGGCGCTGACCACCGTGATCGGATCCCCATCGAAGTCACGAAAATCGTCGGCCACCGGGATCGAGACGGTGCCCGCTGGCGCTACCGGATAGACCGGCTCGGTGTAGTTATCACGTGGCTCGGGGCCTTGGTCCTCGGCACCGTTCTCCGCCTTGATCACAACGCGCGCGGTCGCCTCGCCCTTTCTATTGCTGATCGTGTAGTTGAACGAGGTGTCCTTGCCGTCCAGCGGCTGCTGGAACTGCAGGGTCTGGCCATCGGGTGAGATCAGCACCTTCGCCGCACTCCCGCTGGGCTGCTCCACCTTGGAGATGGCCAGAATCTGACCATTCGGATCGACATCGTTGTCGAGCACGTGCAGGACCGAGGTTCGATTCGGACGCGCTCCGTAGCTGTCGTCGCGGGCCTTCGGGAGCGCGTCGGTCGGTGCCTTGGTCTCCTCTTCCTCCTGCTGTTGCTGCTGCTTGTCGAGGTCACGCATCGCGTTCCAATCCTGGAAGCTTTGCTGGAGGTCGACGTCGTAGATTCGGCCGTCGGCGCGGTCGTTGAGGACGACCAGCCCCCAGTTGACCTGGAAGTAGGGCAAGGCCAGCCGCTGCGGGGAGGTGCCGGAGACGTCGACGCCGGCAGCCTCATTGCAGGACCGGACCACCTGTCCGGGATCGCCCGACCATGCTGCCAGGACGCAGTGACCCGACGCCGAAGACGATCCCAGACTCACCGGCTCCGTTGGCGCTGACGATGCCGAGCGCGTGAATACCTGCTGCACGCTGGCGTCATAGCTGACCGCGTATAAACCGGACGACGTCGCGACCGCCACGCTGCCGACATCAGCACCGCCCTGCTGGATGGTCGCGTTGGGGTCGGGCGGCAGTTGCGCGGTACGCCCGCCGGGAAGAATCAGCTGGCCGGTAGTCGCGTCGAACACCGCCGCAACACCGCCCAGCGCGGCTACCTGCACATCGCTCAAGCCCTGCACGGGCAGTTGGCTGTACTGCGGGTTCGCGAAACCCAGTTCCGTGGCCGAGATCGAAACCAGCTTGCCGGAGGCGCTCGCTGCATGGACGGAGCCGTCGGCCCCCACGCTGAGACCGACCGGCCGCTTCACTCCAGCCGGCGACGGGCCGAGTTCAGCCAGCGGCGCTGACGTCGCTGCGAGCGCAGACAGGTCCAGGACATGTGATGAACCGCCAGTCCGAGTGGCCCACACCTTGCCGCTGGCCGGATCGACGAGGGCGAGAGTGCCGCCGCGCAGGTCCACGACTCCACCGGTGGGAATCGAGGCTGCCTGCTCGCGGCCGTCCGCACCAGTGGCCGTGTCGACCGCATACATGGTGCCAGCGGACAAATTCAGGACAATGACGCTGTTGCCATCCTGCCGGACGGCCACATCACCTACGATGCCGTCAGCACCGGCCTGCTTCTGGAATTCGAGCTTTGAGGACGCCTTATTGAAGCGTCCGAAGCGAGCGCCGTCGTTATTGGTGACCCAAATTGCGGCATTGTTCGCCTCCACTCGCTGCACCTTCTGGCCGTCGGCATTGACCGCCATTACCGCAACGAGAGCCACCACCGCAGCGAACGCCACCGATGGAACCTGGCGCGCGATTGCCTGACCCGCACGCACCATTCCGCCGCCCCCCAAATTCGCTCCGCCGATTGGCATTGATGATAGACATCTGAGCGGGAGATTAGTGCATAGTCATCAGCAATGGACATGGGACTTCAGTCCCACCCACCTGGGGGTTCAGGGCTCGCCGAAAGCGCCCGAAGCAGCACCGGCTAGGAGCTGCAATCCCCCTCATAAGCCTGGTCAGCGTAGGAATGATCGGCACGCACGACTCGTACCTCGATGCACACGCGCTTACCGTCCAGCGGAAGGGTGAGGGAGCGCTGCGTGATTGTGCTGACCGAGGTCTTCCCGGCCCGCCGCCAGCTGTAGCTGTCTGAGGCGAGTGCGTGGTCGTAGTCCCAGCTGAAGGTCACCGATCCGTCCTTGCTCTCGTGAGTGAACCTCAGCGACCCCGGACGCAGTACCTCCTCACCGAACTGCGGGGGCTGAATCGACACCGAATCGCCCGCGGCCGCCGGCGCCTTGGGTCGGGAGGTGGACAGATAGACCGCGCCCACCACGATGGCCACCACGGCCAGAACGGAGACCAGCATCACCGGAACGGACACCCGTCGCTCTGCTTGTTCAGTTGGCTCGGGCTCGCGCCTGCCGGCCATCTCGCGAGTGGGAGAGAACTCATCACTCGCCTGGGGGGTGCCGCCGCGCACGACAGTACGGTCTGAGGAAGCGGACGTGGGTGGATAGTCCTGACGGACGATCGGCTGCGCAGAGACGACCTGTGCGCCCTTGACCCGGGTGGCATCCGCCGGCGGCGTGGCGTCCACGCTCGACCGACCGGACTCCCGATCATCGGCAACGACAATGGGCGTGCGCTGGTAGCGCAACTCCTGTTCGATGGCCTGCAGCGATCGCACCAGATCCAGTGCGGTCGCAGGTCGCGCCGTCACCTCTCTGGCCATCGCGGAACGCAGGAGCCGCTCCAGTGACGCGGGGACATCGGGCCTGCCGGTGGGAGGCGGCGGAGTGTCTCGGATTCGCTTCATTAGCGCGAAGCTGGAGTTGTCCCCGCCGGGAACCTCGAAGGCGGAGCGGCCCACCAGCAAGTGCCACAGGGTCGAGGCCAGCGAGTACACGTCCGAGCGTGCCGATGCCGGCGCGGTGGCGTAGAGCACCTCGGGCGGTGACCACGGCACCGAGACACCGGTGTCCTCATCGTCGACATCCGCAATCTGTGCGGCGATGCCGAAGTCGGTCAGGCCCGGAGTGCCGTACTGGTTGGTGAGCACATTGGCCGGCTTGATGTCGCGATGCAGCAGGCCAGCACGATGGGCGGTCTCGACAGCGCTGCCGATCTGAATCCCGATCCTGAGCACCTCGGCCACCGACAGCCGCTCGGTCCGGACTCGCTCGGCGAGGCTGGCCTTCGGGTAGTACATCATCACCAGGTAGGGCCGACCCTCCATGGTCAGCCCCGCGGCATAGACAGGCACGATGTGCGGGTGCTCGAGCTGAGCCATCGCGTTGGCCTCTGCGGTGAACCGGTTGACCGCAGAGGCAGACAGCCCGGTCTCTCGCAGGACCTTCACGGCTACCCGTCGTGAGGGCATCTGCTGTTCGTACAGATAGACATCCGCATAACCGCCGGAGCCCAACTTGCTCACGTAGGTGAGCCCAGGGATCTCCGGTGCCAGCAGCGAACGACTCAACTGGTCACCTCGAAGGTGAACTCGAACACTCCGGCCAGAATCACCCGGGTCCCCGGCTCGATGACGAGCGGATCCTCTGCGCGAAGCTGAATCGGCGGCTGCCCGGGAAGAATCACTTGGGTGCCGTTCGTGGAGCCGAGGTCGGCAACCAGGACGTGCCAGTAGTCGAGTCGCACCTCCAGATGCTGCCCCGAGATGTCCTTGCCGGGGTCAGAGAGCCGAACCAGGTTGGGCTGCTCTCCGGTGTAGCCGGCAGGGAGCCGCGGGTTACGACCCAGGATGGCGCCTCGATCGAGGGTCACCACGTCACCGTTGGAGAGCCGCAACACACCCAACGGTGGCCGGGGCACCTCGACCGGCACCTGGGGCGGTATCGGCTGGTGGCACACTCGGCAGCCGTCGGCGTAGGCGGGGCTGAGATGACCGGCCGGGCATCGAGCCGCGACCACGAGTTCGGCCGATCCGACCGAACTCAGGTGCTCGATGAGTCGGCTTCTATCGATTGTCATCTCCAAGGATTCTTGATCCAGGTCAGGCTGGGCCGGCTCGGCTGCAACCTCGATACGCGAGGGCTCCGGCTCCCGCTCGACCTCGCGGTCGTAGGCCCACGGGAACGACTCGATCAACCCACCACCGTGGTCGCCCGGCACCGGCACGTCCGCGGCAGCCGTCACAGCACTCGCGACGGGTTCAGCCGGCGCTGGCGTCGGCACCGGCGCAGCAGCCGCGACCGGGACCACGACCGGCTCCGGCGGCAACGGCGGCGTCGCAGCCCTCTCCTCGGCCACGGCGACTGCCGCTACCTGGTCGCTGCGCTCCACGTCCGCCGCCGCGACCGAAGCCACCACTGGATGAGGCTCCTCGACATCAGCGACAGCCTCGCTCGGCACCGGTGACACCGAAGCAGGGACGTGCAGCTGACCGACGGCCCCTTCACGATCCCGATGTGCCGTGACGCTCTCCGCGAGCACCACACCTCCCGATACCGGCAGGCTCGGTCCCGTCGGCGCACCGACGGCGAGAGTGACGGCCTGGACACCGGCGAGTGTGCGGTCCGCCCACAACCCGGAGCCCGAAATCGGCTCGCCTCCGTCCGCACGCGCGGAGAAGGCGCCCCGGACCAGGACTCGGGCCTCGTCCGCCCCGAAGGAGACGGCAGCAAAGCCGGAGACGCGGCGCAGGCCCTCGCTCAGCAGAACCTCGGCCACCTGATCCAGACTCGGGCTGCCGGCAAGGCAGTCGACGAGCTCAGCGACCAGAGGATCCTCCAGGGGCAGGTCGACCAGCAGCGCCGTATCGCGTCCTACCACCGCGACGCGCCGCCCCGGCGTGTAGTCCCAGCTGGTCACGAGACCTCCTCAATCCTCACTCGCGGCAAAGTGGCCTCCTCAGGCTCAGCGTCGGCGTCCGCCCAAAGGTCAACGACGATCGCGGAGATGTTGTCGTGCCCGCCAGCTACCAAGGCAGCCTCGACGAGGTCGTCCACCGCGGCCTGCGGACTGAGCGCGGGCAGCACGATCTCCGCGATCCGCTCGTCGGGCAACTCAGAAGTCACCCCGTCGCTGCAGACCACGAAGCGCTCGCCTGGAGTCTGCGGCAGAAGCCACAGATCAACCTGCGGCGGCGGCTGGGACCCGATCGATCGAGTGATCACATTTCGCGACTCATGGTGGCGGGCCTCCGCCTCGGTGATCTTGCCCGCCAGGATCAGCTCCTCCGTCTCGGAGTGGTCCACGGTCGCGCGCTTCAAGGCACCACCCTGGCACCGATAGACCCGGGAATCTCCGACGTTGAAGATCGCCCAGTGGCTCGCCCCACCGACCTTCACACTGGCCAGACCGGCCACCGTCGTTCCCATTCCCGCCGACTCCGGCCAGGCCCGGGTGTGATCGAGGATCCGTTGATTGGCCGCACCGACTGCATCTATCACGTCGGACGATCGCAGATCCTCAAAGGTGTCAATGGCTTCCAGGCTGGAGACCACGAATTCGCTGGCAATTTCGCCCGCGGCGTGTCCACCCATCCCGTCGGCAACGACCCAGGTCTGCTTACCCACGAAGATCCGGTCTTCGTTATGCGCGCGCTTGCGACCAACATCGGTTCGCCCCGCCGCCGAGATCCTCACCAGTCCCCCAAGAAAAGCCATGACTTTCCGCCGACACAAAGGTGAGCCAACGGCGAGTGACACGATAGCAAGACGAGACGGCATTGATCAGGCTGATCGAGCGCGGATCTCAATCAATCGTCACGGATCGGACGACGCCCGAATTCTGGGTGAGCTAGACGCCTTCGCCCCCGCATCGGGCACAAAAGCCCCACCCATTGGACTGTCCGCGGGTCATTACCGGAAGCGCACAGCTCGACGCGGTCAGCGCGAGCGGGTGCCGGAATAGACGAGCGAGGGCAACGGTCGCGTCAGGGACCGGGAACCGAGGAGTCTCGACGCGGTCCGCGCGAGCGGGTGCCGGAATAGACGAGCGAGGGCTACGGTCGCGTCAGCGACCGGGAACCGAGGAGTCTCGACGCGGTCCGCGCTAGCGGGCACCGGAATAGACGAGCGAGGGCTAC
Source organism: Actinomycetales bacterium Actino_02 (assembly GCA_001603275.1). Classification (GTDB taxonomy): domain Bacteria; phylum Actinomycetota; class Actinomycetes; order Propionibacteriales; family Propionibacteriaceae; genus Propionicimonas. Next base: position 41,861 of record LUYM01000019.1, on the reverse strand, counting down.
GGTCGCGTCAGCGACCGGGAACCGAGGAGTCTCGACGCGGTCCGCGCTAGCGGGCCGCGGAATAGAACCTTCCCAGGAAGGCGTCCTTGAACTCGTGGAAGCGGCCTTCCTCGATGCTGACCCGGATGTCGTCGACCAGCCGGACGGTGAACCGCTCGTTGTGGATCGTGGCCAGCGTCGAGGCCAGCATCTCCTTGGCCTTGAACAGGTGGTGCAGGTAGGCCCGGGAGTAGTTGGCGCAGGTGTAGCAGTCACACTCGGCGTCCAGCGGATCGAAGTTGCGCCGGTTGGCGGCGGTGTTCACGTTGAACCGGCCATCCAGGGTGTAGATGGCCGCATTGCGAGCCACTCGGGACGGCATGACGCAGTCGAAAGTGTCGGCGCCGGCCTCGATGGCGGCGAAGAAGTCGTCCGGCTCGGAGATGCCCAGCAGGTGCCGGGGCTTGTCGACAGGCAGTTCTGAGCACACCCAGCCGACGATCGTGCCCAGGTTCTCCTTCTCCAGCGCGCCGCCGATGCCGAAGCCGTCGAACGACTGACCGGACGTCTCGAGCTCAGCCAGATCGCGGGCCGCCTTGCGGCGCAGATCCTCGTACTGGGCGCCTTGAACGACGCCGAACAGCGCCTGATAGGGCTTGCCGACTCGTTCGGCGGTGAGCCGGGCGTGCTCGTCCAGGCAGCGCACCGCCCAGGCCTGGGTGCGAGCCAGCGAGCGTTCCTGGTAGCCACGGGTGTTCAGCAGGGTCGTGCACTCGTCGAAGGCGAACATGATGTCGGCACCGAGCTGATGCTGGATCTGCATCGACACTTCCGGAGTGAACCGATGCCGGTCGCCGTTCAAGTGCGAGGTGAAGGTGACCCCGTCGTCGTCGACATGGGCCAGCCGGTTCTTGCCCTCGGCGATCACGTCGTCGTTGGCCAGACCGGTGGCGTCCATGGCCAGCACCTTCTTGAAGCCGACGCCCAGGCTCATCACCTGAAAGCCGCCGGAGTCGGTGAAGGTCGGACCGGGCCAGTTCATGAAGGCGGCCAGTCCGCCGGCCTCGTCCACCAGGTCCGAGCCGGGCTGCAAGTAAAGGTGATAGGCGTTGGCAAGGACGGCCTGCGCGCCGAGCCCAGCGACCGACTCGGGCAGCACAGCTTTCACGGTGGCCTTGGTGCCGACGGCAATGAAGGCCGGGGTCTTGATCTGTCCGTGCGGGGTGTGAATCACCCCGGTCCGGCCTAGGCCATTGTCGAGAACCGTGCCGACGGTGAAGCCGAAGTCAGCCACGAGCCGCCAGAGCCTGCAACTGCGCCAGCGCAACCACGCCGGCGCTGGAGGTGCGCAGCACCGCATCCGAGAGCAGCACCGGGACGCCGCCGGCGGCGACGAACTCAGCCACCTCGTCGGTGGTCAGGCCACCTTCGGGGCCGATGATGAACATCACTTCACCGCTGGTCGGAACCGGCAGGGTGGCGAGGAGCTGGTCGGCACCCTCATGCAGGACCAACGTCAACTGGGTCTGCTCGATCCGCTGGATCAGCTCGGCCGTGCTGGCTGGAACCGTCACCGTCGGCACCCGGAACCGGCGGCTCTGCTTGGCCGCCTCGCGCGCCGTAGAACGCCATCTGGTCAGGCCACGTTCGACCCGATCCGGAGCCCAGCGGACGACTGAGCGCTCGGCCGGCCAGGGAATGATCTCGTCGACGCCGAGTTCGGTCATCGTCTCGACGGCCAGCTCGGCCCGGTCCCCCTTTGCCAGGGCCAGAACCGCCACATAGCGCACCGGACGCGACGGCTCCCGCAGCACCTCGGAAACGGTGATGGTCAGACCGGTCTTGTCCGCGACGGTCACCGGGCCACGCACGGCCGTTCCGGCCCCATCACTGATCAGGACGACCTCACCGACTCGGATCCGGCGCACCTGGGTGGCGTGGCGGCTCTCCTCGCCGGCCAGCGACACCGGCTGCCCGACCTGCGGATCGGCGAGCACTGCCAAGAACATCGGCTCGGTCACGAGAACGCCTCCTTCAGCCAGCCCAGGACACCTTTGCCCTGCTTGGATACTGCCACCTCCGGCTGGGTCTCCTGGCGCACCTCGGCCAGTTGCCGAAGGAGTTCCCGCTGCGTGTCGTCCAGTTTGGTCGGCGTCCTGACGATGAAGGTCACGCCCAAGTCGCCCCGACCGGAGCGCTGGAGGCGCGGCACACCGCGGCCGGCCACGGCGATCCGGGTGTGCGACTGGGTGCCGGCCGGGATGGTGACCTCCACTGCGGCGTCCGCCGGATCCAAGTCGTCTCGTTCCGCTTCCAGCGTCTGGACGCTGACGGTGGTGCCGAGCGCGGCCGCGGTCATCGGCACCTCGACGACCAGCTCCAGATCGTCACCGTTGCGGGTGAACACATCATGGTGGAGCACGGTCAGTTCGACATACAGGTCACCGGCGGGCCCGCCTCCGGGGCCGACCTCGCCCTGGTGCGCCAGATGCACCCGGTTGCCCGAGGCGACCCCCTGCGGAATCTTCACGTTGATCGTCCTGGTCGCCCGAACCCGGCCCTCACCAGCGCATTCGCCACACGGATCGGCAATCACCGTGCCATAGCCGCGACAGGCGGGGCAGGGCTGACTGGTCCGGATGTCGCCGATGATCGACCGCTGCACGGTCATCACCTGACCGGCGCCGTGACACGTCGAACAGGTCACCGGAGCCGAGCCGGAGTTCGTGCCGGCCCCGTTGCAGCGGGTGCAGACCACCTGGGTGTCGACCTTCAGCGGCTTGGTGATACCGAAGGCGGCCTCAGCCAAGGTGAGCTTGAGCTCGACAAGCGCGTCCTGTCCCGGACGCACCCGCGACCGCGGACCGCGGGAGGTCGTCGCACCGCCGAACATGGCGTCCATCAGGTTGGTGAAGTCGAAGCCCCCACCGCTGAACCCGCCGAACCCGCCGAAGTTGGCACCGCCACCGCCCAGCGGGTTGCCGCCGCGGTCGTACATGGCGCGCTTGTTCGGGTCGTGCAGGACCTCGTAGGCCTCGCCGATCTCCTTGAACTTCTCCGCTGCGTCCGGCTCCTCGGCCACATCCGGGTGGTACTTCATGGCCAGCTTGCGGTAGGCCTTCTTGATCTGCTCCGCAGTGGCGTCCCGCGGGACTCCGAGCACCTCGTAGTAATCAGCGCTCACGCATCATCCTTCAACCAAGTAGCGGCCGATGTAACGGGCCACGGCCCGCACTGCAGCCATCGTCGACGGGTAGTCCATTCGGGTCGGCCCCACCACCCCGAGGTTCGCCCAGATGTCATTGCTGTTGCCGTAGCCGCTGGCCACCAAAGAGGTGGCTTGCAGCGGCTCGTAGCTGTTCTCGTGGCCGATTCGCACCTTCACCTCTGCGGTCGAACCCACCTCGCCCAACAACCGCAGCAGCACCACTTGTTCCTCCAGCGCCTCCAGCACCGGACGAATCGTGGTGTCGAACTGATCAGAGAAGCGAGTCAGGTTCGGCACTCCGGCCACCGCGACTTGCATGGACGGATCGGTGCCGACCAGGTCGAACAGGACCGCGATCACCGGCTGGCCGATCAGTTGCAGGTTGGCCGGCAGCCGATCGAGCAGTTGCCGCAGCTGTTCGACGGCCTTGGCCGGGCTCAATCCGACCAACTCAGCGTTCAGCAGGTCACGCAGATCGGCCACCTGATCGGCACTACTGCCCAGGAGTTCGATCGGGCGCTGATCGACCCGCCCACTGGAGTTCACCAGGATCAGCAGGCCGCGCTCGGCGCTCAGCGGCACCAGCTCGACGTGCCGGATCGTGACACTCGACAGCGACGGGTACTGGACGATCGCCACCTGCTGAGTGATCTGGGCCAGCAGCCGGACGGCCCGACGGACGATATCGTCGACGTCGATGGCACCGGCCATGAAGGTCTCGATCGCTCTGCGCTCGGCCATCGACAGCGGCTTGACCTGGCCCAGCCGATCGACGAACAGGCGATAGCCCTTGTCAGTGGGGATTCGGCCGGCACTGGTGTGCGGCTGGGTGATGTAGCCCTCTTCCTCCAGCACGGCCATGTCATTGCGGACCGTGGCCGGGGAGACGTCCAGGGAGTAGCGCTCGACCAGCGCGCGCGAGCCGACCGGCTCCCGCATCGACACGTAGTCGGTCACGATGGCTCGCAGGATGGTGAGCTTCCGTTCGTCCAGCATGGCTCGGCCTCCTGTCGGCTGTTGGCACTCTCAATGGTTGAGTGCCAGCTTACTGCCCGTCGCGAGTGGCCGCACGTCCACCGCGCCCGGGCGGCCACGGCGTCCGCAAAGGCAAACCGCCTAGGCTGGGCCCATGACCACATTCAGCCTCGGTGAGTTCGAAGAGTTGCGTCCCGGGATCCTGGTGGCGGTGGCCGAACCGGCCGGGGTGAATGTCGGGGTGGTCGTCGGCAACACCGGCTGTCTGGTGATCGACACCGGCTCGTCCCCTGCCCAGGGACGGGCATTGCGCGCCGCCGCCGAGGCTGCCGCCGGCGTTCCGGTGATCGGTGTTCTGGTCACCCACTGGCACTTCGACCATTTCTTCGGCCTGGCCGGCTTTGCCGACTTGCCCAGCTATGCCCACGCCAGTGTGGCCGACCGACTCGATCAGCCCGAGGCCGCTGAGGCCGCCGCGACGCTGGGCGTCGACCTGGCCGAACTCGTCCGACCCAACCAGGGTTTCCACCTGGCCAAGGTGATCGATGTCGGTGGACGCCGGGTCGAGGCTCTGCATTTCGGACCGGGCCACACCGACGGCGACCTGGCCGTCTTCGTCCCCGACGTCTCGGTGGTCTTCGCCGGCGATCTCCTGGAGAGCTCAGCTCCCCCCTCGATCGGACCGGACTCCCATCTGAAGGATTGGCCGAGTGCCATCGACGGAATCCTGGGTGTGATCGCCGAAGACTCGATGGTGATCCCCGGTCACGGACCGGCCATGGATCGCTTCGAAGCGTTCAAGCAACGCGCCGAACTGTCCGGCTTCTACGGCCAAGTCGAGCACGTGATCGGACGCGGCTTCGCGGTTGAGGACGCCTTCGAGGCCGGGGAATGGCCCTACGAAGAGGAGTACGTCAGGGCAGTGCTGCCCACGGCCTACGCCCAGTTCGCCAGCCAGGGAGTAGTGCCATTGCGGCAGTTGCCGCTGGCCAAGCCGTTGGCTTAGCCGCCGCCGCCGGCCTTGCGCCGGAACATGCCGCCGCCGCCCTGACGTCCGCGTTCGGCCGGGCCCTTCTCCTTCTGGTGGCGCTGACCCTGCACACCATCACCCACGCCCTGCTTGCGAGCCAGCGCGGCCAGCATCTGGGCCTTCAGGTCCTCATTGCCTTGCTCGGTCATCGGCGCTCCTGTCGAAGTTATCTTCCAGTATCCGCAACCAGGCCGCCATTGGCCAGCCGGGCGTCCTCACTCGCCGAACAGACCGTCCCTGGTGGCAATCCACAGTTGTGGCGTGGCCGCAGCCAGCAGCCGCCGTCCGATCACCCCGGCGCCGTACTCTTCGCCGGTGTCGGTGGCGATCCGTCCGCCCAACTCGGTCAGCATCAGGGCGCCGGCCAGGTGATCCCACGGGAACATCGAGCGATAGCTGAGGAAGTCGACCTCACCCTCGATCAGTTTCGGATAGTCGATGCCGCAGGAGCCCCAGGAGCGGATCACCTTCACCTCGGCCCACTCCTCACCGGGCACCGGCAGGTAGGTGGCACCCAGCGGGACGGTCCGTGGTGATGCCGGAATCGCCGGGATCGGCTCCCCGTTGCAGGTCACCCCCGCGCCGAGTTCGGCGGCGTAGAGCTTCTGGTGTACCGGCTGCCAGATCCAGCCGCGGACGGTCTCGCCGAACCGGGTCTCGGCCAACATGACGGCGAAGTCGGGCTTGCCGCGAGCGAAGTTGCGGGTGCCGTCGATCGGGTCGATCACCCAGGCGTGGGCCACCCGGGAAAGGAGATCCAGGCAACGCGGGTCGCTGAAGACGCCCTCCTCGCCGACGATCAGCGCATCGGAGTCGCTTTCACACAGGCGACGTCCGAGCTCGACCTCCGCCTCGCGGTCGGCCACAGTGACCAGGTCGCCGGGCTGCTTCTCAGAGATGTCGGAGCTGTCCAAGGCGCCGAATCGCGGCATGATCAGCTGGTCGGCCACCTCATAGAGGAGGTCGGACACCTGGTCGGTTTGCACAGCGGGACTCCTGGAGCTCGATAACGACAGCCAGGCTAGTGACGCGCCGAGCTCTCCCGAGTCGGCGTCCGTTTTTCAGTCGTGGTCGAGAATCAGGCCTCAGGTGTGGTGACGAAGTCGATCAGCCGCTCCACTTCGCGTGGCAAAGCCGGGTCCAGATCACGCCAGTCGCGGACTCGTCCCAGGATCCAGGCCCAGGTCGCCGCGATCTCGGCCGGGTTTCTCGCCGTTCGGCGCAGGGCCACACTCGCCCCGGCCTTCCACTCGACATCGCGCGGAATGTCGGGCCAGCGCTCCAGGCCGAGTCGCTGCGGACGAACGGCCGCCCAGATGTCGATGAAGGGATGTCCGGTGACCAGCACGAAATCCGAGGAGATCTCGGAGACGATCCGGGACTCCTTCGACCCGGTGACCAGGTGATCGACCAGGATGCCCAGCCGGCGACCTGGCCCCGGCGCGAACTCGGTCACGATCGCCGGCAGGTCATTGATCCCGCCCAGCGGCTCGACCACCACCCCGACATGGCGCAGGTCATCACCCCAGATCTTCTCCACGAGTTCGGCGTCGTGGCGTCCCTCGACGTAGATCCGCGACGCCGCCGCCACCTTGGCCGGCTCGGCTGAGCCGACCCGCGAACCGGAGGCGGTGTGCGTCGGCGCGCTGGGACGGGTGGCTACCGGCTGCCGCAGCGCCACCGGACGTCCGTCGATCCAGAAGCCGGGACCGAACTCGAAACTGCGCCGCGCGCCCTTGCGGTCCTCGAGAACCACCAATCCGTTCTCCCAGCGGACAACGGCGCCACAGAACCCCGAGGTCGGTTCCTCGATCACCATGCCGACGCTGACGGTCACATCGACGGTCTTGGGCTTGTCGGCATGCTGCCAGCCCGGGGAGAGGACATCGTCGGAGTAGCGCACCGCACCACCCTAGGACGCACGAACGCGCCGGCCGGTCAGCCCGGTCCGGCGCGTCCGATGGCTGAGTTCAGTCAGCGCCCAGGTAGGCCTTGCGCACCCGGTCGTCACCGAGCAGGGCCTGCCCGGAGTCGCTGAACATGATGTGTCCGACCTCGAGCACGTAGCCGCGGTCGGCCAGCGAGAGCGCAGCCTGAGCGTTCTGCTCGACCAGCAGGATGGTCACCCCGTCGGCCTGCAGCTCGGAGATGGTCCGCATGATCGTCTGGGTCATGATCGGGCTCAGACCCATCGACGGCTCGTCGAGCATGAGCAGCTTGGGCCGGCTCATCATGGCCCGTCCGATGGCCAGCATTTGCTGCTCACCACCGGAGAACAGCCCGGCTGCCTCCGATCGGCGCTCACCGAGCACCGGGAACAGGTCGTAGATCCGATCCATCTCCGCGCGGATCCCGGAGGTGTCCTTGCGGGAGAAGGCACCCAGCTTCAGGTTGTCCTCGACCGACATCTGCCGGAACAGTCGACGGCCTTCCGGCGACTGGGCGATGCCACGTTCGACGATCTTGTGGGCGGGCAGGCCGTCCAGCCGCTCACCCTCGAACCAGATCTCTCCCGATGCCAGCTTCAGCAGCCCCGAGATCGCCCGCAGCGTGGTGGACTTGCCGGCCCCGTTGGTGCCGAGCAGGGTCACGATCTGGCCCTGCTTCACCTCGAAGCTGATCCCCTTGACCGCGTTGACGCGGCCGTAGGCGACCACCATGTCCTTGATCTCAAGCATCTGCCGCACCTCCTGCGGAATCGGTCGTCGGTGCCGGCGGTGTAGCCGGAGAACCGATGTAGGCCTCGATCACCCGCGGATCGTTCTGGACGACCTCGCCGGGGCCTTCGACCAGGACTGCCCCACGGACCAGGCAGGACACCCGGTCGCACAGGTTGAAGATGAACCGCATGTCGTGCTCGATCACCAGGACGGCCAGGCCCAAGTCGCGGATCTTGAAGATCAGTTCCTCTGCCTGCCGGGTCTCCTGCGGGTTCATGCCGGCGGTTGGCTCGTCCAGCAATAGCAGCTTCGGTTCAGTGGCCAGCGCCCGCGCGATCTCCAGGCGCCGCTGGTCGCCGTAAGGCAGGTTCCGGGAGAGCGTGTCGCCCACCCCGGTCAGCCCGACGAACTCCAACAGTTCCTGCGCCCGCCGGGTGGAGGCGATCTCCTCGTGCCGGTGCCGCGGCAGCCGGAACACGGCGTCGATCGCACTGGTGTGGGTGCGGGTGTACATCCCGACCATCACGTTCTCGATCGCCGTCATGTTGTGGAACAGCCGGATGTTCTGGAACGTCCGGGCCATCCCCTCGCGCACCACCATTCGCGGCTTCGGCGGCAACGGCTTGCCGTCGAAGGTCACCGTCCCAAAGGTCGGCTTGTACAGACCGGTCAGGCAGTTGAAGAAGGTGGTCTTGCCGGCCCCGTTGGGGCCGATCAGCCCGACGATCTCGCCGCTGTGCACTTGCAGGCTGACGTCGTTGACCGCGATCAGGCCACCGAACTGCATGGTGACGTTGCGGGCGTCGAGCAGGACGTTGCGGTCCATCGTCTGCACCTGCTTGATGGCTTCCTCGACAGGGATCCCCATCAGTTGCCCCCTTCCGGAAGGTCGAATGTGATGCTCATAGCTCGAACACCTCCCGTTCGGGGTTGAGGTGCGCCTTGTGCGTGATCAGCTCTTCCTCGACCTCCTCGGCCAACTCCTCGTCCTCCGCGTGGAACTCCAGCTGACGCCGCTCGTCAGCGACGATGCCCTCCGGACGGAACCGCATCATCACCACCATGAGCAGGCCGAACAGCAGCAGCCGGTAGTCGGAGAAGAAGCGGAGCTTCTCGGGCAGCAGCTTCAAGATGGTGGCGCCGATGAGCACCCCCATCACCGTGCCCATGCCGCCCAGCACCACCGCAGCCAGCAGGAACGCCGACTCCAGGAAGATGAACTGGTCGGGGGTGACCGAGACGTCGTGGTGCGCCTTGACGGCACCGGCCACGCCGGCCAGGAATGCGCCACCGGCGAAGGCGAGCAGCTTCAAGGCGAAGGTGTTGACCCCCATCGCTTCCGCGGCCAGTTCGTCCTCGCGGATCGCCACCCAGCCACGCCCGATCCGGGAGTGGTTCAGGTTGGTGAACACCACGATGATCAGGGCGATCACCAGCAGCATCAGCCAGTAGTAGTTGGCGAAGCGTCCGATGTCGATGCCCAGGATCACGTGCGGCTGACCGAAGTTGAACCCGAAGGCATTCAGATCCGGGATGTCCGGGATGCCGTTGGAGCCGTTGGTGATGTCTGGACCATCGTTGCCGTCCAGGTTGTTCATTGTGATCCGGAAGATCTCGCCGAAGGCCAGGGTCACGATGGCCAGATAGTCACCGGAGACGCGAAGCGTCGGAGCACCGATGATCAGGCCGAGAAGCGAGGCCACCAGACCCGAGATGAGCACGGTGACGATGAACGGCGGATGGAAGTTGAAGTGGCTGTAGGCCGACTCCGACAACACGGCGGCTGTGAACGCCCCCGCACCCAGGAAGGCGATGTAGCCGAGGTCGAGCAGACCGACCAGACCGACCACGATGTTCAGACCCAGCGCCGTGGCCGCGAAGATCAGCACCTGCGCAGCGATCGACATGTTCGCATTCGATCCGTTCTGAGTGAACGGGAACAGGAACGCCACCACGAAGGCCGAGATCACCAGGACCCGGTTGTTCGCGGCTGCGGCCATGCCCAGCCAACCGAACACACCGAACTGACGAAGGACCATCACCACGGCCACCAGGAAGGAACCGAAGGTGAGGAAGGCACCCGCGTCCACCTGCCCGAGCGCGAACGCTGCGGCGAACAGAGCGACCGCCATCAGCACCACGATCGCCAGGATCTGCAGCCACTTGGGGCTCTTCACCTCGTCGAGGCTCGGCTCTGGTGAGTCCGGGAGGAACAGCGTCGACGCCACGGCGGCGACCCCACCGAAGATGACCAGCCAGCCACCGATCTCGACGTTGAGCAGGCCACCAAGCTCGACGGCCACCGAGGTCACCGCGATGGCCGCCGTGATCAAGGCGGTGATCGAGGCAGTCTTGGCCGTGGTGTTCCATGCCAGCACCTTGGCCCACTTGCCCAGTCGCTGCTTGCCGACCAGCGGAATGGTGAGCAGAGCCAGCACTGTCAGGGCCAGCACGCCGAAGCAGAGCTGCAACGGCGATGGCGCGCCGTAGTAGGACATGTCGTCCAGCGCCGCGGTGCCGTAGGCCCACGGCAGGAAGATCGACACGAGCATCAGCAGCGCACCGGCTGCACCGACTGCACGAGCCGGGTAGCGGTAAGCGATCTTGATCCGATCAGGGATGACGGTGTTCATGCGCGGTCCACCACCTTGGCGCCGAGCAGACCTTGCGGCCGGAAGACCAGGACCAGAATCAGCAGCGCGAAGGCCCAGACATCCTTCCAGGCGGTCGTCCCGAGGTAGTTGCTGGCCAGCGCCTCCACGACACCGAGCACCAGGCCGCCGACAACGGCACCGTTGATGTTGCCGATGCCACCGAGCACGGCGGCGGTGAACGCCTTCAGGCCGGCCAGGAAGCCCATCCGGAAGTCGATGTTGCCGTAGCGAAGGCCGTGCGCCACGCCGGCGATGGCGGCCAAACCGGCGCCCACCGCGAACGCTGCCACGATCACCCGGTCAACGTTGATGCCCATCAGACGAGCGGTGTCGGGATCCTGCGACGTGGCCACCATGGCGCGTCCGGTCTTGGTGCGGTTCACGAAGAACCACAAGAAGACTGTGCAGACCACCAGTGCCAGCAGAGTGAACAACGCCGAAGCCTGCACCAGGACGCCACCGATCTGGACCGACGCGTCGCTGATCCCCGAAATCGAGGGGAACGGCACGGCGCTCTTGGCATCGGGCCAACCCGGGATCCGGGTCACGAACGGGATCGTTCCGTAGAACAGCCGGACGAACTCCTGCAGGAAGACCGAGACGCCAATTGCCGAGATCAGCGGAGCAAGTCGCGGCGCATTGCGCAACGGCCGGTAGGCGACTCGCTCGGTGAGCAAGGCCACCACGACCGACGACACCACACCACCGACCAGCATCAGCGGCAAGACCACCCCGAGCGCCATCCCGACGCTGAGATTGGCGGGCTGGCCCATCACCATCCAGGTGGCATAGGCACCGAAAGCGCCCACCATGAAGATCTCGCCATGAGCGAAGTTGATCAACTGGACGATGCCGTACACAACGGTGTAGCCGACAGCGATCAGGGCATAAAGGGCCCCTAGCGAGAGGCCATTGATTAGTTGCTGAAAGAACAGGTCCACTTTCGTAGCACCCCTTTGAAAATGCGCGGGCCCACCGGGGTCCGTCTCGGATTGAGACGGACCCCAGCGGGCTCTAGGTCACTTCAGTTCGCCGGTCTTTTCGGCCTTCCACTCGGTGCCGTCCACCTTGTAGACGGTGAGCACCCGGGAGACCGAATCGCCGAACTCGTCGAAGCCGACCTTGCCGGTGGCGCCATCGAAGCTCACCTTGGCAAAGGCATCGATGGTGGCCTGCCGGGCCGACTTGGCGTCGGTGGCCGAAGCCAGGCTGACCTTCAGCGCGTTGATGATCGCGTTAGCGGCATCGTAGGAGTAAGCACCGTAGGCGGCGTAGGGCTCGGAGTAGCCCCCAGCGGTGTAGGCCGAGACGAAGGCCTTCGCCGACTCGAGGGTGTCCACCGGAGCGCCGACCGAGGTGGCCAGGTCGCCGGCCGAACCGCCGAGCTTGATGAAGTTGCCGTCGTAGATGCCGTCGCCACCCATCAGCGGGACCGTGAGACCGGCAGCCTTGGCCTGCTTGGACAGCGGGCCGGCCTGCGGGTACTCGCCGCCGTAGTAGATCGCCTCGGGCGAAGCTGCCTTCACCTTGGTGATCACTGCGGAGAAGTCCTTGTCATCGGGGTTGATGGTCTCAGCTGCAACGATCTCGCCACCGCCAGCCTTGAACGCAGTCGTGAAGTTGTCGACCAGACCCTGACCGTAGGTCTTCTTGTCATGGATGGTCGCAACCTTCTTGATACCCGTCTCGAGCAGGTACTGAGCCGCGAACGGGCCCTGGACCGCATCGGTGGTGCAGGTACGGAAGTAGTTGGCGTAGGGACGCTTCGGGTTGGCCAGATCCTCGCCCTTGGTCAGGCTCGGGTTGGTGTTCGCCGGAGAGACCTGCGCGATGCTGGCCGCGGACAGAACCGGGATCACGCTCTGCGCGACCGACGAGTTCAGGGTGCCGACCACGCCGACGACGGCGTCATCGGAGGCGAGCTTGGTAGCGGCGTTCTTGCCGACGTCCGGGGTCGCCTGGTCGTCCTCGGCGGCGAGCTCCAGGGTCCAGCCCGGGATGGCCTTGGACTCGTTGGCCTGCTTGATGGCCAGGTCAACCGAGTTCTTGATGCCCAGACCCAGCGCGGACAGATCGCCAGAAAGCGGGGCAATGACGCCGATCTTGGCGACCTTGTTTGCCGCCGCGGCGCTTCCGGAGGCGGAACTCTCAGCGGACGCTCCGCCGCGGGTTCCACACCCAGTGAGGGCCAAAGCGCCCACCACAACGGCGACGCCGGCCAACTTGAACATGCTCTTGTTCACTTTTCCTCCTCGTGAGCAATGTGCAACCCGGCCCTGCCAGGTTGGGCAAGGGTACGGGCGCGCTAGGAATTTGACCATCCCTTTGTCTCACTGCTGTTACAGCCAGTGACATCCCCGATGCCGTTACCGGATCGTTGTAGAAGAGGCCTAATCGAGAAGGCTTCGGATTACTCCATCAGCGAGCAATCGGCCGGACCGGCTAAACCGGAGGAATCGTTCGGTTACTTCAAGGAATCCGGCCGCGGCGAGCTCCGGCAATCGAGCCACTTCGGACGCAGTCAGGACGTCCAGAGGCAGACCGTCGGACAACCGAAGCTCCAGCAGCACCCGCTCGACCCGGCGCTCGTCGGCGGTGAGGATCTCCCGAGCCTGCGCCGGGGACGAGGCCGCGGCCAGCTTGGCGGTGTAGGCGGCCGGATGCCGCAGATTCCACCAGCGGACGCCGTTGACGTGCGAATGCGCGCCCGGACCGAAGCCCCACCAGTCGTCGCTGCGCCAGTAGGCGAGGTTGTGCCGGGCCTCATGCCCGGGACGCGCCCAGTTGCTGACCTCGTAGTTGGCCAGGCCCGCCGCAGTGAACGCTTCGTCGGCGATCAGGTAGCAGTCGGCCTGCTGATCGGAGTCCGGCAGTGGCAGTTCGCCGCGTCCGATCCGGGCCGCCAGCCGCGTCCCCGGCTCGACGATCAGGGAGTAGGCGCTGAGGTGATCCGGCTCCAGCTCGAGAGCAGCCTCGACGCTCGTCCGCCACTGGTCGAGGGTCTCGTGCGGGTTGGCATAGATCAGATCGAGGCTGATCGACTCGAAGCCGGCCGCCCGCGCCCAGCCGACGACCTGGGCCACTCGTCCCGGAGTGTGCCGGCGCTCGAGGACCTGCAGCACGCTCGGCACCGCCGACTGCATACCCAGTGAGATTCGAGTGAAGCCGGCGGCCCGTAGCGTCTCCAGATAGGCCTGGTCGACGCTTTCCGGGTTGGCCTCCGTGGTGACTTCGCAGTCCTCGGCGAACCCGAAGGTCTCCCGCAAGCCGTCGAGCAGGCCGGCCAGCTCAGCGGCCGGGAGCAGGGTGGGCGTGCCGCCACCGAAGAAGACAGTCTGCAGCGGCTCGCGCGGGCCCAGTACCCGACCGGCTAGGACGAACTCGGCGCGGGCTGCCGCCAGGTACGCGTCTTGCCCCGACCCTGGCTCGGCACCGAGCTCGGCTGCCGTGTAGGTGTTGAAGTCGCAGTAGCCGCAGCGCGAACTGCAGTACGGGACGTGGACATAGGCGCTCAGCGGACGCGACTCCGCGCCGATCAGCCGATCCGCAGGCAGGCTGCCATCGGCCGGTGCCGGATCACCCGGAGGCGGAGTGGACGGCATCAGGGCAGCAGGAACGGCAGCTTCTGGCCGTCGTGGACTCGCCGGCACGAGCAGACTGCCGACACGTCCGGTTCGGCCGCCGGCAGGTCGGCGATCACCCGCAGCAGCAGAGACTTCAATCGCTCGATGTTGTTGGCGAAGACCCGCATCACCTCTGCGTGCGTCACCTCTTCGCCGGCTTCGACTCCGGCGTCGTGATCGGTGACCATGCAGACGGTCGTGTAACACATGGCCAGTTCGCGGGCCACGGATGCCTCGGGCACCCCGGTCATCCCGACGACGGTGCCACCGGCCGCGGCGTGCCAGCGGGACTCGGCGCGGGTGGAGAACCGCGGTCCATTGATCACGACCAGCGTTCCGCCGTCGACCAGCTGGGTCTCGGCATTGGCTGCCGCCAGGACAGTCGCCCGTCCGCGCGGGCAGTACGGGTCGGCGAAGGCGGTGTGAATGACCTCACCGACGCCGTCGTAGACAGTGTGCGGACGCCCCCAGGTGCGGTCGATCACCTGGTCCGGCACCACGAAAGTGCCCGGACCGAGCTCGGGGACCAGCGAGCCGACGGCAGCCGGAGCGATCACCTGGCGCACCCCGACGCTGCGCAGCGCCCACAAGTTGGCCCGGTAGTTGACCCGATGCGGCGGGAACTGGTGCTGAGCACCGTGCCGGGGCAGGAAGGCCACCGTGCGTCCGCCCACTTCGCCGACGGCAGGGGCGGCGCTGGGGGCTCCGAAGGGGGTGTCGACCTCGATCGTCCGCGGGTTCTCCAGGAACTCGTAGAAGCCGCTGCCACCGATGATGCCGATCTCTGCGTCCATGTCGCAGAGCCTATTGCGTCGCTCCTCCAACACCGAAAGCTCGCGTTGTCGTCGAGGGCCTGTGCCCAGGCACGAGCGCTCGGCGCGAAGGCGAGCCCTCGGCGATCCGGCCGGCTACTTCTTCTTGTCCGGGGACTCTCCGGTGGACAACGCGGCGACGAAGGCCTCTTGGGGGATCTCCACCCGGCCGACCATCTTCATCCGCTTCTTGCCCTCCTTCTGCTTCTCCAGCAGCTTGCGCTTACGGGTGATGTCACCGCCGTAGCACTTGGCCAGCACGTCCTTGCGCAGCGCCCGGACGGACTCGCGCGCGATCACCCGCGAGCCGATCGCTGCCTGGATCGGTACCTCGAACTGCTGGCGTGGGATCAGTTCCTTCAGCTTCTTGGCCATCGCGACGCCATAGGTGTACGCGGCGTCGGCGTGCACGATCGAACTGAAAGCATCCACCGGCTCGCCGTGCAGCAGGACGTCCACCTTGACCAGCTTCGAGATCTGCTCACCGGCCTCGTCGTAGTCCAGCGAGGCGAAGCCCTTGGTCCGCGACTTCAGCGCATCGAAGAAGTCGAAGACGATCTCGGCCAACGGCAGCAGGTAGCGGATCTCAACCCGATCCTCCGACAGGTAATCCATGCCCAACTGCTCGCCGCGGCGGGCCTGGCACAGCTCGAGAATCGTCCCGATGTACTCGGCCGGGGCCAGCACGGTGGCCCGGACGATCGGTTCGTGCACCTCGGCGATCTTCCCGTCGGGGTACTCCGAGGGATTGGTCACGATGTGTTCGGAGCCGTCCTCCATGACCACCCGGTAGACCACATTCGGCGCCGTGGAGATCAGATCGAGATTGAACTCCCGCTCCAGGCGCTCCCGGACGATCTCCATGTGCAGCAGGCCGAGGAAGCCGACCCGGAAGCCGAAGCCCAGCGCCCCGGAGGTCTCCGGCTCATAGACCAGGGCGGCATCGTTGAGTTGCAGCTTGTCCAGCGCCTCACGCAGTTCGGGGAAGTCGGCTCCGTCGATCGGGTAGAGGCCGGCATAGACCATCGGATGCGGCGGACGGTAGCCGCCCAGATCCTTGCTGGCCGGGCGTGAGGCAATGGTGACGGTGTCGCCGACGCGGGACTGGCGCACCTCTTTCACACCGGTGATCAGGTAACCGACCTCGCCGACACCCAGCGCCGGGGACTTGATCGGCTCCGGCGAGATCACGCCGACCTCGAGGGTCTCGTGAGTGGCCTTGGTCGACATCATCAAGACCCGCTCGCGGTGGCTGAGCTCGCCATCGACCACCCGGACGTAGGTGACCACGCCGCGGTAGGTGTCGTAGACGGAGTCGAAGATCAGGGCGCGGGCCGGAGCGTCCGGGTCGCCGACCGGAGCCGGGACGTCCGCCACCACCAGGTCGAGCAGTTCCTTCACGCCGTCACCGGTCTTGGCCGAAACCCGCAGCACGTCAGAGGGTTCGCAGCCGACCAGATGGGCGATCTCGGCCGCGTACTTGTCCGGCTGCGCGCTGGGCAGATCGATCTTGTTCAACACCGGAATGATGTGCAGATCGGCCTCGAGGGCCAGATAGAGATTCGCCAGCGTCTGGGCTTCGATCCCCTGCGCGGCGTCGATCAGCAGGATGGCACCCTCGCAGGCGGCCAGCGAACGGGACACCTCGTAGGTGAAGTCGACATGCCCTGGGGTGTCGATCATGTTGAGGACGTAATCGTGCCCGTCCACCCGCCACGGCATCCGGACGGCCTGCGACTTGATGGTGATCCCGCGCTCGCGCTCGATGTCCATCCGATCCAGGTACTGAGCCCGCATCGAGCGCTCGTCCACCACGCCGGTGAGCTGCAGCATCCGGTCGGCCAGAGTCGATTTGCCGTGGTCGATGTGCGCGATGATGCAGAAGTTGCGGATCAACGCGGGCGGGGTCTTGCCGGGTACGGGTTTCGACATGCGCTTTCTTCGTCTACGGGGCAGCCAGCACACGATACCGGACGCACCTGCCTCGCCGACCCTGGCACAATCGGGACAGACCCGCGAGATATGCGGACGCACCGGGCGGTGCCGCCATGACGATTTGAGGCGGCAAGCCGGAGACTGGTAGTGTTTGCAGTCGCGTCCGCGCGGCGCATTTGCAACAACACCAGCGAAGAGAGCTCACCGGCGTGGCGAACATTAAGTCTCAGAAGAAGCGGATCCTGACCAACGAGAAGGCCAGGCTGCGGAACAAGGCCGTGAAGTCGGGCCTGCGTACCCACGTCCGCAAGTTCAACGAGGCTCTCGAGGCCGGCGACGCCGCCAAGGCTCAGGAGCTGGCCAAGGTCGCGACCCGCGCCCTGGACAAGGCCGTGAGCAAGGGCGTCATCCACGCCAACCAGGCTGCGAACCGCAAGTCGGCGATCGCCTCGAAGGCCGCCGCACTCTGATCTTTCCCCTGAACGCCGCTCGGGTGACCGGGCGGCGTTCGGCGTTCTCGGACGCGGTTGGTGCGGACGAGCCTCAGCGTCGCCCGCGGGATGAGATCACCTTCAGCACCGCCTGCTCCAGGGCGAAGCCGGGATCGCTGGCCGCGCCCTTGATCTGGGCGTCGGCCACAGCCACCGCCTGGATCGCCTGAGCAACTCCGCCCGGCTTCCAATCCCGGGACAACCGGGACAGATCCTTCAGCTTCCACGGCGGCACCCCAGCCAGCTTGGCCAGGTCGGCGTCCGACAGCCGCAGATCGCGGCCGTCGAGGTACTTGCCCAGGCCACGCAAGCTGGACGACAGTGCGCTGGTCACCTGAACCGGAGCCACTCCGGTGGCCAGAGCCCAGCGCAGCTTGCCCAGTGCGCCCTCGCTGTTGCCGGCCATGGTGTCGTCGGCCACGGCGAAGCCGGTGACCTCTGCTCGTCCGCCAAAGTAGCGGCGGACAGCGGCCTCGGTGATCGCCCGTTCGGCCGAGTCGTCCAACAGTTGCCGAACGGCAGCGGCCAACGCCCGTAGATCGGTGCCGACGGCGTCCACCATCGCCTCACAGGCGGCGGAATCGGCGCGCCCCTTGGCGCGGCGGACCTCGGCGTTCACGAACTGCGGCAGGTTCCACGGCTTGAGCGACTGGCAATCGACGATCTCCGGACGCAGCTTCTTGAGCTTGTCCAGCAGCCCCTTACCCTTCACTCCCCCGCCGTGGACGATCGCCAAGGCCAGGTCAGCGCCGGGGTCGGCTGCCTGCGCGAGCAGCTGGTCGTTGAGCTGTTCGGGAAGCGACGCCAGGTCGTTGATCACCACGATGCTCGCCGAGGCGAACAGCGAACCACCGGTCGCCTCGGCCAGAGCTCCCGCGTCCAGATCGGACGCCTCGAGCCGACTGACGGCTGCATCGGGACGCTCGGCCAATGCGCGCTCGACGTAGTCGCTGACCGCCCGCTCGGCCAGCAAGGACTCCGGGCCGGTGACCAGAAGGGGATGTCCGAACGCTCGTGCCTGCTCCACGGGCCAAGCATGCCAGTCCGGACTGCCAGTTGCCGCCTCGGCCTGTGCGCTATGGGCTGCGTTGGGTGGTGACCAGCAGGCCGTCCGGGCCTGCGGAGATGGCGATCGCTCCGTTGCGATCGGTGCGGAAGATTCGGGCACCGGTGGCAGCCACTGTTGCCAGGGTGCGAGCCGCCGGGTGGCCGTAGTCGTTGTCCACTCCGACGCTGATCAGCGCTACGGACGCACCGATCGCGCGCAGGAAGCCCTCGGATTGCCGGGCCGAGCCGTGGTGCGGGACCAGGAGGACGTTCGCAGTCAGGTCGGCATTCCTGGCCAGCGCCGCCTCCTGGCCGGCCGGCTCCACGTCTCCGGCCAGTACGACCCGGACGCCGGCCACCTGCGCACGCATCACCAAGGATGAGTCGTTCTCCTCCGCCGAGTCTCGGTCATCGACGCCGGGGGCCCGCAGGGCAAGCCGGGACAACACCGCCACCCGCGCCTCGCCGGCGGCGACCACCGTCCCCGGCTCGGCAACTAGTCGTGGCACCTCCGGCAGCGAGGCCAGCACCTGACGCCAGTTCGCGGTGGGCGTCTCGACCCCGGAGTAGAGCAGCCGCTCAATGCGACGCCCCTTGGCCACCCCGGACACCCCACCGGCGTGATCGGCGTGCAGATGGGTGAGGATCAGCCACGGCACTTCGGTGATCCCCAGTTGCGACAAGCAGCGGTCCACCGGCCCAGGGTCGGGTCCGGTATCGACCACGATCGCAGCCTCTGGACCGGCGCGCAGCAGCGTCGCATCCCCTTGGCCGACGTCGCAGCTGACCAACAGCCAGTCCTTCGGCGGCCAACCCGGCACGCTCGGGGCCCGGATCAGGGCAACGACCAGCACCACCGCAAGCAGCACCGCGAGCCACGGCCGCGCCCAGACCAGCGGCGCCGCCAATGCCAACACCAGGCAGCAGGCGACCAGCAGCGCCAACCCGACCGGGCTGACCGGCCAGGACACGGTCGATCCGGGGAAGCCGGCGGCACCGTGAGCCAGCCAGCACAGCACCTGCGCGAAGCCACCACCGGCCCAGGCCAGTCCGACAGCGATCGGAGGGACGATCACCGAGACTCCCGCTGCGGCGAACCCCAGCACGGTTGCCGGCCCGACCAGCGGCGCGGCAACCAGGTTGGCCAGCACCCCCACCACGCTGACCTGGTTCGAAATGGCGGTCACCACCGGCTGAGTGGCCAGCTGGGCGGCCACCGGTACGGCGATCGCCTCGGCCAGCCAGGCGGGTAGCCAGGTCGCCAGCGCCTTCGCCCAGCGACGGGCCCACCAGATGATCCCGGCACTGGCCAGCACCGACAGCACGAAGCCCACCGATCGCGACAGCCAGGGGTCGAACATCACCAGCCCCAGCACCGCCCACGACAGGTACCGCAACCCCTGGCCCGCGCTGGCCCAACCCAAAGCGGCCAGACCGACCAGGCCCATGGCCGCCGCGCGCAGCACACTCGGCTCACCACGACACAGCACCACGAAGGCGGCCACGGTGACCAGCCCGAGCCCTCGCCGCCACCAGCCGAGGACGCCGAGGCGTCCGGCGATCCAGAAGACCGCGGCCAGCAACAGCATCAGATTTGCCCCGGAGACCGCCGTCAGGTGGGTGAGGCCAGCGATCTTGAACTCGTCCACCAGCGCAGACGGCATCTGCGAGGTGTCGCCCAGAACGAGCCCAGGCAGCAGGCCGCGCGGCTCATCGGGAAGCCCGGCCACGGCAGTGCGCAGGCCTTCGCGGACCTGATTCACCGCAGCATCCACCGGCCCCGGCGCGGCGAGCAGCGTCGGTGGTGAGCGGAGGCTGCCCCAGGCGCTGACCTGGTCGGTCGGATCGGCAGGACCAAGCTTCACCGTGGCCCGGGCGAGGCTTCCCACCGGCACCTCCTCCCAGCGGTAGCGCAGGCTCCCCGTGGCCGAGATCCGCACCGTCGCCCCCGACAGCCAGTCCTGGCCGCGTCCCTGCAGGGCGACCAGACGCGCTGTCGCGATCCAGGTTGGCCCACCCGGCGAACTGTCGCTGAGTTGTCCCTGGTGAACCTCCAGATCGGCCACCACGACGGCCCCGTCATCGGCGAGTGCGGCGACCGCGTTGCCGTGCACCGTCCAGGACTGGACGGTGGCCAGCCCGGCGCAGCAGGCCAGGCTGAGGCCCAGCGCCACCACCAGTCGGCGGCGCCTACAGAGCAGGGCGAGCAGGCTGGCGGCACCGATCAACAGCAGTGACTGGACCGGCGACAGCCCCGTCCCCAGCCAGGCCCCGGCCCATCCGGCCACCGCCAGCAGCGGCGGCCGGTAGTCCAGCTCAGAGCCGGACGCGGGCGGCGAGGTCGGCATAGGTCTTCGGGCCGATTCCGTCCACCTCCTGCAGCTCGGTGACGGCGGTGAACTTGCCGTGTTCGGAGCGCCAGTCGAGGATCTTCTGTGCGGTGACCGGCCCCACTCCGGGCAGGGTGTCCAGCTGGGCGAGCGTGGCCGAGTTGAGCGACACCTTAGCCTCGGCTCCGGTCGTCCCCGATCCGCCGCCTTGGTCGGACGCCCCTGAGCGCAGTTCACCACCAGGATGCTTGGTGGTGCCGATCTTCAGCTGTGAACCGTCCACCAGGACTGCCGCCAGGTTCAGCTCCCCGGTGTCGGCATTCGCCGCCAATCCGCCCGCGGCCACAATCGCGTCCTGCACCCGGGAACCTTCACTGAGCGTCACCACTCCGGGACGGCGGACCGCGCCCAGAACGTGCACCAGGACAGTCGCCGTCGGACTCGCCGTCGGTGTCGGTGTCGGGCTGGCCAGCACCGTCGGCGCAGCGGCCGCAGCCACCGGCGTCGTCCGCGCTTGGAACAGGCTGTAGCCGGTCCAGACAACCCCGACCATCAAGACCAGCACCACGGCGACCAGGTGCTCGCGGCCGAAACTCAACAGCCGTGCGACCACCGCTGGGGCAGGCGCCGCCACGCCCGCCCCAGCGGCTGACTCCCCTATCGGAGCCGGAGTGGCCGGCTCTCGATCAGGGATGATCGGTGCCGCCCCTTTTACAGCATGCCTCGGCCCACTCACCGGAGCAGGCTCCAACTCAGCCAGGAGATGCTCGAGCCGGGCCCGAACCACCTCGCTCAACTCAGCCTCGGCGGGGATCCTCACGCCCTCACAGTGGGCAACCCGAGCCCGAACCGTTCACACGACTCAGAGCCTGTGGACGAACAACCCGACCATCCACAGGCCTGACGGCGTCAGGCCGGGACGATGCTGACCAGCTTGGGCGCCCGGACGATCACCTGGCGCACCGCGCGGCCGTCCAGCGCCCGCTGCACGCCCGGATCGGCCAGGGCGATCGCCTCGAGCTCCTCGGCGGAGATGCTCGGAGCGACGTCCAGCTTGGCCCGAACCTTGCCCTGCACCTGCACGACGCAGGTGACCTGGTCGGCCACCAGCAGTGCCGGATCGACCTTCGGCCAGGACGCAGCGGCTACCGACGGCGCATGGCCGAGCAACTCCCACATCTCTTCGGCCACGTAGGGCGCAATCGGGCTGAGGATCACCGCGACCGCCTCGGCGGCCTCCCGGACCGCCGGATCGGCCGCACCCGCGCCGGAGTCGATCACCTTGCGGGTGGCGTTGACCAACTCCATGATCCGGGCCACGGCCACGTTGAACCGCTTGGACTCCAGCGCCTCGGTGACATCGGCCACCGAGCGATGGGTGGCTCGGCGCAAGCCCAGGTCACCGCTGGTCGGATCGGCTCCGACCGGGCTGACCACGTCCTGGGCCAGCCGATAGGCGCGCTGCAGGAACTTCAGGGTCGAGCCGGGTGACACATCGGCCCAGTCGATGTCGTCCTCCGGCGGGCCGGCGAAGACCACGGTGGTGCGGATCGCGTCCACGCCGAACTCGTCGATCTGCTTGCCCAGATCGACGCCATTGCCCAGCGACTTGCTCATGGCCTTGCCCTGATTGATCACCTGGCCCTGGTTCATCAGCGACATGAAGGGCTCGGGGAAGTCCACCAGGCCGATATCGGAGAGCACCTTGGTGAAGAACCGCGAGTAGAGCAGGTGCAGAATCGCGTGCTCGACGCCACCGACGTACTGGGCTACCGGCATCCACTTGGCCACCTCAGCCGGATCGAACGGGCCCTCGGTGTAGTTCGGCGAGCAGTACCGGAAGTAGTACCAGGACGAGTCCACGAAGGTGTCCATGGTGTCGGTGTCCCGCTGGGCCGGGCCGCCGCACTTCGGGCAGTCGACGTTCACCCAGTCGGTGGCCGAGGCCAGCGGGCTGGTGCCCTTCGGAGCCAGCGCGGCACCACGCAGGTCGGGCAGCCGGACCGGCAGCTGATCATCAGGCACCGGCACCTCGCCACAGGAGGGGCAGTGGATGATCGGGATCGGGCAGCCCCAGAAGCGCTGCCGGCTGAGCAGCCAGTCGCGCAGCCGGAAGGTGACCGCGGACTCGCCGCGGCCCTGTTCGGCCAGGCTGGCGGTGATCGCCGCGATGCCGGCCTTCTTGTCGGTCAGACCCTCCAGCGCCGGGGAGTTCACGTAGCTGCCATCGCCGGGAGTCGCCACGAAGGTCTCGGCCGGGTCGGGCAGGCCGGTCTCGACGACCACCCGCACCGGCAGGTTGAACGCCTTGGCGAAGTCGAGGTCACGCTGGTCGTGGGCCGGCACCGCCATCACCGCGCCGGTGCCGTAGTCGGCCAGCACGTAGTCGGCCGCGTAGATCGGCAGCAACTCGTTGTTCACCGGGTTGATGGCGTGGACGCCCAGGAACACCCCGGTCTTGGGACGCTCGGAGGACTGCCGCTCGATCTCGGTGGCCCGCTTGGTGGCCTCCAGGTACTCCTCAAAGGCCGGACGCTGCGCATCGGTGACGATCTCAGCGGCCAGCGACGCCTCAGGCGCGACCACGAAGAAGGTGGCCCCGTAGAGGGTGTCCGGACGGGTGGTGAACACCCGGACCGGCTCCTCGCGTCCCTCGATCTGGAAATCGACGTAGGCACCCTCGGAGCGTCCGATCCAGTTGCGCTGCATGGCCAGCACGCGATCCGGCCACTTGCCCTCAATCAGTGACATGTCATCGAGCAGCCGCTGCGCGTAGTCGGTGATCTTGAAGTACCACTGGGTGAGCTTGCGCTTGGTGACCACCGCGCTGCACCGCTCACACAGCCCCTGGACGACCTGCTCGTTGGCCAGCACGGTCTGGTCGTTCGGGCACCAGTTGACGTAGCTGTCCTTGCGGTAGGCCAGGCCGCGCTCGTAGAAGCGCAGGAACAGCCACTGCGTCCAGCGGTAGTACTCCGGGTCGGAGGTGTGCAGCCGACGCGACCAGTCCAAGCCGAGCCCGTAGCGCTTGAAGGATCCGGCCTGGGTCTCGATGTTGGCGTACGTCCAGTCGGCCGGATGGGCGTCCCGGGCGATCGCGGCATTCTCGGCCGGCAACCCGAAGGAGTCCCAGCCGATCGGGTGCATGACGTCGTAGCCGCACAGCTTCCAGTACCGGGCCACGATGTCGCCCATCACGAAAGCCTCGGCGTGACCCATGTGCAGATCGCCCGACGGGTAGGGGAACATGTCGAGCATGTAGCGCCGCTCACGCGAGCCGTCGTCGAGTGGGGTGAACGTGCCGTCGGCCTCCCAGAACCGCTGCCACTTCTCTTGAGCGGCGGCGGCGTCGTAGCCGGCCCGGACCGATTCGGTGGTCACTTCTAGAACTCTCCTCGCGTGGCGAAACATGAAAAAACCCCCGCGGGCCGTCAGGCTCGCCAGGGGCCGCCGCGTCTGCGTGAGCAGCCGCGGCTAAGGAAGAAGCAGAGATGCGCTATGCACAGTGCCCCATGGTATCCGATTCGACACGGGGCCAGCCTCACCCAGACCAGTCGCGACCACCTCGCCACACTCAGCTGTCGGAGCTGGCCGGCGTGGGTCCGATCACGGTGAGGTGGTCGGCGACCGCACGCAGCAACGCGGAGCGGTGCGTCGACCACAGGTCCGGCGGGAGCACCCGCAGATTCAGCCAGTCCAGCAAGGTCGGCAGCGGACCGAGCGGGTCGATGGCATCCAGGTTCTCCAGACAGATCGTCATCAAGGCGCCGTTCCCGGTCAGCCATGCGGCCATTCCGAGCAAGCCGAGAGGCCCCGGACGGTAGGGCGTCAGTGCACACGCCAACACCGACACCCACAGCCGAACCTGTTGCTCGGCGTTCTGCGTGGAAAGCCGGCGCAGCACCATCAGTTGCCGAGACGGCTCGCTGACCAGGAGTGCGGCCAGTACGGCGTCGTCGACGGTGAGAGGGCCATCGCTGTGCAGCAGCCGGTCCAGGATGGCCCGCTTGGCGCGCAGCCCGCGCCGATCCAGGAACTCGGCTTGGGCGGCGAATCGTTCGACCAGACCGTCCACGGCCGCATCGGCGGGCCCGGCCACCAGCGCAGCGAGTTCGGCTCGCGACGTCCGGGCCGGCAATCCGAGCAGCGCCGCCTCAGCCGCACTGGGACTGGCCTGGACGGCGCCGGACGGACCGCCGGGCAGGTCGGCCTCCCAGTAGTCACCCACGACAGCCACCACCCGACCCAGCCGATGCTCACCGACCAGCAGGACGCAATGTTCCAGCACCGACCAGGCCAGCTGCCGATCATCACTGAAGGCCAGGAACCATGGCTCGGCTCGCGGGAAGCGCAGATCCAGCCGGGTCCAGAAGTCGGCCAAAGCCGCCGGATCCGAGATCGGCGCCAGATCCACCCGGGCGGTCAGTTCGACCCGGCCGTCGGTGAGGATCATCACCACCAGCGACTCTTGCGGGTGGAAGCCGATCAGGTACGGGACGACCCCGACCAGGTCGTCCAGGTTGCGCACCGAAAGCCGGGGCTGCTGCTGCGGGATGCTCATACCCGTGCACCGTCGGGCCGCATGGCATCCTGCGCTCACCGATCCACAGGCCGCCTGGATCGAGGCGCACCCGTCCACAGCCGATCGGAAAGCTGAACCGGGTAGCCTTGCCCCGATGTCGAATCCGCCAGCACCCGAGCCGCAGGACCACCGGCCTCCGGCCGACTGGAGTCCGGCCCCGCTTGCTGCCAGCGACGACGCCTCCTACGCCACCCGTGGCACGCCGGCCCCGCAAACGTCGATGAGCCCGGGGACGAACCAGCTGCCCAAGGTCGAGGTCGAGCAGTTCGCACCGACTCGCTCTCCGTGGCCGATCCTGGCCGGCGTTGCGGTGGCCCTGATCGCTGCACTGATCTTCTACAGCACCACTCTGCGCCCGAGCGCGCCGTCCTCCAGCGCCTCGACGGCGCCCTCGGCGAGCCAGAGCGGCCAATCCACCAGCGGCACGCCCGAGCTGCACCAGCCATTCGTTGCCCCCGGTGGCGACCCGGCGGGCAGCTGGGAGGTGGTCCGGCAGGAGTGGGATGTCAGCGGCCTGGAAGTGCTGATCCGGATCAAGGTCACCACCGGCACGCTGCCCTACACCCTGAACGTGATCGATTCCAGCGGCACGGTTCGGACATCAGCCCAAGGATCCTCCCGTACGCCGGCGCTGGATTTCCAGCCGGTATCGGAGGGCCAGCAGGTCGAAGGCTGGGTTCGGTTCGGCGCGGAGCGCGGGGAGTCGACCATCGCCTTGTTGATCGGACGCACCGAGCAGCTGTCCGCGCTGCCGATCTCAGGCTAGGTGTACAGCTAAGCCGACACCGGGTCTTCGGCCACCGGCGCTGGGTCCACCGGCGACGAGCCGTCCGCACCGTCCACTGAGGTCGGGGTCAGATACTTGGCCGATTCGGGGTGATAGCGGGAGAGCAGAACGACACCGGAGATAGCCACGGCGCCGGAGATCAGCATCCCCAGCGAGGGTCCCAGGGTCAGCAGGGCGCCTTCTCCGAGCACCACCATGCCGAAGGTCACCCCCACGATCGGATCGGTGGTCGTCATCGAGCCCACCACGATCTCAGCCGGTCCGTTGGCGTAGCCCTGCTGAACCATCCAGCCACCCATCAGGTAGCTGCAGAGCAGGAAGCTGACCACCACCCAGAACAGTGGGCTGTGCAGATAGTCACCGGCGGCGAGCAACTCGGTCGTGGTCTTCACCAGCGCCGAAGACAGCCCGTAGAAGAACGAGCCACCGGTGGCCCAGGCCAGACAGCGCAGCCGCGCTGGGCCGAAGCGGCCCAACAGGCCAAGCCCTGCTCCGATCAGGTAGACCGCAACGCAGAAGACCAGGATCATCGTCGGCGGCAGCGACACGACGGGGGCGGCATAGCTGGCCGAGATCAGGGTGAACACCACGATGCCGACGATGGTCAGCACCACGGCCGCCCAGATCTGCCGATTCGGCTTGAAGCCGTGGATCTTGGCGGCCAGCAACACCGACCACGGCACGGCCAGGATGCCGACCGGCTGCACCACAGTCACCGGCGCCATCATCAACGCCACGATGTGCATGCTGGCACCCAGCGCAACCACGCCCAGGCCGAGCAGCCAGCGCGGATTGACTAGCAGGCTGAGCAGCTGGCGCAGCCCCATGGACCGGTTCTCAGCCCCGGCGGTGACCGTCCGGCCCACAGCCAGGTGCTGAATGGTCGCTCCGGAGGCGAAGGCGAAGGAGGCGATCGCGATGATCAGAATCCCCAAGCCGATGTTCTGCTCGAACAACCGGACGCCGGGTACGGACAATGGCAGCAAGGTCATCTCGTCCTGTCTGATCGGGTACGACCGGGGCACAGCCTAGCCAAGCCGTCCCAACTCCCCCGCCACGATGGACGCCCGGCTTGACGTCACCATCACCAGGTGCCGCCGCCACCGCCGCCGAAGCCGCCGCCACCCGAGAAGCCCGAGCCACCGCTGGTGGCGGCCGTGGCCGCCTGCAGCGAACTGGACATCGTCGAACCCAGCGAACTCAATGAGGAGCCCAGATCGTCCAAACGCGGCGTGAAGCCGTAGCCGGCGTACCAGTAAGGATTGAACGTGTAGCGACCCTGGTCGGCCAGCTGCTGGAAGATCTTGGTCCATCGCTCGGCCACCCCGAAGACGATCGCATAGGGCAGGTAGCGGGAGAACACGTCGATGCCCTCCTCGAACTTGATCTGATCAGCTTCGGCCGTTGTCAGGTACAACTCGAAGCCCTTGGTCTGGGCCAACACCGCCGAGCCGGACGCGGTGCGGCGTCCGAAGTGGTTGCTTCGGATCAAGACCCCAAGGCCCACGATCACGCCGGCCAGCCCGATCAGGCCCCAGCCGAGGAAGCCGGCCAGGAAACCGAGGCCGGCTCCGACCAGGATCAGCGCCACCCCGCCACCGATGGCGGCCGCCCGCACATGGGACGGATTGGCCTGATACCACTGCAACTCGACCACCCGGCGGTACAGGTTGCCGCGCACTTCGGTGAGCAGCCCGGCGTAACTCTCATCGCGCAGATCCTGCGTCGTCACTCGGTTACTGCCGGCGAACAGGCGATCCAGCAACTCCTCTTCGTAGTCGGCAAGCTCGTCCTCGGCGTTGAAGCGGCGGACGAAGGTCCACTCCTTCGGCGCAGTCTGGGTGATCTGCAACTGATTGCGGACGGCGAGGTCGACGATCGTTGCGGTCACGTCACGGTCATCGGCGACGTTGTCCAGCAGCGTCCCCGCTTCGCCGGGCCGTACCTCCTTGGGCGGAGTGAAGGCGACGGCGACCGGCTCGTCGCCGTCGGCCGTGCCGATGGTCGTCTGCTGCCCCTGGGCCGGGACCACGCCGGGAGTCAGCCCGACGAAGACCTCATCGCGACGCCGGGTCCGCCTGATCAGCAGCCCCAAGCCGAGCACGCTCAGCAATGCGGTCACCGAGGCGGTGTACGGCGTCACCGGGAACATGTTCTGGACGGTGTAGCGCTTGGTGTAGCGCGTCTCGACCCCGGTGAAAGTGCCGACAGGGAAACCGGCCACCACCTGCATGCCGTTGCCCGGATCGAGGTTGTTGGCCGAGAAGGTGGCCGCCGTCCCGGTGTGCGCGTTGTCGCACGGGGTGTCGTAGAGGCTGCCCGAGAAGCAAGCCGTCCGGAAGATCACAGCCGGCCCGACCAGCGTCACCTCGGCCCGATCGATGGGGATCTGCCAGCCGTCACCGACGACGTTCCAGTTCACCTCATCCAGGTTCGACTGCGCGTTGTTGGCGGCAATCAATCCGTCCACCGTGTAGTTGACCACGTAGGTTTGCACCCCGGTGAAGGTGTGCCCCTCACTGCCGACTCGGATCACCAGGTTTCCGTCGGACTCCTCGGTGGCCAAGGTGGCGTCCGCGCCACTGGGGCTGGTCACCTCACCGACCGTCACGTCGATCATCCGCCAGTGATCCAGATCGTTGGCGATCGCCTGGCGCAGCGGGAAGACCAGATAGGGGCCGTGCCCCTCGGTGTCGCCGAAGTCGACGCTGAGGGTCAGCTGCACCGCAGCGGTCCCGGAGGCGTCGAAGGTGGCGACCACCTTGTAGTCGGTGATTCGGTCATCGGAGTCGTCGGCTCGAGCGATTGTCGGCACCATGGCCAACCAGCCGAAGGACAGCATCAAGACCAGCAGTGAGCGCCACACTCGATTCATAGGGCGAGCCTAACAATGCCGACCAGTCCGGCACTCGAGCGCGCCGCTATCCTGACCGCGAAGGGAGGTCGGCTGATGAGCGGACAACAGGTCAGCGCGGAGTTGCTCGCCGTCGTCGTGGCCATGCAGAACGGCGCCCCCACCGTGCTCACCCTGGGCGAGCCTCCCCGGCTGCCGGCCGGACCGTTGCTGCCCAGCCACCGTTCGCTGCAGGCAGCCACCCGAGCGTGGGTGGAGGAGCAGACCGGTCTCAGCCTCGGCTTCTTGGAGCAGCTGTACACCTTCGCCGATCTGGATCGCGACGAGCGGGGCGGACGCCCGATCTCGGTCTCCTACCTCGGATTGACCACCGCGGGCCGCCCCGGCATCGGCGTTTGGACGAACTGGTACCAGCTGTTCGGCTGGGAGGACCGCCGCGGGCTGCCCTCCGATCACCTGGACCCGTTGGTGCCGGCCCTGTTGGCGTGGGCCGAGAGTGAGCCGGAGTTGCGGCGGCAGCGCCGCCAGCGGATCGACATCAGCTTCGGCCTCAGCCCCCATCCCTGGCGCCCGGAGCTGATTCTGAACCGTTACGAGCTGCTCTACGAAGCGGCGCTGGTGCCGGAATCACCGGCCGCCGATCCGTCCCGGCTGGCCCCTGGGGGACGAATGGCCGGAGACCACCGGCGCGTGCTGGCCACCGGCATCGCCCGGCTTCGCGCCAAGATCGGCTACCGTCCGGTGGTTTTCGAGCTGATGAGTTCGGACTTCACCTTGCGGCAGTTGCAGGACTGCGTTGAGGCGCTGTCCGGGCACGAAGTGCACACCCAGAACTTCCGGCGGATGATCGAGCAGCAGGCGCTGGTCGAGGAGACCGGCGGCCAACTGGCCGATACCGGCGGACGTCCGGCTCGGCTCTACCGCTTCCGGCGTCAGGTATTGGCCGAGCGCAAGGTGGTCGGCACCAAGCTGCCGATCAGCCGAGGCCGCTGACTTTCCACGTGCTGGAATAAACCGGGCCGGGTCTTTTGCTCAGATGTAGCATAAGGCTGCCGGACGGAAGGATCCCATGACCAGCACCGCTGCCGAGCTCTACCCACGAGTCAGTCACGTCGTTCCTCGCGCCGAGTGGGCGACCATGGCCGACGACGTCGAGGCGATCTTGCGGCTCAAGGCCGAACGCAATGCCGTGATCCTGGCGCACAACTACATGCGCCCGGAGATCTTCCACGGCGTGGCCGACATCGTCGGCGACTCCCTGGCACTGGCCCGCGAGGCCACCACGGTGGACGCGGACGTGATCGTCCTTGCCGGAGTGCACTTCATGGCCGAGACCGCCAAGCTGCTGAACCCGGCCAAGACGGTGCTGATCCCCGATCTGCGCTCGGGTTGCTCGCTGGCTGAGTCGATCACTCCCGCCGATGTCCGGGCGCTGCGCGCCGCCCACCCCGGGGTCCCTGTGGTCACCTACGTGAACACCTCAGCCGCCGTGAAGGCCGAGTCGGACATCTGCTGCACCTCGGGCAATGCCGTGAAGGTGATCGAAAGCCTGGGCGTGCCGCAGGTGATCATGATCCCCGACCGCTTCCTGGGCGCGAACGTGGCCCGGCAAACCGGCGTCGAGGTGATCACCCATCCGGGCGCCTGCGAGGTCCACGAGCGGTTCACTCCGCTGGACATCGCCCAGATCCGCACCGACTACCCCGGGGTCACCGTGCTGGCCCACCCCGAGTGCCCACCCGAGGTGGTGGACGCCGCCGACTACGCCGGCTCCACTGCGCAGATGGTCGAGTTCGTGGACGCCAAGGCGCCCACGCAGGTGGCGCTGATCACCGAATGCTCGATGAGCGACAACGTCGCCCAGCTCTACCCGGAAATCGACTTCGTCCGACCGTGCAACCTGTGCCCGCACATGAAGCGCAACACCCTGGGCTCGATCCGGCATGCCCTGGAGACGATGACCAACGAGGTGACCGTCCCCGAGGATGTCGCCGAGGCCGCCCGTCGCTCGGTGGAACGGATGCTCGCGATCGGAGTGGCGAAGTGACCCGCAGCATCGAGGCCGGCTGCCCGGTCATCATCGGGGCCGGGCTGGCCGGACTCAGCGCGGCGATCGAACTGAGCCCGCAGCCGTGCATCGTGCTCAGCGCCGGCGCCGTCTCCACCGGCACTTCGACCGGCTGGGCCCAAGGCGGCATGGCCGCCGCAGTCGGCCCGGACGACGACCCGCAGCTGCACGCGTCCGACACTCTGGCCGCCGGCGCCGGGCTGTGTGAACCGAGTGTCGTCTCCGCCATCACCTCCTCGGCACCGGAGGCCATCGCCTGGCTCAGCGGCTTGGGTGCCGCTTTTGACCGCGATGCCGACGGCGCCCTGCGACTCGGCCTGGAAGGTGCACACAGCCGGCGGCGGATCGTCCACGCCGACGGTGATCGGACCGGTGCCGTCCTGCTGGAGACCGTGGTGGCCCACGCTCGGCAGCTGCCGTCGGTGGCGCTGTGGGAGTACTCCCCCGCGCTGTCCGTCCTGACCAGGGACGGCGCCGTGTACGGAGTTCTGGTGGACGGCCCGGACGGACCTTTCGAGGTGCACACCGATACCGTGCTGCTGGCCACCGGAGGGATCGGCGGCTTGTTCAGCCACACCACCAATCCGCTGTCCTCACGCGGCCAAGGGCTGGCGCTGGCGCACCGGGCCGGCGCAGTGCTGCGCGACATCGAGATGGTGCAGTTCCACCCGACCGCCCTCGACGTCGGGATCGATCCGATGCCGCTGGTCAGCGAGGCCGTCCGCGGTGAGGGCGCGATCGTCGTGAATGAGAACGGCGAGTGGGTGCTGCGCAACCCGCTGTCGGCTCGCGACGTGGTGTCGCGTGCCGAGTGGGCCCAGCTGCAGGCCGGTCACCGGGTCTTCCTGGACGCCACCAAGAACCCCGGGGAGCGCTTCGCCACGCTGTTCGGCTCGATCTTCGCCACCGCCCGTGATGCCGGGTTGGATCCAACCCGGGATCTGCTGCCGATTCGTCCGGCCGCGCACTACCACATGGGTGGCGTGCTGGTGGATCTGGCCGGACGCAGCACAGTGCCTGGCCTGTATGCCGCCGGCGAGGTCGCCTCGACAGGTCTGCACGGCGCGAACCGGCTGGCCAGCAACTCCCTGCTTGAGGCTGTCGTCTGCGGACGCTGGGTCGCTCAGGGCTGGAAGTCCACGATGTCCGGCGCCGGCCGGCCGCCGGCCGTGCCCGCCCAACGAATCGAGGAGAGCTGGCAGCCCGATCCGGTCGTCGACCAGGTCCGCACCATCACCAGCCGCGCAGCCGGGGTGCTGCGGGACGCGTCCGGCCTGGCCACCGCCTTGGATGAGCTCGCTCCGCTGCGCGAACACGACGCCGGACTGGTCGCCACGCTGCTGGTGGGGGCCGCATTGCGCCGCGAGGAGTCCCGTGGTGGTCACACCCGCACCGACTTCCCGCAGACCGCCGAAGCTGCCGAGCACTTGCTCAGCCTGCCCGGCGACCGGGTCGACACCGAGCTCACTCCAGTCGGCGGCCAGCGATGAGAGCGCTGTCGCGGTTGGTCATCGAGCCCCTGGTCCGAGCCGCGCTGCTGGAGGACCTGGGCCGGGCCGGTGACCTGACCACCGACACGATCATTCCGGCTGAGCAGCAAGCTCGGGTGGCGCTGGTCTCCCGCGAGCCCGGCGTGATCGCCGGCGGTGCCTGCGCGCAGCTGGCGTGGGAACTCGTCGATC
Source organism: Actinomycetales bacterium Actino_02 (assembly GCA_001603275.1). Classification (GTDB taxonomy): domain Bacteria; phylum Actinomycetota; class Actinomycetes; order Propionibacteriales; family Propionibacteriaceae; genus Propionicimonas. The sequence goes on along the minus strand of LUYM01000019.1, from coordinate 9,144 downwards.
CGCGGATCGAGGTGCACGACCTGGTGCCGGACGGCACCCGGGTGGCACCAGGGACGGTGCTGGCCACCATCACCGGACCGGCCCGCGGCCTGCTCACCGGTGAGCGCGTCGCCCTGAACTTCCTGGGCCATCTGTCCGGGGTGGCCACCGGCACCGCAACGATTGCCGACGCGATTGCGCACACCCACGCGAAGGTCGTCGACACCCGCAAGACCATTCCCGGTCTGCGAGCCCTGCAGAAGCACGCCGTGCTGGCCGGTGGCGGCGCCAACCACCGGTTCGGCTTGGACGACGCGGTGCTGATCAAGGACAACCACATCGCCGCCGCTGGGAGCGTCCGCGCAGCCGTCCTGGCTGCCACGGCCGGCGTCGGACATCTGGTGAAGATCGAGGTGGAGGTCGATTCGCTCTCCCAGCTCGGCGAGTTGCTCGAGGTCGGGGCCGATGCCGTCCTGCTGGACAACATGGGGCCCGAACTCCTGCGCGAGGCCGTGGCCATGGTGGACGGCCGGCTGATCACCGAAGCATCCGGACGGATCACTCCGGCCACCGCGGTTCCGATCGCCGAAGCCGGCGTCGACCTGATCTCGGTTGGCTGGCTGACCCACTCGGCGCACGTGCTCGACATCGGCCTGGACTACCTGGGCTGAGCCGCGGGTATACCGCACCAACGTCCGGGAGGCCAGCCCCCGAAAACGTAATGGACTTTGCAGTGACGTTTTCGCACCTGTTACGTGAGTTGGTTACGGTGGCCCGCATGAGTAGTGACCAGGTGCTTGCCGGCCAGTCGCCGGCGGACGAGAGCCCGACCACCGAGATCCACCGGTTCGGACCTACGACCAAGCCCACCCATCCGCTCGCACTGGCACCGGTGGCCGCACCACCAGCGACCGTGGACGGGTTCGTCAAGGAGTTCCTGCGCGAGCTGAACACCGGCCAAGGCGTCGCCCTGTCCCGCTCGACGGTGAACGACCAGTACCTGGCGCTGGCCCGAACCGTCCGGCACTACCTGATGGCCCGCTGGCTGGAGACCACCCGGCATCAGCGTGAAACCAAGGAGAAGGCGGTCGGCTATCTGTCGGCCGAATACCTGCTCGGCCGTCAGCTCGGCAATGCACTGCTGGCCACCGACCTGGGCGAGATCGCCGAGAAGGCCATGGCGGCCTGTGGCCTGGATCTGGTCACGCTGCGTGCCCAGGAGGTCGAGCCGGGCCTCGGCAATGGCGGCCTCGGTCGCCTGGCCGCCTGCTTCGTCGACTCCCTGGCCACCATGAGCATTCCCTGTATTGGTTACGGCATTCGCTACGAGTACGGGATCTTCAAGCAGACCTTCGTGGACGGCCGCCAGGTCGAGCAGCCCGATACCTGGCTGTCCCTGGGCGAGCCGTGGGGCTTCCCGCACCCGGAAGCCGCCGTCCAGGTCAACTTCGGTGGCCACACCGAGACCTACCGGGACGGGGACGTCGAGCGGACCCGCTGGGTGCCGTCCTGGAATGTGCTCGGGCTGCCCTACAACTACATGGTCCCCGGCTACCAGAACGGACGGGTGAACACACTGCGGCTGTGGAGCGCTCAGGCCACCAAGGCCTTCGACCTGGCCATCTTCAACGCCGGCGACTACGCCGAGGCCGTCCGCGCCCAGACCTTCGCCGAGAACATCACCAAGGTGCTCTACCCGGAGGATTCGACTCCGCAGGGCAAGGAGTTGCGGCTGCAGCAGCAGTACTTCTTTGTGGCCTGCTCGATCCGCGACTTCATCAACCAGGTGCTCGACCCAGACTTCGATCTGCACGATCTGCCGAGCCGGGTCACCTTCCAGCTGAACGACACCCACCCGGTGATTGCCGTCCCCGAACTCATGCGGATCCTGATCGACGAGGAGAAGTGGGAGTGGGACGAGGCCTGGGAAGTCACCAAGAAGTGCTTCGCCTACACCTGTCACACGCTGCTGCCCGAGGCGCTGGAAGTGTGGCCGGTCGATCTGCTGGGACGGCTGCTGCCCCGCCATCTGGAGATCATCTACCAGATCAACGACGCCTTCCTGGCCGAGGTGCGCACCCGCTTCCCCGGTGACGAGCTGCGGGCCCGCTCGATGTCGATCGTCACCGACTACCCGGACCGCTCGGTCCGGATGGCCTACTTGGCCACCGTCGCCGGAATGAAGGTCAACGGCGTAGCCGCACTGCACTCCCAACTCCTGGCCGACAAGGTGCTACCCGCATTCAGCGAGTACTGGCCCGACAAGTTCACCAACGTCACCAACGGTGTGACGCCGCGTCGCTTCCTGCGGCTGGCCAATCCCTGGCTGTCCCAGCTGATCACCGACGCGCTGGGCGTGGGCTGGGTGACCGATCTGGATCGGCTGGCCGAACTCGAGCCGTACGCCGAGGACGAGGAGTTCCGCCGCGCCTTCCGTGAGGCCAAGCAGACCAACAAGGAGCGGCTCTACGCACTGCTCCGGGCTCGCGACGGGATCGAACTGTCCGGCGACCATCTGCTCGATGTGATGGTGAAGCGGCTGCACGAATACAAGCGGCAGACTCTGAAGATCCTGCACGTGGTGAGTCTGTACGAGCAGATCATCCACGAGAGCGTCGACCCCACCACGATCAAGCCGCGCACTGTCGTGTTCGGCGCCAAGGCGGCCCCGGGTTACCGGCTGGCCAAGGAGATCATCTACCTGATCAACAAGGTCGGCGAGAAGGTGAATACCGACCCGCGGGTGGCCGGACGGCTGCAGGTGGCCTTCCCGGCCAACTACAACGTCACCTTGGCCGAGAAGCTGATCCCGGCCGCCGACTTGTCCGAGCAGATCTCGCTGGCCGGCATGGAGGCCTCCGGCACCGGCAACATGAAGTTCGCCCTGAACGGGGCGCTGACCATCGGCACCGATGACGGCGCGAACGTCGAGATCCGCCAGCTGGTGGGCGACGAGAACTTCTTCGGCTTCGGAATGACCGAGCCCGAGGTGGCTGCCCTCGGCGCGGCCGGCTACCAGCCGGGCTCGTACTACGAGTCGAACCCGCAGCTGAAGGCGGCGATCGATCTGATTGCGTCCGGGGAGTTCTCCGGCGGAGATCGCAATGCCTTCGAACCAGTGGTGTCCAACCTGCTTTACCACGACCGGTTCATGGCGCTGGCCGACTTCGCCTCCTATGTGGACGCACAGGCCGCTGTCGAGGCGGTCTACGCCGACCAGGAGTTGTGGTCGAAGAAGGCGATCCTGAACGTAGCCCGCACCGGCTTCTTCTCCTCGGACCGCTCGATGCGCGACTACCTGAGCCGTATCTGGCGCGCCTGATCAGAACGGCACGATCGCAAAGCGTCCGACGGCGACGAAGATCGCCAGGAACATCAGCACCAGGGCCGGAATCAGCCCACGAAACTCTCGGCGGCGCAGGTGTACCAGCACGGCGCCGAGCATGGTCAGGGCCAGGCAGGCAGCGGCGATCGGCGACAGCACCGCGGCGATACCGACCAGAGGTGGCAGCACTAGGCCGATCGCCCCGGCCAGCTCTGCGGCGGCGATCAGCTTGATCGTGACCGGGCTGAAGTCCTCCACCCAGCCCGTCCCGGAGGTGGCGAGTCGTTCCTTGGGTTGGCTGAGCTTGTAGGTGCCGGCCCCGAGGAAGGCGACCGCCAAGAACCCCGTGGCCACCCACATCACGATCTCCATGCGAACCCCCGGTTCGAGTAGGTGGTGGGGACGCCCAGCGGACGCCCCCACCGTGGTCACACTCAGATCAGCGTGGCGTCCAGCGTGATGGTGGTGCCGGCCAGGGCCACCGAGACCGGGCAGCCCACCTTGGCTCCCTCGGCGAAGGTGGCGAACTCCGCCGGGGTCAGGTTGGGAACAGAGGCCTTCACGGTCAAGGCGATGCCGGTGATCCCCTGGCCCGGGACGAAGGTCACCTCAGCTTTGGTGTCGAGGGTGGCCGGCGGCGTCCCGTTGCCGGCCAAGGCGTTGGACAGGGCCATCGAGTAACAGGCCGAGTGGGCAGCGGCGATCAGCTCCTCCGGGGTGGTCTTGGTGCCACCTTCGCCGGCACGAGACTTCCAGTCGACCTCGACACTGCCCAGGCTGGAGCTGAGGAACTCGACCTCACCTTGGCCCTCGAAGAGCGAGCCCTCCCAGTGGGCCTGTGCGGAACTAACGGTCATGTCTGTACCTTTCGTCGAGTCGAGCTATTCATCACTCATGTACCCCAACCCGCCCGAGGCTGCCCAGATTCCGGCAATACCGAGGATTCGGTAGCCTCGGGACGCATGAGCCACGCAGAGCCCCAGCCCGCACCACCGGCCAGGGTGACCCGTCCGCGGCTGCGAGCGGTGTTGTGGGGCTTGCTGGTCGTCGATGTGCTGATCGTGGCCGGACGCCTGTGGCTACCGTGGGTCTCGGCCACGGATCTGGCTATTCACAACTGGGTTCTGACCGTCCGGACGCCGCTGGGCGGACAACTGGTCACCGACTTCACCAATCTGGGCCGAACGCTACCGATGCTGGTGATCGGGCTGGTCGCCACCACCGCCCTGTTCCTGGTCTATCGACGAGCCGCCGTCTGGACGGTGATGCTGATCGTTCCGGTGTGTTCGGTGGGCACCACGGAGTCGCTGAAGGCAATCTTCCGGCTGACTCGTCCCGATGTCTCCGGGGCGGTGGCGCCGTTCGAGGACAGCTTCAGCTTCCCGTCCGGTCACACTCTGAACAGCACAGCCATCATCGGGGCGCTGGCCTATCTGACCTGCTGGCTGGCCCGTCGGGCCTGGGTCCGGATCGTCGCCGTCGTGGCGGCGTCGGCCTGGATCGTCGCGATGGGCCTGAGCCGGGTCTACCTCGGCCACCACTGGCCTAGTGACGTCGCCCTGGGCTGGAGCCTCGGGCTGACCTGGCTGGTGGCGATTATCCTGACGCACCAGGGGTGGCTCTCCCGACGGGCCATTGGGGCGGCGGACGACCCCGTCCACGCCGTCTCCACGTAGTCGCAGCACCTCGATTTGGTGTTCTGTGCCCTGTGTTGGGTAGAGTATGGCCTCGTCCTCAGGGACTTGGGGCTATGGCGCAGTTGGTAGCGCGCTTCCATGGCATGGAAGAGGCCACGGGTTCGAATCCCGTTAGCTCCACCACCGCGAAAGCCGCTCTGACTAGGGAATAAACAATCTAGCGGAGCGGCTTTCTTGTTGCCGTGCAACATGCGTGCAACATCACGCCCGCTCCCACCACCGGGAGACCGGAACTGTCAGCCTCGGCGGGCAGCGTTGGTCTCCCACATCACGAGAGGGAGCAAGATCATGGCGCATGTAGTTACCGAGAAGTCCGAGGTCAGTCGTCGGTGGTCGGAGTTGTCGCGGGGAGGCTTCTCCGGGCACCGCGAGGGGTGCACTCGGAAGGGTTGCTGGGCTGCGGTGGATCACGAGCCGCACGAGTTCGCGCACGACTGGACGGTCGAGGGTGCCCCCATTCATGGCCGGGCGGTCGCCAGCGGATTGCTTCCGGACGGAACGTGGAGGATCTACCTCGAGGCGATCGGGGACGCTCCGTGGACCGTCCGGTATGTGCGTACCCGAGCGAAGGATGGCGCTCGCCGGCTGCTGAGGCTCGATGACTTCTTCGGCCTGGGCCGGGATGCCCGCGAGTCATTCCTGACCGCGATGGAGAAGGCGGACAAGCGCCGTATCAAGCTCAACGCGAAGCCGGTCGCAGCATGACCGCCACCGCCGTCCTGACCCGGTGCCCCGCCTGGTGCACCGAACACGTGAACGACATCGACGGCTCGTTCCTGGGCCACGCACACAAGCTGTCCACCGACATTGAGACCGCCTGCGTGTACTTGAACCAGAGTGACGACGCTCGGTTCATCGACATCCAGGTCGCGGACCTCGACATGGGCTTCACTCCCGAGCACGTCGTCCAGTTGATCGACGTGCTGGTGCGGGCGGTGTGGATGTTCGATCCTGAGTTCGAGTACGCCGCAGACCACGACACGGACGGCCTGTGGGCGGCTATCGGCAAGACGGTGCGGCAGGCGTTCGCCGACGCTAGCTCGAATCAGTTCGACGCCGCGATGCTGCTCGGGATCAGCCAGCCCGAGTTCAGCATCATCAGCCGCGGCATGGGGGTGCGCACCTTCACCCTGCGAGAGCTAGCCGCTGTCGCCGACTTCGCCGGCATCACCCTGACCGAACTGGTCTCCGACATCGAAAGGAACCGTCGATGAGCCCCAGCCCACGAGGATGGAGACCGTGATGACTACGCCGAGTGGGCCGCGGCGCGAGACAGTCGGGCACCTTCCTAGGCTGCTGTCGCTGGCCGCCGTAGCCGAAGCGCTCGACATGGACGAGCGGACCGTACGACGAGCGATCGGCAACCAGGGCAAGGACCGCCTGATCGCCGCCAAGATCGGCGGGCGCTGGAAGGTGCGCCTCACCGACCTTGAGGCGTACATCGACGCACACACAGTGAGGTGAGGACGTAGGACCGATGAACCAGAACCCCAACCATGCGTCAACTCTCGGTGATCCGCTGCTCACCATCCGCGAGGCCTGCACCTACTCCGGATGCTCCGACTCATACCTGCGCGACTGCATCAACCGGGCCGACGAGCATCCGCTGCACCTCGCAGCAATCAGGCACGCCGGGAAGATCAAGATCCGCCACTCCGCCCTGGAGGACTGGATCGCACGGACCTCCGAGCCCGCCTAGATCTAGATCAAGGAGAATCAGGTCAATGGGTCAACGCACCGACCGAAGCGCCATGCCCACCCCCGACCCCTGGATGACGTTGCCCCAGGCAGTGAGTCATAGCAACGTCTCCGAGCGGGAACTGCGCCGACACTACTCCAAGCCCGAATCCGACCCGGCTCACCTCAAGGCCGTCAAGCAGCTGGGAAAGATCAAGATCCGCCAGTCCTGGCTCGACGACTGGATGACCCGCACATCTGAGGCTGTCTGATGAACGAGCCCCTCGCCTACAACTACGCCGACGCCGCCCGGGTGACCGGCTACAGCATCGACGTGATCAAGAAGGCCGTTCACACGGGGGATCTCGTCCCTGTCCGACCCTCGGTCGGCGGGCGTGAACTCAGCAAGCCCGTGATCCTCGCCGAGGAACTCAAGCGCTGGCTCACGGCGTCAAGGTAAGTTGACATCATGAGGAATCCCAAGGCCTTGACTGATCCCGACGAACTCATCGGTGGCGGCATTCGACGGGACCGCCTCACGAAGGAGGAGAGACTCGTCACCGCCATCAATGGGCTCGCGAGCGGATTGAGCGACGAAGGGGACATCTGGGAACTCAGTGGGCTAGCGCGCCTGTCAACGAAGGTTGACGAACAGATCGGCGTCGCCGTGCAGATGGCCCGAGCCGGAGGCGAGTCTTGGGGAGCTATCGGCGCCGCGTTGGGTATGTCGCGGCAAGCCGCCCAGCAGAGGTTTCGGGAGATCGGCTGATCAAGCCGGACCGGACCCCAAAGGGGGGTGCGCAGTCTGCACCCCCTTCCCCTTCCAAGGGTCCGAGATAGTCCGGGCCCTTGGGGGTGGACTCAATCCACACCCTTGGGGGCTACACGCTGTCGTATACCCCTTCTCGCCGGCCGAAGGGTGTCGACAGTATGGACACCCTTTGGGCACCCACCGGGCGCACCCCCCCCGGCCGGAAGGGGGTCACTAGTAGTGACACCCTTGGGTCTCCATACTGTGGATACCCCAACTCCGGAGCAAGCCGAAAGGGCTGGTGACGTGGAGAAGCCGAAGTTGGCCTACTCGCGGTCTGAGGCGGCTGAGGCGACTGGCTACAGCGAAGCGACGATCAAGCGCGCCATCATGGCCGGGGACCTTCGAGAGTCGCATCCTCAGGTTGGCGGCCACCCGAGCGCCAAGGGCGTGATCCTGAGCGCGGAACTCGAGCGCTGGCTGGAGGGCATGCCCTAAGCGCCGCTGAGGCCATCAGCACAGACCAGTTCCAACATGACGTAAGCCAGGGTTACGTCATCCGTATCGTCGGCCGGCGCTGGTAGCGCGAAGTCGGGTCTAGCAGACCGGTGCCATCATGAGGTCGCGCTCCGTGACTGCGACTTTCCGTCGATCTCCGAACAGCCAATCCCATACGAAGCGCTTGAGCAGGGTCACTCGAATCAACCCATAGAGTGGCAACCACCCAATGGAGTTCCAAACCATCTGACGCCCCGTCAGCCAAGCACCGCGCCGGACGAGCTTGTGCAACAGCTTCTGCTGGCTGGAAGTCGATCCGCGATTGAACTGCTCCAGCTCGATCTCCAGTTCGGGCACCTCACCATCATGGAACATCATGACGAGGCTGGCGTTCTTCGGATTCTCGGCGAGGAAGTAGAGCGCGTCCAGAGCTCGCCTTGGGTAGGAGAGCTCTGGCATCTTGCCCTCAGTGAGAGCCTGATCGAGCTCACCTGCAATGTCGTACATCGAGTTCGAGTAGAAGGTCCTGCTCATTGCCGGAACAAGAAGGACGCACGTCAGGGCAAACCCCACCGCAGTGCCCACGACGAGTATCAACGTAATGGCGGTCATCTTGCCTCGCTCTCCCCACCCTCATTACCAAGCATAGGTTGGACCGCTGCCCCCGCTGCGATCGACGTCTTGAGTGCCCGGATCTCCGCTCGTGCCTCGCGAAGGAGCTGCTCTGCCCTCTTCTGTCCCTTCCGCGCGTTGTACCAACCCACGCCAGCAACTGACGCCGTGAAGGTCATTGACACCGAGAAGGCAAGTGCGACGTTCACGTTGACAACAGTGGTTGTTCCTGCGAGCACTTGCGAAAGGGGGATGCACAGAGCTACGCAGACGACCACGAACACCCCTATTACGACTAACCTCAGGAAGCCCCAGACCAACTCGAGCTTCTGAAGTCGGACGTCGTGGGCGCGCTCTTTGTCCGCCTCGCTCATGCCCTCACCTGGACTGTCCGCCACGGAGATCCCCTCGCTGCCCGTTGCCCACCGCTCGATCCTGCCAGCACCGGCAGAGTCCAGCCAGAACCCACGCTCAACTCGACCCGTTCGAAGCCTCAACTGTCCTGGATTTGTCCGCTTCAGCGACTAGTCGCACGAGTAGCGTCGGGTCTGCTGCACGATCAGGTGACAGTGGTTAGTCACGCAGCCTGAGTGGCTGTCGTGGTC
>LUYM01000018.1 GCA_001603275.1 Actinomycetales bacterium Actino_02 | reverse complement strand
GCCGGTGCCGCCGCCCGTCCCGCCGGCTGCAGCCAACGCCCCGGCCCCGATCACCGAGCCGATCCCGGCTGAGCCTTCCCCGGGCAGCTTCCCGGCGCCCGGCATCACGCCGCCGCCCTACGCAGCATCGGCGAGTGCGTCCGTCGCGGCCGGGGAGGTGGCCGGCCCGGCCGAGCCCGACGTGGAGTGGTGGAAGGATCAGCCACCCACCGAGCGGGTCGGCCGGGGCCTGCTGTTCTCGATCGGGGCGATCGTGATCGGCGTGGCGCTGACCATGATCTTGTACAAGATCGGGTTCATCGCCTCGATCACCAGCTTCGTGCTGGCCTATGCGGCGATCTGGCTCTACACCCTGGGCGCGGGCGCTGCCCCGCGCAAGGGGGTGTGGGGAGTGATCGCCGTGATCCTGGCCGGGGTCGCCTTGTCGATCGTCTCGATGGTGGTGACTGACGTACTGAGCTTCCTGCAGGAGGAGTTTCCGGACGCAGCGCTGGCCGACAAGCTCGACACCATTTGGTACAACCTCGGACGTGGCGAGGTCTGGAGCGACTACGCCACCGACATCCTGATGTACGTCCTGTTCGCCGGCTTGGGTACCTTTGGATTGGTTCGGCAGCTCGGCCGCGCGCGGAAAGCCGCCTGAACCGCCGCATCCTTTCCTGAAAGAGGCCTCGATGACCAGTGAGAACCCGCAGACGACCACCATCGTCAAGGAGCACACCGAGTACCGCCTCGACGAGGGCGATCATGAGCGGTTCTCTCACTACGTCCCCAAGGCCAAGCTGACCGAGGCCATGGTGATGGGCACCCCGGTGATCGCGCTGTGCGGCAAGGTGTGGGTGCCTTCGCGGAATCCGGACCGGTTCCCGGTCTGCCCCGAATGCAAGGAGATCTGGGCTTCGCTGCAGCCCGGCGGCGGCGCCGAGAGCTGAGGCCGCGCTGGACGGTAATGGAACCGTCCCCGCCAATCGAGCTGACCAGGCTGGACGGTAATGGAACCGTCCCCGGGGTGGCGGGGGAACCGAAGGCGAGCCTCGGGGCTGAGAGACCCGGGATCTAGGATGACGCCATGGCTTCGAAGACGCTGATCGTGATGCGGCACGCCAAGTCGTCCTGGCAGACCAGTGGCCCGGACTTCCGGCGTCCGCTGAATGAGCGCGGTCAGCTCGATGCGGCCGAAGCCGGGCGAATCCTGGCCGGCTACCGCCTCGACGTGGCGCTGATCTCTGAGGCGGTTCGCGCCGAGCGGACCTGGGCCGCAGCCGAAGCCGCCGGCGCGAGTTGCCCGGACGTCCGCTACACCGAGGCCATCTACCACGCCTGGCCGAACGAACTGCTGGCGCTGATCAACGACCTGCCCGAGGACGCCCGCACCGCCCTGCTGATCGGGCACCAGCCGACGCTGAGCGAACTGATCCTCGGCCTGGCCAAGCCCAACGAGCTGACCGTGCAGCTGCGCGACAAGTTCCCCACCGCCGGCATGGCCGTGCTCACCTACCGCGGCGCCTGGAAGACCCTGGACGAGGGCAAGGCTCAGCTGAAGAGCTTCCAGATCCCGCGCGGCTGAGATGCGCTGGAAGGGGTTCGCGGTCGGGGCGGCGGTGCTGCTCTGTCCGGTGCTGTGGTGGCCCAGCACGGCCCTGGCCGAACGCTCCACCCCCGCAGTGCGGACCGACGCCACCACCTCCGCGGTACCCACCGGGACGCCCCAGCCGACGCCGACACCGTCCGCATCGTCCCCGACTTCATCGACGCCGTCGGCCACCCCGTCTCCGGCCACTCCGGACGTACCGGCGCCGGCCCGTCCGGCCACGGACACCCGCACCTCGAAGTCCGAGCCGTTTGCCGTGGACGGGATCGCCGTGATCTCCTCGAAGTACCGAGTCAACGCCAGGTTCTCGCCCACTCTGGTAGCCACCAAGGTGTCCTCGACCGGGGCCGGGAAGGTGAAGCTGCAGAAGGTGGCGTCCACCGCCGTGACCGACCTGTTCGCTGCCGCCAAGAAGGCCGGCTACCAGCTCACCGTGCGCTCGGCCTACCGCAGCTACGCCAGTCAGGCGGCCTGGTATCGCACCGGCGACCGTAATCTGGTGGCCCCGCCGGGAGCCAGCGAGCATCAGTCCGGCCTGGCCGTTGACCTGGCCTGGCTGAAGGGGTCCACCCTGGTCCGGGGCACCGACCTCGGCAGGTCACCGGCCGGAGCGTGGCTGAAGCGGCACGCCGCCGAGTTCGGCTTCATCGTCCGCTATCCGCCGGGTACCCAGCGGATCACCGGAATCGCCTTCGAGCCGTGGCACTTCCGCTATGTCGGCGTCGAGGCCGCCACAGGCGTCGCCAAGACCAAGAGCAAGACCCTCGAGGAGTACCTGGGCCTCGCCCACTGACCCGGGCGGATCGATCAGTAGCGGTAGAGCTCGGTCTTGAAGGGCCCTTCGACCTCGACCCCGAGGTAGGCGGCCTGCTCGGCGCTCAGCTCGGTCAGCTCGACGCCGAGGGCTCCCAGGTGCAGCCGGGCCACGTACTCGTCCAGCTGCTTGGGCAGGGTGTAGACCCCGATCGGGTAGGCCTCGGTCTTGGTGAACAGCTCGATCTGGGCCAGCACCTGGTTGGTGAAGGAGGTGCTCATCACGAAGCTCGGGTGACCGGTGGCATTGCCGAGGTTCAGCAGCCGGCCCTCACTGAGCACGATCACCGAGTGGCCGTCGCTGAAGTTCCAGCGATCCACCTGCGGCTTCACGGCCGTCTTGGTGATTCCGGGGACGACCTCGAGGCCGGCCATGTCGATCTCATTGTCGAAGTGGCCGATGTTGCCGACGATGGCCAGGTGCTTCATCCGGCTCATCTGTTCGGCGCTGATCACCTTCAGGCAGCCGGTGGCCGTGATGAAGATGTCGGCGGTGGCGACCACGTCGTCCAGCTTCGCCACCTGGAAGCCGTCCATGGCGGCCTGCAGCGCGCAGATCGGGTCGACCTCGGTGACGATCACTCGAGCGCCCTGACCGGCCAACGACTGAGCGCACCCCTTGCCGACGTCGCCGTAGCCGCACACGACGGCAGTCTTGCCGCCGATCAGCACGTCGGTGGCCCGGTTGATCCCGTCGATCAGCGAATGCCGGATGCCGTAGCGGTTGTCGAACTTGGACTTGGTGACCGAGTCGTTGACGTTGATGGCCGCGAAAAGCAGTCCGCCGCGCTTGGCCATCTCGTAGAGGCGATGGACGCCGGTGGTGGTCTCCTCAGTGACGCCGAGGATGCTGCCGGCGATCGAGGGCCAATCCAGAGTGGAGGCGCGCAGCGTGTCCAGCAGGACGTGGTACTCCACCGAGTCGGTCTCGGCGGCTTCGGGCACAGCCCCGGCCTTGGCGAACTCCACGCCCAGGTGCACCAGCAGGGTGGCGTCACCACCGTCGTCGAGGATCATGTTCGGACGCTGCTCGCCCCAGTCCAGGATCCGCTGGGTGCAGGCCCAGTAGTCGGCCAGGCTCTCGCCCTTCCAGGCGAAGACCGGGACGCCGGCCGGGTTCTCCGGGGTGCCGTCCGGGCCGACCACGATGGCTGCGGCAGCCTCGTCCTGGGTGGAGAAGATGTTGCACGAGGCCCAGCGCACCTGAGCGCCCAGTGCCACCAACGTCTCGATCAGCACCGCGGTCTGCACGGTCATGTGCAGCGAGCCGGCGATTCGGGCCCCGGTCAGCGGCTTGCTGGCACCGAAGCGCTCCCGCAGGGCCATCAGGCCGGGCATCTCGTGTTCGGCCAGACGGATCTGCTCACGTCCGTAGGCGGCCAGGGTCAGGTCAGCAACTTGGAACTCCACGTCGGCCAAGCCTACGCGAGTCGCTCCGGGAGTGCTCACCGAAGACGCCGCCGCGCCGTCCACGCCCCCGGCTGAGCCCGGCGTCACAGCGACCGGCGCAAGGATTAGCCTGGTCACCGTGACAATGACCACCACACAACTGCTTGATCTCAGCCTGACCGAGATCACCCTCGACGCCCCGCTGGATCACCGAGATCCGGCCGGCGCGACCATCGAGATCTTCGCCCGCGTCATCACCGCAGAGGGCGGGGCGAACCTGCCCTACCTGGTGTTCCTGCAGGGCGGACCCGGCCACGAGGCGCCCCGGCTGGCAGCCGGCGGCCCGCCCTGGCTGGAGCGGGCCCTGAAGGACTTCCAGGTCGTCATGCTCGACCAGCGTGGCACCGGCAACTCCAGTCCGATCGGCGGCCGAGTCGTCCGCGACGGCGCGGAGGTGCGCGCCGAGGTGCGCGCCCCGCTGGCCGGGCTGGACGCGTCCGCCCAGGCCGAGTACCTCAGCCACTTCCGCGCCGACGAGATCGTCAATGACGCCGAGTTGGTCCGAGAGGCACTGGGCGCCCAGAAGTGGACGCTGCTGGGTCAGTCGTTCGGCGGCTTCACCAGCCTGCATTACCTGTCGGTGCACCCGGAGTCACTGGCCGGTGCCATCCTCACCGGCGGACTCAGCGCCGTCCAGCACCCGATCGACGACGTCTACGCCACCACCTGGCAGACCATGATCGCCAAGTCCGAGGACTACTACCGGCGCTTCCCCGGCGACCGGCAGCGGATCGTCGAGCTGACCACGCTGTGCGAGCAGGGCAAGATCACCCTGCCCAACGGCGATGTGCTCTCCGCCGAACGGTTCCGGACCTTGGGCCACCACCTCGGCAGCCAGCACGGCGCCCAGGAACTGCACACGCTGCTGTCCCTGCCCCACGACAGCGCGGCCTTCGCCCACGACCTGGCCGGCTCGTTGCCCTTCGAGGGCCGCAATCCGCTCTATGCGGTGCTGCACGAGTCCAGCTACGCCGACGGTGTGGTCACCAACTGGTCGGCCGAGCGGACGATGCCGGACCGGGTCCGCGAGGACCCGACCCTGCTGGCCGGCGAGCACATTCACCGTTCGGTGTTCCGCGAGGACTTCGAGCTCAGCGCCTTCGCCGAGGTGGCCGACGTGCTGGCTCAGCGGCAGTGGAACCAGCTCTACTTCCCCGACAAGCTCGCCCAGGCCGACGTCCCGGTGGCCGCCTCGGTGTACTACGGGGACGCCTATGTGCCGCTGGAGTACTCGATGGAGACTGCGGCGATTCTGCCCAACTGCCGTACCTGGGTGACCAGCCAGTACGAGCACAACGGCCTGCGGATGGGCACCGAGGTGATCGACCACCTGATCGGTCTGCTCAAGGGACACCGCTGGCTGTGAGCCACCCGTCGCGCGGCTCGGCCGGCCGAGGCTAGCTGAGCCGCGCGATCGCCTTGGCGATCCGGTCGATCCGGGTCTGCTCGCGCTTGGCCTCGGTGACCGAAACCACGATCTCCTTGCGCGCCGACGGGGCAAGTTTGGCAAAGGCGTCCGCCGCCGATGGGCTCGCCGCCAGGGCGGCGGCCAGATCCTCGGGGACCTCGATCGTCCGCTCGCCGGTGTCGCGGGCGATGGTCACCCAGACCCGGTCACCGAGCTCGACTCCGGCCTGGGCCCGGGCCGCCTTGCTCAACCCGATCAGGTTCTCCCCGCCCATTCGGGCCAACCGTAAAGCCACCACCCGGTCGTCGATCTGGACGCGCACCGGGAAGGCTTTGGCGCCGTCAGCCAGCGCGGCGACCTGCTCATCGGTGAGGACGAAGGCACCGGCGGGGCCACGGGGCTCGAGAGTCAGCTCGAGGCGCAACTGTTCTGCCATGGCCGCAGATCCTACGCAGCCCCTCGTTGCGCGAACGCGGGAATGAGCAATAGCACGGCGATGCTCAGCCGCCCACACCCCGATCGATGTCCGGCTCCAGGTAGAGCGCGGTGACCTGCGGATCTGCGGTCCGGATCGCCACCTCGGCGGCGTCGATCACCTCGGCAACCCGGCGCGCAGACGTGGTCGGCTCGACCGCAATCTTTGCCGCGACCAGGACTTCTTCCGGACCCAAGTGCAGGGTTCGCAGGTGAATCACCCGCTGGACGCCGTCGGTGCCGGCCAGGGCGTCCACGATGGTGCGCACCGCTTCGGGGCTGGCTGCCTCCCCCAGCAGCAGGCTGCGGGTCTCCACCGCAAGGATGATCGCCACCGCGATCAGCAGGGCGCCGATCAGGCCGGTGCCGACCGCGTCCCAGATGCCGTTGCCGGTGAGCAGGGTCAGCCCAACGCCGAGCAGTGCGAACACCAAGCCGATCAAGGCCGCCGAATCCTCCAGCAGCACCACCGGCAGCTGTGGCGACTTGGACGTGCGGATGAACCGGAACCAGGACTGTCCGCCCTTGGTCGGACGCGATTCATGGACGGCCGTGCGCAGGCTGAACCCCTCGGCCAGGATGGCGAACCCGAGGACGGCCAGCGGCACCCACCACCACGGGCCTTCGAGCAGCTCGTTGGGGTGGCCGGCCCGCACCTCGTTGTACTTCTCGATGGCTTCGTAGATCGCGAACAGACCGCCCAGGCTGAACAGGATCACCGACACCAGGAAGGCGCTGATGAACGGGGCTCGGCCGTAGCCGAACGGGTGCTCATCGGTGGCCTCGCGCTGTGCTGTGCGTCCGCCGCGCAGCAGCAGGATCTGGTTGGCGGTGTCGGCGACCGAATGGACGCCTTCGGCCAGCATCGACGCCGCCCCGGTCAGCGCCCAGGCACCGAACTTGGTGACCGCGATGAACAGGTTCGCGCCGAGGGCGGCGACCACCGCCCGATTCCCGGAATGGCTACTCACGTCGGCCATCTTTGCAGACCTGGCCGGTGAGAACGGCCACGCGGGCACGCCGCGCCAGGTCAGCTCAGACGCTGCGTCGTGCCCAACCCAATACTCAGGTAGGCCGCCGCGAACAGGCCCTGCTGCAGCACTGTGGCATAGCGCTCAACGGCACCACCCTCGGTATGGCTGAGCCGGGACAGCTTGATGTCCTGGGCAGCCGCGATCCGGGTGAGCCGGTCGCGCTCCTCGGCGGCGAGCTCGTCGTCGTTGTCGTCGTCGATCAGCACCAGGCCCGGACGGCAGGCTGAGCCGACCTCGTCGAAAGGATCGGCGAACGGATCCCGGGGCACGGCAGCGGTGAGCAGCGGCTCCAAGGCGCCGGCGTCGGCGGCCAGCACCACTCGTCCGCTGGCTGCCCGCAGGGCTTCGGCGATCCGCCGACTGGCCCGGGCGGCCAGGATCGAGCCACCCCAGACCAGCGGCTGCGCTTCGGCGAGCTCCAATGCCATCAGCTTGGCCGGGTTCTCGGTGGCGTCCAGCCGTGCCGAGCAGCTCTGGGCCACCCGGTCCATGGCGTCGGCGATCGCCGGCGGGCTGATCATCGGGCCCAGCCCGAGCCGATGCAGCCCGGCCAGGGCAACCACTGCCGCAGCCAGCGGGTCACCGGTGGAGGTGGGCAGCAAGGTGGTGTCCTTGGACGCGGACTCCCTGGCCAGGGTCGACTGCTCCGGGGCAACCACGAGCAGCTGGCAGCCCCGTCGGACGGCCTCGAAGGTGGCGGCCAGGCTCATCCGGTCACCGCCGCCCAGAACGACCACGATGTCCAGCGGCCCCACCCAGCCGGGCAGACCCAGTCGCGGCCAGGCCACCAGCGGCACCGGACAGGTCGGCTCCAGGACGGCTCGGACCAGCCGAGCCTCCGGGCCGAACACCATCACCGCGCGCGGACGGTCGGCGCTCCCGAGTGCCTCCAGTGGAGCCTGGGCTGCGACATTCTCCCGGCGAATCCGGGAGCCTGCCTCGGCCAGCGGACGCAGCAGCGAGTCGGCTGCGGCCAGCGCCGCAGCGTCCTGCAGCCGGGAGTCGTCGAAGGTGAGCATGTCAGCCGGCAGCAGGCCGCCGCGCCTCGTCAACTAGCAGGATCGGAATCCCGCCGCGGATCGGGTAGGCCAGACCGCAGCCGGCGCCGCTGCACACCAGCTCGGAGGCCTCGTAGTCCAGGGCCAGCTTGGTGTGGCAGGACGGACAGACCAGCAGCTCAAGAACTTCGGCCGGCAAATCGCTCATCGGGCTTCCTTTCGGATGATCCGCAGTGCCTCGTCGCGCAGCTGATCGACCAGGCCCTGATCCGGCGCCTCGACGTTCAACCGCAGCAATGGTTCAGTATTGGACTCCCGCACACTCAACCACCAGTCCGGGCCACTGACCAGCAGCCCGTCGGTCCAGGAGATCTCGCCACGGCCGGCGAACGCCGCGGCCACCTCGGCAGTGATCGCAGCCGGATCGTCGACCGAGGTGTTCAGCTCGCCGGAGGCGGCATAGCTGGGCAGCTCAGCAGCCAGCTGCGACATCGTCTGGTCGCCGTGGCCGAGCATGGCCAGCACGTGCAGGCCGGCCAACATCCCGGTGTCAGCACCCCAGAACTCGCGGAAGTAATAGTGGGCGGAGTGCTCGCCGCCGAAGATGGCGCGGTGTTCGGCCATCTTGGCCTTCATCCGGGTATGACCCACGGCGCTGGTGACGATGCGTCCACCGGCGGCGGCGACCACTTCGCTGACCGCCCGGGAGGTGATCGAGTTGATCACGATGGCCGCACCCGGCTCCCGGGCCAGCTCGGCCTTGGCGATCAGCGCGGTGATCACCGACGGCTGAACCACCTCGCCACGCTCGTCGATGATGAAGCAGCGGTCAGCGTCGCCATCGAAGACCAGGGCCAGGTCGGCGCCGTGCTCGCGGACGGCGTTCTGCGCGTCCACCAGGTTGGCCGGCTCCAGCGGGTTCGGCGGATGGTTGGGGAAGTCGCCGTCCAGGTCGGTGAACAGCTCGATCAGTTCGACATTCAGCGGGCCGAGCACGGCCGGAGTGGTGTAGCCGGCCATCCCGTTGCCGGCGTCCACCACCACCTTCAGCCGTCGCCAGCCGGTGGTGTCGACCAGCGAGTGCAGGTGTGCGGCGTAGCCACCCAGCAGATCGTCGGTGCGGTAGCTGCCGGCCGCAGCCGTGCTGGCCGGCACCTCACCCAGCGAGTACTCCTTGATCTTGGCCATCAGTTCGGCGGTGATCGGGGCGGCGTCGGGCAGGCAGAACTTCACGCCGTTGTAGTCGGCCGGGTTGTGGGATGCGGTGAACTGGACGCCCGGCAGATGCAGTGCACCGGAGGCGTACCACAGGCCGTCGGTGCTGGCCAGGCCGATGTCGACCACGCTGGCCCCGGCCGCCATGGCGCCGTCGGCGAAGGCCCGGCTGAGTTCGCGTCCGCCGCCGCGCATGTCGCGCGACATCACGAACTCGGCGCCGGCAAGTTCGAAGGCGGCCACGAACGCGGCACCGATCTTGGCGGCTCCGTCGATATCCCACTGCGGCCGCGATCCGCGAACCACGCCGCGGATGTCATTGGCCTTGAAAACCTCTGCTTCGATCACGCCTGCGAGCTTATCGGCTGGCGTCGTCGGGCAGATCCGCCAGCACCGCCAGATGACCCTTGCGACGGGTCACCGGCAATTCGGCCGGCGGCTCGGCCGTGCCCAAGCCGACCTGCCGGATCGCGTCGGCCAAGGCAGTCAGATCCCCACCGGCTGCGCGGGGGTCCGGCTGGCCACTGGGCAGCCGGATCACCTCCCAGCCGCGCGGGGCACTCAGCCGTCCGGCATGCTCCTCGCACAGGTCGTAGCAGCCCGGTTCGGCCTGCAACGCCAACGGACCCAGCACGGCGGTGGAGTCGGCATAGACATAGGTGAGCGTCGCGACGGCAGGGCGGCCACAACCGGCCCGGGAGCAGCGACGGGAGATCACCAGGTCACGCTACCGCCGACATCGCCGGGTCCGGCGTAGCCAAGCCCGGTGTCGGGCCACCCGGTGCCGCTGCTGCCGCTCAGCCAGGACGCTAGGCTGACCGTCATGGGGCGGCGCGATCGACATGGACGCGGTCTGCGCGGACCGCTGGCACAAGCCAACCCGTTCACCGGGGCTCCGGTCCGGCTTCCCCAGCGGCGCACCGGCGCGGAGCGTTTTGCCGACAACCTGCGCGACGCCATCGCCCGTACGGCACGCGCCTGCCCACAAGCCCTGATCGGGGTGGAGATCGGCTTCGAGGATGTTCCGGCCGCGCCACAGCAGTGGCGTCCGGATCGGGTGCCGGTGGCCGCAGCCATGCCGGCCCAGGCCGGGCGTCGAGCCCAGGTTGTGCTGTTTCGTCGTCCGCTGGAGCACCGGGCCGATAGTCCGGCCGAGCTACGTCGCCTGGTTCACCGGGCCCTGATCGAGCAGCTGAGCGCTCTGACCGGGATCAGCCTGACCGAACTGGATCCGGGCTACTCCCCCGACGACGACTGGGACTAGGCGCATTCGGCCTGACGGCCGGCGCGCACTGGCTAGCTGCCCAGGTGCGGGTCGTAGTCGACGGTGACCGCCTGCGTCCGATTCTGCGGCGCCACCAGGGCCAGGACGGCCAGTCCCTTCACCGCTCCCAGGCTTTGCCGAGCCACCACGGCTGCCCGCAAGGTGGTGGCCTCGGTGCGAATCCGGATGGCGTAGCCGCTCGACTTCGGCAGCGCGAAGGTGACGGTGCTCTGAGCGGGGATCTTCACCGTGGTCTCCTGCCCGGTCGCACCCGAGCCGACGGTCACGGTGGCGCTCACCCCGGAGGTCTCCGGGTTGGTGAAGGCGATCACGGCGGTGGCCGACTTGGCCAAGGACAACGGCCAGACTCCTTCCGGCGGAAGCGGGTCGGCCGCACCCACATCAGCCGGATCGACGGCATTCTCCGATCCTCCGGAGTCGGCGATCAGCCCGGCCGTGACCGGCCGGTCGGAAGCCAGGTGCAGACCCGAGGCCGCCCCACTCAGCCCGGCACTGAGGTCGACCGCCCGACTGGTGCCGGCCGGCACCTCGATGGTGTCGGCACCGACCACGCTGGTGGCCCCGCTGTCACCCAGAACGTCGATCTTCACCACGGCGGTGCGCTCGCCGGGGTTGCCCACCACCAGGGTGCGCCGTCCGGCACCGTCCGGCACCCCTGGCACCACCAGGTCGGTGGCCGGAGCCACGGAGGCGGACAGCCAGTCGGTGCCCAGCGGACGGGCCGCACCCCACACCCGCTGTCGCAGGAAGGCCGCGACTCGGCCCTCCGAACTGGTCACCCGCACCGTGATCGGCTGGTCGCCGCGCTGGATCAGCGCCAGTGAGACCTTCTTCTCCGAGCCAGGATCGACGACGATGCCGCGAGTGGCCGCCAGTTTTCCGGACGGGCCGTAGGCGGTCAGATCAACGACGGCGCGAGTGCCGTCCAGGTTGATCAGATCGGCCTCCGCGCCGGAGTTCTCGTCGACGCGCACTCCGGTGAACCAGTTGTCCGGCTGCGGGGACAGACAGCGAGCCAGCGACAGCCCGCGATCGCTGCCGTCGGTCGCGGTGACCACCGTGGTCGCGCCGAAAGCACCGGTGCGCTGGGCGGAGACTCGGATCGGCTCGGTCGGCGAGTTCCACGACAGCAGACCCTGACCGGTCCTGGGGTTCTTCTGAGTGGAGAGCTTGGTCAGCCGCATCTCGGACTGGGTGGAGGCGGCGATCACCGTGCGGCTCGCCGTGGCCGACTCGAAGCCCGGGCACACCAGCGTGGAGCGGGTCGCCACGCTCGGAACCGGACTCTCGGGCAGCACGGCCGGTGCCACCAGCGTTGCGGCGGTCACGGCGGAACTGGCCAGCAGCACCGATCCGAGGGCGAACAGCCAGCGGTTCATCGGACACCTCCGGCCAGACGCTTGGGTCCGGCTTCGTCGCGACGGCGCAGCGAGGGCGCGGTGAACAGGGCCAGCACGGCCAGGCCGGCCAGTTGCACCCACATCCACCACGGCGAGCCGCCGTCGAGCCGGACCGAGAGCTGGCCGGCCGCATCACCCAGTGCGAACTGCGTGCCCGGCCCGTCCCCGGTCAGCTGGCTGAGCGGACGCCCACCGACGCTGACCTGCCAACGCGGGTCGGCCGGCTCGGCCAGCTGCAAGACCCGGTCCGGGCTGCCGGCTGCGATCTGGCTGCCGTCACCGGTGACACTGCGCTGGTCGCCGTCGACGATGACCAGCTGGGCGGAGTTGGGCACCGGCCAGACGTAGAGCTGTGCGTCACCGGAGCCGAGTTCGATCCCCGGGACGTTGTTGATGGCCATCCGCTGCGCCTGATCCCCTCCGGCCAAGGTGATGTTCGACACACCGAGACTGACCAGATCAGGCAGCAGTTGGTCGTCCCCGCTGTCGTCGAGAAGCCTGCTGGCCACCGACGCGGCCAGTCGGTGCGCGGCCGGGTCACCGTCGAAAGCCAGTCCACGCTCAACGCCACCCAGCCGGGCGAAGTCACCCTCCAGCAGCGACCAGGTGGCGCCGTTGTCGCCGACCTGAAGGGCCAGCGTCCGCCCGGGCGTGGCCGACAGCTGGTCATTGCGGACGAAGGCAGGGACATCGCCGACCGGGCTTCGGCTCAACTGGAGCTGCCCGGCCCAGACCCACCAGCCGGTGCCCAGAACCAGGGCCACGATGCTGATCAGAGCCAGAGTCAGGCTGCCCAAGTGCCGCACCCCCAAGTCGTTGCCGCGCAGGTCGGCGATGACGCCGTCCAGCCCGACCACCGCACCGAGGACCAGCAGGGCACCCAGCAGCAGTAGCCACTCCAGGCCCTGCGGACGCACCCAGTCCCCGCCCGGGACCTGCACCACCAGCCGGGTGATGCCGACCGCGACCGCCAGCGCCAGTGCAGCCGAGAGCAGGATCAGCCCGGACGGCAGCGGACGGCGCAACGCACCGACCAGCGCAGCCAGCCAGCAGACCGCGAAGAAGGCGACCGCCAGCCACAGCGGCGCGGCGGCGTCCGGCACGGCAGCGCCGAAGACGAGGTGCCACGGCTGCGGGGCCGCAGTCGAAGCCAGCGTCGGCTCGATACCGGTGAGCAGTCGTCCCGGGTAGGCCAACACCGCACCACCCCAGGGACCCAGCAGCAGCAATAGCGGGGTGACGAGCACGAACAGCCACTGGGCGCTGGCGACGAGTCGCCGGGCCACGATCACGCTGACCAGCCCGGCCAGCAGCGCAGCCGCCCACCAGGCGGGGGCGAGCGAACAGGCCAGCACGAGCCAGAAGGCGAAGGCGCCCGCCGCCCGCCAACTCCACTGCGACCCGGCCAGCCAATGCCATCCGGCGTAGCCCAGGATCGGCAACAGGACAGCCAGCACGACCGTGCCGAAGGCGCCGAGGTTCAGTGCGCCGATCAGGGCCGGGACCAGGGCGTAGGCCAGTGCCCCCACGCCGGCCAGCCGCTGGTCGCCGAGCAGCGCCCGCAGCAGCCGGAAAGCCACCAGCCAGGCCACGGGGACGCAGCCGACCATGGTCGCGGTGACCAGCCATTCGGGCTGGCCGAGGGTGATCAGGGAGAACACTCCGGTCAGCGCAGCCCAGGGAGTGCCGGCCACCTGGCCCAGGCCGGCCACGGGATGCAGGTAGTCGGTGAGCAGATCGGTCCACGACGAGGGTGCCGCCAACAGCTGGCGGCCGACCAGCGAGCCGGAGCCGTAGCCGCCCCGAACCGCAGCCAGCGCGCCGATCAGCAGGGCCAGCACCCCGGTGATGGCCAGCGGAATCCGGTGATCGGTAGGGCTGGTCTCGGCGAAATCGTCGCCGGTCATTTCGTCGATGCTGGCCGCGCTCCCGCGGCCGGTGAAGGTGTGCAGCCAATCCAGGAAGCGCGCGGAGCCCGCCTCGGTCAGCCGGCGGATGCCGGTGCCGGCCCGCGGACGGAGCCGCCGCACCACCGCCCGATAGCCGGCCTTGACCGGCAACCGATCCAGTTGGTCACGCAGCGAGCGACGAAGCCGGCGGTTGCCCAACCAGCGGCCCAGCCCGCGTAGCTCATCCGCACTGCGTTCGGGGTCCTTGCCGAGCAGGTAGCCCAGCGCCATCAGCAGACTGACCAGCACCAGCCGCAGCCGCACCAGCCAGCGGCGTCCACGCGGGGCGTGGGCGGCGACCAGGGCCAGTCCGGCGGCCCGTTCGGCTGCCGGGTCGTCCGGCTCGGAGCGGTCGACCAGCTGAACTTCGGGGTCGGCCAGCACCAGATAGCCGGCCAGATTGGCCCGCCAGCCGAAGTCGAGGCCCCAGTAACTGCGGGGCAGGTCGGTGCTGAGTCCGCCGAGGAACCGCCAGGCATCACCGCGGACGAGCATCCCGGAGGCCGGAACACCGAGGGCCGGGCCGGCGCTGAGTTGGCCTTGGTAGAGCTCACCGGGATCGGTGAGTGGTCGGACGATGCCATTGCCGGAAATCGTCTGCGCCCAGTCCCGGACCATGGTGCCGGCGCCACGGCGCCGCGGCTCGATCAGCAGACCGCCGACCACCGCCGCTGCCGGCTGCGCGATGACGCGGCGCAGCAGTGCGGCCAGCGCATCCGGGGTCGGAGTCGCATCGTCGGGGACCACCCAGATCCAGTCGCCGGCGACGTCGGCAGGCAAGTCATCGACCAGGTCGTGGACCTCGACCACCTGGCTGCGCAGCGCGGCCAGACAGGAGGCCCGATCACCGCCTACGTCCAAGACGCCGACAGTGATGTGGAATGCCGAATAGTCAGGAACGTCGCTCTGTTCGACCTCGTAGAGCCATGACCAGGGGTCTTGACTCGCCTCCGTCTCGCTCACCAGCCGTCCTTCGCTACCGTCCTGAACCCGAAGGCCCAGCCTACCGGTGCCTGCAGCAGGTCAGATGGCGCGCTTCTTGAGCCGCCGACGCTCGCGCTCGCTCAAGCCACCCCAGATGCCGAACCGCTCATCCTTGGCCAGGGCGTATTCCAGGCACTCGGCCCGGACTTCGCAGGAGAGGCAGACCTTCTTTGCCTCGCGGGTGGAGCCACCCTTCTCAGGGAAGAACGCCTCCGGGTCGGTCTGTGCACACAGCGATCGGTCCTGCCAGCTGAGGACGCCTTCGCTGTCCGGCTCAACAGCCAGGATCAGCTCTTGCATGGGATTCTCCTCGACCCTGGGTTCACTCTGGGGGTGTGAACTACTTGAATGGAATTACACGCCTGTCATTACTCAGAAGTCAACCCCGTATGCGTTACCCTTTGCGATCCTGCCACCGGGGTCCCCCTCAGGGGGGACCCAGCCGCAGCACCCCGCCGGACGGCCTCACCGAGCTGCCGGACTCACTCCGCGCTGGGTGCCGAGCCGACCTCGAGGCGCGGCTTTCCGGGCTGACCGGAGGCAGCATCGGCGGCGCTCCCCCAGGCCGTCCCGACGGCATCCTCCCGCCGCCAGCTGACCGGGGCGGGACCGGGAAGGACCGGCGGGTCATCGGGAGTGGCCGGCGACTCGGCGGGCTCGATCCGTCCGGCGCCCACCCCGCGAGCCAACAACCACAACGCGCCGGCAGCCATCGCCTTCAGCACCAGATCGAGAAGTCCGCCCAACGAATCCATGGCGACGGTCAGCAGGTCCGGAGCCCCGAACAGGCCCACCAGATCCACCAGGGCACTGACCACGACCCCGCCGCTGACCACGATCGCGGAGACTCGGGTGACCAGCAGGGCGTGCCGGGTGGCCGGAGCCACGAACAGGCAGGTGCAGACCAGGCCGACCAGAGCAAAGATCACAGTGAGGTTCATCAGGTCCCCGCCGGCGGCTTGCAGGGCGGCCAGCAGCGGCAGCTTCGGCCCGGTATCCAGCACGATCCGGACCACGCCGGTCACCAGTTGGGCCACCAGGATCACCGCCATCGCCCAAGCGAATGGCTCCCGGATTCGCTTCACGCTTTCGATCATGCTGTCGTGGACCGGCGGCGGGTCAGGTGTACTGCTCGCCGGCCAGTCCGTTCACCTCCGCAACGAGTTCTTTGATCCGTTCGGCGTACTCCCGGCTGGCCACCAGGGTCGCTGTGTCGGTGCGGACCACCACCAGGTCGTCCACCCCCAGCAGGCCTACCACACTTTGGTCCTGGCTGTTCACCACGATGTTCCCCGAGGAGGCCAGCGTCACGCCGAGTCCGGTGATCACGTTGCCGCGCTCATCGGCGGGGAACAGCTCGGCCAGCGAGGCGAAGCCGCCCACATCACGCCAGCGCACCGGCAACGACACCGCGACCACCTGCGCCGTGCCCTTGCCCGCCGAGACCGGCTCCATCACCGCATAGTCGACCGAGGTCTTGAACAGATGCGGGAAGATCTCGTCCAGCCGCTCGGGATGTTCGGCGAGCTCGATCACCGAGGCATAGGTGTCCGGCAGCAGCAGGCGGAGCTGCTCGAGCAGCGTCTGTGCACGCCACACGAACATGCCGGCATTCCACCAGTACTCCCCCGACGCCAGATAGGCCTCCGCAGTGGCCAGGGCCGGCTTCTCGGCGAACTCCACCACGTGATGGACGCCACTGAACCCGTCCAGCGCCCCGCCGCGATGCAGGTAGCCATAGCCGGTGTGCGCCGAGGTGGGCACCACGCCCAGGGTGACCAGGGCCGAGGGGACCTTCTCGGCCACCTCGAAGGCGGTGTCCAGCTGAGCGGCGAACACCTCCAGCGGCTCGATCAGCTGATCGGCGGTCACCTGGGCGATCACCGCGGACGGGTCGAGCCG
>LUYM01000017.1 GCA_001603275.1 Actinomycetales bacterium Actino_02 | reverse complement strand
CGGCCGGTGGCCGGGCAGCCGGTCACGACGCGGCCGCCTCGCACTGCGGCGGGTGCCCCACTCGCGGCCCGAGCGAGCGCGTAGGCTGCCGCCGTGACCTGGCAAGCGATCACTCCCGCACTGGTGGCGCTGCTCTTGGCCGGCCTGGTGGCAGCGCTCACCGGCCCGATCCTGCGCTGGCTGCCGATCCCGCCCGACGAGCCGGACGCGCGGCCGTACGCCGAGCTGCTCTCCCCTGGGTTCCGGATCGCAGCCGCAGCGACGGCCTTGGCTACCGGGCTGGTTGCCTTCTATCTGACCTCTCCGCGGCTGTGGCTGGCCTGGTCTGCCCTGGTGCTGGCCGGGCCGCTGCTCGGCCTGATCGATGGCCACACCGGCCTGCTGCCGCGGCGGCTGAACTACATCGGGCTGGGCCTTGCCGTCGCCGGCGCCGGCCTGGCCGCCTGGCTGTCGATGGATCCGAGCATCCTGCTGTGGGCGGTCATCGGTGGCGTCGGCGGCTTCGCCCTGTTCTGGCTGGTCTCCTCCTTCAGCGGCGGCCAGTTTGGGTTCGGGGACGTCCGGCTGGCCGCGGTGTTGGGCGTGATCACCGGCGCCACTTCACTGCCACTGATGTTTTGGGCCTTCCTGCTCGGCTCCCTGGTCGGAGTGGTCTGGGGCCTGATCGCCACCCGCGCTCGCGGCGTCCCCTACCCGTACGGCCCGTCCATGCTGTTGGGCCTGCCGCTGGCCCTGATCGTCCGCCAGCTCATCGGCTTCCTCTGAGCTGAGCGGCCAGATCAGTGCCGAGTCGCGCGATTGGCACCATGGGCGCCACTGTTCCCTCCTAGGTTTCATCTTGTGATGAGAAGACTGACGCGAGGCCTCCAAGCAGTCCTCGTGGTTGGAGCGATCGGCAGCCTGATGGTGCTGGCCCTGAACGCCCAAGGGAACCCTCGCGTCTGGGTCATAGTCGCCGTTGCCGCGATTGCGGCCGCCTTCCTCACCGGCGAATCGGACCCCTTCGCCGGTTGGCGAAGGCAGCGCCGAGACCGGGGACGCAGCGCACCCGACGAACTCAACCCAGACCTTGCGGCGTCGCTGATCGACCAGTCCGACCAGCTGGCAGACCTCGGCCGGCGCGAAGAGGCACTGACCGCGATCAACCAAGCTGTCAGCATTTGCCAAAACCTGGCCAGCGCCCGACCCGCCGCCTTCGCTCCACAACTGGCCAGGTCGCTGAACATCCAGTCCGTCCGCTTAGCGGAGCTCGGGCGGCGCGAAGAAGCCCTCAACTCCGTCACCTATGCCGTCGCCCTGCGCCGGCACCTGGCCAGCACCCGACCTGACGAGTTCGCTCCGGAGCTGGCCAACTCGCTGAGAAACCAGGCCTATCACCTAGCCGAACTCGGCCGTCGCGAAGAGGCCCTCGCCGTCTGTGAGGAAGCCGTCGCTATCTACCAAAGGCTGGCCAACACTCGACCTGACGAGTTCGACTCCAGCCTGGCAGCCACTCTGGTCAACCTCACCAAGCACCTCTCAGGCCTGGGCCGCCAGGAGGAAGGCCTCACCGCCATCAGCCAGGCCATCGCGCTCTACCGAAACCTCGCCAGCGGCCGGCCTGATTCGGTGATCACCGAGCTGCCCATGGCTTTGAACAACAAGGGCAGTTGTCTGGTCGAGCTAGGACGCCGCGACGAGGCCCTCCTCGCGATCAGCGAAGCCGTCTCCATCTACCAGAACCTGGCCAGCACCCAGCCCGAGCGGTTCAGCCGAGAGCTGGCGAGGTCGTTGAGCAATCAAGCCGCCTGCCTGGCGGAACTGGGTCGCTCCGAGGAAGCCCTCAACGTCACCAACGAAGCCGTCAGCCTGCGCAGACACCTGGCCCAGACTCGGCCCGACGTCCTGAACCCCGAGTTGGCCATCTCGCTGAACAACCAGGCCGAGCGCCTGGCAGAACTGGGTCGCTGCGAAGAGGCACTGGGTGCCATCAATGAGGCCGTCAACATCTGCCAGAGCCTGGCCGCTGTTCGGCCCGACGCATTCGCCCCCCAGCTGACCATGGTGACGAACAACCAGGCTGAACGCCTGGTTGAGCTCGGTCGACCGGTCGAAGCCCTTGCCGCTGTCGACCAGGCCGTCTCCAGCTACCGAAGACTCGCCGAGACGAGACCTGCCGCGTTCACCGCCGGTCTGGCCGATGCGCTGACCAACCAGGCCAGCTGCCTGGCCTGGTTGGGCCGAGCCGAGGAAGCCCTGGTCTCCATCGACGAGGCTGTGACGCTTCGGCGCCGACTGGCCACCACCCGTCCCGACGCCGTCCATCCTGACCTGGCCGACTCACTGACCAACCAGGCCCACCGGCTGGCGGAACTGGACCGACCGACCGAGGCCCAGCGGGCCATCGATGAGGCCATCACCCTCTACGAGGGCCTGGCCACACGCTGGCCCGCGCGGTTCGAGACACCGCTGCGCAAGGCGCGCCAGACGGCCCAGACCTGGCTGGGCCACACCGACCTTGGTGCCACTGATATCCAGCAGAACCCCGAAGATCAGGACCCGCCGTCCATCCAGAGGTAGCTCCAGCCAGGGCGGGGGCTTAGGAGGCGCAGGACAACGAATCGTCCAGCAACTCCAGCAGGTGAGTCGCCGACACCGAGCCGGCGCTGCGCTGGGCCGACACCGCAGAGACCACCCACTCTTGGGCGCCCGCGGGCAGCTGCAGCTGGGTCAGCACGGCCGCCTCGGGCTTGTTGGCGATGTTCTGCGGCACCAGGGCCACCCCCATTCCGCGTTTGACCAGGTCAATCAGGGTATGGACGTCGTTGACCGTGCAGCTCACCCGGCGGTGGACGCCGTGCGAGCGGGCCAGCTCGTCGTTCATCTGGCGGACCGCCCAGGACTCATGCAGATCGACGAAGTCGGCCCCGTCCAGATCAGCCCAGCCGACCCGGGTCATTCCAGCCAGCCGGTGCCCGGGCGGGCACAGGGCGACGACCGGACGCCGCCCGATCTCGATCCGGTCCAGGCCGCCGAGATGATCACTGGTGGCCACGAAGGCGACGTCCAGATCTCCGGCGCGCAGCAGGTCCAGCTGCTCCAGCGAGCCGGCCTGAGTGAACCTGATGGTGACCGCCGGGTAGCGGCGATGGAATCGCTCCAGCAGCGCGGGGACGTCGATGGCGCCCAGGCACTGCTCGGCGCCGACCCGCAGCTGCCCGGACAACGCCTGGGTCACCCGGACCACGGCGTCCCGGCCGGCGCTGGACTGACTGAGCAGTTCCCGCGCGTGCGGCAGCAGGGCCAGCCCGGCGTCGGTGAGCTCGACCCGACGGGTCGTCCGATGGAACAACTCGGCGCCGAGCTCGGCCTCCAGAGCCCGGATCGAGGCGGACAGCCCGGACTGGGTCACCCCGCAGACCGAGGCGGCTCGGGTGAAATGCTGCTCGTCAGCCAGGGCCAGCACGTACTCCATCTGGCGCAGATCCATTTATGCCACGTCCTTCTGAAATAGATCGATGCAGCTTGTTGGACTTCTAGATTATCGGGTGCCTATGGTGGGCGTCAGTTGGTCCGAATCCGGGCCCAGGCAGGAGACACGTCACCATGAAGTACCGCTACATCGGCCCGCGTGAGGTCAGCGCCATCGGACTGGGCGGCATGCCGATGTCCATCGAGGGACGTCCGGACGAGGATCGTTCGATCGCCACCATCCACGCCGCGCTGGACGCCGGCGTCACCCTGATCGACACCGCCGACGCCTACCACCTGCACGCCGGCGAGGTCGGCCACAACGAGCAGCTGATCGCCAAGGCACTGCGCAGCTACGGCTCGGACACCTCGCACGTGCTGGTCGCCACCAAGGGCGGCCACCTGCGTCCCGGCGACGGCACCTGGACCCAGAACGGTGACCCGGCCTACCTCAAGGAAGCCTGCAAGGCCTCGGCCACGCGGCTCGGCGTCGAAGCCATCGGGCTCTACCAGATGCACCGCCCGGATCCGGCCGTGCCCTATGCCGACTCGATCGGCGCCATCGCCGAACTGCTGGACGAGGGCTGGATCCAGATGGCCGGCATCTCGAACGCCAGCGTGGCCCAGATCGATCAGGCCAACCAGATCCTCGGCGGACGGCTGGTCTCGGTGCAGAACCAGTTCTCGCCTCGCCACCAGGTGACCCGCCCCGAGCTCGATCACTGCGCGAAGCTCGGCCTGGCCTTCCTGCCATGGAGCCCGTTGGACGGCATCCGCGGTGCGGCCGAAGTCGGCGCACGCCATCAGGCATTCGGCGAGGTGGCCGCGGCCCACGGAGTCAGCCCGCAGCAGGTCGTCCTGGCTTGGGAACTGTCCTTGTCGGAGACGGTGATCCCGATTCCGGGCGCGTCCCGTCCGACCAGCATCACCGACTCGGCTGCGGCCACGGAACTGGTGCTGTCCGCCGACGAGCTGGATCGGCTGTCGAAGTGATGAAGAGCGTCCCGCTGGGCACCAGTGACCTGCAGGTGCCGGCCGTCGTGGCCGGCATGATGCGAATCGAGGAGCTGTCCGACGCCGAGGTTCGCGCCCTGTACGACGCGAGTCTGGCCGCCGGGGTCACCTTCTTCGACCACGCCGACATCTACGGCTCGGCTCCGGCCCACGTCTGTGAGGCGCGGTTCGCCGAGGCGCTGCGACTCAGCTCGTCCGAGCGTGAGCAGATCGTGCTGCAGTCGAAGGCCGGCATCGTCAAGGAAGGCCCGTACTTCGACTTCTCCTACGACCACATCATCGAGGCCGTCGACGGCTCGCTGGCCGCGCTGCGCACCGACTATCTGGACGTCCTGCTGCTGCACCGTCCGGACGCCCTGGTCGAGCCCGAGGAAGTGGCCCGGGCCTTCGACGAGCTGGCCGGTGCCGGCAAGGTGCGTCACTTCGGGGTGTCCAACCACACCCCGGCTCAGCTCGAGCTGTTGAAGCGCTACGTGACGCAGCCGCTGGTGGCCAACCAGCTGCAGCTGTCGATCACCCATGCCCCGATCGTGGCCCAGGGCCTGGCCATGAACATGATCGGGGTCGATCAGTCGATCAGCCGCGACCTGGGCGTTCTCGACTACTGCCGGCTGCACGACATCACCGTGCAGGCGTGGTCACCGTTCCAGGCGGGCTTCTTCACCGGGGTGTTCCTGGGCAACCCGGACTACGCCGCGCTCAATGTGGTGATCGATCGGCTGGCCGCCGAATACCAGGTGACGCCGGAGGCCATCGCCACCGCCTGGATCCTGCGCCACCCAGCGAAGATGCAGGTCGTCTTGGGGACCACCAACCCGCAGCGACTGAAGAATGCAGCCGCCGGGGCAGAGGTCGACCTCACCCGGGCTCAGTGGTACGAGCTGAGCGTCGCCGCCGGGCACCTGGTGCCCTGAAATCGGTTCGGCCGGGCCGTCCTCAGTTCTCGCGGGCGGCCTGGCTGATCCGGATCCAGCGATCGAGAGTCGCCGCAGCCGCTCCGGAGTCGATCGCGGCCTGAGCCGCTTCCAGCATCGGGGCGAGCTGCGCGGCAACCGGCTGATCCAGCACGGGGCCGGCGTAGGCGAGCGCGGCGGCGGCAGCGTTCAGCGTGACAATGTCGCGGATCGGCCCGCGAGTACCGGCCAGGACGCTCCGGACCACTCCGGCATTGTGCGCCGAGTCGCCTCCGACAAGGTCGGACGGCTGCGCGGCAGCCAAGCCAAGGTCGGCCGGATCCAGGCTCGCCTCGGCGACCTCGCCGTTGGAGATCAGCCACACCTGCGAACTGGTGGTGGTGGTCAGCTCGTCCAAGCCGTCGCTGCCGTGGAAGACCAGGCCGCGATGGCCCCGTCCGGCGATCACCCCGGCGACCAGAGCGGCCATCCGAGCGTCCGCCACCCCGACGGCTTGGGCCTTCGGCTGGGCCGGATTGGCCAGCGGGCCGAGGAAGTTGAAGGTGGTCTGCACGCCGAGCTCCCGCCGGGCCACGGCCGCGTGCCGCAGCGAGGGGTGATACAGCGGGGCGAACAAGAAGACGATGCCGGCCTCGGCAAGCACCCCGGCCTGTGCGGACGGCGGGACGTCCAAGGCGACCCCGAGAGCCTCCAGGCAGTCGGCGGTGCCGCAAGCGCTGGAGGCGGCCCGGTTGCCGTGCTTGACCACGGGGACGTCCATTGAGGCAGCCACAATCGCGGCCATGGTCGAGACGTTGACGGTGTTGGCCCGGTCGCCGCCGGAGCCGACGATGTCGACGGCGTCGGTGTTCACCGACAGCGGCGTGGCCCGATCGAGCATGGCCTGCGCCAGGCCGCTGATCTCGGCCACGGTCTCACCCTTGGCCCGTAGCGCGATCGCGAAGCCGGCGATCTGTACGGCAGTGAGGTCACCGCCGAGGATCTGATCCATGGCCCAGGTAGCCGCGTCCGGGGTCAGGTCATGCCTGGCGACCAGGTCGGCCAGGAGCTGGGGCCAGGTCAGGCTCACGCCTGGGCCTGCTCAGCCAACCGGCTGCGCAGGAGGCCGGCAGCAACCTCGGGCAGGCGCAGCGGATCGATCGGGTAGGACGCAATGGCGTCCGCCTCAGCCCAGGTGGCCAGCCAGGCGTCGGCGACGCGGGCGACCAGCAGCAGGATCGGCGGGCAATCGAGCAGTTCATTCTTCAGCTGGTGGCTGAGTCCGATGCCGCCGGAGGGGACGGTCTCGCCGTCGAGGATGATCAGATCGAAGCCACCGGCGTCGAGTGCGCGCAGGACCAGCGGCTGGGTGGCCACCTCGACGAACTCCAGGCTGGGCAGGTCGGCGGCGAGCCGCTCGCCGAGGGCCAGCCGCACCTGCTCACGCACGGTGCGATCGTCGGAGTACAGCAGCACCCGCGCGGTGCTGGTGCGGTCTTCGCTCATCGGTTCGTCCTGTTCACTTCAGCCGGTTCCGTCATCGTAGCCGTTTCGTCCGTCCCTCCCCGAGCCGTCCCTCGCCACGGGCTCGGAGTACCGACTTCTCCACCCTTTCCGAGCCGGCTGAGTGGCCACCCGGTAATCTTTCCCGGTGAGATTCCTGACCGGTAAGCCCGACTACGACCTGACTTACGACGACGTCTTCATGGCGCCGCGCCGCTCGTCGGTGACTTCGCGACTCGACGTCGATCTGACCAGCACCGATGGGCTGGGACTGCCGCTGCCGCTGGTGGTGGCCAACATGACCGCCATTTCCGGACGCCGGATGGCCGAGACGGTGGCCCGCCGTGGCGGCATCGCGGTGATCCCGCAGGACCTGCCCACCGACATCGTGGCCAAGGCCATCGCCAAGGTGAAGGCCGCACACACCGTCTTCGACACCGCCCTGACCATCGATCCGCACGCCACCGTCGGTGAGGCGCTGATGCTGCTGCCCAAGCGGGCCCACCAGGTGGTGGTTGTTGTGGACGAGAGCGGTGCCCCGATCGGCACCGTCTCCGAGGCCGACCTGGCCGGAATGGACCGGTTCAACCAGGTGCACGAGGCGATGAGCTCGGATCTGACTCTGGTCTCGCCGGACGCCACCCCGACCGAGGTCTTCGACGAGCTGTCGGCGCATCGGCACCGGGCAGCGCTCGCCGTGGCCGACGGGCAACTGGTCGGTCTGATGACGATCAAGGGCGCCCTGCGGGCGGCCTTGTACACCCCCGCGCTGGATGCGTCCGGACGGCTGAAGATCGGGGTCGCCGTCGGCATCTCCGGTGATGTCGAGGCCCGGGTCGAGGCGCTGCTCGAGGCCGGCGCGGACGTCCTGGTGATGGACACCGCGCACGGCCATCAGGAGCGGATGATCACTGCTGTTGAGCGATGCCGCTCGGTGGTCGAGGCCTCGGATCGCAGAGTGCCGATCGTGGCCGGCAATGTGGTCACCGCGGACGGCACCGCCGACCTGATCGAGGCCGGTGCCGATGTGATCAAGGTCGGCGTGGGGCCGGGCGCGATGTGCACCACCCGGATGCAGACCGGCGTCGGGCGTCCGCAGTTCTCGGCGGTGCTGGAGTGCGCGGCCGAGGCTCGCGAGGCCGGCAAGAGCGTCTGGGCCGACGGCGGCGTCCGCCATCCCCGCGACGTGGCGCTGGCGTTGGCTGCCGGGGCTGGCGCGGTGATGATCGGTTCCTGGTTCGCCGGCACCCACGAATCCCCTGGTGAGATGCTCTATGCGGCCGACGGACGCCCCTACAAGGAGTCGTTCGGAATGGCCTCTGCTCGGGCCGTCCGGGCCCGCACCCGTGCCCAGTCGGCCTTCGAGCGGGCACGCGCCGGACTGTTCGAGGAGGGCATCTCCAGCTCGCGGATGTACCTGGATCCGGAGCGTCCCGGGGTCGAGGACCTGCTCGACTTCATCGTGTCTGGCGTGCGCAGCTCCTGCACCTACGCCGGCGCCCGCGACCTGACCGAGTTCGCCAACCAGGCGATCGTCGGCGTCCAGTCGGCGTCCGGCTACAACGAGGGTCGTCCCCTGCACTCCAGCTGGTGACTCCGTCCCACCTGTCACGGGGACGGTTCCGAATTTCGTAGTCCAGCCCTCTGACTAGGGGTGGACTGAAATGGAACCGTCCCCGTCTTTTGGTCCAGCCGAGTTGGCTCACCGGCAATGAGGCCCGCAGCAAATGGGGAGAGTCCCCTTCTTCTGTGAGGTCGCCCCGGTCTATTCGGGGGTCGCGGACGGCCCCGCAGCTGCTGACTGATCGGCCACGAGTTCGCGCAACCGATCCCGGAAGGTGCTCAGCTCGAAGCCGTCCACGGTGGCCTCGACGTCCTTGAAAGCGGTGGACGGGGCCAGGCCGGCCGCCTGGGGCCCGAGGGCATCGATCAGCGTCTGGGACGGGATCCCGAGCCCATCGGCGGCCTGCTGGATGGTCATCCAGCCCTTCACGTCGTCCACGCTCAACTGCTGCGCCACCACCTGGGTGCGACCGCTGGTCGACCACCAGCCGGCCGCCTGGCCGACCGGCGCCGCCAGCAGCATCACGACGACCACTACGGCCGGCGCCCACCAACGACTCAGTTTCATGCTCGTGCCTCTCACTTCATCTCGGCAGTCTCGCTGCGACGGCGCCCCGCGCCTCGGGTATCGGCGGAGACCAGGTCGACCCGTCCGGTGCCGGTCCAGGCCGGCCCCGCCACACTCAACGCCCCTTTGACGGGCAGGTCGCCACACAATCCAGGCAACCGATGCAGTCGGCGCTGACCGCCGGAGCGGCCGTGGAGACCTGTAGCCCCACCGGGCAGGGACGGTCACACAGCGTGCAGTCGGTGCACGCGTTCTCGTTGCGGCGGATCCGCAGGAAGCTGAACCGGGAGAGCACCGACAAGACCCCGCCGAGCGGGCACAGGTAGCGGCACCACAGCCGGTTCACCAGGCTCGATCCGACCAGTACGACGGCCGCGGTGATGATTCCGGCGACAGCCATGCCACCGGGGTTGAACAGCCAATCCAGCCCGAGGATGGCCAGGTAGGGGTCGTAGTCGGCGAACCACAGCTTGGCCGTGCTCACGCTGAAACAGATCACCAGGGCCAGCACCACGTATCGTCCCCAGCGCAGCTGCTTGTCGAGCCGGGTCGGTACCTTCAGTTCCGGCAGGTGCAGCCAGCGGCCGAGCCGCCAGAGGAGATCCTGAACGCTGCCCAGCGGGCAGATCCAGCCGCAGAAGGGATTGCCAGCCAGCAGCGTGGCGATCAGCAGAGCGCCACCCAGGACAAGGTTGGACGGGTGGATTCGGCTGATCAGGGTTCCGGTGGTGAGCCAGGTGATCAGGGTTTCCATCGCGCCGAACGGGCACAGGGCGTCCACCGATGCCGAGGTGCCGGCCGTCGGTTCGAGTTGATGCCGAACCGCGGCCACGATGATCACGACGGCGAAGCCCAGTTGAGTCAGTCGTCGGGCCAACAGGGTGTTGCGAATGCGTCCCTTGCGCTGCTGCGCCTTGGTTGGACGGCGCCGCACGGCGCGCTCATCGATGGACAACTCGATCCTCCGGTGCTTGCTGGTGGCACCAGCCAAGCCGGGCTGTGTGAAGCGTCCATGAAGCTGTCGTGAAGCCGTCGTGCGAACCCGCCGCGAGTTCGGCGTCCACCCCGTCCCACCTGTCACGGGGACGGTTCCGAGATTCGTAGTCCAGGCCTCTGACTAGGGGTGGACCGGAATGGAACCGTCCCCGTTTCAGTCCACGGCCGCAGGAAAGGGGGACTGTCCCCTTTTCCTGCGGGGCACGCGGGACGTAACAGGAAGCGTCCCCTTTCGTCCCGTGGGACGTAACAGGAACCGTCCCCTTTCGTCCCAGAAGGCAGAGAGGGACGGCTCCCCTCGCCCACCCCCGGTGCGAAGAGGAACCGTCCCCCCCTCGGTGTCCCGCCCCCGGTGTCGTGGGGCGGGAACAATCCCTCCTAGCTCAGTTGAGGGTGCCGATCTCGAAGCCGGCCAGTTCCTTGGCCGGACGGGCCTGGCCGCCGTGCTGGCCGTTGAAGGCGCCAGAGGCATCCTTGCCGCACATGGCCAGGATCCGGCGCGGGCCACCCGGGTGCTGGTTGATCCACTTGGTCAGGTCGTAGACCTTGCCGTTCACCGCCGACCAGCAGGAGTTGGCGTCGGCATGCTTGGCCACATCAGCCATGGTGTAGCTGCCGGTGGTCGAACTGGCCGACGGCGAGGCCGACGCGGTCGAACTGGTCGACGCCGAGCTCGTCGCCGAAGCGGACGGGGTATCAGAGGCGGTCGGGGACTCCATCGGTGCCGCCGCAGCGGCCTCGGACCCCACATCGCCCCAGGCGGCCTGGGCGCCGGTGTGGCCGACCGCGACGGTCAGGCCGGTGACGGCCAAGGCCAGCACGGCAGCCAGGGCACCGGCAACGATCGTGGCCGGGGTACGGCCCCGTCCGGCCTTCGCAGCGCGGCGATGCAGGATGAACCAGCCTGCCGCCACCAGCAACAGCACCACGGCCAGTGGCGGCAGCCAGTCCCCATAGGTCGCGTGAGCGGCCGGCTCCCCGATCTTGGCGGCGAGCGCTTCACCGGACTCCTTGGCCACGAACGCGGCAGCGGTGCCCCCGGCCAGCGCGGCAAGGGTGACCCAGCCGAAGCGGTCAGCCCAGCGCGGAACGATCACCAGGATCACCAGGGCCAGCGCGGCCAGGGGCAGCAGCACCACGGCGAAGTGGACCACCAGAGGGTGCACCGGAAGCCCGGCGATGGAGTCAAAGATGTTCAGTTCAAGTGTCGTCACAAGGGGAATCGTAGAAAGACCCGCATCAAGAGAACCTCAAGGACCGGCTAAGTCCGACCCAAGCTCATCGACGCTGGAATCTCGGGGCACCGTCGACGCAGCGGACGACCAGGTACACGTCGCTCCCCTCACCCTTCGGCTCGAACTCGAGTTCGAGCTGCCGCGGGCCACGGTTGTGGACATCCACCGTGTAGCCCGGTTGCGGCACCGCCGTGCCGATGGCGATGTCATCTCCCTTGCAGGTGGCGCTCACCCGCCCGGGGGTCCCACGCCAGAGGCCGGGCACCGCGGTGCCGTCCGGGTCGGCCGAGGCCGGCGAGACCAGCACCGGGTCGCCACCACGCAGGCCGGTGATCGAGATCACCGCCCAGACCAGTGCGGAGGTGCCGGCAACGGTGGCGATCCAGAGCAGCCCGACCAACACCCCTCGCATGCGCACCATGTCATGATCCCATTCCCCGCGGACGGGTGGGGGTAGCTTTCTGCTGTGACGCGGGTAC
This sequence comes from Actinomycetales bacterium Actino_02, assembly GCA_001603275.1. Lineage (GTDB taxonomy): Bacteria > Actinomycetota > Actinomycetes > Propionibacteriales > Propionibacteriaceae > Propionicimonas. Next base: position 22,802 of record LUYM01000017.1, on the reverse strand, counting down.
TGGTCGTCGAGGACGACCCGAACATCGGACGGCTGCTGCAGCGAACCCTGACCGACCGTGGCGACGTGGTCAGCCTGGCCCGCACCGGTGCCGACGGGCTCACCGCTGCGATCAGTGAGCAGCCCGAGATTGTGCTGCTCGATCTGGGTTTGCCGGATCTGTCGGGCCTGCAGGTGCTGAGTATGCTGCGCGCGGTCAGCAGCGTCCCGGTGATCGTGGTCACCGCCCAGGACGACGACAAGACGGTCGTCCAGGCCCTCGACTCCGGCGCCGACGATTACCTGGTCAAGCCGTTCGCCAGCGAGCAGCTCGGTGCCCGGATCCGGGCGGTGTTGCGTCGCGCCGGAGCGACGGCCGAGGCCGGTGCCCCGCTGGTGATCGGCGGGCTGAGCATCAACCCGAGCAACCGTGAAGCCGAGTTGGACGGGGTTGCCCTCGAACTGACCCGCAAGGAGTTCGATCTGCTGTGGGCGCTGGCCAGCCGGGCCGGCGAGGTAGTCACCAAGAACGAGTTGCTCGCCGAGGTCTGGCACCAGCCCTACGGCGGCGGCGATCGGACCGTGGACGTCCACCTCAGCTGGCTACGTCGCAAGCTCGGCGAGACTGCAGCCGAGCCGCGCTATCTGCAGACCGTCCGTGGGGTCGGGCTGAAGCTGGTCGCTCCGGAGCCCGAGGTCTGAGGTGGGCCGCCGGATCACCGCCATGGTGGCGATCATCAGCACAGCGATCGTCGCCTCTTTCGTGATCCCGCTGCTGGTACTGGTGCGAACCAGCGCCGAGGACCGCGGCATGGCCCTGGCTCGGCAGCAGGCCAGTCTGGTGGCCACCACTGCCGCAGGGCTGCAGGAGAATCCGAAACTGGCCGACCTGCTGGCCCCTACGCTGGCCGGGTCGCCGGCCAAGACCAGCGTCGTCCTGGCTGATCAGACGGTGATCGGGACGGCTTGGCCGTCGGTGGCCACCGACCCGGACTATCTACGGGCTGCGGCCGGTGAGTCCTTCTCTGTCCGCGATGCCAGTGGCGGACGCGCCTATGCCCCGGTGATCGTGGAGTCCGGCGTGTATGTGGTCCGGGCCACCATGACCGATGCCCAGCTGAACTCCGGAGTGGGTCTGGCTTGGGCGATCATCATCGGGCTGGGACTTGTCCTGTGCGCGGCGGCGATCGGGGTCGCCTCTCTGGCCGGACGCAGCATCAGCCGTCCGCTGGTCGCGGTGACGGCGACCGCCCACCGGCTGCGCGCCGGAGATCTGGGTGCCCGCGCCCCGCTGGCCGGCACCAGTGAGACCGTCGAGCTCGGCGCAGCCTTGAACGGCCTTGCCACCCGCATCGAACAGCTGCTGGCCGCCGAGCGTGACAACGTCACCGGCCTCGCGCATCGACTGCGCACCCCGGTGACCGCACTGCGCCTGGAGGCCGAACAGGTATCCGATCCGGAGAGTGCGGCGGCGCTGACCGAGTCGATCGGCGAACTCCAGGATGCGATCGACACGGTGGTCCGCCAGGCGCGACAACCGCTGCGCGAAGACCTTCCGGCCGGCTGTGACGCCCGTGCGGTGGTGGCCGAGCGGATCGAGTTCTGGACGCCGCTGGCCGAAGACCAGGGACGCCGGCGGGACGTCCGGCTGCCGGAAAAGCCGGTGCCGGTGCCGCTCAGCGCGCTCGCGCTCGGCGATGCCCTCGACATCGGCATCGACAACGTCTTCGCCCATACCGCAGAAGGCACCAGCTTCTCGGTGAGCCTGGACCTGGTGGGCGGCCAGGCGGTGCTGACGATCACCGACGCCGGCCCGGCCGACGAACCGGTCGAGTCAGGACCGCGCCGGGGCACCTCCGGCCAGGGGCTGCGAATCCTGCACCGGCTGGTCACCGAAGTGGGCGGACATGCCGAAGCCGCCCCGGTTCCCCAGGGCGGCTTTCGGGTTCAGATCAGCTTGCCGAGCTCGAAGCTCGGCTAGTCGCGTCCGCTGTGGCCGAGGCTCGGCTCAGTGGAAGCTGTCGCCACAGGCGCAGGAGCCGGTGGCGTTCGGGTTGTCGATGGTGAAGCCCTGCTGCTCGATGGTGTCCACGAAGTCGATCGTGGCGCCGATCAGGTAGGGCGAGCTCATCTTGTCGGTGACGACCTCGACGCCGTAGAACTCGCTGACGATGTCGCCGTCGAGCTTCCGGTCGTCCAGAGCGAGCTGGTAGCGCAGGCCGGAGCAGCCGCCGGGAGCGACCGAGATGCGCAGCTGGAGGTCGACGTTCTCTTCGCCGGCCGACAGTGACTTGACCTTGCCAGCGGCGGCCTCGGTGAGGATGACGCCGGTAGTCGGCTTGGCATCAACAGACATTGACAGTTCCTTCCGGATACAGATGACGACCAGAAAAACCCCTGGTCGGGGCCTGGTATTCCGCCTTCGGTGCGACGATTCTACGCGTCGGCCGCAGCCCCACCAGCCCACCCGGACGCCACCCGCGCGGCCAGCGCGGTGAGCTCCTCGGCCGACGGCTCCGGCTCAAGGGAGTAGGCCGCCTCGATGCCGAAGGTCCGCAATTCACGACGTGAGAGGGCATCACCGGTAGTGAAAGCCAGACAGGGACGCAGAGCCTCGCCTGCCCAGGCGGCCACCTGAGCCACCACCGGGCCACCGCGTTCCAAGGCGCCGATGCTGGTGGTGCCGGTCACCACCAGGTCCGACGCGGCGATCGTCTGCCCTAGTGAGGCCAGGTCGTGGCAATAGTGCTGACCGGTGGCGATCCGTCCATCGAGACCGAGGACGGCCAAGGCCACCCCGCCGGCCGCTCCGCCACCGGGACGGGTGGCCAGGCCCTCGCCGAGACTCTCGGCCCAGGCGCGCAGCCGGGCGTCCGCGGCGAGCACATCAGCAATGTCGGCGCCGGCGGCGTAGGCCCGCTTGGCGTGCCCGGAGTTGATCCCCGTGGCCGGAAGTTCGAGGTCGTCGGTATCGACGATGCCGATCACCTCACGGCCGGCCAGCGCCGTCCGGGCCTCCTCGAGCAGGCCTGCTCCCCCATCGGCAGCGCCGAGCCCGGTGAGGTCGAGGACGACCGTGCGCGCCTCGCCGAGAGTGGCCGCGATCCAGCGCCCGAAACCAGCCGAATCCGGGTCGGCGTCCTGTTGCCCGAACAGGGCAAGCTCGGAGGTCTGGACCGACCAGCGGTGGCGTTCGAGCTGGGCTTCCTCACCCAGCAGGGCCGCGACGGCCATCGCCAGATCCCGCCCTCCGGCGGCCACCGGCACCACAGCGACCGCGGCGTGATCGGCGAAGCCGCGGGCCAATGCCGTCCCGGCGGCCAGCGAATCCAGGCTGCCGATCCGGTCGGTGGCCACCACGACCCGCAGCCGGCTCACTGCTCCTCCTGGAAGGGCGGCTGCTCGAAGTGGCCGATCTCCAACTCAGCTTCGGCGATCTCGATCGGCTCGTAGTCGGCATCGGTGAGCCGATGCAGCAGCTGGCGCTGCGCCTCGGCGTGGGCTCGCAGTTGGCCCACCAGCGTCGTCAAGGCCTCGATCTGGCGCCCCAACTCGGCACCGCTCGACGCCGTGGCGGCACCGGACAGCCGGCTGTCCAGCTGCTGGCGGCGCAGCTGGGCCGTGGCCGCGTTCAGTCGAGCCCGGGCGTCGTGCAGAGCCAGCAGCCGAGCCTGGTACTCCCGCTCGGCGGCGACCTCCGCCTGCTCGTCCGACATCGCTGAACTCCGTCCGCTCTACGCCCACTAGGATGTTGCGGACATCGTCGCACCACACCGAGGTTTGAAGTGGGATTGTTCCGCCCGTACGAGCGGTCTGAAGAGACCGCCGAGCCGACCAGCACTGACGCCGGCGGCAACCAGCAGTCTGCCCAGCCGGCCAAGAAGGATGCGCCCACGCCGTCCCGCAAGGAGGCCGAGGCGGCTCGCCGGGAGCGGCTGCACCCCAGCCTGACTCCGGCCCAGCAGCGCAAGGCTGACCGGCAGGCCCAGGCCGCCGCTCGTCAGCGCTCCTTCGCCGAGGCCGACAACACCCCCGAGCGGGTTTTGATGCGTGACTACATCGACTCCCGCAAGGGCTTCTCGCAGTGGTCCATGCCCGCGCTGATGATCAGCCTGGCGATCTCGCTGGCGCTGGTCTATGTGAACACCGCGCTGGCGACGATCTCGGCTTTCCTGCCCTACATCGTGATCTTCGCCATCATCGGCGACCTGTTCGTGATGTGGGCCGGCTACAAGAAGCTGCACCGCGAGCGCCTGCCCCGGGTGCCGCTGAAGGGCCAGCTTGCCTACGGCATCAACCGCTCGATCAATTTCCGTCGCTTCCGGATGCCGGCTGCTCGGGTGAAGCCGGGCGACAAGATCTGAGATGGCCTATTCCTGGGCGCTGCTCCCGGAGCCGATCGACGATGCCGGCCTGAACCTGGACCTCGACTTCGCCGACCAGGGCTCAGCCGAAACCTGGCTCACCGAGCACTACCTGGAATTGGACGACCTCGGCGTCCGCGAAGTCTCCCTCTACGAAGAGGGACGCCTCGTCTACGGCCCGATGAGCCTGGAGGCCTGAGCCCGCGCCCTGAGCCTGTCTAGCGGCCTGGCCACGCCTCAACCTCACGTGAGCGTCCAGGCGCGCCGATAGGTCGACTTCACCGGCTGAGCGTCCACGCCGTGGCGGATCGCCTCTGCGACGAATGGTTCGATCTGCGAGAAGGTTGCGAACCGGCACAGTTGGCCGTCCTGGTTGATCCACGCGGCACTGTCCGGGCTGTATTCGAAGCGCCTCATTGCGTGCCACGGAGTCTCGATCGCGTTGGTTGAGTTGATGGCGATAAAGGAGACGAACTTGGGCCGGACCCGAAGCCGAGCTCCGAAGCCGCCACACGAGAGAGCGAGGAGCGGCCAACTCAGGGTTACCGTCATCCCACTACCCCCTGAAGCCGGGACGTTTCCCCAGCCGACAAGCGAAAGCTCCGGCTGGTCGCGTTCATCCGAGCTCGTCGGCCCAGCCATCTCGCATCCCTCGGTATCGGACACGCCACATGCATAGCAGGGCCAACCGGGCCGAGAAGCAGCGACAACGGATCCGTCCCCGAATTGGCCGCGCTGCAGGCTCAGCGGACGCGCTGGACGCGGGTCTCTTGCCAGACCGGTTCGTCAGCCTCGTAGACCGAGCCGTCCGAGCCGAACACCACGAAACGGTCGAAGCTGCGGGCGAACCAGCGGTCGTGAGTCACCGCCAGCACCGTCCCCTCGAAGGCGGCCAGGCCTTCCTCGAGCGCCTCGGCCGACTGGACGTCCAGGTTGTCGGTCGGCTCGTCGAGCAGCAGCATGGTCGCCCCGGACAACTCCAGCAGCAGGATCTGGAACCGGGCCTGCTGGCCGCCGGACAAGGTCTCGAAGCTCTGCTCGGCCGCTGCCGACAGCTCGTAGCGATCCAGCACCCGGCTGGCCTGCTCGCGTCCCATGCCGGCGCGTCCGCGGCCGTCGGGGGTGAGGTCGCCGCGATGCAGGATCTCCAGCAGCGTCCGCCCGATCAGCTCGGGATGCTCATGGGTCTGCACGAACCAGCCCGGACGCACCCGCGCACCCAGCCTGGCCCGCCCGGTGTGCGCAACCGGGGCCAGTGCCGCGGCATCGCCGACCGGCTCATGCTCGACATCGGGCAGGGTGCCGCCGCGGGCCAGCAGCCGCAGGAAGTGCGACTTGCCCGAGCCGTTCGAACCCAGCACGGCCACCCGCTCGCCGAACCACACCTCCAGGTCGAAGGGCTTCATCAGCACCTCGGACGCCGCCGCACCCGCCGGCAGCCGCAGCTCGAGCTGCTCGCAGACCAGGGCTCGCTTGGCCGTCCGTCCGCCGCGCAGGCGGATCTTGACCTGTTGCTCGAGCGGCTGTTCGGTCGGTGGGCCGGCCTCCTCGAACTTGCGCAGCCGAGTCTGGGCGGCCTGGTGGCGGCTGGCCATCCCGTCGTTGAAGGTGGCCTTCTGCTTTAAGGTGAGCACCAGCGTCTTGAGCTTGGCATGCTCCTCATCCCAGCGGCGGCGCAGCTCATCGAAGCGGGCGAACCGGTCCCGGCGGGCCTGGTGATAGCTCGCGAAGCCACCCGGATGCGTCCAGACCCGATTGCCCTCGGCGCCGAGCTCGACGGTGACCACAGCGGTGGCGGTGTTGGCCAGCAGCTCACGGTCGTGGGAGATGAACAGGATCGTCTTGGCCGACTCGGTGATCCGCTGCTCCAGCCAGGTCTTGCCCGGGACGTCCAGATAGTTGTCCGGCTCGTCCAGCAGCAGCACCTCTTCGGGCGAGCGGAGCAGGTACTCCAGCACCAACCGCTTCTGCTCACCACCGGACAGCGTCCGCAGCGAACGGTATTTCGCCTTGTCGTAGGGCACTCCCAGAGCCGCAGTCGTGCACACGTCCCAGAGCACTTCCAGGTCATAGCCACCGGCGTCGGCGAACTCCGACAACGCTTCGGCGTAGGCCAGCTGGACCGACAGCTCGTCGCCCTCCATCAGGGCCAGCTCCAACTCGTCGATCTTGGCCGCCGCGCTGCGAATGCGCTCGGGAGCCACCGACAGCAGCAGCTCGGCCACGGTGGGGTCTTCGCTGCCGCCTTCGACGACGCCCTGGCCGACGAACTGGCGCATCACGCCGAGCCCGCCGGAGCGGGTCACCGCACCGGCATGTGGGGCCAGATCGCCGATGATGATCCGCAGCAGCGTGGTCTTGCCGGCTCCGTTGGCGCCGACCAGGGCCACCTTCGCGCCCTCGCCGACCCGGAACGACACCTCGTCGAGCAGCACTCGTCCGTCCGGCAGCTGATAGCGCACCCCGGCGACGTCCACGTGACCCACGGGTTCACCGTAGCGGCAGCGGGCTTGGCTTCGACAAGCTCAGCCAACGGGAAGCCCGGCGCTCAGCCGACCGACCAGATCCCTGAGCTAGCCGAAGGGATCGTCAGTCCCCGCTGCCATCGGACGCCTGGACGAACTCCCGCAGCGCTGCAACACCGCCAGCCCGGTAGGTGATCCAGTCCGCGGACGAGTTGTTCCGCTGGTGCCGCCGCAGATCGTCGGACCATACCTGGAGCTGCTGCGCAGCGACCGCTGCCGGTGACTCCCCGGCGTCGGCTCGACGTTGCACTTCGCGCAGTGCAGCCCAACGACCTTCGGCGGCCTTCCGCCCACCGACAGATCGTCCCGCCTTCGCGAGTGCACACGAACTCGGAGCGCCGGAGTCGGCCTGCAGTTCCTGCGCGGCCGCAGCCACCAGGTCGGCCAGCAGCGTGTTGCTCACTGGCCGGACGCGCAGGCGACTTCCCCGCGCAGGCGGCGGTGCAGTGCATAGGCCAGCAAGGCCACGCCGGCCACAGCCAGGAATGGCTGGGCTGGCGCGAACCACTGCAGCGCCCCGGTGTAGCCCAGTGCCAGCAGAGCCAGCTTGTTGCAGACAGGGCAGCCGACGGCCAGGTAGCCGAGGATTCCGCCGGCAAGGCCGGTCTTGCCGGGCGCGGTGGCCTCGTCGGGGTTGCGGACGTAGCTGGCCCCGAGCAGACCGCCCAGCACCGAGGTGAGGATCAGCACCGGCCAGGCCCAATCGGTGGTCGGTACCTCTCGTCCGAAAATCGGGTTGGGAATCATCGCCGTGGACAGCCCGATCAGCGCCGCAATGCCGAGGGCGCCGGCCAGAGCGGCCAGCCAACGGCGCCGCGGCCAGCGCCACAGGAGCAGGAGATCCTCAATGATTGGGCAGCGCGGGCCGAGCTGGCCTGCCCAGGCTGATCCGTCCAGACCCGGCACCGGATGCACGGTGAAGTCGAGGTCAGCTACTGGCCGATCGGGGGCGGACGTCTGGTCTCCGGTCATGACTAGACGATACCCACCGGGGTATCCAAAGGAAAGCCGTCATCCGCTCGTCGAGTCTTCGCGCCCGGCCCCTGAGTCTGACGAAGGGACCCAGAGGCTTCGACAAACTCAGCCAACGACGCGCTCGGCCAGGGACTAGGAGCGGGTGAAGAACTCCGGGTTCTCCGAGATCTCGCGCGGGGCGCCATCAGCGTCAACGGCGACGTAGCGGAAGACGGCCTCGGCGACGAAGTCGCGCTCCGGCTCCCACTGGTGGACCAGGTCGCGAGCCCAGACCTCAAGCCGGATGTCCATCGAGGAGCGTCCGACCCGGAGCAGTTCGGCATAGATGCAGACCGTGTGCCCGACGCTGACCGGGCGGTGGAAGACCACCCCGTCCACGGTGAGCGTGGCCGAACGCCCCTGCGCTACCTCACCGGCCATCAGGCCGGCGGCCACGTCCATCTGGGAGAGCAGCCAGCCGCCGAAGATGTCTCCCCAGGGGTTGGTGTCGCGCGGCATGGCCAGAGTTCGCAGGACCAGGACGCCGCGAGGCTCCCGGTCGCCGGACTGCGGTTCGGTGTGATCAGCTTCCACTCAGCGCAGCCTAGCTTCGATGGTGGCCACGGTCGTCCGCAGCCGCTCGAGGACCACCTCGATGTCCAGTTCGAGCGGCGACTGCCAGGTGACCGCCACCGCGGCCAGGTTGGACGGCGAGTCCAGCCGCATCGCCACCGAGGCGAAGCCTTCGGTGACCTCGGAATCCTCCTCGGCCCAGCCGCGCCGCCGAGTGGCGGCCAGCATGGTGCGCAACTCCGCCAGAGTCTGCGGACCGACATCGGTTCGGCGGACGAGGCTGGTGCTGCTGGGGTACAGAGCCCGCACCTGGGCCGGCGACAGTCCGGCCAGAATGGCCCGGCCGGACGCGGTCAGATGCGCCGGCAGCCGGACCCCGACGTTGGTGACCAGCCGGGCCTTGCCCGCGGCGCGCTCCTCGACCAGATAGACCACCTCCGAGCCGAGCAGCACCGCCAGATGCGCCGAAAGCCCTAGTGAATCGACGAGACGAGCGATCGGCAGTCGGGCCAGCCGGGTCAGCGGGGCTTGCCGGGTGTAGCCCTGGCCCACCTCCCAGGCGGCCACCCCGACCCCCCAGAGCTGGTCGTCGGGGTAGTGCACCACGAACGACTCCGCAGCCATCGCAACCAGCAAGTGGTAGGTCGTCGAGCGCGGCAGTCCGAGGTCGGTGGCGATCCGGGCGGCCGGCACTGGATTGGTTCGCTCAGACAGATAGCGCAGCACCTGCAGGGCGGACGTGGCCGCCGGAACCGGACGAGGCATAGGTCAAGTCTCGCATCCGAGACAACACCGAGTCTCAGGTTGTTCAATCGACAACCGATGCTGGCTTGGATATCGCCATGGCAGAGATCGCAGTCGGAACCGTCCCCCTCACCCGCGCGGACGTGGTCGCGGTGGCCCGCCATGGAGCGTCCGTCCAGCTGAGCCCTGAGGCGCAAGCCGAGATCAGCGCGTCCCGGGCGCACATCGACGCTCTGGCCGCGGCCGGCGACGGCATCTACGGAGTCTCCACCGGCTTCGGCGCACTGGCCACCCGAAGCATTCCGGTCTCCGAGCGGGCCCGGCTGCAGCGCAGCCTGATCCGCTCCCACGCGGCCGGCAACGGCCCGCTGGTCGAGCCCGAGGTGGTCAAGGCCATGCTGCTGCTGCGACTGAAGACCCTGGCCAGCGGACGAACCGGCGTCCGGCTGTCCACGGCCCAGGCCTATGCCGCGCTGCTCAACTCACCGCTGGTGCCGGCCGTCCACGAGTACGGAAGCCTCGGCTGCTCCGGAGACCTCGCCCCACTGGCCCACGCCGCGCTGGCCCTGATCGGCGAAGGCGAGGTGATCGAGGACGGGCAGCTGCGTCCGTCCGCCGAGGCGCTGCCTGAGCACGGGCTGACTCCGGTCGAGCTGGCCGAGAAGGAGGGCCTGGCGCTGATCAACGGCACCGACGGAATGCTCGGCATGCTCGTCCTGGCCCTAGCCGATCTCGAGCAGCTGGCCGAGGTGGCCGATCTGGCCGCCGCGATGAGCGTCGAGGGCCAGCTCGGCACCGACCGGACCTTCGCCGCCGACCTGATGGCGCTGCGTCCGCAGGTCGGTCAGGCGGCGAGTGCGGCCAACCTGCGCCGATTCCTGGCCGGTTCGCCGATCGTGGCCAGCCATCGGCACGGCGACGGCGTCGTCCAGGACGCCTACTCGCTGCGCTGCACCCCGCAAGTGCACGGCGCCCTGCGCGACGCGCTGGGCTACGCGTCGATGATCGCCGAGCGCGAGTTGGCCGCCGCCATCGACAACCCCTCGGTGCTTGCCGACGGACGAGTGGAATCCCATGGCAACTTCCATGGCGCCCCGATCGCCCAGGTGCTCGACTTCCTGGCCATCGGGGTGGCCGACGTGGCCAGCATCTCCGAGCGGCGCACCGACCGATTCCTGGACGCCACCCGCAACCGCGGCCTGCCGCCGTTCCTGGCCGACGACCCCGGCATCGATTCGGGGATGATGATCGCCCAGTACACCCAGGCCGGCATCGTCTCCACCCTGAAGCGGCTGGCGGTTCCGGCCAGCGTCGACTCGATTCCGTCCAGCGCCATGCAGGAAGACCACGTCTCGATGGGCTGGGCCGCGGCCCGCAAGCTGCGCACCGCCGTGGACGGGCTGGCCCGGGTTCTGGCGATCGAGGTGCTCACCGCAGCCCGCGGGATCGATCTCCGGGCTCCGCTGCATCCCGGCGCCGCCACCGGCGCAGCCATCGAGGCCCTGCGCACGGTGGTGGCCGGCCCCGGCCCGGACCGCTTCCTGGCCCCCGACATCGAGGCCACCTACCAACTGATTGTCAGCGGCGACCTGCTCGCCGCCGTCCACTCCGTCATCCCGTCCGGGGATGCTCGTCCTGAGGAGAACTGATGACCCACGAGACCGTCCGCGCACCCCGCGGCACCACCATCTCGGCCAAGTCCTGGCAGACCGAGGCCCCGCTGCGGATGCTGATGAACAACCTCGACCCCGAGGTGGCTGAGCGTCCCGAGGATCTGGTCGTCTACGGCGGCACCGGACGGGCGGCCCGCTCCTGGGCTGCGTTCGATGCCATCGTCGACACTCTGCGTGACCTGGAGGCGGACGAGACCCTGCTGGTGCAGTCCGGCAAGCCGGTCGGCGTGTTTCGCACTCATGAATGGGCGCCACGAGTGCTGATCGCCAACTCCAACCTGGTCGGTGACTGGGCCAACTGGGAGCATTTCCGCAAGCTGGAAGCCGAAGGCCTGATGATGTACGGCCAGATGACGGCCGGCTCCTGGATCTACATCGGCACCCAGGGCATCCTGCAGGGAACCTACGAGACCTTCGCCGCGGTGGCCCGCAAGCGCTTCGACGGCACCCTGGCCGGAACCCTGACCCTGACCGCCGGCTGCGGCGGGATGGGCGGCGCCCAGCCGCTGGCAGTCACCATGAACGAGGGCGTGGTGCTGATCGTGGACGTGGACGCCACCCGGCTGGCCCGCCGAGTCGAGCACGGCTACCTCGACGAGTACACCGACGACTACGCGTCCGCCGTCGAACGCGTCCTGGCCGCGAAGGCCGAGCGGCGTCCGCTGTCGGTGGGCCTGGTCGGCAACGCCGCCGAGGTGTTCCCGAAGCTGCTGGCCGACGGGGTCGCCATCGATGTGGTCACCGACCAGACCAGCGCCCACGACCCGCTGAGCTACCTGCCGATCGGCATTTCGGTGGACGAGTGGCACCAGGCGGCCAAGGCCGACCCGGCCGGCTTCACGACCAAGGCCAGGGCGTCCATGGCGAAGCACGTCGAGGCCATGGTCGGCTTCCTGGACGCGGGTGCCGAGGTCTTCGACTACGGCAACTCGCTGCGCACCGAGGCCGAACTGGGCGGCTACGACCGCGCCTTCGCCTTCCCCGGCTTCGTGCCGGCCTACATCCGTCCGCTGTTCTGCGAGGGCAAGGGCCCGTTCCGCTGGGCGGCGCTGTCCGGCGATCCGGCCGACATCGCGGCCACCGACGAAGCGATTCTGGAGCTGTTCCCCGAGGACGAGCAGTTGCGTCGCTGGATCACCAAGGCCTCGGAGAAGGTGCACTTCGAGGGGCTGCCGGCTCGGATCTGCTGGCTTGGCTACGGCGAACGGCACCTGGCCGGGCTGAAGTTCAACGAGCTGGTCGCCTCCGGAAAGGTGTCGGCGCCGATCGCGATCGGCCGTGACCACCTCGATTCGGGCTCGGTCGCCTCCCCGTATCGGGAGACCGAAGCCATGGCCGACGGGACCGACGCCGTGGCCGACTGGCCGCTGCTGAACGCGCTGCTGAACACCTCCTCTGGTGCCACCTGGGTGTCGATCCACCACGGCGGCGGGGTCGGCATCGGCCGCTCCATTCACGCCGGCCAGGTGATCGTCGCCGACGGCACCGAGCTGGCCGCGCAGAAGATCGCCCGGGTGCTCACCAATGACCCCGGCACCGGGGTGATGCGGCACGTCGACGCCGGCTATCAGCGGGCAAAGGACGTCGCCCGGGAGCGCGGCGTCCGGATTCCGATGCTGGAGCAGTGATGGGCGCCAACCAGTTGCTCGCCGAGTTGGAGGCGATCGGACGCACCCGCACCGGCGGCTACACCCGGCTGGCCTGGGACTCGGCCACGATGACCCTGCGGGAGTGGTTCGCCGGCCAGGTGACCGCACTCGGCCTGGAGCTGACCGAGGACGGCAACGGCAATCAGATCGCCTGGTGGGGGCGCGGAACCGACGCGTTGTTGGTCGGATCGCATCTGGATTCGGTGCCTGAAGGCGGGCCGCTGGACGGTCCGCTCGGCGTCACCTCGGCGCTGGCTGCGGTGGCCCGGCTCAAGGCGTCCGGGTGGACGCCGAGTCGTCCGCTGGGCGTGGTGAACTTCACCGACGAGGAGGGCGGACGCTTCGGCGTGGCCTGCCTCGGTTCGCGGCTGGCCACCGGCGCGATCACCCCGGAGAAGGCGCTGGCCTTGCGCGACGACGAGGGCACCAGCCTGGGCGAGGTGATGGCCGCACAGGGGCGCGACCCGCGCGCCGCCGGGCCGTCCGGCTGGCTGGCCGAGGTTGGTCAGTACGTCGAGCTACACGTCGAGCAGGGCCGTTGGCTGGCCCCGCATGAGACCGCCGTCGGGGTGGCCTCGGCGATCTGGCCGCATGGCCGCTACCGCTTCGAGTTCTGCGGCGAGGGCAATCACGCCGGTGCCACCGCGATGGCCGATCGGCACGACCCGATGCTGGCCTACGCGGCCACCGTCCTGGCTGCCCGCGAGCTGGCCACCTCGTCCGGACAACGGGCGACGCTGGGACGAGTGGTGGTCGAGCCGGGCAGCACGAACTCGATCCCCTCCCGGATCCTGGCCTGGTTGGACGCCCGGGCCGACGCCGAGCCGGCCCTGGAAGCCCTCGTCGCCGGGATCGTCGCCCGCGCTCAGTGGGCCGCCGAGGCCGACGGCACCCAAGTGAAGGTGCGAGCCGAGTCGACCACCGGTGCGGTCGAGTTCGACCACGACCTGCGCCACCGGCTGGCCGCGCTGCTGGACGCGCCGACGCTGCCCACCGGCGCTGGCCATGACGCCGGCATCCTGGCCGCGAAGCTGCCCACCGCGATGCTGTTCGTCCGCAACCCGACCGGGATTTCGCACGCCCCGGCCGAGTCGGCGAGCGAAGACGACATCGACGCCGGGGTGGACGCCCTGGCCGCGGTGATCAAGGACCTCGGATGACCAGCATCCCGGCGTTCGCGAACTGCCATTCGCACGCCTTCCACCGGGCGCTACGGGCCCGGACGGTCGGTGGCGCCGACTTCTGGGGCTGGCGGGATCGGATGTACGCCGTTGCCGGGCTGCTGGACGCCGATCGTTACCACCGGTTGGCCAAGGCCACCTTCGCCGAGATGCGGCTGGCCGGCTATGCCAGCGTCGGCGAGTTCCACTATCTGCACTCCCCCGACCTGGCCGAGGCCGTCATCGAGGCCGCCCGCGAGGTCGGGCTGCGGATCTGCCTGCTGTCCACGCTGTACGAGCGGGCCGGCTTCGGCGACGAGCCGCTGCACCCGGTACAGCAGCGCTTCGTGCTGTCGCTGGAGACCTGGCAGAGCCGAGTGACCGAGCTGGCCGCCCGCTATGCCGATGATCCGCTGGTGGTGATCGGTACTGCGATCCACTCGGTGCGCGCAGTGCCCCCCGAGCATCTGGCTGCGGCCGCCGCCACCCTGCCGGACGCGCCCCTGCACGTCCACGTCTCCGAGCAGCCGGCCGAGAACGCCGCCTGCCTGACCGCGACCGGACGCACTCCGGTGCAGCTGCTGGCCGAGGCCGACGTCTGGGGGCCGCGGACCACCGCCGTCCATGCCACCCATCTGACTAGCGGCGATATCACCATCCTTGGCGAATCTGGCAGCTACGTGTGCTTCTGCCCGTCCACCGAAGCCGAGCTCGCCGACGGGATCGGGCCGTCGGTGGCGTTGCGCGAGGCCGGCGCCCGGATCACCCTGGGCTCGGACTCCAACACGGTCATCGACGGCTTCGCCGAGGCCCGGGCGTTGGCCATGCACGAGCGGTTGGCCACCGGTTCGCGGGAGGGCTGGAACAGCGAGCAACTGTGGGCTGCGGCGACCACCGACGGCCACGCCTCACTGGGCTTCTCGGTCCCCGACACCCTCAACCTGCGCCCTTCGGTGCAGACTGCGGGCATGACCGACCCGCTGTGGGCCGCGTCGGCTGCGGATGTCGTGCCGCCGCCGGAGCTGGATCCCGAAGATGTCGCTGACGACCTGACCGCCGTGATCGACGAGCTGTGGAGCCTGGCGTGAGCACGGCGATCATCAACATCGGCGAACTGGTGAGCTGGGACGCCGAGCGCCCGATCCGGAACGATGCCGCGCTGGTGATCGAGGACGGCGTGGTGGCCTGGGTCGGCGATGCTTCCCAGGTTCCCGCTGCCGATGAGGTGATCGACGCGGACGGCGCTGCGGTCATCCCCGGCTTCGTCGACTCGCACACCCACCTGGTCTTCGCCGGCGACCGCTCGGCTGAATTCGCCGCGCGGATGGCCGGTGAGCCCTATGCGGCCGGTGGGATCCGCACCACCGTGGCCGCCACCCGGGCCGCCGGAGCCGCCGAGCTCACCCGGCTGGCAGGCGCCCGGCTGGCCGAGCTGCGCAGCCAGGGCACCACCACCGTCGAGATCAAGTCCGGCTACGGCTTGGACGTGGCCACCGAGGAGCTGCTGCTGCAGGTGGCCGGCACCCTCACCGAGGAGACCACCTACCTCGGCGCACACGTCGTCCCGGCCGGGCTGAGCGCGTCCGACTACGTGGACCTGGTCACCGGCGAGATGCTCACCCGCTGCGCCCCGCACGCCAAATGGGTGGACGTGTTCTGCGAGACCGGCGCCTTCGACGCCGATCAAGCTCGCGCCGTCCTCACCGCTGGTATCGCGGCCGGGCTGGCGCCGCGGATTCACGCCAACCAACTCGGGTTCGGACCGGGCGTCCAGCTGGCCTGCGAGTTGGGCGCGGCCGCTGCCGACCACTGCACCTACCTCTCCGATGCGGACGTCTCGGCGCTGGCCGAGACCGGAGTGGTCGCCGGCCTGCTGCCCGGCGTGGAGTTCTCGACCCGGCACCCGTACCCGGACGCCCGGCGGCTGCTGGACGCCGGAGTGCGAATCTCGATCGCCACCGACTGCAACCCGGGCACCTCCTACACCTCGTCGATGCCGTTCTGCATCGCGCTGGCGGTGCGGGAGATGGGGCTCACTCCGTCCGAAGCCCTGCAGGCGGCCACTCTCGGTGGTGCGGCGTCCCTGCGCCGCGAGGATGTCGGCCATCTGCGCGTGGGGGCTCGCGCCGATCTGGTGATCCTGGACGCGCCCAGCCACGTCCATCTGTCCTACCGACCGGGCGTCCCGCTGGTCCGCCAGGTGCTCATCGCCGGGCGCCCCGGCTGACCCCGTCCACTTCGCTACCGCTCCTGCCGCCTCGCTACCGTTCCAGGGGTAGCGAAGCGCGCCCAACGGGTAGCGAAGCGCGCCCAACGAGTAGCGAGGCGAGCGGGACGGGGCGTAGCCGGGGTCAGCTCTCCCGGACGGCCGGAGTCACGAACGGGGGCTTGACCACCTCGAAGGGCTCGCGGCGGTTGCGGACGGCCACCTCGACCACGTCGCCGAGCTTCACCGAACGATCCAGCAGGGCCAGTGCCACGCCCACCTGCAGAGTGGGCGAGAACGTCCCCGAGGTGATCTCGCCGACCTCGGCGTCCCCGACGAAGACCGCCATCTCCGGACGCGGGATGGCCCGTCCCTGAGCCTTCAGCCCGCGCAGCAGCGGGCCGGACTTGGCCTCACGCTGGGCGCGCAGCGTGTCGGCGCCCCAGAAGGACGGCTTGTCCCAGCCGACGGCCCAGCCGAGGTTGGCCATCACCGGGGAGATTTCCGGGCTCAGGTCGTGGCCGTGCAGCGGGTAGCCCATCTCGGTCCGCAGCGTGTCGCGAGCACCCAGGCCACAGGGGGCGATGTCGTACTCGCGGCCGGCAGCCAGGACTGCGTCCCACAACTCCCCTGCTGCGGCGGCCGGCACCACCAGTTCGTAGCCGCGCTCGCCGGTGTAGCCGGTCCGGCACACCGTCAGCGGGGTGCCCGCCCAGGACGTCCGGACGAAGCTCAGGTACTCATGGCCCACCGGCAGGCCGAGGGCGGACAGGGTCTCGTCCGAGCTGGTCCCCTGGACGGCGATGATCGCGTAGTCGCGGTGCTCGTTGACCACCGAGATGCCGGCCGGAGCCTGGGCAGCGATCAGCTCCACGACGGTGGTGGTGTTCGAGGCGTTCGGGATGATGAACACCTCCTCATCGCTGATCAGGTAGCAGATCATGTCGTCGATCACGCCGCCGGACTCATTGCACAGCAGCGTGTACTGCGCCTGGCCAGGGACGATCCGACGCAGATCGTTGCTGATCACCGTGTTCACGAAGTCGGCCGCTCCGGGTCCGCTGACCCGCATCTTGCCCAGGTGGCTGACGTCGAATACCCCCACGGCGGTGCGCACCGCGCGGTGCTCGGCGACCACGCCGGCGTACTGCAGCGGCATCAGCCAGCCGCCGAACTCGGAGAACTTGGCGCGCAGCGCCTCGTGGCGCGAGTGCAGCGGGGAAAGAATCGGGTCGGTCATGACGGCTCCTACCTGCGATGGACGGACGAAAGGTTAGTCACAGCGCGGCGCGCAGGATTCCGATCAGGTCGGCTGGACTCGGCGGCACCGGGTTGCCCTTTGTGCTGGACGCCTTGGCTGCGGCCTCGGCGATCACCGGCAGATCGGCCTCACCCAGGCCGTATTGGGCCAGCCCGCCGACCCCGAACAGCTCCAGGGTCTCGGCGAACCACTCCAGGAAGGCGAACTCGTCCTCGGTTCCGGTGAGTAGATAGCCGACCTCGGCGTAGCGGGCCCGGGTGTGCGGGTCGGACGCCCCGATGTTGAACCGACTGACCGGAACCATCACCGCGGCGGTCAGCGCTCCATGCGGGGCGCCCAGGTAGCCGCCCAGCGGCCCGGCCAGGCCGTGCGCGGCACCCAGCTTGCCGTTGGCCAAGGCCAGCCCGGACAGCAGCGAGCACAGCGCAACATCGGTGCGGGCGCCCAGATCGTCGGGGTGGGACCAGGCTCGGCGCAGTCCGAGCCCGGCCCGACGGACGCCTTCGCGGCAGAAGCCGTCGGTGAGCGGATTGGCGAACGGCGACACGAAGGGCTCAATGCACTGGATCAGCGCGTCCAGGC
Source organism: Actinomycetales bacterium Actino_02 (assembly GCA_001603275.1). GTDB lineage: Bacteria > Actinomycetota > Actinomycetes > Propionibacteriales > Propionibacteriaceae > Propionicimonas. The sequence goes on along the minus strand of LUYM01000017.1, from coordinate 5,133 downwards.
CGGCATGCGCGGTGACCGACTGCGGGCAGTCCAGGGTGAGGCCGGGATCGACCAGGGCCACCTTGGGCAGCATGGACGTCGAACGCAGACTCACCTTGACCCGGTGCTCGGGGCTGGAGACCACGCCATTGGCGGTCACCTCCGAGCCGGTACCGGACGTGGTCGGCACGGCCACCACCGGCAGCGAGGTCTTGGTCAGCGGCAGGCCTCGTCCGATCACTTCGGCATAGTCGAGTGGGTCGCCGCCGTTGGCGACCAGGGCGGCCACAATCTTGGCGGTGTCCAGTACCGCGCCGCCGCCCAAGCCGACGATCACATCGGCGCCATGGGCGCGAGCCGCGTCCGCCGCAGCCCGGACCACATCCACGCTGGGCTCGCCGGCTACGGCGAAGATGGCGGCACCCGGCAGGGTGGCCAGCACGGCTGCGTGGCGGTCAGGGTGGCCACCCGTGCAGACCAACGGACGAGAACCCAGCCCGGCCACCAACTCGGGGAGCTGGCTGACCGTTCCCGGCCCGAACACGATCCTGGCGGCGGTCGCGAAATTGAACGAAGTCACAGGTACATCTTGCCGCCTACAGCGGCGATCGGCAGACCGCGGACGCAGCCGGTCTGCCCACTCCCGCCGGCGCCCCGTCTCCGGGTCGGGCCACGGCCGGTTCGGCGATGCAACTCCCGCCGTGGCGGACTAGCCTAGGTCGAGCACGGTCCATCAGGAAGGAACCATAGTGAGCAACGTCGCACTCCCGAGCATCACCCTGGCCACCGCGGTCGGCAAGGATCCCGGCGTGCTGGTGATCGGGCTTGCCGAGACCTCCAACGATCAGGTACTGATCGGCCTTCCCGACGACCTGGCCAAGGGCTACGCCAAGGCGATCGGCCGGGAGTTCGCCGAGGTGGCGATCAGCCTGGGCGGCAGCAGCAAGAACGGCAAGACGGTGCTCGTCGCCGGACCGTCCGGACAGCGCATCGTGGTGGTCGGCCTGGGCCCGATCGACGTCACGGCCGAGCAGGTCCGTCGGGCCGTCGGTGCGGCCGTCCGCGTGGTGGCCGGCTTGGACGGTGCCAACGCAGTGACGATCAGCCTGGAGACCAGTGAGCCCGGCGTGATCAAGGGTGCGGTCGAGGGTGCCCTGCTCGGCGCCTACAGCTACCGCGAGCCGTCGGGAATCTCGGCGATCACCCTGGTCAGCGCCAACCGCAAGCCCGAAGCCAAGCAGGCCCTCGACCTGGCCGTCTCCACGGCCAAGGCAGTGGCCACCACTCGCGAATGGGTGAACCTGCCGGCCAACCAGCTCTACCCCGAGACCTTCGCCGAGGCGATCCGGAACGTGGCCAAGGCCGCCAAGCTCGACGTCGAAGTGTGGGACGAGAAGGCGCTGGAGAAGGACGGAATGGGCGGCATTCTGGCCGTCGGCGGCGGCTCGGCCCGCAAGCCGCGCCTGGTCAAGCTCAGCTACGCCCCGCGGGGTGCCAAATTCCACCTGGCCCTGATCGGCAAGGGCATCACCTTCGACACCGGCGGGCTGAACCTGAAGCCGGGCGACAGCATGTACACGATGAAGTGCGACATGGCCGGGGCCGCCTCGGTGCTGGCCGCCACCGCAGCCATCGCCGAGCTCGGGCTGAAGATCAAGGTGACCGCCTGGGGCGCCCTGGCCGAGAACATGCCCTCGGGCAGCTCGTACCGTCCCTCTGACGTGCTCACCATGTACAACGGGCTGACCGTCGAGAACGGCAACTCCGACGCCGAAGGCCGGATCGTGATGGCCGACGCCCTGGCCAAGGCCAGCGAGGAGAAGCCGAACCTGGTCATCGACGTGGCCACCCTGACCGGGGCCTGCATGGTCGCCCTGGGTGAGAATGTGGCCGGCCTGATGTCGCGTGACGACGCCACCGCCGATCTGATCCTGGACGCCGCTGAGGCCGCCGGCGAGCTGTTCTGGCAGCTGCCGATCCCCGAGGACGCCGCTCCGAAGCTGGAGTCGAAGGTGGCCGACCTGCGCTCGACCGGCGACAAGTACGGCGGCGCGCTGACCGCGGCGGCGTTCCTGTCCCGGTTCGTGGCCGACGATCTGGCCTGGGCCCACCTCGACATCGCCGGACCGGCTTTCAACACCGGCTCCGCGCACGACTACGTCCCGGTCGGTGCGACCGGGATGAGCGTGCGCACGCTGATCGCGTTGGCGCACGCCTTGGCCAACTGAGATGGCAGAGCATTCCTTCGACCTGGTCGTGGTCGGCGCGGGAGCGTCCGGCCTCCTGGCCGCAATCGCGGCCCGGCGACTGGGTCGGAATGTGCTGGTGGTCGAGGCCACCTCGCTGGCCGGAGGCAGCACCGCCGGCTCGGACGGCAAGCTGTGGCTGCCGGCGAACCCATTGCAGGCCAAGCTCGGGGTGACCGACTCCGCGGCCGAGGCGCTGGAGTATCTGGACGCCGTGCTGGGTGCCACCACCGATGCCTCCACCGCTGAGCGGCGAGCCGGCTACGCCAATCTGTCGGGCAAGATCGCCCGCTGGCTGGCCTCCTCGCACATCCCGCTGGCCGTGGTCAAGACACTGCCCGATCACCATCCCGAGCTGCCCGGCGGCAAGGCCAAGGGACGGGTGCTGGCCACCCAGCCGCTGGATCGCCGCACGCTGGGTGACAATGCCCAACTGCTGGCTCCCGGAGAGCCGGAACGTCGCGGACCGATGGGTCTGATTCCGTCTGCGCTGCCGCTGCCGCTGCCCCGCAACACGGCCACGTCGGGTGAGGCTTTGGTGGGCAATCTGCTGCACCGCGCGTTGGCCAACGGGGTCCAGCTGTGGCTGGACGCACCGGTGGTCGAACTGCTCGGTGATGGCGACGCCGTGACCGGAGTGCGGGTGCGCCGCGGCGCTGCCGACACCGAGGTTGCTGCCGACCAGGTGCTGCTGGCCAGTGGCGGGTATGAGCACAGCCAGGACCTGCGCGAGGAGTACTTGCCGCTGCCGACGTCGGCGGAGTGGTCGATCACCGGGGTGCCGAACGACGGCACCCTGCTCATCCAGGCGATCGCTCTGGGCGCCGGCACCGCACTGCTGGACGAGGCCTGGTGGACCCCGGTGATGGTGTCCGAGGGACGGGCCTACCGACTGGACTCTCAGCGCGGCAAGCCGCACTCGCTGATCGTCGACACCGCCGGCGACCGCTTCTTCGACGAGGCCACCTTCGCCCACGCCGCCGGACGCGCGCTGTACGACCGCAACCGTGGAGTGCGGGCGGTGCCGTCCTACCTGATCATGGACAACCGGCATCGGCAGGCCCACCAGCTCGGTCCCTGGCCGGCCGGCAAGACTCCCAAGCAGGCCATCGAGGCCGGCGAGATCATCAAGGCTGCCACGCTGAACGACTTGGCTCAGGCCACCGGGATCGACCGGGCCGGGCTGCTCGGCACCGTCGTCCGGTTCAACGGCTTCGCCGCCAAGGGTGGCGACCCGGACTTCGGTCGCGGCGCCTCCACCTGGGATCTGGCTCTGGGCGACCACGGCGGCAAGAAGGCCGGCTCGGTGGGAAAGCTGGACAAGCAGCCGTTCTGGGCCGTGCCGGTCTATCCGGGTGATTCGGGCACCAAGGGTGGCTTGCTGATCGACGCAGACTCCCGAGTTCTACGTACTGATGGGACGGCCATTACTGGGCTCTACGCCTGTGGTGGGGCGGCCGCTTCGCTGTTCAAGTCGGCGTCGCCGGCACCAGGAGTTGCCCTGGGTGCGGCATTGGTCGAAGCCTTCGCCGCGGTCACCGATCAGCGCTTGGGCCTGCGCCGAGAGTCGTAGTCACGCATCCGTTGCGGGTAGCCGATCACGCCTGCGTCGTAGGCCGGCAGGCCTGAACGAGCGGCAAATCGCCTGGCCCAAGCGACATCGGGGACGGTCCGCCGGGTCCACTCACCGTCGTAGGCGATCAACAGGATGCTGGCTTTGGTCATCGTGGTGGGTTGTTCGATGAAGGCCTCCACCCCTCGTCGGGAGGCCACGAACTGCTCCAGGTGGGCCACCGCGGACGGCTCGGGACGCGTGGAGCTGCGGGCAGAGGAGCCCCGCCGCCAACCGGAGAACCAACTCACCGGACCATTATCCCCACCTCGATCCGGGCTAGTCTGACTTCTGAACACCGTCTTGTATGAACGCGAAGGAGCTTGCGTCATGTCCACTCCCGTCCCACTGCCGGCACTTGGTGAGAGCGTCACCGAAGGGACGATCTCCCGCTGGCTGAAGAAGGTTGGGGACTACGTCGAGGTCGACGAGCCGCTGGTCGAGGTTTCCACCGACAAGGTCGACACCGAGATCCCCGCGCCGGTCGCCGGCGTCCTGCTGGAAATCCTGGTCGACGAGGACGGCGTGGCCCCGGTCGGCGCCACCCTGGGCGTCATTGGTGAGGCTTCCGAGGCAGGCTCGGCTTCGGCCGCCGAGGCACCGGCCAGCCCGGCTCCGGCCGCGGCCGCCGAGCCCGAAGCAGCACCCGAGCCTCCGGTAGCTCCGGAGCCGACGCCCGCACCGGCGGCAGCGCCGTCCACGGCCGGCACCACGCAGGTCACCTTGCCGCAGTTGGGCGAGTCGGTCACCGAGGGCACCATCTCCCGCTGGCTGAAGGCTGTCGGCGACCAGGTCGAGGCGGACGAGCCGCTGGTCGAGGTCTCCACCGACAAGGTCGACACCGAGATCCCGGCGCCGGTTTCCGGCGTCCTGCTGCAGATTCTGGTCGCAGAGGACGGCGTGGCCCCGGTCGGTGCCGTCCTGGGTGTGATCGGCGCGGCCGATGCCGCCCCGGCTCCCGCACCCGCTGCTCCGGCCGCACCCGCTGCTCCGGCCCCGGCTCCCGTTCCGGCCGCTCCTGCTCCGGCACCGCAGGCCGCAGCTCCTGCCCCGGCTGCGCCCGCTCCGGCTCCGTCCCGGGCCAGTGGTCCGGCCGAGGTGTACGTCACTCCGTTGGTCCGCAAGATGGCGGCTGAGGCCGGCGTCGAACTGACCGAGGTCACCGGCACCGGCGTGGGCGGACGCATCCGCAAGCAGGACATCCAGGCCGCCGCCGAGGCCAAGAAGGCGGCCGCTGCTGCCGCCGCCGCACCGAAGCCCGCTGCCCCGTCCGCTCCGGCGGCCGCCGCGGCCCCG
>LUYM01000016.1 GCA_001603275.1 Actinomycetales bacterium Actino_02 | reverse complement strand
GCGCAGCAGCGAACGCACCGCCACCGGGTCAAGGCCGCCCAGTGGCCCGGTGGCCAGCCGCATCGCTTCGTCGGCGCTCAGCCGGCCCCGGACGGCCGCCGTCAGCGCCACCAGCAGCGGACGGACCGCCGGCGCCTGGGCCAACGGGATCTCCTGACCGGCCACCTCCACGGGGATGCCGGCCGTGGCCAGACCCTGCAGGATCGGGCCGAGTTGGCCGCCGGAGCGCACCAGCACCGCCATCTGGTCGTAGCGCCAGCCGTGCAGGATCCGTCCGCGACGCAGTTCACCGACGATCCAGGCCACCTGCTCGCCCTGATCGGTACAGGTCAGCACGGCCACCTCGCCGCCGCCGTTCATCGCCCGCTGGCCCGGGGCTCCGGTGCCGGGAGGTCGAGGCAGCCGGGACCGGACGCCGACCAGAGCCTGCTCGATCACGGCCGGGCAGCGCACCCCGTCGCGCAGCACGATCAGTTCGGCCGGACGTCCGGGCCGATCCAACCGCGCCACGAAGTCGGCCACTGCCCGAGGGCTGGCGCCGCGGAAGCTGGACGCCGTCGAGTCCGGATCGGCGGTGGCCAGCAGCCGCCCTTCGGCCAAGGTCTCGACGAGGGCCAGCTGCGCCTCGTCCAGGTCGGCGTAGTCGTCCACCAGGACCGCGTCGATCTCGGCGGTGGCCAACGCCAGCAGCTGTGGGTCGGCCAGCAGCAGCCGCACCCGATGGACGAGTTCGGCGTAGTCCAGCACGCCTTCGGCATCCAGGACGTCCAAGTACTCTCCGAAGAACTCGGCCAGCCCGGCCCAGGCCGAGCCAGCTCCGGCTGCGACCAGCTCAGTCAGATCGTCGGGATCCAGGCCCAGCTGCCGCGCCCGGGCCAGCCCGGCTCGCACCTGGGTGGCGAAGCCCCGGGTGGCCAGCGCCGGACGCAGCTCGGCCGGCCACCGGGCCGGATCGGTGCCGGCCAGCAACTCTCGGACCCGGAACTCCTGCTCGGGTGCGGCCAGCAGCCGCAGCTCCGGGCGGGATCCGAACCGCAGCCACAGACTGCGGGCCAGCGCATGCACGGTGGTCACGGCCGGCTGCCAGGTGCCCGAGCCCAAGGCCGCCACGATTCGGTTCCGCAGTCGGCTGGCCGCGGTACGGCTGCCGACCAGCACCAGCGGCGCTCGTCCGGCCTCCAGCTCCCGCACGGCGGCAGCTGCCAACACCGTGGACTTGCCGGTGCCCGGGCCGCCGATCACCAGCCTCGCACCGACCCAGTCCTCCAGCACCGCCGCCTGCTCCGGGGTCAGCCGCGGAGCTGGGGAGAGCGTTGCCATGGCTCAATGCAACCACCTGCCACCCACAGCCGTCCCGCCGGGCTCAGGGATACCCCCACACCTCCCCCGGCAACTCGATCTGGGCCCCTGAACCCGGCCTATCTGGCCCTGTGGGCCGCTAGATTTGTGAGCAACGCGCAACCGAGAGGTATTCGATGAGCACACCCGCACAGCCGTCCAGCCAGGGACAGGCCGTCCAGCTGGCTCCCCCGGACATGCTGAACCTGACTCCGGCCGCCCCGACTCCGGCGGTGGCAACCACGTCGGCACCGGCGATGGCCCCACAGGTCGAGGCGGCACAGGTGCCGGTTCTGGACGCGAAGGTCGAGGACTTCCTGAAGTCGCTGTCCAGCGCCGAGACCAATTCGCCCAGCTTCAGCGCCCAGGCCGATGCCATCCGCAGCATGGGCGACGCCGACATCCGCAAGGCCGCCGAGACCTCCAACCGGCTGCTGCAGACCCCGGTCCGGGCCATTGAGGCCGGCGGCCTGGCCGAAACCTCGAAGGTTGGCAAGACCCTGCTGGAGCTGCGCCGCACCGTCGAGGATCTCGATCCGAGCCAGGCCCGCAAGCAGAAGGGCCTGTTCGGCAAGCTGAACCTGTCTCGCGGCGTGGGCGACTACTTCCGCAAGTACCAGAGCTCCCAGGATCACCTGAACGCGATCCTGCACGCGCTGCGCTCCGGCCAGGACGAGCTGACCAAGGACAACGCCGCGCTGAACATGGAGAAGCAGAACCTGTGGACGGTAATGGGACGGCTCAACCAGTACGTCTACATCGCCGAACGGCTGGACGCGAAGCTGGCCGCCCAGATCGCCGAGCTTGAACTCGCCGACCCGGAGAAGGCCAAGACCATGCGTCAGGACGTGCTGTTCTACGTCCGGCAGAAGCACCAGGATCTGCTCACCCAGCTGGCCGTGTCGATTCAGAGCTACCTGGCCATCGACGTGATCATCAAGAACAACCTTGAGCTGATCAAGGGTGTCGACCGGGCGTCCACCACCACGGTGTCGGCGCTGCGGACCGCGGTGATCGTGGCGCAGGCGCTGGGCAACCAGAAGCTGGTCCTCGACCAGATCACGGCGCTGAACACCACCACGTCGGAGATGATCCAGCGCACCTCGGAGCTGCTGAAGGAGAACTCGGCGCAGATCCAGGAGCAGGCGGCTTCGTCCACGATCGGCATCGAGCAGCTGCAGGCTGCCTTCGCCAACATCTACGCCACCATGGACTCCATCGATCAGTTCAAGCTGAAGGCACTGGACAACATGGCCGCGACGATCGGCACCCTGGAGTCCGAGGTGACCAAGAGCAAGGCCTACCTGGAACGCGTTGCTCAGGCCGACTCCCGCGCACAGAGTCTGCCTGCCATCACCATCGATCGCTGAGATGGGTTTCTGGGACTGGCTCGGCGGGAAACCGGAGGCGAGCGAGCCGATCACCGACGATGAGTTGGCCAAGGCACCGACCGCGGCCGACATCGCGACCTCGCTGACCTCGGTGGAGAGCCTGGTCGCCGATCCGGCGGTACCGGCCGTGGTCCGGGCTCGGGCCCGGCAGATCACCGCCACCGTACGCAACACGCTGCCCCGGCTCGACCTGCTCGGCCTGGGCAGCTACGACGCGTACTCGGTGGTGGCCACCGCGACCGACTATCTGCCGGAGGCGATCGGCGGCTACCTGCGGTTGCCCCGGGATTGGGCCGACTCGCGTCCATTGGAGGGCGGCAAGACCGCCTTGCTGCTGCTGATCGATCAGCTGGATCTGCTGGCCTCGACCATGGACCAGATCTACAACGCGGCCAACACCACCGACGCGGCCGCCCTGATCACCCATGGCCGGTTCCTGCAGGAGAAGTTCGGGCATCTCAGTGCCCCCGAGTTGAACGTGAGTTCCGAATGAGCGCACCCACCCTGCGCGAGGCGTTGGACGCCCTGGCTGCTGCGGCCGAGGAGGCCGGCTTCGCCGCGTCCGATGCCGCCGCCGAGGGACGGCTGCTGTCGGCCGCGGTGGCCGAGGCCAATCCCGGTGCCTACCTGGAGTGGTGTGCGCAGCTCGAGCTTCCGGTCTCGGCCCAGGAGTTCATGGACGCCGCCGTCCGCGGGCGTCGCTACCGTGCGTCGGCCACGCCGCTAGCCAGCCAGGCCGCGGCCAGCCCGAGTCCAGCCGCCCACGGCTACCTGGACGCGCTGGAGCAGGTCTGCCTGGCTGCCGCCACCTTGGGTCAGCCCGGGCCGGACGCGCTCGGCGCAGCCAGTCTGGCCGCCGCAGCGCAGCGTCCCGGTCCGGTCGCCCCCCTGGCCAGCACTACACCGACCCAGGCCAGCCAGGACGAGTTCCTGGCTCAGGCACCAGGCATTCTGGCCGATGTACTCAGTCGGCTGGCCGACAGCCAGCAGCGCGTCCAGCAGGCATCCCGAGCCGGGCTGCTCGATCTGAGCGGCCTGGATCCGCATGCCGGTGGCGCCTTTGCCGGCTTCGGCCCCGGTGGTGCGGCGGCGACGCCGTCCGCCCCGGCCGCGCCGCCCACTCCGGCGCCGGCGCCTGCAGCCCAGGTCGAAGCCGTCCCCGAGGCGGCCGCCGAACCTGCTGAGCCGGAGAAGACCGTCGAGGAGTGGCTGGCCGAGTTGGACGACCTGACCGGCTTGGCCGGGGTGAAGGCCGAGATCCATCGCCAGACCGCGATCCTGCGCGTCGACGCGCTGCGCACCAAGGCCGGGCTGAAGAGTCCGACCATTACCCGACACCTGGTCTTCACCGGAAACCCGGGCACCGGCAAGACCACGGTGGCCCGCCTGGTCGGCGGCATCTACAAGGCCATCGGCCTGCTGAGCAAGGGACAGCTGGTCGAAGTCGATCGCTCCGAGCTGGTGGCCGGCTACCTGGGCCAGACCGCCATCAAGACCGCTGAAGTGGCCGCGAAGGCTTACGGCGGGGTGCTGTTCATCGACGAGGCCTACTCGCTCAACGGCGACCAGTACGGCGAGGAGGCGGTGAACACCCTGGTCAAGGAGATGGAGGACCATCGCGACGACCTCGTGGTGATCGTGGCCGGCTACCCCGAGCCGATGAGCGATTTCATCGACAACAACCCGGGTCTGGCCAGCCGGTTCCGGACCACGATCGAGTTCGAGGACTACACCGACGAGGAGTTGCGCTCGATCTTCGCCTCGATGGCGGCCAAGTCCGATTACGACCTGGGAGACGGCTGTCTGGACGAGTTCGACAGGCTGCTGGCCCTGCAACTGCGCGACGAGACGTTCGGCAACGGCCGTTACGTCCGCAACATCCTGGAAGCTGCCATCGGGCGCCACGCCTGGCGACTGCGTGAGGTCACCGAACCGACCCTGGAGCAGCTGCGCTCCCTGCTGCCGGTCGATCTGACCGATCCCGAGCCGGAGCCCGGCCAGCCGCTGAAGCCGCCGGCCGGCGCCCAGCCGTCCATCCCGGTGGAGTTCCCGGCCCTGCCCGCGGAGCAGAAGTGACCATCACACCGACCCCCGCCCCGACGGCCGCTGCCGCGACCGGGCCCGTCGCTGCCGGCAAACCGGCACCCAGCTCGCTGCCCGCGGCCCCGCTGCACGCATTGCCCACCCCGCCCGCCGCCAGCGACACCCCGCGTCGCCTGCGCCGCTATCAGCTGGTCACCGCGGTGGCCGTGCTGATCCTCGGTCTGTGTGGAGTGGCTCAGCTGGGCCAGCTGCGCACCAACCTGGGCACGGCCCCACTGCAGGGAACCCAGCACGTCCGAATCGGCGAGGTCAGCGCCGCCATTTCGGCGGCCGGCAACGAGGCGGAGCTGCAGGCCCTGGACGCCTCCGCGGGCGGATCCGAGGAGAGCAGTAAGACCTTGGCCACCGCCGCCGAGTTGCTGGTCGAGGTTGCCGCGGCCGAACCCGCCCAGGCCACCGCGATCGCTGCGATCAATACCGACCTGCTCAGCTACGGCCAGCTGCTGTCGGCGGCCAAGTTCGCCGATGCCGAACAGCTGCGCGACTCGTCGCTGCAGCCGGTTCTGGATCAGCTGAGCCAGAACCTGATCGACGCCGACAGCCGGAGCTCCTGGTGGACGGCACCATGGATCTCACTTGGCCTCGGCCTGGTAGTCGTGGTTGGCCTGTGCTGGCTGAGCTTCCAGGTCGCTCAGCGCAGCCACCGGGTGCTGAACTCGGGCTTGGTGGCCGCCATCGTGGCCACCGTAGCTATCACCGGGCTCGCCGTGGGCGGGAGTCCGGTCAGCGCCGGAGTGGGCACCAGCACCCGTTCGGTGATCGAGACCTCCACCCAGTTCACCCAGGCGCAGTTGCAGTCCGATGCAGCCACTCGCGCACTGCTGAGTGCCGCCCTCAACAAGCGGTGGGATGCGGCCGCCAAGTCGGCCTTCAACACCGCCGACCAGGCGGCGGCTGCCGCCTTCACCGGGCTGCCATCGGGTCAGTACGACCGGCTGCGCTCAGCCCGCAAACCGGTGACTACCGCCTTGGCCGCCGGGAACTGGACCAAGGCCAGCAAGCTGCTGACCAGCGATGAGAACCTGACCAACTCCCAAAGCCAGCTCGCCGACGCACTGGCCGAGCAGCGGACCAGCCTCAGCGGTGTCGCTGCAGCCGACTCGACCACCGACTCGCTGCTGTTCTTGTTCGAGTTGGGAGTCGCCATCCTGGGCCTGGCCGGCGCCTTCCTGGGCATCCGCGGCCTGCAGACCCGAATCGAGGAGTACCGGTGAGCACCACCTCCCCCACGGCCCCCGGCCAACTCGGCGTCGCCGCCCGGCCCACCGAGATGCTGGAGTACCTCGGTCTCTTGGACGCCTGGCTCGCCGAGCGCCGCGCCGAGCTCGACTCCCTTGACGCCCAGATCCTGGCCACCGGACGCCAGCAAGAGCTGACCAGTGACATGTCACTGGCAATGGCCTTGTGGCAGGCCGCCAAGACCCGGCAGACCCTCATTCTGAATACCTGGGACTCCGGACGGGTCGGCCCCAAGGAACTCGATCAGCTCTCCGGGCTGATCTGGGGACGCCTCGACACGGCCACCTCTCCGGTGACCGCGCTGGCCTCGATGGCTGTCTCACTGCCCGAGGCCGGCCGGCTGTGCGATGCACTCGTAGCGCAGCTGCGGACCCGGCTGAACACCGATCCCAATGCCGAACAACAGCAGGTCCGGCTGCGCGATCTGCGCGCCCAGGCCGAGCGGATCCGCGACCAGATCTCCCTCGAGCCGCCGGCCCTGGCCACGACGGCGCTGGCTCGGCAGTCCGGATTGGTGGCCCGGGTGGACGAGTTGAGCGCCAAGCGCGAACGAGGCGGCGACATCGCCGGCAGCCTGAGCGCCCTGGAGATCGAGGCAGCCAAGTTCGAGCGAGACCTCATCGTCGGCGCGGCCCAGCGTCGACAGGGTCGCGAACTCCTCGACCAGGCCCGCCAGAAGCTGGCCGGCCTCACCCAGAGCGAGCAGGAGCTGCAAGCCATGGCCGCCCGGCTGGCCGCCACCGTCTGGCCGGCTCCTCCGGTCGAGGTGCCGAGCGTCGAGGCGCTGGGACCGGTGCCGAACACTGGCCGGGCGCTGACCGGCTATCTGGCCGCGCTGGAGGCGCTGACCGCCCGGATGGCCTCTGCTCGCGAACAGTTGATCCGCGCCGATGGCGGCGTGGCCGCTGTGTCGGCGCAATTCGCGGCCGCCCGGGTCCGGATCGAAGCCGCCGGGCTGTCCACCAATCCCGGAATCCAGCAGCTCACCGAAGCCATCGAGGCCCGACTGGCCGAACACCCGGTGCCGGTGGCCGTGGTCCAGCAGTTGCTCGGCGCCTACTCAGCCGAGTTCGAGTTCCGCAGCACGGTGGCCCGATGAAGTGCCGGCAGCCGGGCTGCACCGGCACCATCGTCGACGGCTACTGCGATGTCTGCGGCATGCCCGGCCAAGCCATGCCGGTCGGTCAGGGCCAGCCGGGTAGCCGCCCGTCCACCATGACCACCGGCCGCTGCACGCAACCGGGCTGCCCCGGTTCGATCGTCGACGGCTACTGCGACGTCTGCGGCTCACCGGCGCAGTCCAGTGCCGCACCGGCGACGCCGGCGCCAGTGCCGACCACCCGAACCTCTGCCCACCTCGGCTCGACCGCGCTCGGCTCGGCGCGAGTGGCCTCGTTCGGCGGACGGCCGACCCGGCGAGCGTCGGGCCAGCACACCACCTTCGGTCAGATCGGCGCCGGGCTCACCCGGGTCCCGCCGGCTCCGGCCATCGACCCGGCCAAGGCCGTCCTGCCACACCCGGAGGTCCCCCTCGACGCGCGAGTCTGCGGCCGTTGCTCGGCCAAGGTCGGCCAGGGTGCCAAAGACGTGGCCAGCCGCTCGGAGGGCTTCTGCCCCAACTGTGGGGCGCCGTACTCCTTCGCCGTGAAGCTGACCGCCGGCGACGTGGTGGCTGGTCAGTATGAGGTCATCGGCGCGCTCGCTCATGGCGGGATGGGCTGGATCTACCTGGCCCGGGATCGCAATGTCTCGGGTCGCTGGGTGGTGCTCAAGGGCATGCTCAACACCGGCGACCCGGACGCCCTGGCCGCCACCATCGGCGAGCAGCGGTTCCTGGCTCGCGTCGAGCACCCGTTGATCGTCGAGATCTTCAACTTCGTCACCCACGAGGGCGCCGGCTACATCGTGATGGAGTACGTCGGCGGACGCTCATTGAAGCAACTGCTCAAGCAGCGGATGGTGGCCAACGGAGATCAGTCCGATCCGCTGCCCGTGGAGTGGGCGTTGGCCTTCTTGATCGAGATCCTGCCCGCCTTCGGCTACCTGCACTCGCTGAACCTTCTCTACTGCGACTTCAAGCCTGACAACGTGATTCAGGTTGGTGACTCGCTGAAGCTGATCGATCTGGGCGGCGTGCGTCATGCCGGCGACGAGGATTCGGCCATCTACGGGACCATCGGCTTCCAGGCGCCCGAGGTGGCCACCCTGGGCCCGTCCATCGCCTCGGACATCTACACGGTCGGACGCACCCTGATGGTGCTGTCCGCCGACGTCCCCGGATATCGCAGCCAGTACGAAACCACCCTGCCGCCGGCCGAGGAGCTGCCGGCCTTCGCCGAGCACGACTCGCTGTACCGCCTGCTGCTCAAGTGCTGCGCGCCCGACCCCAACGACCGGTTCACCTCGGCCGAGGAGTTGCGCCAGCAGATGCTCGGCGTATTACGCGAGGTCGTGGCCAGCCGGACGTCCGGAGTCGCCACCACGTCGGCACCGTCGGAGCTCTTCGAGCCGCCGACGGTCTCCAGCGAGCGTTCCGGGCAGCTCCCGCGGCTTCGGCTGGACCAGACCGATCCCAATGCCGACTGGCTGCAGCGCGTGCTCGAGGAACCGCCCGCCCACCGGCTGACGACTCTGAGCAGCCCGCCGTCACAGTCCCCGGCCGTCGTGGTGGCCCGCGGACAGGCCGCCCTCGAGACCGGCGATCTGCGGCTGCTGGAGCGCTGCGTTCAAAGCCTGCTCGACGAGGACCCCTGGGAGTGGCGTGCGGTCTGGCTGGCTGGCCTCGGTGCACTGGCCACCAAGGACTACCGCAACGCGCAGAGCGCCTTCAATGCCGTCTACGGCCAGCTCCCCGGCGAGCTGGCCCCCAAACTGGCGTTGGCACTGGCCTGCGAGCTGGGTGGTGAGTTCGAGCTGGCCGAGAGCCTCTATCAGACCTGCGCCAGCACCGATCAGGCCTACCTGACCCCAGCCGCGTTCGGACTGTCCCGGCTGCGTTCCAACCGCGGAGACCTGGCCGGCTCACTGCAGGCGCTGTCCTTGGTGCCGAGCACCTCGCGCGGCTATCCGGAGTCGCTGCGGCTGCGCGCAGCCCGCATGGTCAGCCTTGCCGCCGACACCGACGCGATCACTCAGGCCATGGCCGCCATCGAGAAGGCTCCCCTGGACCCGTCCGAGGTTCGCGGCTACCAGGCCACCCTCTGGGAGCGGGCCTCCCGACTGGCCGAGCAGCGCGGCCCGATCACCATTGCCGGAACGACCATGGACGCCGCCGCCCTCCGCGCCCGACTGGCCGACGCCTACCGGGAACTAGCCAGATTCAGCGACGACCCGGGAGTCCGGGCCGCCTGGGTAGACCTTGCCAATTCACTGCGACCCTGGAGCCTGTTGTGACCGCCGTCGACTGGCCGCTGCTGCCCACTTGTCCGACCTGCGGAGCCACGGTCAGCCCGTCCGCCTCGTTCTGCGAGGCCTGTGGTGGCGCGCTCGTTCCGACCGAACCGCCCCCCGAGCCCAGCCTGCCCGCCGAACCCTTCTCCGGCCAGACCCAGCGCCTGGGCAGCCGGGCCAGCCAGGCCACCGTGTGCGTCTCCTGCGGCGGCCCGGTCGGTGCCGACGGATACTGCCAGCTCTGCGGCACCAAAGCCCCCAGCGCCCGCGACCACTACCGTGAGGCACCGGCCGGCTGGGTGGCCGGCGTCTGCGACCGGGGCCAGACCCACCCCAGTAACGAGGACGCCATGGCCCTGTGGGCGCAGGCCGACCAGGCCGTCCTGGTGGTCTGCGACGGGGTCTCGACCAGCACCGACTCCGATGTGGCCGCGCAGGCCGGCGCCGAGGCCGCCCGCGACCTGTTGGTGGAGCGACTCACCGGCAGCGAGCCGTCCATCCCGGACGCGCTGGTGGCTGCCGCTGCCGCCGCGAACGCCGCGGTGATCGCCAACACGGCCGAGGACTCCACCAATGCGGCATCGGCGACCTTCGCGGCCGCCGTGGTCAGCGGCTCGCAGCTGCACTTCGCCAACCTGGGCGATTCCCGGGTCTATTTCCTCGGCGAGAGCGAGGGGCGACTGCTCAGCGTGGACGATTCGCTGGCCCAGGCCTTCATCGAGGGCGGTGTGCCCCGGGATGAGGCTGAGGCCATGCCGCGCGCCCACGCCATCACCAAATGGCTGGGACGCGACGCCACCGACATCGTGCCCCGAGTCGGACGACTGGAGGTCGACCAGGCGGGTTGGCTGGTGGTCTGCTCCGACGGCCTGTGGAACTACGCCTCAGCGCCCGAACAGCTCGCTGCCCAGCTGGCGGCCACCGGCTCGCAGGATCCGTCCGTAGCGGCGGCCAAGCTTGTCGAATGGGCCAACAGTCAGGGCGGACGCGACAACATCACGGTCGCGGTGGCCCGGCTTCGGAAACCGGAAGCCGACTCTCAGCAGTCGCATAGTCTGGAGCCGGCTGATGCCGCAGCCAGCACCACAGAACAGGAGCATGCAGCGCATGGCTGAGTTCACCTCTGCCGTCTTCCAGAATGAGTTCCTGCCCGATGGGGGCACGGACGTCAACGCCATTGTCACGATTCGCTGCACCGGCGCCGGTGAAGCCGGACGCACCGGCCGCGGCGATGCCGGCGAGATCGTGGTGGTCGACATTTCCGGCTCGATGGGTGTGACCAACATGCAGGCTGCCAAGCAGGCGGCCATGGTGGCCCTGGACAACATCCTCGACGGCACCTACTTCGCTGTGGTGGCCGGCAACCACAAGGCCTACCTGGCCTACCCGATCGTCCAGACCGGCGCCGCCATGGTGCGGATGGATGCCAACACCCGCGCGGAGGCGAAGCGGTCGATCAGCTTCTTCCGGGCCGAGGGCGGCACGGCCATGGGCACCTGGCTGAACCTGTGCCGAGCCGTGTTCGACTCGATCGGCAACCTCGGCAACAAGCACGTGATCTTGCTCACCGACGGCGAGAACCACAACGAGACGCCCACCCAGCTGGATCAGGCGATCCGGGCATCGATCGGCAAGTTCCAGGTGGACGCCCGTGGCATTGGGGTCGACTGGAAGGTCGCCGAGATCCGCAAGATCGCCCAAGCGCTGCTGGGCAGCGTCGACATCATCGGCGACCCGGGCCGGCTGAGCGCCGAGTTCGCGTCCCTGATGCGCAACTCGATGGCGCGCGGTGTGGCCAATGCCGATCTGCGGGTCTGGATCCCGCAAGGCGCCCAGGTGATGTTCATTCGCCAGGTCTCGCCCTCGGTGGAGGATCTCACTCACCGCGGCGTCCCGGTGAACCAGCTGACCATGAGCTACCCGACCGGCGCCTGGGCCGACGAGGAGCGCGACTACCACATCGCCGTCCGGCTGGCCGCCAAGACCGTCGGCCAGGAGCAGCTGGCCGCCCGGGTCCAGCTGGCTGTCGGCGCGGAGCTGCTCACTCAGGGCCTGGTCAAGGCCAAGTGGTCGGCCGACACCAACCTGACCGCCCAGATCAACCCGGAGGTTGCCCACTACACCGGCCAGGCCGAGTTGGCCCAGGTGATCCAGGACGGATTGGCAGCGAAGGCGGCCGGCGATGAGGCCACCGCCACCACCAAGCTGGGCCGGGCCGTCCAGCTGGCCACCGAGACCGGAAACGCGGAAGCAACGGCGAAACTGCGCAAGGTGGTGGACATCTCTGACGCCAGGACGGGTACCGTTCGGTTGAGGAAGGCAGTGGACAAGGCCGACGAGATGGCCTTGGACACGGCTTCGACCAAGACCACGCGAATCAGGGGCTGAGATGGCAACGTGTCCAGCAGGGCATTCCAGCAACCAGGCCGACTTCTGCGATGTCTGCGGGCTGCCGATCGGTGGTGAGCCGGTCAGCATCGAGCTCGAGGCGGCCGCCGAGGCGGCCCAAAGCCTGAACTGCCCGAACTGCGCCACGGCGAATGTTGCCGATGCCCTGTTCTGCGAGAACTGCGGCTACGACTTCACTACCGGTGCGCTACCCGCTTCGGAGGCTTCGGTGGCCTCGGCTCCGAGTCCGGAGCCGGTAGCAGCCCCGTCCCCGGCCGCCGAGGTGCCGTCCGACGAACCGCAGGCCGTGGCGACACCAACCGCGTCCCCTGCTGCCGAGCAGGCTTCCCCGTCCACCGCACCGACCGTGCTGAAGCGGCCGCCGGTGGAGTGGATCGCCGAGCTGTGGATCGACCCGGACTGGTACGCCGCCCAAGGCTCGACAGATCCGCTGCCCTCCCCCGGGCTGCCCGACATCGTGCCGCTGATCAAGCCAAGCTCGCTGATCGGACGCGTCTCGCACAGCCGCGGAATCTTCCCTGATGTCGATTGCGAACTGGACACCGGGTGCAGCCGTCGGCACGCCATGCTGACCACCGACGGCACCCGCTGGTGGGTCGAGGATCTCAACTCGGCCAACGGCACTTTCGTCGGCGCTGCCGCTGGTCCGCTGCCGGCCATGCCGATTCCGCAGGGCCGCGTGGAACTGGCCCCCGGCCAGCGGATCTACCTGGGCGCCTGGACGCGGATCGTAATTCGCAAGGCGACCCCGGACGAGCAGGAAGCCTTCGCCGGCTGATCCGCGGAATACTCACCGCGCAGTTCGGGTTCTCCAGATGAGAACCAAGGAGCTGCACATGGCCACATTGAAGGACTTCCGGGCGAATCTGATCACTGGAGAAGAACAGAATCTGAGCGCATATCAGGGTCAGGTCGTCTTGGTCGTGAACACCGCCTCGAAGTGCGGCTTCACGCCTCAGTTCGACGGGCTGGAGAAGCTCTACGAGGAGTTCCGTGACCAGGGCTTGGTGGTGCTGGGTTTCCCCAGCGACCAGTTCGCGAACCAGGAGTTCGCCGACAATGCCGAGACCGCCGAGTTCTGCAAGCTGAACTACGGCGTCACCTTCCCGATGTTCGCCAAGGTGGACGTCAACGGTGCCAACGCCCATCCGCTGTTCAGCTGGATGCGCAAGGAGACCGGCGGCTTCCTGGGCGATGCGATCAAGTGGAACTTCACCAAGTTCCTGATCAACCGGGACGGCGAGGTCGTCCATCGCTACGCCCCGACCGTCGAGCCGTCCGCGCTGGAGGGCGACCTGAGGGCGCTGTTGTGATCGCTTTGCGCTGAGGGCGTAAGCCACTCAGTTCGCCGAGATTGCGGTGGTAGCTTGGCGACGGCATCCAGCAAGGAGGAACGGTGGAGATCAAGATCGGCATCCGGCAGGCGGTTCGTGAGTTGACCGTGGAGACCGACGCCTCAGCAGCCGACGTCGAGGCCGACTTCAAGGCGGCGCTGACCGAGGGCACCTTGTTGGCCCTCGCCGACGAGAAGGGACGCCGCATTCTGGTGCCGGCTTCCCAGATCACCTACCTCGACCTCGGCCAGGAGAAGGCTCGTCCGGTCGGCTTCGGCGCTCTGTGAGCCTGAACCGCTAGACTGTGCGTGCCGCACATCAAAGTGCGTGCCTGCCTGGAGCGGCCCGAGCGCGCCGCCGGCGGTCCGCAAATCTGCGCCCAACCTGGCCGCAGTGACAGATAAGGCACGACCCTGACCGACATCATCGAATCCAACTTGCCTGCTCCTGCAGCGGCGCCCACCTTTGCCGAGCTGGGCGTGATCCCCGAGATCGTCGAGGCGCTCGGCACCCTCGGCATTGAGACTGCGTTCCCGATCCAGGCGCTGGCCATCCCGATCGCGATCACCGGCACCGACATGATCGGCCAGGCCCGCACCGGCACCGGCAAGACCTTCGCCTTCGGGATCAGCCTGCTGCAGCGGATCACCGTGCCGACCGACCCCGGCTACGCCGAACTGGCCGTCCCGGGCGCCCCGCAGGCGCTGGTGATGTGCCCGACCCGCGAGCTCGCCCTGCAGGTGACCCGCGACATCGAGGTGGCGGCATCCGTCCGCAAGGCCCGAGTGCTGACCGTCTACGGCGGTGTCGGCTACGACACCCAGCTGGACGCGCTCAGTGACGGTGTCGACGTCGTCGTCGGCACCCCCGGACGCCTGCTCGACCTGGCCAATAAGCGAACCTTGAACCTCTCGCAGGTGAAGGTCCTGGTTCTGGACGAGGCCGACGAGATGCTCGACCTGGGCTTCCTGCCCGATGTCGAGCGGCTGATCAGCAAGACCCCGAAGTCGCGACAGACGCTGCTGTTCTCGGCCACCATGCCGGCCGCCATCGTGGCGCTGGCCCGGATGCACTTGAACCAGCCGGTGAACGTCCGCGCCGAGACTCACGACGCACAGCTCACCGTCCCGGACACGACTCAGTTCATCTACCAGGCGCATGACCTGGACAAGCCCGAGATCATCGGACGGATCCTGCAGTCACCGCATTGCACGCGCACCATGATCTTCACCCGCACCAAGCGGGCCGCCCAGCGGCTGGCCGACGAACTGCTCGATCGCGGCTTCCACGCCACCTCGATCCACGGCGACCTGAACCAGGTCGCCCGGGAGAAGGCGCTGAAGAAGTTCCGCGACGGCAAGGTATCCGTGCTGGTCGCCACCGATGTGGCCGCCCGCGGCATCGACATCACCGACGTCAGCCACGTGATCAACTACGAATGCCCCGACTCCGAGATGACCTACGTGCACCGGATCGGACGCACGGGACGCGCCGGAGCCAAGGGCATCGCAGTGACTCTCGTCGACTGGGCCGACATCACCCGCTGGAAGATGATCAACCGCATTCTCGAGCTGGACTTCACCGAGCCGGTGGAGACCTACTCGACCTCTGCGCACCTGTTCACCGACCTGGACATCCCCGAGGGCACTCGTGGACGGCTGGCCGAGCCCATCGAGCACGAGCACCGCGAGCTGCGTCCGCGCAAGGATGACCACAAGCACAAGGACAAGGAAAAGGGCAAGGAAGTCCCCCGCAGCGAGCGGGCCCCGCGGGATCGCTCTCGGCGTCGGCTGCGCAATGGTGAGCCGGTCACCGGTGACGCCGTCGCCACTGGGGCTTCGGAAGAGTCGGCCGCTCCTGAGGCCGCGCCCGCAGCCGGTGAGGCCTCCGACCGTCCGCGTCGCCGCCGCCGGCGCAGCCGCTCCGGCGGCAATACCGCCGCCCCGGTCAGCGAGAGCTGACCTCGGCCGGACGTCGTAGGCTGGCCCGCCACCACAGGGCCAGCCCCACTTCGGCCACACCGATCCCGGCGATTACCGGCTGCAGGAAGAAGTAGACCTGCAGCACGCCCAGTTGAAGGCCGATCCAGATCAGCAGGTTCAACCCGGCCAGGACTCCGGCCAGGATGCCCAGCTTCGGACGGCGCGGCAGGAAGAGCTTGGGCATGGCCGCGAGAAGCTGCGGAACCGCGACCAGCCCGATCAGAATCCAACCCGGGCCGACCCAGCTGTCGAACGGAGTGCGCGCCAACCATTCGGTCGGCAAGTTCCAGGTGTCGGTGATCAGCCCGATGCCGCCACTGATCGCCTGATAGACGACCAAGGCCTCGATGACCACCAGGACCCAGGTCTGCCAGCGACGGCCGGAGACCGCGGAAGTCGATGCCGACACAGGCGCCACCCTTTCTGAATGAAGGCGAATTGCCTGGTCAGAGCGTAGTAGAAGACGTGGCGGCTCAGACCTGTTGCACAGATTCCTGATCACGTGTCGTCTCCGCGGACGCACTGAGCGAGTTGAGCTCCCACATGGCCCGGCTCCGCAGCGCAACCATCGCCGGAATGATCAGACACACAGCCGCCCCGCAGAACAGCCACGTGGTCGAGTAGTGCAGCACCCAGCCGGCCAGCATCTGCGAGATCGGGCCCAGGCCGTACATGGACAGCATCAGCACCGACATCACTCGGCCCAGGAACGGCTTGGGGGTCAGCTGTTGCAGCATGGTGATCACGTTGATCGACAAGATCCCGTTGGCGATCCCGCCGAGCACCAGCAGGGCCGCCGCCACCCAGGTGTTGGTGGCGAACCCGATCGCTGCGTAGATCGCAGCGAAGAACGGGAAGATCGCGAACCCGAACCAGCCGAGCTGACGAGAGTTCGGACGCCAGGATCCAGCCCCCGCCATCCCGATCAGGTTGCCGGCTGCATAGCCGGACAGGAGTGCTCCGAATGCTGCCGCCCCCTCCGGCAGCCGCTGGGCGGCCAGCACCGGAAGGCCGACGAACACCGGCCCGGTCAGCATCAGGTTGGCCAGCCCGATGACGATCATCAGGGTGCGGATCGTCGCATGGTTCCAGACGAAGCTCAGCCCGTCGGCGATGTCTCGCAGCGGGTGCCGGTCCGAGCCGAAACCGGCCACCGGACGCATCAGCGCCAAGGTGATCACCCCGAAGGCGAAGCTGGCCGCGTCCACGCCGAACGCGAAGGCGATCCCGGTCATGCCGGCCGGCGTCTGCGCGACACCGCTGGACAGCAGGGCGATGATCGATCCGGCCAGCGCCGGTCCGACGAATTGGGCGGCCTGATCGGCGATCATCATCAGCGAGTTGCCGCCGGCCAACTGCCGCTCACCGACAACCCGAGGCAAGGTGGCCTCCGCAGCCGGCAGGAAGAAGCCGGAGATGAAGCCGAACCCGATCGCCAGCGCGTAGATCATCCACAGCTGGACGGTGCCGGTGGCCACGGCCAGCGCGATGCCTGCAGCGATCCCGAAGCGCAGGATGTCGGAGACGATCATCAGCATCCGCGGCGAGACCCGGTCGGCGATCGCACCACCGAACAACATGACCAGCGCCCTGGGGATGCCGGCCAGAGCCATGACGAGGCCGAGCTGCAGTGGATCACCGGTCAGTGCGAGGACCAACCACGGCAGCGCGATCAGGTGGAACTGATCCCCCAGGTGACTGACCGCTTGGCCGAGCCAGAGCAGTCGAAACTCTCGGTTCTTGAGCGTTTTGAGCATAGTTCTCCCTAGAAATGTCGAAATTCGAGGTTTTAGGCGGTCAGGGTTCCGGCCCGGTGAGCGGCCAACAGGCCGATGATCAACGCGTGCATCGTGGCGGTGAACTCGGCCTCGGAGCCCAGGAAGTCACCTTCGGCAAACAATCGATGCAGATGCGGGAAGGATTCGGCCGACAGCTCCGGCAGTTCGGAGTCGTCGGCACCGTCGGCGATCCGCTCCTTGTGGAGAGCGTGGATGTTGGTCAGGCCGATCACCGTCTGACCGATCGAGTCCAGCGCGAGCAGCGCTTCGACCGCCGAGAAGCCGGCGTCGAACAGGATGCCGACAATCACCTCGACGCCGGCCAGCTGGGCCGGAGTACGCATCGAGCGGGCCGCGACCAGCGGCAATGCGCGCGGGTGGACCAGCAGAGTGCGCCGCAACTCGGTGGCCGCCGACATCAACCGCTCCTCGATGCTGGCGGACGGATCGTCCGAACCCAGGTCCAAGCCCGACATGATCTCGTCGACGATCAGGCTGTGCAGTGCTTCCTTGCTGGGCAGGTGATAGTAGAGCGTGCTGGCATCGACGCCCAACCGAGTGCCGAGCGTGCGCATGCTGTGCCCGTCCAGGCCAGTCTCGTCGATCAGCTCGAGGGCTGCAGTGACGATCTGATCGCTGGTCAGCGCCTGCCGACCGGCCTTGCGTGGGCTCATCAGAGCACTCCTTCCAACAGTGTTGGATATTAATCCAACACTGTTGGGTACGCAAGCCCGTCCGCCTCGCTACCCGTTAGTCCACATCGCTACCGTTCTAGGGGTAGCCAGGCACTACAAGCGGTAGCGAAGCATGTGGAACCGGTAGCGAGGCGTGCGGAACCGGTAGCGAAGGATCAGCGGAAGCGACCCGGACGATCCTGAGGCCGGATGGTGTCGACAGCGGTCAGTAGACCATGTTCATGGCCTGGCGCACCTCGTCGAGGGTGGCATTGCCCACCTCATTGGCGTGCGCATTACCAGTCCGAAGGACGTCCAGCAGGTAGCCCGGGTCGGCAGCCAGCTCGACGCGTCGCGCCCGAATCGGCGCGAAGAACTCGTTGACCGACTCGGTGACGACCTTCTTCAAGGTGCCGCCGCCGCCGTCGCCGATCTCCTCCGCGATCTCGACCGGCTCACGTCCGGTGCATAGCGACGCCAGCATCAGCAGGTTCGAGACCTCGGGACGGTTGGCCGGGTCGTAGCTGATGTGCCGATCGGAGTCGGTGACCGCTTTCTTGATCAGCTTGGCCGTGGTGTCGGCATCCATGCCGATCTCGATCACATTGCCCTTGGACTTGCTCATCTTCGTGCCGTCCAACCCCAACACAGTGGACGCCTTGGACAGCAACGCCTCGGCCTGCGGGAACACCGGACGAGCCGGATCCACCCGCCCGTAGCGCTCGTCGAAGCGGCGGGCCACCACCCGGGTCTGCTCCAGGTGCGGCAGCTGATCCTTGCCGACAGGAACCAGATTGGCCTTGCAGAACAGGATGTCGGCAGCCTGATGCACCGGGTAGGTGAGCAGCAGCCCCGACATCGGACGATCCCCGGTGGCCTCCAGTTCGGCCTTCACCGTGGGATTGCGGCGCAGTTCGGCATCGGTGACCACCGAAAGGAAGGGCAGCAGCAGCTGGTTGAGCGCCGGCACAGCCGAGTGGGCGTAGATGGTCGTCCGGGCCGGATCCAGGCCGATGGCCAGGTAGTCGGCCATCATGCTCAACACCCGGTCGTGGATCGGGCCGGTGCCGTCCCGGTCGGTGATCACCTGGTAGTCGGCAATCAGAATGAAGGTCTCCACGCCGGCGTTCTGGATGCGCACCCGGTTGGCCAAGGACCCGAAGTAATGGCCGATGTGCAGGTTTCCGGTCGGACGGTCGCCGGTCATCACTCGGAAGCCGGACGGATCCTTGGCGATCTGCGCCTCGATCTCGATGCTGCGGGCCTCGGTGCGACGCAGCGAAGCATCCGAAGTCGACTGGGCGAGATCCTCGCCGGAATCGTCACTCGCCATCGTGGCGGGGTGGTCGGACATTGACTCTCCTCGGTTGACGCAGCCCGGTTCAGGCATGCGAAACGGCCGTCGGTTTTCGACGGCCGTGGGCGTGGATCAAGCGGTGCGGACCGTCGTTACGGCCGCCACCAGCAGATCCTCTTGTGCATGGCGTCAATCTATCACCGCCCACTCGGTGGTCGCCGCAGGGCTAGGCCACGCCGCCGCGGTCGTCGATCCGGGACCGAAGCTCGCGATAGACCGTCTCGGCGGTGGCGTTACAGCCCAACTCGTGATCCATCTTGCCCAGCCCGTGGTAGTCCGACGAGCCGGTCGCCAACAGCCCCAGCGAACCGGCCAAGGCCCGCAACTCATCGCGGGTCTCCTGGTCGTGGTCCTGATGGTCGACCTCCACCCCGTCCAACAAGCCGGACGCGGCTAGCTCGGCCAGCACCGCTTCGCTGAGCACCTCGCGGCTCTGTCGGCCCCAGGGATGTGCGATCACCGTCGCTCCCCCAGCCTCGCGAACCAGCTCCAACCCACGCCGCAGCGGCACGCCGTAGCGCGGCACGAAAATCGGTCGATCGTCGGCCAGCCAGCCGTCAAAGGCCTCCCGCCGATCAGCGACATAGCCGAGCTCGACCATGGCATCGGCCAGATGCGGACGCCCGACCGATGGGCTGTCCCCGACATGCCGGGCCAGCACCTCCTCCGGGACCGGCATCCCCACCGCAGCCAGCCGCTGCAGCATTGTCGGGATTCGCTCGGTTCGTCCGGCCCGGACTTTGGCCAGCTCGGCCAGCAGCCCCGGCTGATCCGGACGGACGCCGTAGCCGAGCAGATGGACGCTCTCGCCGTCCAGCTCAGCGGAGATCTCCACACCACGCAGCAGCTCGACACCGGCCACTTCTGCGGCCACGGCCGCCTCGTCCAGCCCGTCGAAGGTGTCGTGGTCGCACAAGGCGATCGCGGCAAGTCCGGCCGCCGCGGCATTGGCCATCAACTCGGCTGGGGTGTCGGTGCCGTCCGACACCGAGCTGTGCGTGTGCAGGTCGATCTTCACCTGTTCATCCTGACAGGGGAATCAGCGGCCATCGGCCAACAGCGAGCGCACTTGCCCCAGTCCGACGTTCATCCGGGCCACATCAGCGGCTCCGTCAGCCACCTGGCGGATCATCGCGATCCTGGCCGCAGCCTGCGGATTCTCGCCGAGCCAGGCGTCCACCACGCTGCCGGCCGGCACCCCCGGCGCCCCGTGTGCAGCAACTTGCTCGGTCAGATCGGCGTGCGCGGCGAGCAGCTCATCGCGGAGCGCGGCACGGGCCATCGCGTCCCAGCGCACCTGCCGCGGCAGCTCGTCGATGCCGCCGAAGAGCAGGTCCAGGCCGATCGCGTCGGAGACCGCGAAGTGCAGCTGGGCGATCTCCAGCGGATCGCGACCCAGCCGATGAGCCACCTGGACAACGCTGAGCAGGGTGTGTGCCTGTCCGGCCGACCCCAGAATCTGAGCGAGTTCCTCGGGGACGCCTGCAGCCAGCCACGCCGCGGCTTTGCGACCAGCAGCGTCCCGATCGGCCCCGGTGAGCAGCTCGGGCAGGTGTGGACGTAGCGCCGCGATGGCCGGGCCGTACTCGTCGATCGCCGAGACGATGTCCAGCGCCCCGTGGGTGCGATGCAGCAGCCAGCGAGTCCCCCGCTCGACCATCCGCAGCAGCACCACGCGCAACTCGGTGCCCACGTCGGCGGTGAGATCGCCGAGCCGGCGGAGCCTGACCTCGTCCAGGCCGACGTTGAAGATGGCGCGCGAGGCCAGCTGTGCCCGGATGATGTCGGCCACCTCAGCTCCGGTCTCGGTGGCCAGCCGGTGATAGGCGGTGATGCCTTGGGAGTTCACGAAGCGATTCACGGCGACCGTGGTGATGATCTGCCGGGCCAGTCGGTGCGCCGGCATCACCGCCGCGTAGCGCTCCCGAAGCGGAGCCGGGAAGTACTGGACCAGCCGATCGGCTAGGTAGGGGTCATCGGGCAGGTCGGAGGCCAGCACCCAGCGCTTCAGCGCGATCTTGGTGTAGGAGAGCAGCACCGCCAGCTCCGGACGAGTCAGCCCGCTGCCGGCTGCGATCCGGGCGGCCATCTCGGCCGAGCTCGGCAGGCCCTCCAGCTGGCGGTCCAGCAGGCCGTCCGCCTCGAGTGCCCGCATCCACTCCTCATGCTGACCGGCGAGCCGGAATCGGCGATACATCGCGTTGGCCAGCGCGAGGTTCTGATCGAAGTTGTGCGACAGCACCAGTGCAGCGACCTCGTCGGTCATCGACGCCAGCAGTTGCTGTCGCTCGGCACCGGTCAACGGATTCGGAGCAGAGGCGAGAAGGATTTTGATGTTCACCTCGTGATCGGAGGTGTCGACCCCGGCGGAGTTGTCGATGAAGTCGGTGTTGATCCGTCCGCCGGCCTGGGCGTACTCGATGCGGCCGGCCTGGGTGAAGCCGAGATTGCCGCCCTCGGCCACGCACCGGGCGCGCAGTTCGCATCCGTCCACTCGCAGCCCGTCGTTGGCCTTGTCCCCGACGTGCGCTGAGGTCTCCGAGGACGCCTTCACGAAGGTGCCCACACCGCCGTTGAACAGCAGATCAACCGGTGCTCGCAGAATGGCCGAGATCAGCTCGTTCGGGGTCAGGTGGACGACCTGATCGGCCAGGCCCAGCGCACGCCGCATCTCCGGACTGATCGGCACCGACTTGGCGGCTCGACTGAACACGCCACCGCCGGCCGACAGGCCGCGGTAGTCGGTCCAGCTCGAGCCGGGCAGAGCGAAGAGCCGACGGCGCTCGGCGAAGGAGGCGGCCGGGTCGGGATCCGGATCGATGAAGATGTGGACGTGGTTGAACGCCGCGATCAGTTTGAGCCGGTCGGAGGCGAGCATGCCATTGCCGAACACGTCGCCGGCCATGTCGCCGATTCCGACGCAGGTGAACTCGTCGCGCGCCGGATCCAGTCCCAGCTCGGCGAAGTGGCGCTTCACCGACTCCCAGGCGCCGCGCGCGGTGATCCCCATCGTCTTGTGGTCGTAGCCGGCCGAGCCGCCGGAGGCGAAAGCGTCCCCGAGCCAATAGCCACGCTCGACCGACAACTCGTTGGCGTAGTCGGAGAAGGTCGCCGTGCCCTTGTCCGCGGCCACCACCAAGTAGGGGTCCTCGCCGTCGTAGCAGAGCACCCCGGGCGGAGCCACCACCCGCTGATCGACGATGTTGTCGGTGACGCTGAGCAGCGCGTCCACGAACAGCCGGTAACAGGCCACCCCCTCGGCCAGCCAGGCCGCCCGGTCCCGTGGATCCGGCAGGTGCTGCGGGACGAAACCGCCTTTGGCACCTACCGGAACGATCACGGTGTTCTTCACCATCTGCGCCTTGACCAGGCCGAGCACCTCGGTCCGGAAGTCCTCGGGACGATCCGACCAGCGCAGGCCACCGCGGGCCACCGGCCCGAAGCGCAGATGCACGCCGTGCACCCGGGGTGAGTAGACGAACACCTCGAACTCCGGGCGTGGCGCCGGCAGGAGCTCCAAGGCGGCCGGCTCCAGCTTGAGCGCAATAGTGGGCGCATCGGTGAACGCATTGGTGCGCACCCCGGCCCGAATCACTGCGGTGAAGGCGCGCAGGATCCGGTCGTGGTCCAGACTGACCACCGCGTCCAGCTGGCCGCGAAGTTCGTCCTCGATGGCGGCCAGCGTGTCGGCGCGGACGCGGCCCGCGCCGGTCCAGGCCGGGTCGAACTTCGTCTCGAACATCCGGACCAGGCCGGCGGCCAACGTCGGGTTAGCGGTCAAAGCCGATGCCAGGTAGGGCTGGCTGAAGGAGAGCCCGGCCTGCTGCAGATAGCGGGACACGGCCCGCAGCCAGGAGACCTGTCGCCAGGTCAGGCCGGCCAAGACCACCAGCTGGTTCAGCTGGTCGGCCTCGCACGCGTCAGTCCAGGAAGCGACGAAGGCGTCGGCGAACCGGGCCCGGGTGTCGGCATCCCAATCGCCGGCCAACCGTAGGCCGAAGGCGTAGACCCGCACTGCGGTCCCGCGCAGATCCCATTCGTAGGGACGCTCGTCGACCACGTCGGCTCCGAGCGCAGTCAGGTGTGGCATCACCTTGATCAGCGGCAGTTCGTCCAGACTGAACACGGTCAGCCGCAGATCGGCCGGATCCTCCGCGTCGGCCGGATCGGCGATGGTGACCCGCAGGCTGTCGGTCGGAGTGAGCTGATTCGCCAACGCCAGATGGGCCAAGGCCACGGCCGGCGGATGGTCGGCCTCATAGACCTCACCGAACTCCACTCCGCGCTGCTCGCTGGGCAGAGACGAGGCCAGTCGACTGAACTCGTCGTCCCAGCTCGTGGCGATTTGCGCGACCCGCTCGTCGATCCGAGCCGGATCAGCATCGCCGGCCTGATCGCCCAACCGGATCACGAAGAACAACCTGGTCAGAAGCGACTCACTGGCCAAGGTCGTGTACTCCAGCTCGACCCCGCCCAGCTCGGCCAGCAGCACCTCCTGGATCCGGAGCCGAGTGTCGGTGTTGAACCGGTCCCTGGGCAAGAAGACCAGGGCGGTCACGAAGCCACCCTGTCGGCTGCGCCGCAGGAATACCCGGGTCTGGCGCCGGCCACGCAACGCCGCCACGGCGGCGATGGTCTCGGTGAGTTCGTCGACTCCCGCTTCGAAGAGCTCATCGCGCGGGTAGTCGGCGATCACCTGACGAATCGCGTTCCATCCATAGGAGTTCGGCTCGAAGCCGCAGCCGGCCAGCAGCCGGTCGGTCTTCGCGGCCAGCACCGGAATGCTGGCCACCGACTCGGTGTAGGCCGCCGCCCCGAGCAGGCCGAGGAAGCGGTGCTCGCCGCGCAGCGTCCCGTCCGCAGCGAATCGGCGCACCTTGACCTGCGTGAGGTAGGCCGGGCGATAGACCGGTGAGCGCCGCTGATCGCGGAACAGGACGAGCACTTCGAGGTCGTCTTGGCCCGGCGCGTCCTCGGCGACCAGCCCGGCTTCGCCGCGCAGCAGGCCCAGCCCACTACCGGGAACCGGTCCGAGACCGCGGTCGGTCGGGGCGAACTCGGCGTAGCCGAGGAACACGAAGTGCTCCGCGTCCAGCCACTCCAGCAGGTCGACGGCGACCGACGCGTCGGTATGCACGTGATCCGTGCGCAGCTCGGCGATGGCCTCCCGGCACCGGCCCAGCATCGGCTGCCAGTCGTCCACCACCACGGCCACCGTGGCCAGCGCACGTTCCAGGCCGGCGGCCAGGTCCGGGGCCAGCTCAGCGGCGCTGCGACCCAGCGGCGGGTACACCTCCAACGCGATCCAGGATTCGACCGGGCCGGCCCCCACCTCACGCAGCTCGCCGTCCTCATCGCGCGCGATCCGGGGCTGCGGGTGGTAAAGCTGGCGCAGGCTCCACTCGTGCGTGGTCAGCTCCAGGATCGCGGTATCGACCAGGAACGGACGATCCTCGGTGACGATCAGAGCCACGCTCGATCCGCGAGCCTCCCAGGCGGTCGGGGTGAACACCTCGACGATCTGTTGGCCCGGTCGGCGGCTGCGTCCGGCCTGCAGATGAGCCTGGGCCAGCGCAGCCAGCTCCTGCGGGTCGATCTGCGACAGGTCGGCCTCGGGTACCGGAGCCAGGTAGGCCTCCAGCAGTCCGCGAAGCTCAGGCGAGGGCTGTGGACCGGCGGCTGACAGCAACTGTTCCCGTAGTCCGGCGGTGACACCAGGATCCAGAGTGGACACGACTGCTCCTTCGCAGCGACTTGGCTTGTTTCAGCCTATCCAGGCAACAATGAACCTCATGTTGATCCACGCCACCAATGACTTCGCGGCCGAAGTACCTATCGTCTTCGAGATGCTGCTGGATCCGGTGTTCTTGCGCGCGACGTGCCTGGCCGCCAATCCGTTGGACCATTCGGTGAGCGTGGATGGGCTGCACACGTCCAGCACCCGGGTGTTGCCGACCCCATCGGTAGCCGCTCGCTTCACCGGTCCGACGATCAGCGTCACCGACGAGATCGTCTGGAACCCAGCAGAGGAGCTGCCCCGAACCGGCAGCGCCCGGGTCCGGGTGGACGGGCTGCCGGCCGAACTACTCGGCACGGTGAGCCTGGCTCCCGGCGGCCGCGGCAGCGTGCTCACCTACGACGGCAACTTCGAGATCAAGATCCCGGTCTTGGGTCCGAGCTTGGCCAAGCAGGCCGCGCCGGTGCTGCTGGAGGCCCTCGAACTGCAGCAGCAGGTCGGCGACCAGTACCTGGCCCGCAGCTAGGCCTCCGCGCGGGGCGTGGACGTCCGGCGGCCGACCATGATGCCAACCAGGACCAGCGCGATCCCGCTCACCTGCACCCAGCCCAGCTGCTCGCCGGCGAAGCTCGTACCGAGCAAGACTCCGGTCACCGGGTTGAGCAGACCGACGATGCCCACGGTCGCCGCCGGCAGCTTGGTCAGGCCGTAGAACCAGCACAGCGAGGCGATCGCGGTGGCGACCAGCGACACATAGGCGAAGCCGGCCACCGACGTGGCGCTCAGCGCCGGCGGCGCGCCCTCCACGATGGCCGCGGCTGGCAACAGCAGGAGGCCGCCAGCCACTGCCTGCCAGGCGGTGGTGGTTAGCACCGGCAGGCCGGCACCCCACTTCTTGTTGAGTACGGCACCTGCAGAGGACATCACCAGCGCGGTCAGCGAGCTGAGCACGCCGGGCAGGGTGATCCCGGCGCCACCGGTGCCGACGACCAGGATGACACCCAGGATCCCGAGAACGGCACCGATACCCATCCAGGTGGTGGGGTGCTCCCCCAGCATCGCCCAGCCGAACGCGCCCAGCACCAGCGGCGCCAAGGCCATCAACGACGAGGCGATCGAGCCGGGCAGCCACAGTGCGGTGAGGTAGAGCAGGACGAAGAAGCCGCCGAAGTTCAGCAGGCCGAGCACGATCGAGCGCCACCACCAGGAGCCTCGGGGAAGCTGCCGGGACAGCGCCAATAGCAGCAGGCCGGCCGGAAGTGCCCGAAAGGCAGCGCCCCACAGCGGATCGGTGCTCGGCAGGAACTGTCGAGTCACGAAGTAGGTCGATCCCCAGGTGATCGGCGCGACCGCGGTCAGCACCAACCAGCGCCATTTAGCTTCCATGGAAGTAATAATGCCTTACCCGGAAGGTATTATTCCCACATGACCAGCCAAGACCATGTGGCTCGAATCCTCAGCCAGTGGCAGCGCGAGCGTCCGGACGTCGATGTCAGCCCCGCCGCAGTGATCGGACGGCTGCACCGACTGGGCGATCGGCTGCGGGTGGACATCATCGAGGTCTATCGGCGACACGGGCTGACCGAGGGCGAGTTCGACGTACTGGCCGCCCTACGGCGACAAGGCGCCCCCTTCGAGTTGGCGCCAGGCGAGCTGGCCCAGCACACCATGGTCACCACCGGAGCGATCAGCAAGCGGCTGGATCGACTCGAAGAGGCCGGACTGGTCGTCCGCCGGGGCAATGCCGCCGATGGGCGGGGCCGGATCGTCCAAATGACCGCGGCCGGACAGCGAGTGTTCGACCAGGCCTTCACCGAGCACATGCACAACGAGAGCCGGCTGATCGCACCCCTGGACGATCAGGAGCGGGCCGAACTGGAGCGGCTGCTCACCGCCTGGCTGAGCCGGCTGGAGCGGCCGGACTCAGCTCAGTAGCCGAGCCAGTCGCTGCTTGCTGCGGTTGCTCTTGATCACCCAGGCCAGGTCGGGATCCGTCCCATCCAAGCCCAGGAAGAGCGGCAGGCCGGCTTCCGGCACCGCCGCCACGGCCACCGACCAGCAGTAGCCCAGCCCCTGACGCAGCGTGCGCACCTCCTCGCGGCGGCGCTCGGCGGCCGGGAAGGACTTCAGGGTATCCGTTGCCTGAGCGCAGGCAGCCAGCGCGGCCGCGGCCGTCAGTGGATCGACCAGCAGCCGCGGCTCGCACACTGCTGCGATCCCGGCTCGCGCGACCAGTGGATCCGGCGAGGCGACCCAACCGGCAACCAGGGCACGGAACTGTGGCTGGTCGGCATCACCGACTCGCTGCGCGGCGATCGCCACCGCCTCTCGCACCCGCCAGCGCCGATCGGCAGCCCGAGCGGTGAGCAGGTCGATCAGCCCTCGGTCCCAGGGACGCTCCACCAGTAACCGGCCCAGAGCCACCACCCCGGCGCAGGCCAGGAACTCGTCAGGATCCGCCGCCAGCCGCCGGGCCACCGACTCGGCCAGGACGTCGCCGGCAGCATCCAGCACGGTCAGATTGCCGCGCGGCCCAGGCAGGTTGCTGTTCGCAGTCAGATAGCCGGCGATCTCCGCCTCCGGGAGCCCCACCAGCGCATCCCGATAAGCAGCACGGGTGGGGTTCACGACGACTCCGCATCGTAGGCAGTCAGCGCGGCCGGCAGCGAGGAGATGACCCGCTGCCCCACCGCCGGCAGACCGACCAGCAGTGCCGAGATCACCTCGTCCCGGGAGGCGCCGGCGCGACGAGCCGAGGCCACATGAAAGGCGATGCCCGACTCCATTCCGGCCGCAGCCAGGACAGCCAGGTAGGCCAGCTCCTCGGTCTTGGCATCCAGCGGCGTGCCGGCTGCCAACTGGCCCACCATGGCCATCCATGGCTGCTGGAACTGTGGTGCCTCCTCGGCGAAGGCCTGGAATGCGGGCGAGACGGTCATCGGCGAATCCTTCCGTTGGGTGCGTGTGCGGTCAGACCAAAGGCCTCCACGGCAAGCTCGAAACCGGCAGTGAGGGCCGCCACCGTGGCTGGATCGGGCGGCTGATGGCGCAGCCGGACCGGGCCGGCCAGCGGCGCCTCGGCCACCATCCGCTCCCCGGTCTTGGTCAGCCGAACCAGTCGACGGCGCTGATCGTCAGGATCGGACGACACCGAGACCAGCTCCTTGTCGGCGAGCCGAGCCACCAGCTGGCCCAGACTTGCCGGATGCAGGGCCAACCGCGTCTTCAGCTCGGCCAGAGTAGTCGTCCCACCGAACTCGGCGATCAGCCGCAACATGCCCAGCTGCGCTCCGGTGAGGCCGAAGCGGGCGGCCAGGTCGGCGTTGAATGCGGTGAAGGCTGCGTCCAGCCGCAGCCAGGCCCGGATGGCGGCCTCAATCTGTGCGTCCACCCATTTAGTATGGCACCCATAGCATCTCGCTGCACGTGCAGCGAGTCGACGAACACTGGCGGACCAATAGCCTGCTTCCCGGCGAGATTTCCACACCAGAGGAACATTCAATGGCGAAAGTTACCTTCTTCAGTGGCCAGCAGTTGCCGCTGGAAATGCACAAGGTCCGGATCATCCAGAAGCTCAACCTGCTCCCGATCGAGGAGCGCTGCCGCGCCATCAGCGAGGCCGGCTACAACACCTTCCTGCTGAACAACACCGACGTCTTCTTGGACATGCTCACCGACTCCGGCGTGAACGCCATGAGCGACCAGCAGCAGGCTGCGATGCTGATCGCCGACGACGCCTACGCCGGCTCGGCCACCTACACCCGGCTCTATAACAAGCTGGTCGAGATCTTCGGCATGCAGTACTTCCTGCCGGCTCATCAGGGCCGGGCCGCCGAACACATCCTGTCCCGCAGCCTGGTGAAACCGGGGATGTATGTGCCGATGAACTACCACTTCACCACCTCGAAGGCACACGTCACCGCCATGGGTGGTGAGGTGCTGGAGCTGATCACCCCGGCCGGCCTCGAGGTCACCAGTAGCAATCGGTTCAAGGGCAACTTCGATGTGGCCGCCCTCGAGCAACTGATCGCCGACAAGGGTGCCGACGCGATCGCGTACGTCCGCGTCGAAGCCGGGACGAACCTGATCGGCGGCCAGCCGCTGAGCCTGGCCAACTTCCGGGCGACCACCGAGGTCTGCCACCAGCACGGCATCCTGGCCGTCCTGGACGCGTCCCTGCTGGCCGACAACCTGCACTTCATCAAGACCGCCGAGCCGGGCTGCGAGAACCTGTCGATCCCCGAGATCACCAAGGCCATCGCCGACTGCTTCGACATCATCTACTTCTCCGCCCGCAAGCTCGGCTTCGGCCGTGGCGGCGGCATCTGCATCCGTGACGAGGCGCTCTACCGGCAGATGCGCGGCCTGGTGCCGATGTTCGAGGGCTTCCTCACCTACGGCGGCATGTCGGTGCGGGAGATGGAGGCGATCACAGTCGGCCTGGACGAGACCATGGACGAGGACATGATCAACCAAGGTCCCCAGTTCATCGAGCACATGGTCTCCGAGCTCGACGCCCGCGGCATCCCGGTGATCACTCCGGCCGGCGGACTGGGCGCCCACCTGGACGCCAAGCGGTTCCTGCCGCACGTCCCACAGCCGCAATACCCGGCCGGCGCCCTGGCCTCGGCGCTGTACATCGCCTCGGGGGTGCGCGGCATGGAGCGGGGCACGCTGAGCGAGCAGCGCGACGCGGACGGGGTGGAACCCCTGGCCAACATGGAGTTGGTCCGGCTCGCCCTCCCCCGCCGAGTGTTCACGCTCAGCCAGGTGAACTACGCCATCGACCGAATCACCTGGCTGTTCAGCCATCGTGATCTGATCGGCGGGCTGGAGTTCGTCGAGGAGCCGGAGATCCTCCGCTTCTTCTACGGGCGCCTTGCACCGATCGGCGACTGGGTCGACGCGCTGGTGGCTCGGTTCCGCCAGGATCTGGGGGAAAGCCTGTAGCCACCCGCGGGTCAGCGGTTCTCGGTGCCGATCGGGAACGAGACCGTGGCCACAACCGGCGAGTGGTCGGACGGGATGATTCCGGTCCAGATCGGAACCTGCTTCTGACCGCGGATCGTCCGCCACTCCACGCCGGGGCCGGAACGCACCGCCCAACTGTCCACAGTGGCCCCCTGCGGCACCCAGACGTAGTCGATGTAGTGCCCGCCGCGGGAGACGACTTTGCCGACCTTCACCCCGGCGACCTTGGCTCCCATCTGGTTCAGCGACTCGGCCCCGGGGACGTCGGACGCATCGGTGCGGGCCACGGTGGCGGCGTCCATCAATCCGGCTGCGCGCAGCTTGGTCAGGTGGTCGCTGTAGACCGGACGGGTCTCCGCACTTCCGGCATTGAAGTCGCCGACCAGCACCAGTGGATCCCGGTAGCCGGGGTCGAGGCGATGGATCAGGTCGATCAGGTTGCTGATCGCCGCCGAGCGAACCGCGGCAAAGGTCTTGGTCTGCCACGGGTGCGAATGCACGTTGACGAACCAGACGACCCGGCCGGTCGCCCGCTCCCGCACCAACGCCCAGTCGGCGTAGCGGTCGAAGACGGAGCCCTGCTCGCCACGGGTGGAGATCTTCTCCGCGCCGTTGTCGACCACATCGAACCGATCAGCCTTCACGGCAATCGCGTGGTCCCCGGGACCGGGCAGCCAGTGATAGCCGTCAAGGATCGTCTCGATCCGCTTCGCTGCGGGAGAGCCCACCTGGTACTCCTGGAAACCGACCAGATCCGGTGCCGCCGCTGCCACCTTGTCGGCGATCAGTGGCGCCCGAACCAGCGGTTCCAGTTCGTGATGGTCGATCATCGGGTACCAGTTGGACGGCGCCAAGCCGCCCAGGATGTTGTAGGTCATCACGGTGAGCCGGATCGACTCACCGGCCGCCTTCGCCGGCGCCGCAACGGCCGCTGAAGAGGGCGACGCCGTGATGTCGCCGGACTCGGTCGAGCCGGGCGGCGTCTGGGCGCAGCCCGCCCCGATCGCCAGGCAGGCTGCACCGATCAGCAGGCGCAGCCAGCGACTGGCGAAGGGACGTCCCGACACTGGGTCAGCGAGGCTCGGTCTCAGCGGGTGCACCCTCAGCCTGGGCCTGCGGCGGTTCAGCAGCCAGCCCTGCAGTCAGCTCATTCGCCTTCTCAGTGGCCAGGCGCGCCGCCCGTCGCCCCTCCAGAGCCTCGGCTTCGGCGATCGCCTGCTGCACCGACGCCTGTGAGTTCTGCTCGTCGATTGCCTTCTGCGCTTCGATCTCGGCGAACACGTCCACCGGCTTCGGGGCGGCGAACTCACCTTCCTCGATCTCTGCCGAATCCTCCGCTCCCTGCTTGCTCAGTGCGGCGCCGGCCATGCTGCCGAGCCCCTTGAGTGCGTCGTTCAACTCGCTCGGAATGATCCAGACCTTGTTCGACTCGCCCTTGGCCAGGTTCGGCAGCATCCGCAGGTACTGATAGGCCAGCAATGACGGCGTCGGCTTGCCGGAGTGGATCGCATTGAAGGTGGTGGTGATGGCCTGCGCCTCGCCTTCGGCGCGCAGCATGGACGCCTGCCGGTCGGCCTGGGCTCGCAACACCGCAGACTCCCGCTCGCCCTGGGCGCGCAGGATGGACGCTTCCCGGTCACCGGAAGCGGACAGGATCTGGGACTGCCGTTGGCCTTCGGCGGTGAGGATCGCGGCCCGCTTGTCGCGCTCGGCACGCGCGCCCTTCTCCATGGCATCGCGGATCGTGGCCGGCGGCTCGATCGAACGCAGCTCCACCCGGTTCACCTTGATCCCCCACTTGCCGGTGGCCTCGTCCAGGACCGCCCGCAGCTTCTGGTTGATCTCCTCGCGGCTGGTCAAGGTCTGTTCCAGATCGAGTCCGCCGATGATGTTACGCAGCGTGGTCATTGTCAGCTGCTCGATGGCCTGGATGTAGTTCTGCGCCTCATAGGCGGCCCGAACCGGATCAATCACCTGGTAGTAGATGACCGAGTCGATGCTCACCATCAGGTTGTCCTCGGTGATCACACCCTGCGGCGGGAACGGGACGACCGCCTCGCGCATGTCCATGGTGTAGCGAACGGTGTCGATCACCGGCACCAACAGGTGCGGGCCGGGCTCGAGCGTCCGGCGGAACTTGCCGAGCCGCTCCACCACACCGACTTGCTGCTGGCGGACGACCCGAACCGACCGCACCAGGATGGCGACCACCACCACGGCGATCAGGACCGAGACGATCGTGAACAGTTCGGGCATTTCCTTCTCCTTCGGTCGTGCGAAACGGGGGTCAGGGCAGCGCGAGATTGCGCGGATAGACGACGGCGACAGCGCCGTCGATCTGATACACCTCGATCTCGGTGCCGGCCGCGATGGTGCCTTCGACACTGCGAGCGGTCCAGCTCTCGCCGGCGACCTTCACCTCACCACCGCCGGAAGCGGAGATCTCGGTGATGGCAACTCCGGTGGACCCGATCATCTTGTCCAGACTGGATCGGTAGCCGGGCAGCTCGCGAATCCGGCGCAACAAGGTTGGACGCAGCAGGCCGAGCATCGCCACAGCGACGACCACAGCCACCAGGATCTGCAGCCAGAAGGCGCCCGGGAAGATGACGGCCACAATCCCACCAGCCAGCGCTCCACTGGCGAGCATCAGCAAGGTGAAGTCGAGGGTCAGCAGCTCGGTGACGCCGAGCGCCACCGCGAGCACCAACCACCCGAGCCACGCGTTCGCTGCCAGCCATTCCGCCATTGGCAAGACCTCCTGCTGCCATCCTGCCAGGCCACGGCGCACAGGGAAGGGCTAGCGGCGGATTACTCTGGCCACCCAGCGGCCATTTTGCTGACTCACCTCGAGCGGCAGCTCAAAGGTCTGGCTGAGCAGGTCGGCGGTCAGCACCGCCTCGATGGCTCCGGCAGCCACCACGCGTCCGCTCTTCAGCAGAAGCGCATGGCTGACCCCCTCGGGAATCTCCTCGACGTGATGGGTGACCAGCACCGAGGTCGGTGCGAACTCGTCCAGGCACAGGTCGCTGAGGGTGGCCACCAGCGACTCGCGGCCGGTGAGGTCCAGGCCGGCGGCCGGCTCGTCCAGGAGCAGCAGCTCCGGATCGGTCATCAGGGCCCGGGCAATCTGGACGCGCTTGCGCTCACCCTCGCTCAGGGTGCCGAAGGTCCGATCGGCCAGGTGGTCGACGCGCAGTTGCTGCATCAGCTCCGCGGCCCGGGCGTGATCCAACTCGTCGTAGTTCTCCCGCCAGCGCCCCATCACGGCGTACGCGGCCGACACGACAACGTCGGCGACCCGCTCCGAGCGCGGAATCCGATCAGCCAGGGCTGCGGAGGCCACTCCGATCCGTGGACGCAGTTCGAACACGTCGACCGCACCGAGGCGTTCGCCCAGAATCCAGGCGGTGCCGGAGGTCGGGTGCGACTGTGCGGCCAGAATCTGCAGCATCGTGGTCTTGCCGGCTCCGTTCGGGCCGATCACCACCCAGCGCTGCCCCTCCTCGATCGTCCAGTTCACCGCGTCGAGCAGGGTGGATCCGGAACGGACGATGGAGACGGCCTCCAACTGGGCAACACTCATGCGTCCAACCTACGCTCAGGCACCGGTGGAGTGCAGGCCGCCGTCGACATGCACCATCTCGCCAGTGGTTGCCGGGAACCAGTCGCTGAGCAGCGCAATCACCGCCTTGGCTGTCGGGGTGAGGTCCTTGGGATCCCAGCCCAGCGGTGCCCGCTTGGCCCAGATCTCGTTGAACTCCTCCGCACCGGGGATCGCCTTCTTGGCGATGGTCTCCAGCGGCCCGGCGGCCACCAGGTTGCTGCGGATGCCTTCCGGCCCGAGGTAGCGGGCCAGATAGCGGGACGCGCTCTCCAGGGCAGCCTTGGACACGCCCATCCAGTCGTAGGTGGGCCAGGACACCCGGGCGTCGAAGGTGAGCCCGACGATCGACGAGCCCGGACGCAGCAGCGGCTTGCAGGCCATGGTCAGACTGACCAGCGAGTAGGCCGAGGTGTGCACCGACACGCTGACGTCGGGGAACTCGGTGCCGAGGAAGGCACCGCCCAGGGCCCGCTCGGGGTTGGCGTAGGCGATCGAGTGGACGATCCCGTCCAGGTGATCGAAGTGCTCGCCGAGACGCTCGGCGAGGCTGGCCAGGTGGTTGTCGTCGGTGACGTCCAGCTCAATCAGCGGCGGTACCGGGTCGAGCCGCTTCAGCACGCGGCCGGTCAGGCTGAGTGCCCGGCCGAAATTGGAGACCACCACGTTGGCGCCCTCGGCTTGGGCCAGTTCCACCACCCGGTAGCCGATCGAGGTGTTCATGGTCACCCCGGCGACCAGCAGGTTCTTGCCTTCCAAAATCCCCATTGCCTCAGGCTCCTCTCAATGCCCCATGCCCAGGCCGCCATCGACCGGGATCACTGCTCCGCTGATGTAGCCGGCCTGCTCGCCGGCCAGGAATGCGATGGTCGCCGCAACCTCGTCCGCCCCGCCCAGCCGCCCGGCCGGAATCGCCGCCTTGTACTTGGCGATGACGTCGGCCGGAAGATCGGCCGTCATGTCGGTCTCGATGAAGCCCGGCGCGACCACATTGGCGGTGATTCCGCGTCCGCCGACCTCGCGGGTCAACGACCGGGCCACGCCGATCAGCGCAGACTTCGTGGCCGCGTAGTTCACCTGGCCGGCCGAGCCGTACAGCCCGACCACCGACCCGGTGAAGACGATCCGTCCCCAGCGGGCCCGCAGCATCGACTTCACCGCGCGGCGGGCGCACCGGAAGGCGCCGCCCAGGTTCACTTGCAGGACGTCGTCGAAGTCCGCATCGCTCATTCGCAGGATCAGGGTGTCCTTGGTGATCCCGGCGTTGGCGATCAGGATCTCGACCGGCCCGTGGGCCTGCTCGGCTTCAGCGAAGGCCGCATCGATCTGCGCGGCATCAGACACGTCGCAGGCGATTCCCAAGGCACCCTCGGGCGCCTTTCCGCTCGGACCGAGGGCGGCGACTTTGTGCCCTTCGGCCAGGAACCGCTCGACGACGGCCTTGCCGATCCCCCGGCTTCCGCCGGTCACCACCACGCTGCGCTGGACGAAACTGGACTCGCTCACTCGCCGAAGGCTATCGGATGGGCCCGGCGACCACAGCGGACGCACACTTCCGGCGCGCCCATCCGGCGACGGGGCCAGGGCGGCGAGGGGCGCGACACAGCGGTTTCTGCCATTTGGCCAATGCGCTTGAATGGAGGCATCCATCCGGCGCCCTCATCGGCCGGTCCGAACCGAGCATTGCCCGAACAGCGTCGCTGTAGACGTCTCGGGAGCCCGTCGCGGGAGGGAAAAGTGAGTAGAGCCTGGTCTGTGCTGGCGCTGGCTGCGCTGTTGAGTGCATGCAGTGCACCGATCGCCGCCGAGCCGTCCGCCGCCCCGAACTTGCCCGGCACGTCCTGGGTTGTGGCCGAGATTGCCGGGAAGCCGACGATCAGCTCGGCCACCCCGACCATGGAGTTCCGCACCGACAAGGTCAGCGGCCTCGCCTCCTGCAACCGCTTCAGCGGCGGCTTCACCCAGTCCGGGACACACCTCAGCTTCGGCCAATTCGCCATGACCGCGATGGCCTGCCTCGACTCGGGCGTGATGGAGCAAGAGTCCGCCCTCGCCTCCGCGTTGGCCACGGTGGCCTCAGTGCGCTCGTCTGGCACGGACGCAGAGCTTCTCGACGCCTCGGGTGCGGTGGTGCTGAAGCTCACCACCCCGCCACCGGCGGCCCCGGATCGTCCGCTGGAGGGCACCACATGGCTCCTCGACACGATCACGGTCGGTGAGACCGCCTCGTCCGCGGTGGCCGGCAGCCAGGTCACCGCCCAGTTCGCCGACGGACACCTCACCGGCAAGGCCTGCAACAACTTCCGGGCCTCGGCCGCGATCAGTGGCTCCAGCCTGACCATCGGCCCGGTGATGAGTACCAAGATGGCCTGCCACGAGCCGGGCGTGAGCGAGCAGGAGACTCGCCTATTCCAACTGCTGCCCTCGATGACCGCTTTCGCCGTGACCGGCGAACGGCTGACCCTGACCGCAGCGGACGGCAGTTCGCTCGGCTTCATCGCCCGGTAGCGCCGATGGCTGTCACCCCCGGATTGCGGCGTGCGATTGAGCTACTGGCATGCCCCGCCTGCTCCTCTGCGCTCAGCCTCGATGAGTCCAGCGCCACCTGTCCCGATGGACACCGGTTCGACGTGGCCCGGCAGGGCTACCTGAACCTGCTAGGCGGCCCCCAGCCGGCCAATGCCGACACACCGGCCATGATCGCCGCGCGAGGACGCGTCCACGACACCGGGGTGTTCGCTCCGCTACGCGAGTTGCTCGGCCGGGTCTGCGCCGGACGAGCCCGGATTCTCGAAGTCGGCTCCGGCACCGGCGCCTACCTGCAAGCCGCTCTGGGCGAGGCGCCCGGCTCGGTCGGGGTGGCCATGGACATCTCGACCGCGGCAGCCCGCGGCGCCGCCAAACTTGACCCGCGCATCGCCGCTGTCGTGGCGGACGTGTGGCAGCGCTTCCCGCTCGCGGATGCCGGCCTGGATGCGGTGCTGGCCATCTTCGCGCCACGCAACTTCGCCGAGTTCTCCCGAGTCCTTGCCCCGTCCGGCCAGCTCGTGGTGATCACTCCCGAGCCCGATCACCTGATCGAACTGCGCAACACTCACCAGCTGCTGGGACTGCACCCACAGAAGGCGGCCTCCGTCGCGGCTCACGCGAAGGACGACTTCGAACTCATCGATCGGCTGCGGCACCGCTCCACTTTCGCCGCTGATGCGGCGCTGGTCGCGGACCTGATCTCGATGGGACCCAATGCCTTCCATGAGCTGCCCGAGACGGTCGAGGCCACTGAGCTGACCGTGTCGGTGACCGTCCAGGTGTTCGGACGCCGCTAGCCAATGCCTGTGCCGGGCCGCGCTCCAGCCCAGCACAGGCAGCCCCCGACTAGGCCGGCTGCTTGGCCAGCCCGTAGAAGAACAGTGCAACCGGCCGGTACATCGCGTGGGCGAACTTGGTGAACGGCAGGAACAGCACCAGCTCCATGGCGATCGCCACGTGCACCAGGAAGACCCAGTAGCCCCACGGCTGAGCCGGCTCGATGTACAGCGCCGCCTCGATGATGAACCCGGTCAGGCCGGTCACCCACAGCAGCACCAGGAACAACCAGTCCGACAGCTTGCTGTGCTGCCAGGTCTGGCCGAGCTTGCGCCAGCGCAGGACGATGAACCAACTCACCCCGTACATCAGGGCCAGCCCCGAGACTGTGCCGAGCAGCCGAACCGGGTACCAGATCGGCACCATGGTGCCGGTCGCCTTGAACCCGAAGACGTCCATCCCGTAGTCGATGATGGTCGCCGCGAACAGCCCGAGGAAGCCCCACAGGGTCAGCGAGTGGATCAGCCAGCGTCGCCGGTACAGCGGTTCGATCGGATCGTCGTCGGCGCAGTCGTCGCGGTAACGCTTCTGACCCAGCGCCTCGATGCCGAGCGCGTACCACAGGGCCTTTCCAGTCCGGGCCAGCGCCGCTCGTCCGCCGAGCAGGGACGACCAGGTCACCCCGTCACGACGGGCCAGATCGCGGGCCAGTAGCCCGACGCCCAGCAGGCTGAACAGGGCGACGACCACCATCAGCGCAATGCCGACGTTGTGGATCACGTGGTAGGGAATGAAGTCGAACAGCGCCAAGGAGGTGTGGCTCTGTTCGCCGCGCAGGGCCGCGAAGAACAGGGCGAAGAAAGCACCTGCGCCGATCGCGATCGCGGTTCCGATCGCTGGACGGGTGTAGAGCGTCCGGGCGATCCGGGACTTGTCGTAGTGGCTGATCGCATAGCGCCGGGCGGAGCCCATGAACTCGGCCGGGTCGGCTTCCTGCGGGCAGCGCGCGGTGCACATGCCGCAGCCGTAGCAGGTCCACAACTCCTTGGACGAGACCAGCTCGTCAGTCAGTCCCACCTGCGCCAGCCGGATCAGCTTCCGGGGGAACATCGCGTCGTTGTCGGCCAGCGGGCAGATCGCGGTGCAGTTGCCGCAACTCACGCAGGCATTGACCTCTGCCGCCCCGAACTTCTGCAGATCGGTGATCAGGTTGAGGTTCACCGTGGCGGTCATTCGTACTCACACTCCTCAAGGTCGGCCGGAGCCTCGTCGGTCCCGACCGCGCGATAGCGGAAATAGCCGTCGTCATCGGCCTCGGAGCTTTCGATCAGGTGCCCGTAGCGGCGCATCCCCATCACCCAATAGACGACCTCGTGGCGGGGGTGGCCGATCTTCTCGGCGATCTCGCCGATGGTCAGCCCGCCGCCGGCGACCGCCTCGAGGATCGGCTGATGCATCAGCGGCTCCTCCCGGATCACCTCGCGCGGGTCACGCAGAACCTGGGTCATGCCACCGGCTCCTTCTGCGGCTGGGCCGCAACCAGTTCTTCGATTGCCGCCCGCATCTGGGCGTCGGTGTAGCCGAGCAGATCGATGGCGTCCTGCTCGCACAGCGGGACGCAGCCGCCGCAGCCCTTGCAGGTGGCCGGATCGACCGAGGCGATCGTCCGTCCCTCCCACTGGATGCTGGTGATGGCCTCATAGGGACAGGTGGTCAGGCAGGCACCGCTGCCGGTGCACTTGTCCGGATCGACCCTGGCCACCAGCGGCTCGAGCTCGGCGAAGCCCTTCTTCAGCAGGGCCGCGCTCTGGGCCACCGCGGCCAGGCCGGCGGCGACGCTCTCCCCCACGGTCCGCGGACTCTGGCAGCAGCCGGCGATCATCACGCCGTCGACCACGGTCTCCACCGGACGCAGCTTGGGGTGGATCTCATTGAAGAAGCCGTCGCTGCCCAGCGGCAGCTTCAACAGCTCGACCAGTGACGTGTTCTGCCGCGGCACCATGCCGGTGACCAGGACCACCAGGTCCACCGGAAGCATCACTTCGCGGCTCTCGGTGAGCAGGTCGGTGACGGTGAGGCCGAGCGTGCCGTTGGCCAGCTTGCTGACCGCCGGCGGGTTGTCGTCAGCGAACTTCAGGTAGGTCGAGCCCTTGTCCCGAGACTCGTTGAAGAGCAGCTCGTTGCGTCCGTAGGCCCGGATGTCGCGGTACACGTGGAACTGCCGGATGCTCGGATCCAGCGCGGCCACCTGCAGCGAGGCGTGGACGGTGGCCGTGCAGCAGAACTTCGAGCAGTACTCGTTGCCCGGTGCCTCCTGGCGCGACCCGACGCAGTAGATGTAGCCGATCGAGCGGACCGGGCGACCGTTGACCGTCAGCGGGCCGGACGGAGCCGCGTCCACCATCGCCTTGAACTCCGGCAGGGTCAGCACCCCGTCCATGCCGTAGCCGTATTCGCCCTCGTCCGGGGCGTAGGAGTCGAAGCCGGTGGCCACGATGATCGAACCGACCCGCACCTCCAGCAGCTTGTCCGAGCCCTCGCGATGCAGGGTCAGCTGGACGTCGTAGTTGCCGAAGCTGCCGGCCTTGCCGGTCAGCTCAGCGCGGGTGTAGACGGTGATGTCGCGGCGTCCGCGGATCTGTTCGACGAGTTCGTCCACCTCGTCGCTGCCGAGCCGGTTGTCGGGGAAGGTCGGCCCGAACCGTCCGGTCCAGCCGCCCAGTTCGGCCTCGCGCTCGACGAGCACGACAGCGATCCCCAGGTCTGCCAGGCCGATCGCGGCGCGCAGGCCGGCGATCCCGC
Organism: Actinomycetales bacterium Actino_02; assembly: GCA_001603275.1. Classification (GTDB taxonomy): domain Bacteria; phylum Actinomycetota; class Actinomycetes; order Propionibacteriales; family Propionibacteriaceae; genus Propionicimonas. The sequence continues at coordinate 240,335 of LUYM01000016.1, read as the reverse complement.
CACCCACCACCAGGGTGCGTGGCTCGGTCTTGACCACCAGCGGCTCCAGCGGATCCGACAGCCGAGTCTTGGCCACACCGGCTCGGACCAGGCCGATCGCCTTCTCGGTGGCGCCGGCGCGGTCGTGCGGGTGGGCCCAGGATGCCTGCTCGCGGACGTTCACCTGGGTGTAGGCGTACTGGTTGAGGTCGGCCCGCTTGGCGACATTGCGGAAGGTGACCTGGTGCAGCTTGGGCGAGCAGGAGGCGACCACCAGGCCGTCCAGATGCTGGTCGTGGATGGCGTCGATCATGTCGTGCTGGGTGCCGTCGGAGCAGGCGAACACCGGCGACTCCGAGACCACCACGCCCGGCTCCTCGGCCAGCGCTTCCCGGACGGCGTTGACGTCGACGTAGTCGGAAATGTTGCCACCGCAGTGGCAGATGTAGACGCCGATCCGGCGCTGCTCGGGCTGGTCAGCGCCGGGCTGGACCGCTTCGGTGCTCATGCCATGACCTCCTCGGTGAAGTGCTGGTGCTCCAGGTGGGCGGCCACCTGGGCCACCGCCGCGCCGGCGTGCAGGATGGTGTCGACGATGTCCTTTGCCCCCGAAGCCGTGCCGGCCACGAAGACGCCCGGAATGGTCGTCTGTCCAGGGCTGATCTCGGCACTGGGTTCGGCGACGTAGTAGTACTCGTCCAGGCCGAGCGGAGTCTCGCCGAACAGTCGCTCCACCTCACGGTTGGGCTGAATCCCGACCGCCAGCACCACCAGGTCGTAGCTGGCCTCGACGATCCCGCCGCCACCTTCGATGTCCTCGTAGCGGACCAGGAGATCGCCGTTGGGCTCCTCGACGATTCGGGACACCCGTCCCTTGATGTACTGCGCCCCCATGTCGCGGGCCTGGGTGTAGAACTCCTCGTACCGTTTCCCGGCCGCTCGCATGTCCATGTAGTGCATGGTCACGTCGGCCAGCGGCAGGGCGCCCATGATCAGCTGGTTCTGCTTGATCGAGTACATGCAGCAGAACTTGCTGCACAGCGGGTTGCCGACGGTCTTGTCCCGCGAGCCGGTGCAGGAGATGTAGGCGATCCGGTCGGGCACCTTGCCGTCGCCGGGCCGCAGCACCGTGTTGAACGGACGAGTGGGCGCCAGCAGGCGGTCCATCTGCATGCCGGTGATCACATTGGCGAACTTGCCGAAGCCGTACTCCGGCTTCAGGTCGGCGGCGAACAGCTTGTGACCGGTGGCCACCACGACGGCACCGACGTGCAGCTCGGTGAGCTTGTCGCGCTGATCCATCTTGATGGCGAACGCCGGGCACGCCTGGACGCACTGCTGGCACTCCGAGCAGACCCCGCAGTCCAGACACGAGCCGGCACCGGCCCGCGCTTGATCGATGGTGAGTGGCGCCTCGATCTCGGAGAAGTCCCGCGGGAACTTCTGCAGGCTGACCTCGCCGTTGACCGGGTGCCGGTGACCGAAGGCGGTCTGCCGGGCAAGTACCGAATCCTGCGAGATGGTCTCCAGCCGATCGTCCAGCGCGGTGAAGCCGTCCAGTGGCTGATCGTTCAGCCAGCGATCGACCATGTGCGCCGCGCGCCGGCCCGAGCCGATGGCCCGGGTGATGTCGGTGGCTCCTGCGGTGACGTCGCCGGCGGCGAACAGGTACGGCACGGCGGTCTGCAGGGTCTTGGAGTCGACGCTGATCCGTCCGCGCCGGTCGGCCAGGGTTGCGAACGGTGTGGGATCTGGGCTCATTCCGATCGTCGAGATCACCAGATCGCAGTCGATCACGTAGTCAGAGCCCGGAATCGGCTCGGGGCTGCGGCGTCCGGATGCGTCCGGGGCGCCGAGCTGCATCTTCTGCATCCGCACTCCGGTGACCTTGCCGTCGGCCACGATGACCTCGGTCGGGGCGACCAGGAGTTCGAAGACCGCACCTTCAGCCTCGGCGTCCTTGCTCTCGACGTGGTGGGCCGGCATCTCGGCGCGGGTGCGCCGGTAGGCGACCTTTGCCTCGGCCGCTCCCAGCCGCAGCGAGACGCGAGCGGCGTCCATGGCGACGTTGCCGCCACCGACGACGACGACCCTCTTCCCGCTCAAATCGGGGGCCTGACCGTTGGCCACCGCGGCCAGGAAGTCCAGACCGTTGACCGAGCCGGACGCGTCCTCACCGGGAACGTCCATGCGGGTGGCGACCTGGGTGCCGGTGGCCAGGATCACCGCGTCGTAGCCCTCAGCCTTCAGCGCCTCCGGGTCGGTGACCGGAGCATTGCACCGGATCTCCACCCCCAGCGCCGTGAGGTTGGCGATGTCGGCGTCGACGACGTCGTGCGGCAGTCGGTAGGCCGGAATGGCGTGGCGCAGGTAGCCACCGGGCTGATCGCGCTTCTCCAAGATGGTGACGGCGTAGCCCTTGCGGGCCAGCTGCCAGGCTGCGGTCAGGCCGGCCGGACCGGAGCCGATGATGGCGATCTTGCGTCCATTGGCCTCGGCGACCTCGACCGCGGGGCTGCCGTCGGCCGACTCGTAGTGCCGATCAGCGGCGAACCGCTTGATCAGCCGGATCGGCACCGGCCCTTCCAGCTTGGCCCGGGTGCACTCCGATTCACACGGCGCGTAGCAGGCCCGCCCGAGCGTGCCCACCAGCGGGGTGGCATCCAGCACCAGCTGGAAGGCCTCCTCGTACTTGCCCGAGCGCACCAGCGACACGTAGCCGTGCGCCTTGATACCGGCCGGGCAGGCGCCGATGCACGGCGACGTGCCCTCGCGCTGCAGGACGGCCTTCTTCGGCACAGCCTGCGGGAAGGCGATGTAGGCCGCCCGGCGCGCAGCCAGGTTGGCGTTGAACTGGTCGGGCACCGCGACCGTGCACGCCTTCTGGCACATGTCGCAGCCGGTGCAGGCCGCCCAATCGACGAACTTCGCCTTTTCGCGAATCGTGGCGACGAATCGTCCGTCCTCGGTGCGACGAATGGACTCGACTTCGCTGAAGGTCTTCGAGGTGATGTTGGGGTGATTCACCGTCGAGGACATCTTCGGCCCCGAGATGCAGGAGGCGCAGTCCAAGGTCGGAAACACCTTGGACAGCAGAATCATCCGGCCACCAACGCTGGCCTCCTTCTCCACCAGCAGTACCCGGTAGCCCATGTCGGCCAGCTTGATCGACGACTCCATACCGCCGATTCCGCTCCCGATGACGAGAACGTCGTAGTCCATTGCGGTGCTCCCTATGCCTTGTCAGCGCCGGATCGGCTCAGATGAAGAGGTTGACGTTGCCTTCGTCGGCTTCGGCGAGGTAGGTCGCCACACCGGCGTACTCGATGCCGTCGATGAGTTGCTCCTTGCCGATGCCCAGCACGTCCATCGACATGGTGCAAGCGATCAGCTTGATGCCCTGCTCCTGGGCGGTGGCCAGCAATTCCGAAACAGTCATCACGTTCTCGGCGCGCATGACCTTCTTCATCATGGAGCGCCCGGCACCGGCGAAGTTGAACTTCGACAGGCTCAGCTTCTCCGGACCCTTCGGCAGCATTCCGGCGAACATCTTCTGCAGGCCGCTCTTTGGCTTGTCGGAAATGCCGGGGTTTTCCTTGCGCAATGCAGCCAGGCCCCAGAAGGTAAAGAACATGGTGACTTCGTCGTCCATGGCGGCTGCGCCGTTGGCGATGATAAAGGCCGCCATCATGCGGTCATAGTCACCACTGAACACAATGATGGTCTTTTTGGACATAGTTATCCCAGCTTTCGACGGTTATGGCGTAAACGCGGCTCAGGCCGCGGACGTTTCGGCGCGCAGCGCCTGCAGGGTGGTGGAGAATTCCCTCATGTAGTTCGCGAACGGTTCGGCACAGACCGAGCAGAGCGCGGCCATCTTCAGCCGCTGGGCCGGAATGCCCCGCTCGGCCATGATCGCCTGGGCCTTGGAGATGATCTCGGCGGTGCGCTCGGCGCAGTCGGGCAGGTAGGCGCACTCCTCGCCGTCCGAGGCCACGAAGACGCCCTCAAAGCCGTTGTCAAGAGCATGAATGAGCCACGACGGCTTGAGTCCACTGCTGCACGGGACGGCCATCGTCTGGACCGTGGCCGGGTACTCCAGGTGCCGACTGCCGGCCAGATCAATGCCCGGATCGGAGATGTTGATGGTGGAGAAGACCAACACCCGAGGGGTGGCCGCCACCGCCGTGGATCCGCTCACTTCGGCTACTACTTCGCCTTGCGCAGGAACAGATGAATCGAACCGGCTTCTTCAAAAGAGCCGAGGAAGTCATGGCCCATCTTGCGGCACCAGGCCGGAATATCCTTCAGGGTTCCCGAGTCGGTGGCGAGCACCTCCATGACGTTACCCAGCGTTACCGCAGCGATTTGCTTCTTGGCCGCCAGAATCGGGCCGGGGCAGGAAACACCGCGCGCGTCGACAACCACCGGCGATGCAATCGCCTTCAACTCCTCAACAGAGGCAGACATCGTGTTCAACACTCCTCAGTCACGCCACACAACTCCGTGCGGTCATGCAGGAGCGTACACCCCCGGGGGCATGCAAGTAAGCACTTTTGACAAGAATCTGAAACCGGTGTGGCGCCTAGTCAGGCAGGATTGTTGAAAGATTTACGAAACATCTGAGTCGCGATATCGCGGAGCTCAGGCCAGTGACACGAGTTCGGCGTAGTCAGGGTTCCAGAGGTCCTCGACGCCTTCGGGCAGCACAAGCACCCGATCAGGTTCCAGCGCGTGCACGGCACCCTCGTCGTGGGTGACCAGCACCACTGCCCCGTCGTAGTCGCGCAGGGCGTTCAGGACTTCGGCTCGCGATGCCGGATCCAGGTTGTTGGTGGGCTCGTCCAGCAGCAGGACGTTGGCGGCTGACACCACAAGCATCGCCAGGGCCAGTCGGGTCTTCTCACCGCCAGACAGCACCCGGGCCGGCTTCTCGACATCGTCGCCGGAGAACAGGAACGAGCCGAGCACCTTGCGCATCTCGGTCTCGTTCAGCTCGTCCGAGGCGGTGAGCATGTTCTCCAGCACGCTGCGCGAGACGTCCAGGGTTTCGTGCTCCTGGGCGTAGTAGCCCAGCCGCAGCCCGTGCCCGGGCACCACTTCGCCGGTGTCCGGCTCCTCGATCCCGCCGAGGATCCGCAGCAGCGTGGTCTTGCCGGCACCGTTCAGCCCGAGGACGACCACCTTCGAGCCGCGGTCGATCGCCAGATCGACGGCAGTGAACACCTCGAGTGACCCGTAGGACTTGCTGAGCTCGTTCGCGGTGAGCGGGGTCTTGCCGCACGGGGCCGGCTTGGGCAGCCGGATCCGAGCCACCCGGTCGCTGGCGCGCTGCTCGTCCAGGCCGGACAGCAGCCGTTCGGCACGCTTGGCCATGTTCTGGGCGGCGACGGCCTTGGTGGCTTTTGCTCGCATCTTGTCGGCCTGGGCCAGCAGCGCCTCGGCCTTGCGTTCGGCATTGGCGCGCTCGCGCTTGCGCCGCTTCTCGTCGGTCTCGCGCTGCAGTAGGTAGCGCTTCCAGTCCATGGCGTACTGATCGAGCTCGGCCCGGTTCGCATCCAGATGGAAGACCTTGGTCACGGTGGCCTCGAGCAGGCCGACGTCGTGGGAGATGATCAGCAGGCCGCCGTGGTAGCTCTGCAGGAAGCTGCGCAGCCAGACGATGGAGTCGGCGTCCAGGTGGTTGGTCGGCTCGTCCAGAAGCAATGTGTCGGCGCCGGAGAACAGAATCCGGGCCAGCTCGACCCGGCGCCGCTGACCGCCCGACAGCGTCCGCAACGGCTGGCCGAGGACGCGATCGGGCAGGCCGAGGTTCGCCGCGATCCGAGCGGCTTCGGCTTCGGCCGGGTAACCACCCGCTGCAGCCAGCTCGGACTCGGCGCGAGCGTAGGAGGCCATCGCCTTGTCCTGCTCCTCGCCCTCTGTGGTCGCCATCGCCATCGAGTAGGAGGCCAGCCGCCGCAAGATCTGGTCGAGGCCGCGCGCACTGAGGATCCGGTCCTTGGCCAGCTGCTCGACATCGCCGGTGCGGGGATCCTGTGGGAGATAGCCGATCTGCCCGGTCCTGGTCACTGAGCCGGAAGCCGGCAACGACTCCCCAGACAGGATTCGGGTGAGCGTGGTCTTGCCTGCGCCGTTGCGGCCGACCAAACCGACCTTGTCGCCGGGAGCGATCTGGAAGGAGGTTGCCGAGAGAAGTAGCTGGGCCCCCGCCCGCACCTCGACCTCTTTCACCACCAGCACATGAGCCATTGTCTCCGAAGCCGGTGGAGGCAACCAAACCGGCGGCGTCCGGCGGCAAGTATTGCCCAGGTGTCGGCCGGCTCTATGCTGACGCCGAAGGAGGCAGTCCGAGGTGAACTATCGCAGTCTTCAGGCGCCCAGTTCGGTGGTGATGGTGCGTCCGCACCGTTTCGCCGTGAACCCCGAAACCGGGGCCGACAACGCCTTTCAGGCCACACCGGCAGAGCAGGACGATGCGCTGGCAGCCGCCGCTTTGAGCGAGTTCGATGCCGCGGTGGAGGCCCTGACCACGGCTGGCGTGACCGTCCACGCCTTCGAGGACTTCGGCGAGAAGGACACCCCCGACTCGGTCTTCCCGAACAACTGGTTCTCCACCCACCACGGCGGACGGGTGGCGATCTACCCGATGTTCGCGGTGAATCGGCGCCGGGAGCGCCGCAGCGACGTGATCGAACTGCTCAAAGCGCAGTACCGCGTGCAGGAGGTGATCGACTACTCCGGACTGGAGTACGACAACCTCTTCCTGGAGGGCACCGGGGCCATGGTCTTCGACCATGCCGAGCGGGTCGCCTACGTGGCCGCGTCCCATCGGGCTGACCCGGTGATCCTGGAGCGGTTCTGCACGGCCTTCGGCTACGAGCCGATGGTCTTCCCGACCGCGGACGCCGCCGGGCGTCCGATCTACCACACCAACGTGCTGATGTCGGTGGCCACCGACTACGCGCTGATCTGCCTGGATGCCATCGCTGATGCCCCGCGCCGGGCTGAAGTGGCCGAGCGTCTGACCGAGAGCGGACGGACGGTGCTGGACATCAGCTTCGATCAGGTGAATCAGTTCGTCGGCAATGCCATCGAGCTCACCGGAGCCGACAGACGGCTGCTGGTGCTCTCGGCGCGGGCCGAGGCTGCCCTGACGCCGGCTCAGCGCGAGGTGATCGCGGCGTCCTCACGGCTGCTGCCGCTGGCGATCCCGACGATCGAGCTGGCCGGCGGCTCAGCCCGCTGCATGATCGCCGGGGTCCACCTCTCCCCCCGCTGAGCCGTCCTCGGCAGCCGTCGGACGTCCCGGCGGACGCCCCCGCCTGGGCAGCGGACCCGCCGCGCGCGGGCTGCGTCCGGCTTTGGCCAACGACTGACGCAACAGCAGTTCGATGTGCGCGTTCAGTGACCTCAGATCGTCCGCCGCCCACTGGGCCAGAGCCTCATGAACGGCGGGATCGAGGCGGAGCAGGATGGGCTTGCGGGCCCGACCCTGCTCCGCTGACGATTGCTCGCTCATCGGATCAGGTGTAAAGAGACCCGGTGTTCACCACGGGTGTGGCTTGGCTGGAACTGCATAACACCACCAGCAGGTTCGAGACCATGGCCGCCTTGCGCTCCTCGTCCATGGTGATGATGTCGTCGGTCTCCAGCTGCCGCAGGGCACCCTGGACCATGCTGACCGCACCCTCGACGATCTTCTCCCGGGCCGCGATCACCGCGGCCGCCTGCTGCCGCTGCAGCATGGCGTGGGCGATCTCGGGGGCGTAGGCGAGGCTGGAGATCCGGGCCTCGACGACCTCCAGGCCGGCGATCGAGATCCGCTCGGCGACCTCCTGAGCCAGTTCCTTGGCGACCAGGTCCGTCGATCCGCGCAGCGACTCCTCGCCCGGTCCGGCGTTGTCGTAGGGGTGGCTGCTGGCCACGTGCCGCAGCGCCGACTCGGACTGCACCCGGACGAAGTCGTCGTACTTCTCGACGGCGAAGGTGGCCTTGGCGGTGTCGGCGACCTGCCAAACGATGATCGCGGCGATGTTCACCGGATTGCCGTCGGCGTCGTTGACCTTGAGCTCATTGGTCTCGAAGTTGCGCACCTTGACCGAGACCTTGCGTCCGATCACCAGCGGACGAGTCAGCTGCAGGCCGGGCTTGCGCAGAGTGCCGATGTAGCGGCCGAAGAACTGCAGCACCCGGGTGTCGCCGGGGCTGACCACCGTCAGCGCGGACGCCGCCAAGCAGCCCAGCAGGATCAGCACGGCACCGGTGATTCCGAACGCGGCCCCACCCTTGCCGGCGTCGTCGAGGATGGCAGCCTCAACGATGGCCCACACCCCCAGCACCAGCAGACCGATGACCACCAGCAGGGCCACTGCCCCATTGGCGCTCCACGCCGCGCGTTCGGTCACGTCCACCCGCGCACCGTCATGCCCGACCGGCACTCCGGCCGGCTCGCCGCCCGCAGAGGCCTGATCGTCAAACCGAGTCTCTTCAGACATCGGACCACTCCTTCATGAGAAAACTGATATCTAAGTGATATCACTTTTTGGAGAGGCACTCAACATCCGCCTCCCGCCGAAGGCAACCGCTGACCGCGACTGGATAGCGGGCGAAGCTCTCGACCCGAATCGGCTCGGACTCCTGTCGGCTGCCCGCTGTCTCGCTACCGTACGAACCATGGGAATCGCGCTCGAGTACCGCGCAGGCTCACTCCCTGAGGGCCCCGAGTCTGCGGACGTGGTCAGCCTCCCGAGTGCTGCTCTTGAAACGACCTGCTTTGAGACCTGGGTGCGCTTCGCTGTGGACGGTGTCGAGTTGCTGGCATACCCGGGCGTCTCTCCGGACTGGAGGCGGGTTCCGCTCTTGGGGTTCGCGACGATCCTGCGTGGCGCCGTCCTCTCACTTGGACGCACGAGGACGGCCCGCATGGCGCTGTCGGAGGGAGGCATGCTCCGGCTGGACCGGACCGGCGATGTCGTGACTCTGAGCTCCTCGCTGATCCCCGAACAGGCGAAGGTCGCAGCAATGCAGCTGGAGGCCGAGACCAACCGGTTCGCTCGGGAGGCCTGCGAGGTCGTGCGCTCAGTCGCACCGACCATCGCCGAACATCCGAACTGGCCGCGATGGTCAGGGGGCCCGAGGCCATAGCTCCGCCCGCGGAGGGTAACGTCGGATCGACGGTTCGCCTTCGGCAATGCCGCGAGATCCGCGTGCGGCGGCGCACTCGGCTCTACCCTCAAGGCACGGCAACCGCCAGGTCGGCGAGTGCGGAGAGAGAGTTGGCCGTGAGCGTTGCTCAAGCCTGGGGACGTCTTGCTGAGGTCGCAACGCGCCGCGGTCTTGCGCTTGACGAGGCGCTGCTTCCCGCTGCCTCGGCCACGGAGCTTGATTCCGCCGAAGGCCGGCTTGGGATCACGCTGCACCCCGACCTGCGCGATCTCTATGGGCTCACCCGCGGGCTGCGACGTGCCCGAAACCACGATCGTGAGCCGAGTCTTCCGGGGTTCAATTTCCCTAGTCTCGATGACGCCGTTGATCGGACCGTGAAGATACGTCAGATCGCCAGCGAGATGACAGACCTCGAACTCTGGAGGCCAACCTGGGTTCAGGTGTTCGATGACGACTACGTCGAGATCTTCATCATGGACTGTGCAACGGGAGTGATCTGGTACGCCTGGTGGGAGGCTGACGAACTTCACCCGGTGGCACCCGACCTTGCGACCTTCCTGAGCGGGGCCGCAGAGGCCGCCGACCGGGAGGACGTGCGCTACCAGCCCGACGGCGACTACTTCGAGACTCCCGACGGCGAGGTCTGGGACGCTCTCCTCACGAACCCGTGGCGCTCCACGGACGTGTGAGCCGAGTTCGGCTGACACTCCGTAGCGAGCTCCTTCCAGCCGCGCCCAGATTCCCTCGGTGATCCCAGTAGTGGCGGGCGCTCACTGACCAGGGTTCAGTGATATCCGACAGCTTCCTTGGGCGACGGGATTTGCGCACTCGATGCCCAGTCTTGCCCGTGAACACCCTCACCCAGGCCATCGAGAGTGCAAATCCGGTCAGGGAAGCGAGCCTTACAGGTTGTAGCCGATTGAGCGGAGCTGCTCGCGTCCGTCCTCGGTGATCATCTCCAGGCTCCACGGCGGCAGCCAGACCCAGTTGATCGTGACCGAGTTCACCAGACCGTCCAGAGCCAGCTGGGTGTTGTACTCAAGCTGGTCGGTCAGCGGGCAGGTCGGCGAGGTCAGGGTCATGTCCAGTGTGGTGTTCGACTCGTCGTCGATGGTCACCCCGTAGACCAGGCCCAGGTCGACGACGTTCACCATCAACTCGGGGTCGACAACGTCCTTCATCGCCTCGAGGATGTCGTCCTCGCTGGGCCGCGCGCTCGGCACGGAGTCGGGAAAGCTGTCCTGCACCAGGTCGGACGGACGTACAGCCTCGGTCATGTTCACTCCTGCCCTTCGCGGTTACCCGCCGCCTGGATCGCCGCGTCCTTGAACGCCGACCAGCCCAACAACGCACACTTCACCCGAGCCGGGAACTTGGCTACGCCGACAAAGGCGACGCCGTCCTCCAACCGATCCTCATCGGGCTCGATCTCACCGCGGGAGTGCATCATCTCGGTGAACTCCTGCTGCAACTCCATGGCCTCGGCCACCGACTTGCCGATCACCAGGTCGGTCATCACCGACGTGGACGCCTGCGAGATCGAACAACCCACCGCCTCGTAAGAGACATCGGCGATCCGGTCGCCGTCCAGGGCCAGCCGCAGCATGATCTCGTCGCCACAGGTCGGGTTCACGTGGGTCACCTGCGCCTGATACGGGTCGCGCAGCCCACTGTGATGCTTGGCCTTGTAGTGGTCGAGGATGATCTCGGCGTACATCGCCTCAACGTCGCAGCTCATCGCTTGCCTCCGAAGAAATCGCGGACGTAGGCCAGCCCCTCGGCGAGCGCGTCGATCTCACTGGTGGTCGTGTACAGGTACAGCGACGCCCGAGTGGACGCCGTGATGCCCAGCCGCTCATGCAGCGGACGCGCACAGTGGTGCCCGCCGCGCACCGCGATCCCCCGCGCATCCAAGAACTGCATCACGTCGTGCGGATGGATCTGCTCACCGTCAGCCGTAGCCAGCGTGAACGAGATCGCCCCACCACGCTCATGGGCATCGCTCGGCCCGAGCAACCGCACACCGGGCTCGGCGCCCAGCCGGGCCAGCGCGTAGGCGGTCAGGTGCTCCTCGTGGGCGGCAATGGCGTCCATGCCGACCGAGGTCAGGTAGTCCACGGCGGCCGACAGCCCGACGGCCTCGGCGATCGGCTGAGTGCCGGCCTCGAAGCGGTACGGCGGACGGGCGTAGGTGGAGCCGGTCATCCGGACCACCTCGATCATCTCTCCCCCGCCCAGGAACGGCGGCAGCGTCTCGAGCAGCTCGTAGCGTCCCCAGATCGCACCGATCCCGGTTGGGCCGAGCATCTTGTGGCCGGTGAAGGCGAGCAGGTCGGCACCGAGCTCCGTGACCGACGTCGGACGCTGCGGGACGCCCTGAGCGCCGTCCACCACCATCACCGCACCAACCCGATGCGCCTGGTCGGCGATCTGCCGGATCGGGTTCACCGTGCCGAGCACGTTGGAGACCCAGGCGAGCGAGACGATCTTGGTGCGCTCGTTGATCAGGCCCTCGGCTTCGGCCTTGGCCAGGTCGAGCCGTCCGTCCTCGGTGATGTCGAACCAGCGCAGCACCGCCCCGGTGCGCTGCGCCAGCAGCTGCCAGGGGACGATGTTGGAGTGGTGCTCCAGCACCGAGATGACGATCTCGTCGCCAGGCTTCAGCGAAGCACCCAGGGTGTGCGCGGCCAGGTTCAGCGCCTCGGAGGCGTTCTTGGTGAAGGCCACCTCCTCGGGCCGGGCTGCGCCGATGAAGCCGGCCAGCTTCGTCCGCGACGCCTCGAAGGCCTCGGTCGCCTCGGCACCCAGGGTGTGCATGGCCCGGGACACATTGGCGTTGTGCTCAGCCAGATGCTCGCTGATCGCCGCGATCACCGAGCGTGGCTTCTGGGACGTGTTGGCCGAGTCCAGATAGACCAGCGGCTGCCCGCCGACCTCCCGGCTCAGAATCGGGAAGTCGGCGCGCACAGCCGCGACGTCATAGCCGTTGCCGAGAGTCTCGACAACGGCTGTGGTCAACTGGGTCTCAGGCATCGACCTTGGCGGCCTTGACGAACTTGTCGTAGCCGTCGATCTCGAGCTGGTCGGCCAGTTCGGCGCCACCCTCTTCGACGATCCGGCCGTCCACGAAGACGTGGACGAAGTCCGGCTTGATGTAGTTCAGGATCCGCGTGTAGTGGGTGATCAGCAGCACGCCCCGGTCGCCAGGCGCGGTGAAGCGGTTGACGCCCTCACTGACGATCCGCAGCGCGTCGATGTCCAGACCCGAATCGGTCTCGTCCAGAATCGCGAACTTGGGTGCCAGCAGCTCGAGCTGAGCGATCTCGTTGCGCTTCTTCTCGCCACCGGAGAAGCCCTCGTTCAGCGAGCGCGCGGCGAAGGTACCGTCCAGACCGACCTTCTCCAGCGCAGCGTTGACGTCCTTGACCCAGGTGCGCACCTTCGGCGCCTCACCCGACAGCGCGGTCTTGGCCGTGCGCAGGAAGTTCGCCACCGAGACGCCGGGGACCTCGATCGGGTACTGCATGGCCAAGAACAGCCCGGCCTTGGCCCGCTGATCGACGCTCAGCGTCGAGAGCTCGACGCCGTCCAGCTTCACCGAACCCGAGGTGATCGTGTACTTGGGGTGCCCGGCGATCGAGTAGGCCAGCGTGGACTTGCCCGAGCCGTTCGGACCCATGATGGCGTGCACTTCACCGCTGGCGACAGTGAGGTTGACCCCCTTGAGGATCTCCTTGGGGCCGCTCTCGGTCTCGACCTCCACGTGGAGGTTGCTGATGACCAGTTCTGACATTCACTGCTCCTGAGTCTGAATGGGATTGTCGGGGTCGATGAGGATTTGGTCGCCGTCCACCCGAACCGGGAAGACCGCGACGGGCTGGGTGGCCGGAAGTTCCAGCGGCCAGCCGGTGCGAAGGTCGAAGCGCGAGCCGTGCATGTAGCACTCCAGAGTGCAGCCCTCGATGTCGCCGTCACTCAGCGGCACCTCGGCGTGCGAGCACACGTCCTGGATCGCGAACACGCCCTCAGTGGTGTTCACCACCGCGAAGGGCCACTCCCGGTCGAGCTCGACCGAGATGGCCTTTCCGACGGGCACATCGGCCAGCGCACAGGCGCGGACGTAGCTCACGGCGTCACCGAATCCGGGTTGCCGACGACGAGCTCGAGCTCCTTCTCAACGGCGGCCAGCAGACGCTCCTCGACATCGGCGACACCGATCCGACGGATGATGTCGACGAAGAAGCCGTGGACGACCAGGCGCCGAGCCTCGTCCTCGGGGATGCCCCGGGAGCGCAGGTAGAACAGCTGCTCGTCGTCGAAGCGTCCGGTGGTCGAGGAGTGGCCGGCACCCTCGATCTGGCCGGTTTCGATCTCCAGGTTGGGCACCGAGTCGGCGCGGCAGCCGTCGGTGAGCACCAGGTTCTTGTTGCTCTCGTAGGTGTTGATCCCCTCGGCGATCTTGCGGATCAGCACATCGCCGACCCACACCGAGTGGGCGTCCTTGCCTTGCAGGGCGCCGCGGTAATCCACCTTGCTGCGGGTGCTGGGCTGGTTGTGGTCGACGAACATCCGGTGCTCGATGTGCTGGCCGGCGTCGACGAAGTACAGACCGAACTGCTCCAGCTCGCCACCGGGACCGTCGTACTCGGCGGTCTCGACCAGGCGCACCACGTCGCCGCCGAGGCTGGCCGCCACCGTGCGCACCCGGGCGTCACGGCCGATCCGCATCCCGATGTGGCCGAGATGGACCGTGTCAGCAGCCCAGTCCTGCAGGCCGACGAAGTTCAGGTGGGCACCGTCGCCGACCAGCAGCGAGACGCTGGACAGGTAGCGGACCGATCCGGTGTGCCGCAGCACGATGGTGGCGCTGGCGTTGGCCCCGATTCGGAAGATCACCTGCCCGTAGACGGTGGCCTTGGGGTCGTCACCGCTGACCTCGATCACCAGCGGCTCGTCCAGTTCGGCATTGGCGGCCACGTCGTAAAGCACCGCTCCCCCGGCCTGGGCCACAGCCAGGGCGGACGGACGGTCGACCGGCGCCGGAAGGTTCAACGCGATCGCGGCAGCGGTGTCCAGTTCGGAACGGATCACCCCGGCCGGTGCGTTGGCACTCCAATTCAGGTGGGCAGCACTCGGCGCTCCGTCGAGCAGCCCGTTCAGCCGGCGCAGCGGGGTGAACCGCCACACCTCCTCGCGTCCGCTCGGGATCGGATGGTCGGCCAGGTCGAAGGAAGCCACCGGGTGCAGGTGGGAAGCCACCGTCTCCACGGCTTCGGCCACGTTCGGAACAGCAGTCGTCACAGTCATCTTTCTTGATCCACCGTCCGCGGGCTCAGCCCACGGCCCCTTCCATCTGCAGTTCGATCAACCGGTTGAGTTCGAGCGCGTACTCCATGGGCAGCTCGCGGGCGATCGGCTCGACGAAGCCGCGCACGATCATGGCCATCGCCTCGTCCTCACCCATCCCGCGGCTCATCAGGTAGAACAGCTGATCGTCGCTCACCTTGGAGACGGTGGCCTCGTGGGCCATCGACACGTCGTCCTCACGGACGTCCACGTAGGGATAGGTGTCCGAGCGCGAGATGGTGTCGACCAGCAGCGCGTCGCACTTCACCGAGGACGCCGAGTGGTGCGCACCCTCGTTCACCTGCACCAGGCCACGGTAGGAGGAGCGTCCGCCGGAGCGAGCCACCGACTTGGAGATGATCGAGGACGAGGTGTGCGGGGCGGCGTGCACCATCTTCGAGCCGGCGTCCTGATGCTGGCCCTCGCCGGCGAACGCGATGCTCAGCGTCTCGCCGCGGGAGTGCTCGCCCAGCAGGTAGACCGCCGGGTACTTCATGGTCACCTTGGAGCCGATGTTGCCGTCGATCCACTCCATGGTGGCTCCGGCCTCACAGGTGGCCCGCTTGGTGACCAGGTTGTACACGTTCGTCGACCAGTTCTGGATCGTCGTGTAGCGGACCCGGGCGTTCTTCTTGACGATGATCTCCACCACTGCCGAGTGCAGCGAGTCGGAGGAGTAGATCGGCGCTGTGCAGCCCTCGACGTAGTGGACGTAGCTGCCCTCGTCGGCAATGATCAGCGTCCGCTCGAACTGGCCCATGTTCTCGGTGTTGATCCGGAAGTAGGCCTGCAGCGGAATGCTGACGTGGACGCCCTTAGGCACGTAGATGAACGAGCCACCCGACCAGACCGCCGAGTTCAGCGCGGCGAACTTGTTGTCGCCCACCGGAATCACCGAAGCGAAGTACTCCTCGAACAGCTCGGGGTACTCCTTCAGCCCGGTGTCGGTGTCCAGGAAGATGACGCCCTGGCGCTCCAGCTCCTCGTTGATCTTGTGGTAGACCACCTCGGACTCGTACTGGGCGGCGACGCCGGCCACCAGCCGCATCTTCTCCGCCTCGGGGATACCGAGCCGGTCGTAGGTCTTCTTGATGTCGTCGGGAAGGTCGTCCCAGGATTGCGCCTGCTTCTCGGTGGAGCGGACGAAGTACTTGATGTTGTCGAAGTCGATCCCGGACAGGTCCGCACCCCAGGTCGGCATCGGCTTGCGCTCGTAGAGCTTCAACGACTTCAGCCGGGTGTTCAGCATCCACTCCGGCTCGTTCTTCAGCGCCGAGATGTTGCGGACGACGTCCTCGTTCAGGCCGCGCTTGGCGTGGCTGCCCGCGGTGTCGGAGTCACGCCAGCCGTACTGGTAGCTGCCCAGCGCCGACAGATGCTCGTCCTGGGTCTGGCCGAGCCCGGGGGCCGTGGGAGTTGCAGAAGTCATGACTGCGAGCCTTTCTTGCTTGCGGAATCCGCTGGCACCACCGGGTGCGGCACGTGGGTGGTGCACACCCCGTCGCCGTGAGCGATGGTGGCCAGCCGCTGGACGTGTGAGTCGAGGAGCCGGGCGAACGTCCGGGTCTCGGCCTCACACAGTTGCGGGAACTCTGCCGCCACGTGGGCGACCGGGCAGTGGTACTGGCACAGCTGAACACCGGATGGGACCGGCTGGAGAGAAGCCACGAAACCTTCGGCGGTCAACGCCTCCACCAACGCTTCGGCAGAGTCTCCGTATTCCGCCTGCAGTTCGGCGAATCTGGCCTCGATCGCATCAGTCTGGCGATTGGCGAACTCGTCCACGGCGCTCGGACCGACAGCCTGGCTCAGGTAGCGCAGAGCGCTGATCGCCAGGTGGTCGTAGGCCTGGTAGAACTCGCCACGGCCGGCATCGGTGAGCACGAAGACCTGGGCCGGGCGGCCCCGTCCACGATGGCCGTAGACCCGCTGCTGACGGCTGATCACCTGGCCGGTGCTCATCAGCACACTCAGATGACGACGGACGGCGGGCGCGGTCAGGCCCAGCCGATGGGCGAGATCATTGGCGGTTGACGGTCCGTGCTGCAGGATGGAACGGGCCACGCGGGAGCGAGTCGAGGCGTCGGCTGCGTGTTGCGCCTCGGTGATCGCCTCGGTGGCGTCCAGCGTCGGCTCAGTTTTCACAACACCATTCTTACCTTATTCGGCAGCCGGACTCAAAGCTGGACGCTCGCCTGCCGGTCACAGCACATTTGCCCGTGCCCTGTGTACCACATCCACCAAATGGCCAGATATGGGAAGAAGTGAGGTGGGCCGTAGAGTTCGCTCGGTGCTTCCGGTCGGGTCAACGGTGACCGGGCATCGCGCAACATAGGTACATAGCTAAAAGGAATCCACCAGTGAGAACCTCAACGCTCGGAACCCAGCCAACGGTGGCGGGCTCGCGTCGCAAGTCGCGCGCCGCGCTACTTGTCGGGCTCGGGCTTCTGGCCCCGTCCCTAACCGCCTGCTCCGGCTCGGCCGCCGGTGAGTCCGGCACCCACAAGAGCGAGTTCGATCTTCCGCTCCCTGATCTGCACGCCGTCACCTTCGCCGGCCTGGGCGGAGTCAGCGGTTGGTGGCTGCTCCTGATCGGCTTGCTGATCTGCGTCGGCGGTTTCACCTTCGGGCTGCTCAGCTACATGAAGCTGAAGAACCTGCCGGTGCACCAGTCCATGAAGGACGTCTCGGAGCTGATCTACGAGACCTGCAAGGCCTACCTGCTGCAGCAGGGCAAGTTCCTGCTCCTGCTGTTCGCCTTCATCGGCTCGGTGATCTTCATCTACTTCGGCTTCCTCAACACCTCCGGTGGCTGGGGACGCGTCGTGATCGTGCTGCTGTTCGCGATCATCGGCATGGGCGGCTCCTACGCGATCGCGTGGTACGGCATCCGGCTGAACACCTTCGCCAACTCCCGCACCTCCTTCGCCTCGCTGAAGGGCAAGCCGTACGACGTCTACAACATCCCGATGCGTTCGGGCATGAGCGTCGGCATGGTGCTGATCTCGACCGAGCTGATCATGATGCTGTCGATCATGATGTTCCTGCCGGCCGACATCGCCACCGCCTGCTTCCTGGGCTTCGCGATCGGCGAGTCGCTGGGCGCGTCCGCCCTTCGTATCGCTGGCGGCATCTTCACCAAGATCGCCGACATCGGCTCCGACCTGATGAAGATCGTCTTCAAGATCGGCGAGGACGACCCGCGCAACCCCGGCACCATCGCCGACTGCACCGGTGACAACGCCGGCGACTCGGTTGGCCCGTCGGCCGACGGCTTCGAGACCTACGGCGTGACCGGTGTGGCTCTGATCACCTTCATCCTGCTCGGTGTTCAGGCTGACCTCCAGGCGCACTTCCTGGTCTGGATCTTCTTCATCCGCGCCATCATGCTGATCGCTTCGGCGCTGTCCTACTTCGGCAACAGCCTGTGGGCGAAGGCCAAGTACGCCGACGCCGACGAGATGGAGTTCGAGACCCCGCTGACCTCCCTGGTCTGGATCACTTCGATTGTCTCGATCGTGCTCACTTTCGTGATCTCCTCGCTGATGCTCTCCGATGTTCCCGGTCAGCCCAACCTGTGGTGGCAGCTGTCCCTGATCATCAGCTTCGGCACTCTGGCCGGCGCGATCATCCCCGAACTGGTGAAGGTCTTCACCGGTGTCAAGGCCAAGCACGTCGAAGAGGTTGTGAAGTCGGCCAAGGAGGGCGGTCCGTCGCTGGACATCCTGTCCGGTCTGGTCGCCGGCAACTTCTCCGCCTACTGGCTGGGCATCGCCATTGTCGGCCTGATGGGTGGCGCCTTCGCGGTGTCCACCCAGATCTCCGGCGAGATCATGCTGGCTCCGGGCGTCTTCGCTCTGGGCCTGGTGGCCTTCGGCTTCCTCGGCATGGGCCCGGTGACCATTGCGGTCGACTCCTACGGCCCCGTGACCGACAACGCCCAGTCGGTGTACGAGCTGTCCCGCATCGAGGCCGTCCCCGGCATCGAGGACGAGCTCAAGCGCGACTACGCGATCACGCCGAACTTCGAGCGGGCCAAGTACCTGCTGGAGATGAACGACGGCGCCGGCAACACCTTCAAGGCGACCGCCAAGCCGGTGCTGATCGGTACCGCAGCCGTGGGCGCGACCACGATGGTCTTCTCGATCATCATGGGTCTGACCAACGGCCTCCAGCCCGAGCTGCTGTCGAACCTGTCGCTGCTGCACGTGCCGTTCCTGCTCGGTCTGATCACCGGTGGCGCGATCATCTACTGGTTCACCGGTGCGTCCATGCAGGCCGTCACCACCGGCGCCTTCCGGGCAGTGGAGTTCATCAAGGCCAACATCAACCTTGAGGACTCCGAGAAGGCCTCCGTGGCCGACTCCCGTCGGGTCGTCGAGATCTGCACCCAGTACGCCCAGAAGGGCATGTTCAACATCTTCCTGGGCATCTTCTTCGCCACCTTGGCGTTCGCCTTCGTGGAGCCGTACTTCTTCATCGGCTACCTGATCTCGATCGCCATCTTCGGGCTCTACCAGGCCATCTTCATGGCCAACGCCGGTGGCGCCTGGGACAACGCGAAGAAGATCGTCGAGGTCGATCTGAAGGCCAAGGGCACCGAGCTGCACGATGCGTCCATCGTGGGCGACACCGTCGGCGACCCGTTCAAGGACACCTCCTCGGTGGCCCTGAACCCGGTCATCAAGTTCACCACCCTGTTCGGCATGCTGGCGATCGAGCTTTCGCTGATCATCAACAACCCGGTCATCAACGCGATTCTCGCGGTGGTGTTCGGACTGGCCAGCATGGTCATGGTGTGGCGTTCGTTCTACAGCATGCGGATCGATCAGCCGATGCTGACCGCCGCCGACTTCGCAGAGGTCGAGGCCTGAGCGGCCTAGCTGTTCTGTAGTACCGCAGTGGTCCGGTCCCCTTGGGGCCGGGCCACTGCTGCTTTTCCCGATGTCACGGGCATATTGCCGGTGTGACCTCACAGGCAGACCACAGTGTTTGCGTCTAGGCTGGCCACCATGGCATTTCCGAGGCGCTGCGTTCTGACAGGGCTGGTTCGGCAAGGAAGAACCCGATGAGTGAACCCTGCCGCCTGATCCGCTATCGCGATCAGCCGGAGCTCGCCCGGCGCGCCGCCGCACGGTTGCTGGCCTCCCTGATCGAGTTGCAGGCAGACGGGCGGGTCGCCCAGCTGTGCCTGACCGGCGGACGCGCCGCCCTCGCCACCTACGCCGAGCTCGGCGAGCTCGTCCCGGGCTCTGAACTGGATCCGTCCCGGCTGGAGCTGTGGTGGGGCGATGAGCGCTTCGTGCCGACGGACGGCTCCGACCGCAATGCCGGACCGACCTTGGCGCTTCTGGCCCGCCACTTCCTGGTGGATCCGGCGCGCACCCATCCGATGCCCAGCGCCGACGGTCAGGTGGATGCCGCGGCTTCGGCGGCCACCTACGCCAAGGAACTCGGTGATACCCGCTTCGACCTGTGCATTCTCGGTGTCGGGGTCGACGGTGAGGTCGCCGCGATCTTCCCGGGCCACCCGTCCGCCGAACCAAGTTCACAGGCCGTGATCGGCGTCACCGAGGCCCCCAAGGGCCCACCGGAGCGGATCAGCCTGACCATCGAGACCATCAACCGCTCTCGCGAGGTGTGGCTGCTGGCCAGCGGCGAGGAGAAGGCAGAGGTGGTGTCGCGGGCCGTCGCCGGCGATTCGGCGCTGCCCGCCGGACGAGTCAGCGGACGTCGCCGCACACTCTGGCTGGTCGACGAAGCCGCAGCCGCCAAGCTCCCCTACTACGAGTGCTCGGCCTAACCGGCGCAGCTCAGTAGATGACCTCGCCGGCGGCCCGACGCGCACGCAGCGAGTCAAGAGCCTCGGCAAGGATGGCCACCGCCTCAGCGTCGCTACGACGCTCCTTCACATAGGCCAGGTGGGTCTTGTAGGGCTGGATCTTCGGCGGTGGCGGCGGGTTCTCTGAGTCGAGATTGGCCGGGAGTCCACAGCGCGGGCAGTCCCAGGTGTCCGGGACTACGGCATCGGCCGCGAAGGCCGGCCGCGTCTCATGTCCATTGGCGCAGAAGTAGGAGACATAAAGCCTCGGCGCTGCGTCCCCGCGTTCGGCCTCGCCCATTGGGCCGGCCCCAACCCGGCTACCCCGGATCGCGCTACCACCAACCACTCACATGCTCCTTGCTAGAACAAGGTCTCAGGAAAGAGCCCCAAAACTTCCGAAGAACCGATACAGCACCAGCAGACCGATGACGCTGGCCACCCAGATCACTCCAATGATCACGGTGAGCCGGTCGAGGTTCCGCTCCGCGACCGAGGTGCCACCCATCCCGGTGGACATGCCACCGCCGAAGAGGTCGGACATCCCGCCGCCACGACTCTTGTGCAGCAGGATGAACAAGGCCAAAACGATGCTGGTCAAGATCAGAATGATCGAGAGAGTCAGGATCGGCCAGGTCATCTGCCCGGTAGAGGGCTCCAGCGGAATGGAGAGTGCAATCACGGGGCAAATCCTAACTCACCAGGACCCGAGGTAACTAAACGGCGCAGCCTGCGAGCGGTGCAACACCCGCAGTCGGCCCCGAAAACGCCACTGCTCCCCCAGCCCCGGCGTGCGCCGAGACCGAGGGAGCAGCGATGTGCAGTGCGCGCCGGCGTCAGGCGGCCGAGTAGACCGGCCCTCGCGATCCGCGTCAGCGGGTCAAGAGCGCCGGTCTCGACGCGAGCGCCGTCAGGCGGTCGCGGAATAATACATGACGATCTTGGCGAACTCGTCGGCATTCAGGCTCGCGCCGCCGACCAGAGCACCATCGACGTCCGGCTGAGCCATGATCTCGACCACGTTGCTGGACTTGACCGAGCCGCCGTACTGGATCCGGACGGCCTCAGCAGCCGGAGCACCGAATGCCTCAGCCACATAGCCACGGATCGCGCCACAGACTTCCTGCGCATCCTCAGGAGTGGCCACCTCGCCGGTTCCGATCGCCCAGACCGGCTCGTAGGCGATCACTGAGGCCGCCACCTGCTCGGCGCTCAGCGGAGCCAGGCACTCCTTCACCTGGGAGAGCACGTGCGAGACGTGGGTGCCGGCCTTGCGGATCTCCAGCACCTCGCCACAGCAGATGATCGGGGTCATCCCGGCCGCGAACACGACCTTGGCCTTCTCACCGATCAGCGCGTCGGTCTCGCCGTGGTACTCGCGGCGCTCGGAGTGTCCGACCACCACGTAGGCGCACTTCAGCTTGGCCAGCATGTCGGCCGAGACCTCGCCGGTGTAAGCGCCGGAGGCGTGCACGGACACGTCCTGAGCGCCCCACTTCAGCGGCAGGTTGTCGCCCTCGATCACGGTCTGCACGGAGCGCAGATCGGTGAAGGGGACGATCACGGCGGCCTCGGACTTGGCCGGGTCGTAGTGGAAGTCCTTCAGGGTGAAGGCGAGCTTCTCCACCAGGCCGGTAGCCTCAACGTGGTTGAGGTTCATCTTCCAGTTACCGGCCATCAGCGGCACGCGTGCCATATCAGTTACCTTCCTCAAGTACAGCGATTCCCGGCAGGGTCTTGCCCTCCAGGTACTCCAGCGACGCACCGCCGCCGGTCGAGATGTGCCCGAAGGCGTCGTCAGCGAAGCCGAGGTTGCGCACGGCCGCAGCCGAGTCGCCGCCACCGACCACGGAGAATCCGGACGAGGCCGCCAGAGCCTTCGCCACCGCCGCAGTGCCATTGGCGAGCGCCGGGATCTCGGCCACGCCCATCGGACCGTTCCAGAAGATGGTCGATGCGCCCAGGATGGCCTCGGCGAACAGCGCCTCGGTCTTCGGACCGATGTCGGCACCTTCCTGGTCGGCCGGGATATGGTCGGAGTCGACGATGGTGACCTCGCTGGAGGTGCGGGTGCCGAAGTCGAGCTCGGCCACCACGCGGGTGTCCACCGGCAGCAGGATCTTCTTGCCGGCTGCGGCGGCCTGCTCCAGGTAGCCGGCGCAGGCGTCGATCTTCTCCGGGTCGAGCAGGGAGATACCGACCTCGTAGCCCTTGGCCTTCAGGAACGTGTAGGCCATGCCGCCACCGATGATCAGGGTGTCGGCAACCTTCAGCAGGTTGTCGATCACGGCGAGCTTGTCGGCAACCTTGGCTCCACCCAGGACGACCACGTAGGGGCTGACCGCGTGCTCGGTGAGGCGCTTGAGCACCTCGACCTCCTTGGCCACCAGGTAGCCGGCAGCGTTCGGCAACAGCTTGGCAACGTCATAGACCGAGGCCTGCTTGCGGTGGACGACCCCGAAGCCGTCGGACACGAAGACATCGCCCAGGGCGGCGTACTTGGCCGCGAGCTCCTCGCGCTCGGCGTCCACCTTGGACTCCTCGGCGGGCTCGTAGCGGACGTTCTCCAGCAGGGCGATCTCGCCGTCAACCAGGGACGCCACGGTCGCCTGCGCACTGTCACCGACAACATCGGTGGCCAGCTTCACGTCGACACCCAGCAGTTCACCCAGCCGCTTGGCCACCGGGGCCAGCGAGTACTTGGGGTTCACTTCGCCCTTCGGACGGCCCAGGTGGGCCATCACGACGACCTTGGCACCGTCGCTGATCAGCGTGGTCAGGGTCGGCAGCGCGGCCTTGATCCGGCCGTCGTCGGTAATCGTCGCTCCGTCGAGCGGCACATTGAAATCGCAGCGGATGAGGACCCGCTTGCCCCTCAGATCTCCGAGGTCATCAACTGACTTCACTTGTCAGCCTTTCTGTTTCGATGTGGGCACACATCGGGCCGACCCGCGCAGATACGCGAGCCGGCCCGATCGTGATGAATTGTCGTCGGTCAGAGCTTCGAGCCGACCAGCACGGTCAGGTCGACCAGCCGGTTGGAGTAGCCCCACTCGTTGTCGTACCAGGAGACGACCTTGACCTGGTTGCCGATGACCTTGGTCAGCGGAGCATCGAAGATGCTGGACAGCGGGTAGGTCTCGATGTCCTTGCTGACGATCGGGTCTTCGCTGTACTCCAGGATGCCCTTGAGCGGGCCCTCAGCCGCGGCCTTGACGATCGCGTTGATCTCCTCGACGGTGGTCTCGCGAGCGGCCTCGAAGGTGAGGTCGGTGACCGAGCCGGTCGGGGTCGGCACGCGCAGTGCGTATCCGTCCAGCTTGCCCTTCAGCTCCGGCAGCACCAGGGCAACGGCCTTGGCCGCACCGGTGGTGGTCGGGACGATGTTCAGGGCGGCGGCGCGAGCGCGACGCAGATCCTTGTGCGGGGCGTCCTGCAGGTTCTGGTCCTGGGTGTAGGCGTGGATGGTGGTCATCAGGCCCTTGACGATGCCGATGCCGTCATTCAGCGCCTTGGCCAGCGGGGCCAGGCAGTTGGTGGTGCAGGAAGCGTTGGAGATGATGTGGTGCGCAGCCGGATCGTAGAGGCCGTCGTTGACGCCCATCACGATGGTGATGTCCTCGTTCTTCGCCGGAGCGGAGATGAGCACCTTCTTGGCGCCGGCGGTGATGTGGGCCTTGGCCTTGGTGGCATCGGTGAAGAAGCCGGTGGACTCGATCACGATGTCGACGCCCAGCTCGCCCCAGGGCAGGTTGGCCGGATCCTTCTCGGCGAAAGCCTTGATCTCCTTGCCGTTGACGTACAGCGCGGTCTCGTCAGCGGTGACCGAGCCGGGGAAGCGACCCAGAATCGAGTCGTACTTCAGCAGCTGCGCGAGGGTCTTGTTGTCGGTGAGATCGTTGACGGCGACAACTTCCAGGTCGGCGCCAGCGGCGACCAACGCGCGGAAGTAGTTACGACCAATGCGGCCGAAGCCGTTGATACCAACCTTGACGGTCATGTCTTGAGAGTCTCCTTTGGGAACTGACTTGGCCGCCCATCGATGGTCGGCCGGGCTCCCCCATAGCGTATCCGGTTGCGGGCGCGCTAGCCCACTCGGCAGTAATCGGCGGACTCAGTCCCGCTCGTCCAGGAGGTCAGGGCTCAGCCCGGCCTCGGTGTTCGGGATGCCCAGCTCGGCCGCGCGCTTGTCGGCCGTGGCCAGCAATCGCCGAATTCGTCCGGCCACGGCGTCCTTGGTCAGCGGCGGGTTGTGCAGCTGGCCGAGCTCCTCGAGGCTGGCCTGGCGGTGCTCCAGGCGGAGCTTCCCGGCGTCCAGCAGGTGATCGGGGATGTCGTCCCCGAGGATCTCCATGGCGCGCTTCACCCGAGCACCGGCGGCAACGGCGGCCCGCGCCGAGCGGCGCAGGTTCGCGTCGTCGAAGTTGGCCAGTCGATTGGCCGACGCGCGCACCTCACGGCGCATCCGGCGGTCCTCCCAGGCCAGCACCGACTCGTGGGCACCCAGCCGGGTGAGCATGGCAGCGATGGCGTCGCCGTCGCGGATGACCACTCGATCGACCCCGCGCACTTCGCGCGCCTTGGCGCTGATCCCTAACCGCCGAGCAGCCCCGACAAGGGCCAATGCGGCCTCAGAGCCCGGGCAAGTCACCTCAAGAGCCATCGAGCGGCCAGGCTCGGTGAGCGATCCGTGGGCCAGGAAGGCGCCGCGCCAGGCCGCCACCGAAACCTCGATGCTGCCCGACACCACCTGCACCGGCAGTCCACGGACCGGGCGTCCCCGGGTATCGATCAGGCCGGTCTGGCGTGCCAGCGACTCACCATCACGGATCAGCCGGACCACATAGCGAGTCCCACGACGCAGGCCGCTGCCGGTGATCACCACGAACTCCGAGGTGAAGCCGAAGAGCTCCGCGATCGCGGTGCGCAGCCGACGAGCGGCCGCACCGGTATCGAGCTCGGCCTCCACCACGATCCGGCCACCGGCGATGTGCAATCCGTTGGCGAAGCGGAGCAGGGCGGCCACCTCAGCCTTGCGCAGCTCGGGTTTGGTCACCTCAAGCGTGGCCAACTCGGCCTTAACCTGCTGCGTCATTGCCATCGTGAGGATGCCCCGCCTTTCGCGACCGTGTCAGAAGTAGTTGCTTAGCCTACAGACCCATGATCCCGGCGTAGGCCGAAGCCAACAGGAACGGGTCGTGCCTGGGTGATCCATCGCGCATTCGCACGGGGGCCACCACCAGCCGCGCCCCCAAGGAGTCCACGAATCGCCCCAGGTGCGGATCGTTGGCGAAGCTCGGGTCGGCGAGCACCACGTCCCAGCGCAACTGTGGAGCATGCTCGGCCAGCACCTCGATGTGCCGGGCTGCGGTGTAGCTGGGCGTCTCGTCCTCGGTGGACACAAGATTCATGGTGAGGATCCGCTTCGCGGACGTCTGCTGCATCGCCTCAACCAGTTGCGGCACCAGCAGATGCGGGATCACCGAGGAGTACCAGGACCCGGGCCCCAGGATCAGATAGTCGGCCTCGGCGATCGCGGCCACCGCCTCGGGCACCGCCGGCGGATCGGACGGGCTGAGCCGGACCGTGGCGATTTCGCCGGTGGCCAGGGCCACCGCCTCTTGGCCGACCACCAAACTGACCTCGTCGGGGCGACTCGGGTCGGCTCCGATCACGTCCGCCTCGATCACCAGCGGTACCGCGGCCATCGGCAACACTCGTCCCTCGACGTGCAGCATCGACGCCACCATGTCCAGGCCGGCGACCGGATCGTCCAACTGTTGCCACAGGCCGGCGATCAGCAGATTCCCGATCGAGTGCCCACCCAGCGGCCCGCTTCCGGGGAATCGTGCCTGCAGCACCTCGGCCCAGGCTCGTCCCACCTGGTCATCGCCGCACAGCGCGGCCAGCGCCATCCGCAGATCACCCGGTGGCAGGATCGGGAACTCGGCGCGCAGCCGACCCGACGAGCCGCCGTCGTCAGCCACGGTGACGATCGCGGTGAGCCGATGAGTCAACTGGCGCAGCGCACTCAGGCTGGCCGACAACCCGTGCCCGCCACCCAACGCCACTACGGCCGGAGTCGGCGCAAAGGCGCTCACTCCAGCCCCAGATCACGGTGGATGGTGTTCACCCGCAGGTCGCGCTCGCGCAGCCGGCGAGCCGCCTCCTCCACGATGGCCGTCGAGCGGTGCTTACCGCCGGTGCAGCCGATGGCGACCATGGCCTGCCGCTTGCCTTCGCGCAGGTAGCCCGGGCGGGCCAGCTCGATCACCCCGAGCAGATGCTGAAGGAATGGCTCGGCATCGGGCTGGCCCAAGACGTAGGCCGACACCGGCTGCGCCAGCCCGGTTTGCGGACGCAGGGCCGGTACCCAATGCGGGTTCGGCAGGAACCGCACGTCAAAGACCATGTCGGCATCGATCGGCAGACCGTTCTTGAAACCGAAGGACATCAGCGACAACTGCAGGCCCGGCTCGGCGTCGCCGGAGAAGGCGCCGCTCACCCGGCCGGAGAGCTCGTGGACGTTCAAGTTGCTGGTGTCGATCACCAGGTCGGCACTGGCCCGCAGCCCGGCCAGCATCTCCCGCTCCTTGCGGATCCCGTCGAGGAGTCGTCCGGCACCCTGCAAGGGCAGCGGCCGGCGGGCGCCCTCCTGACGGCGCACGATCGACTCATCGCTGGCGTCAAGGAACAGGATCTGGGGCACGATTCCGGCTCGGCCGAGTTCGGCGAACGCCGCCGGGATCGCCTCGAACTCCGAGCGGGAGCGGACGTCCAGCATGACTGCCACTTGGCTGAAGCTGCGCTGCCGGGAGATCTCCATCAACTCCGGCAGCATCGACGGTGGCAAGTTGTCGACGACCAGCCAGCCGAGGTCTTCCAGAGTGTGACCAGCGGTCCGGCGTCCGGCACCGGACATACCGGTGATCACCAGAAGGCGGACGGGAGCGGCGGAGGCGTCCATGGCTCCATTATCGAGGAGTCAGGACTCGATGACCTCGCCGGTGGTCACATTCACTGCCGAGAGTTTCTCGGTGCTGGCCAATGCCTCGACGATGGCGGCAGCGGTGCGCTCGCCGATGCCGGGAACCTGGGCCAACTCCTCGACGCTGGCTGCCCGCAGTTTCTTCAGAGAGCCGAAGTACTTCAGCAGCGCTTTGCGGCGCACCTCACCCAAGCCGGGAACCTGATCGAGGATCGACTCGACCATCGCTGCACTGCGGCGTCCGCGGTGATGGGTGATCGCGAACCGGTGTGCCTCGTCACGAACCCGCTGCAGCAGGTACAGCGCCTCGCTGGCCCGCGGCAGGATCAGCGGAAACTCCTGATCGGGCAGCCAGACCTCTTCCATTCGCTTGGCCAAGCCGCATAGCGCGATGTCGGTGAGGCCGAGTTCGACCAGAACCCGCTGCGCCGCCGCCACCTGCGGTGCACCGCCGTCCACCACCACGAGCGCCGGCGCATAGGCGAACTTCTTGGGCTCGCCGGTGGTCGGGTCGATCAGCAGCGGACCATCAGCCGCGGACGCCTCGGCCCGCTCGGCCAGCAACCGGCTGAACCGCCGGGTGAGCACCTCGTGCATGGCGCCGACGTCATTGCTGCCCTCGACGGTGCGAATCACGAACCGGCGATACTCGCTCTTGCGGGCCAGCCCGTCCTCGAAGACCACCATGGAGGCCACCACCTGGGTGCCCTGGATGTGTGAGATGTCATAGCACTCGATCCGCAGCGGGGCGCTGGGCAGCTGCAATGCCTCCTGAAGCTCCTCCAGAGCCCGGCTTCGGGTGGACAGGTCGCCGGCCCGGCGCAGCTTGTGCAGCGCCAGCGAGTCGGCGGCGTTGCGGGTCGCCGTCTCCAGGAGGGCTGCCTTGTCGCCGCGCTGCGGCACATGCAGACGGACCCGGCCGCCACGCTGCTCGGCCAGCAGCTCCTGCAGGGTCTCGGCGGTCTCGGGCAATGCCGGCAGCAGCACCTCGGGCGGCGGCTCGTCACCGTCGGCGTACAGCTGCAACAGGAACTGCTCCAGCAGAGCCCCAGTGTCGGCGTCGTCGATGCGTTCGGCCACCCACCCGCGCTCGGCGCGGATCCGTCCGTCGCGCACCCGGAAGACTTGGACGGCCACCTCGAGCGGATCCTCGACCAGTGCCACCAGATCGGCATCGGTGCCGTCCCCGAGGACGACGGCGTTGCGGTCGGTGGCCTGGCGCAGGGCGGCCAGCTGATCGCGCAGCACCGCGGCTCGCTCGTACTCCTGGTTGGTGGCCGCGATCCGCATCTCTGTCTCGAGACGGCGGAAAAGCGCGTTGGTGCGTCCGGCCAGGAAGTCGCAGACGCCCTCGACCAGTTCTCGGTGGGCGCTCTCGGAGATCCGGTCGACGCACGGCGCCGCACACTTGCCGATGTAGCCCATCAGGCAGGGACGCCCGGAGGCGTGGGCACTGTTGAACACCCCGTTCGTGCACGAACGCATCGGGAAGGCCCGCAGCAAGGAGTCGATGGTGTCCCGGATCGCCCAGGCCTGGGCGTACGGGCCGAAGTAGCGGTTGCCCTTGCGCTTGGCGCCACGCCCGACGAAGACCCGCGGGAACTGCTCCGACCAGGTGATCGCCACCCACGGGTAGGACTTGTCGTCGCGGTACTTGATGTTGAACCGAGGGTCGTACTGCTTGATCCAGGTGTACTCCAGCTGCAGCGCCTCGAGCTCGTTGCGCACAATCGTCCACTCGACCTTCGCGGCCGTACGGACCATGGTCTGAGTGCGAAAGTGCAGCGCCGACGGATCGGCGAAGTAGGAGTTCAGCCGCTGGCGCAGATTGATCGCCTTGCCGACGTAGATCACCACGCCGTCGGGGTCACTGAAGCGGTAGACGCCGGGGTCGGTGGGAATGGTGCCCGGCTTGGGGCGGTAGCTTGCGGGATCAGCCATAGGACATCACCCAAGAGCGTAAGCCATGGCACCGACAGCCGACCGGCGTGAAGGTGGGGACGTGCCCAGGCCGTTTGGTCACGTCCCCACCGCTCGAGGGTGGGCCTAGTCCAGCCCGTTAGCGCGAGTCAGCCGCGCATACCAGGACGCGGAGTCCTTCGGAATGCGCTCCTGGGTCGCGTAGTCGACGTAGTAGAGGCCGAAGCGGTGGCCGTAGCCCCAGGCCCACTCGAAGTTGTCCATGAACGACCACGGGAAGAAGCCGACCAGGTTCACTCCCCTGGCGATCGCGTCGGCCGCAGCCCGGACGTGACCGTCGTAGAAGTCGATCCGCTCCTGGTCATGAATCCGGCGTTCCGGATCGACGTAGTCGTGCAGGGCGATTCCGGTCTCGGTGATCATCAACGGAAGGTCGGTGTACTCGCTGACCCGATCGAGAACCTCGCCCAGGCCTTCGGGATGGACGCCGATACCGCTGATCGTCGGATTCGGATCGGGCAACCGCTGCCAGCCGCGCGGGTTGGCCGGATCGGCCTGCACCAGATGCCGCTCGTAGTAGTTGACTCCGAGGAAATCCATCGGAGTGGCGATCACCTCCAGGTCACCGGGCTGGACGAACCCGAAGTCGGTGACGCCGCGGTAGAACTCCGCAGCATCAGCCGGATAGCCCCTGCCGAGGATCGGATCGAGGAACATCCGGTTCTCGTAGAGGTCGAGTCGTCGATAGGCAGCCATGTCCTCGGACGACGACGAGGCCGGATGCGGTGAGGTCAGGTTGAGAGTCACCCCCACCTTCCCGGACACTCCGGTCTCCCGGATCGCCGTGGTCGCCAACCCGTGGCCGAGCAGCAGATGATGCAGCACCTGGACGGCCGCGGCCTCATCGACGATGCCGGGGGCATGGCGCCCCTCGACATAGCCCACGAAGGCACTGCAGTACGGCTCGTTGAGTGTGATCCAGGACTCCACCCGGTCGCCGAGTCTGGTGGCGACGGTCGCCGCATACTCGGCGAACCTGCTTGCCGTGGCCCGGTTCGCCCAGCCGCCGGTCTCCTGCAGCGCCTGCGGGAGATCCCAGTGGTAGAGGGTGACCATCGGCGTGATGTTCCGCGCGAGCAGGCTGTCCACCAGCCGCTCGTAGAAGTCGAGCCCGGCCGGGTTCACCCGTCCGGTCCCCTCGGGGAAGACTCGTGACCAAGCCACCGAGAAGCGGTAGGCGCCGACCCCGAGCTCCTCCAACAGGTCCAGATCACCGGGCCAACGGTGGTAGTGGTCGCAGGCGATATCGCCGTTGTCGCCACGTCCTACCGCGCCGGGGCGTCGGCAGAACTCGTCCCAGATACTCGGGCCTCGCCCGTCCTCGTCGACCGCGCCCTCGATCTGGTAGGCGGCCGTGGCAGCTCCCCAGACGAAGCCCTGGGGGAAACGAATGCTCATTGGTCTGTCTCCTGATTTCACTCTGCGGCACCGCGGGCCAGCCGGCGACGGCGCCCGACAGCGTCCACAGCCACCGCAATCACGAGGATCACGCCGGTGGCGATGTTCTTGATGGCTGCTGGCTGTCCGAGCAGGTCCAGCCCGTTCTGGACGCTGCCGACCACCAATGCGCCGAGCAGCGCCTGGTAGATCCGGCCACGTCCTCCGAACATGCTGGTACCGCCGATCACCGCGGCAGCGATGGCATTCAGCTGAAGCGTCCCGCCACCCAGGGAGTTCGACGCGGAGAACTGCCGCGAGGCCTCGATGATGCCGGCCAGGGCCGCGATCATCGAGATCACCACGAACACCGTGATGGTCTTGGTCCGCACCTGGATGCCAGCCCGGCGGGCCGCCTCCCGGTTGCCGCCGATCGCGTAGATGTGCCGGCCGAAGGGGGTGGTCTCCATCGCTATGGAGCAGCTCACCAGCAGGGTCAGTACCAGCACGAACACCCACGGGATGCCGAAGTATGAGTTCAGCACCGCGCAGACCGCAAGCACGGCCACCCCGGCCAGGCCGGCGCTCAGTAGATCCGCAGACAGTGGCGAAACCGCCAGGCTGAACCGCTCACGACGACGACGCCGAACCAGCGCAGCGGCGAAGATCGCAACTACCCCCAGGCCGGCGATCAGCCAGCCCAGCAGGGTCGGGACGTAGGTGGAGGCGATCCCCCGGATCACCACGTCGCGAATCGGGATCTGCCCCTGGTCGCCCACCAGCTGCAGCTGGACGCCCTGCCAGACCAGCAGTCCGGCCAGGGTGACGATGAAGGACGGGATGCCGAAGGCGGTGATGATCGAGCCATGGATGAGGCCGATCACGCCTCCGGCGGCCAGAGCCGCCAGGATCGCCAGCCACCAGGGCAGACCCTGGCTGATCAGCAGGGCCAGCAGCCCCGCACTGACCCCGGCGATGGCCCCGACCGACAGGTCGATCTCGCCGAGCACCAGGACGATCACCATTCCGATCGCCAACGTGCCCAGCACGGCGATCTGCAGCAGCAGGTTCGACAGGTTTCGCGGAGACAAGAAGTTCGGGTTGAGGAACTGGAACAGCACCCACACCAGGGCCAGGCCGACCAGAACCAGCCGGGTGCCTGCGCTCTTGCCGAGCAACAAGGACTTGGTCATCGTCCCTCCCCTACGGTGTCGGCGCCGGTGATGGCGGCGACCACTGCTTCCGGGCTGGATTGGCTCGGAACGAACTCACCGGCATTGCGACCCAGCCGCAGCACCACGATCCGGTCAGCCAGCGCAAAGACATCGGCCATGTTGTGGGAGACCACGATGATCGCCAGGCCCTTATCGCGCAGCGACCTGATCAGGTCGTAGACCATGGCCGTCTGAGTGACGCCCAGAGCTGCCGTCGGCTCGTCCAGGAGGACGACCCGGCTGCCCCACAGAGCCGCTCGACTGACCGCGACGGCCTGCCGCTGCCCACCGGACAGCGCCGAGACCAGGACATCGAAACCGGGCAGTCGGGCGCCGAGCTCGCTGATCACCTGCGCTGAGCGGGCCTCCATGGCCTCGCCATCAAGCAGGGCCGAGCGGCGCCGCCGCAGTTCGCGTCCCAAGTAGAGGTTGGCGGCCACGTCCAGGTTGTCGCACAGGGCGAGGTCCTGGTAGACGGTCTCGATGCCGTGCTCGGTGGCGTCCCGCGGCGAGGTCAACGCAATCGCCTCGCCGTCGAGCAGAATCTGACCGGCGTCGATGCGGTGAACCCCGGCGATGGCCTTGATCAAGGTGGACTTGCCGGCGCCGTTGTCGCCGACCAGGGCAGTGACTTCGCCGGCCTTGGCGGTGACGTTCACCCCGGACAGTGCGCTCACCTGCCCATAGCGCTTCTCGATGCCGCGCAGCTCGAGCGTCGGGGCCGCCGCGATGGACGGCCCCGACTCGATTACTCGTGCGCTCACTGCTTCGGGCACTTCTCGGCTGCAGCGCCGACGCAGATCGTCTTCCAGGTGGTGAAGCCATCAGCGATCACCGTGTCGGCGATGTTCTTCGCCGTCACCACCACCGGATCCAGCAGCATCGCGGGGATGTCACCGGTTCCGTTGTTGACCTTCTCGGTCGCCAGGGACGTCACCGTCGCCTGATCTCCCTTGGCCAGCGCCACGGCGATCTTCGCTGCCGCCTCAGCCTCGGCCTTGATCGGCTTGTAGACGGTCATCGCCTGGTCGCCGGCGAGGATGCCGGTCAGACCGGCATCCGTGGCGTCCTGTCCGGTCACCAGGACCTTGCCGTTCAGCCCGCGAGCGGTCAGCGCGACGATTGCCGCATTGCCCAGGCCGTCGTTGGGGGTCAGGACTGCCTGGACATCGTCCTTCAGCTTGGTCAGGGCCTGCTCGACCGAGCGCTGGCCGGTGGCCGGATCGAAGCCGGGAGTGTCGGACTCATAGGCGAGCTTCAGGTCGCCGGAGGCGAAGGCCGGGTCGAGCACCTTGTGTGCGCCCTTCTTGAAGGCCAACCCCGGAGCCGAAGTGATGTCGCCGTTGATCATGGCCACCTTCGAGCCCTTGGGCAGGTTGTCCAGCAGGTACTGACCCTGGAGCTCGCCGACCTTCTCGTTCTGGAAGGAGATGTAGGCGTCCGGAACCGCACCCTCGATCTGGCCGTCATAGGCGACCACGGTTGCGCCGGCCGCCTTGGCCTTGGCCACCATGGCTGCCCCGGACTCTGCCGTGAACGGGCTGGTCACCAGGACCTTCGCACCATTGGTGAGCGCAGCCTCAGCCTGCTGAAGCTGAACGGCGGCATCGCCTTGCGCGTTGTTCGCGATGACCTCGATGGAGGGATCCAAAGCCTTCACGGCATCGATGAAGTACGGCTTGTCCTTCGATTCGAAGCGATCGGCGCAGGTGGAGCACGGCATCAGGAAGGCGATCTTGATCGCCTGGGCCGGGGCCGAGCTGGAACTGGCTGGTGCAGAACCCGACGATGCCGGGGTGGACGGTGCGGAACAGGCCGACATCGACAAGGCAGCCAAGGCCATACCCGCCACGAGAGGAATGAGACGCTTCATTACGTTTCCTTCTTTCGGAGCTAGCTAGAGGTGAGCGGATGTGACAACCCGAACTCGATGTAGCGCTCGATTGGCAGAATCGCCGCGCCGAGCGCGGGACCCCGACTTCCCAATAGCGATCGCTCCACCACGGCCTGACGCCCGGGCTGAGGGAGGGAATGCCGGAGCGTCGCGTCCCGCACGTCCCCAAGGAACCGCAGAGCGATCATCTGGCCGAGCCAGCCGCCCAGGATGATCTTCTGCGGGTTATAGAGGTTCACCAGTCCGGACAGCGCCAGACCGAGGTGATCAATCAGTTCAGTGACAACGGTGACGGCGGCCTCATCACCGGCATCGAAAGCGGCCAGCAAGGAGGCGACACCCTCCGGCTCCCGGCCCTTCCATACCTCCGCCTGGCCCGGCCAGGCGTGGAGCACCCCGGACGCGCCGAGCACTGTCTCGACGCAACCCCGGGATCCGCAGCGGCAGGGCCGCCCGGAAAGATCGATTTTTGTGTGACCCCACTCGCCGGCCGAGGAGGTCGCGCCGCGGTAGAGCCGTCCGTTGGTGATCACGCCGGCACCGACGCCGTCACCGATCAGCACCAAGATGGCGTGCTCGACCCCGCGAGCCTCCCCACACCAGGCCTCGGCCAAAGTGGTGGTCTTGGCTCCGTTGTCGACGAAGACCGGCAGCCCCAGTTCGGCCGACAGTCCGGCCAGGGAGACGTCCCGCCAGCCGATCAACTCGGCGTGGATCAGCGAATCCCCCTCCGGAACGGCGGGCTCCTCGACCATGCCGGGCACTCCGACGCCCAACCCCAGGACGCGATTGCCGGAGCTGGAGAGCGTTCCGACCAGCTCACGCACCTGGCTGGCGATCACCTCGGTCGCGGTGGCCAGATCGAGCTGGCGCTCCGGGAAGGTGTAGGACCTGGTGTCGAGTTGCTGCAGGGCGAAGTCGAACAGGGCTGTGGTCAGCTCATGCTCGGAGATGTCGCAGCCCAGCACATAAGCAGACTCCGGACGCGGCTCAAGCAGGGTGCGTGGACGTCCACCGGCCGAGCTCCGAAAACCGGTCTCGGCGATGGTCCCTTCGGCGAGCAGTTCGCCTACCACGCTGGTCACGGTGGCCGGCGACAGCCCGGTCATCGCACCGAGATCGATCCGCGAGGTCGGGTGGTTCAGCCGAAGGTGGCGCAGAACCAGAGCCCGATTGGCTCGTCGGACATCCTGGGTGGAGATCTTGCTGGGCACCGTTGCTCCTAACTTCGAGTCTTATTTTAGGAGACAAAAGAAACCTCTGGCAAGGGATCAGGCCGGTGTTATCGGACTGTGACCCGGCTTTACTGGGCAACTACGCCAGCAGAGCCTCCTGTCGCGCCGAGTGACTCGCCGCCAAGATCTCCTTGAGGAAGGCGCCGGTGTAGGAGTCGGGGCTCTCGGCGACCTGCTCGGGGGTTCCCTCTGCGAGCACGAGGCCGCCGCCGCTGCCACCCTCCGGGCCGAGATCGATCACCCAGTCGGCTGCCTTGATCACGTCCAGGTTGTGCTCGATCACCACCACGGTGTTGCCCTTGTCCACCAGCGACTGGAGGACCTCCAGCAGCTTGCGGATGTCCTCGAAGTGCAGACCGGTGGTCGGCTCGTCCAACACGTAGAAGGTGCGGCCGGTCGAGCGACGCTGGAGTTCGGCGGCCAGCTTCACCCGCTGCGCCTCGCCGCCCGACAGCGTGGTCGCCGGCTGGCCGAGCCGGACGTAACCCAGCCCCACATCGACGAGGGTGCGCAGATGCCGGGCGATGGACTGAATCGGGGCGAAGAACTCCACCGCCTCCTCGATCGGCATGTTCAGCACCTCGGCGATCGTCTTGCCCTTGTAGTGCACCTCGAGCGTCTCCCGGTTGTAGCGGGCGCCGTGGCAGACCTCACAGGGCACGTACACATCGGGCAGGAAGTTCATCTCGATCTTGATGGTGCCGTCACCCGAGCAGTTCTCACAGCGTCCGCCCTTGACGTTGAACGAGAACCGGCCGGGCTGGTAGCCGCGGACCTTCGCCTCGGGAGTCTCAGCGAACAGCTTGCGAATGTTGTCGAAGACCCCGGTGTAGGTCGCCGGGTTGGAGCGCGGCGTCCGGCCGATCGGTGACTGGTCGACGTGGATGCTCTTGTCGATGTGCTCGACCCCGGTGATCGTCCGGTGTCGTCCGGGGACGGCGCGGGCGTTGTACAGCTTCTTCGCCAGTGCCGTGTACAGGATGCTGTTCACCAGCGAGGACTTGCCGGATCCGGACACCCCAGTGACCGCCACCAGCTTGCCCAGCGGGAACTCGACGGTGACATTGCGCAGGTTGTGCTCGGTGGCCCCATGAACGGTGATGGCATTGCCGTTCCCGGGCCGACGGGTCTTCGGCATCGGGATCCAGCGGCGTCCGGCCAGATAGGCCCCGGTCAGCGAATCCGGATGCGCCAACAGCTCCTCCACCGAGCCGGACACGACGACCTCGCCGCCATGCTCGCCGGCTCCGGGGCCGACGTCGACCACCCAGTCGGCGGCCTTGATCGTGTCCTCATCGTGCTCAACAACGATCAGCGTGTTGCCCAGCGACTTCAGCCGCAGCAGCGTCTCGATCAGCCGGTGGTTGTCCCGCTGATGCAGGCCGATCGAAGGCTCGTCCAGGACGTACAGGACTCCGACCAGCCCAGAGCCGATCTGAGTGGCCAGCCGGATCCGCTGGGCCTCGCCACCGGACAGGCTGCCGGCCGGCCGGGCCAGGCTCAGGTAGTCCAGACCCACGTCGAGCAGGAAACGCAGCCGCTCGTTGATCTCCTTGACCACCCGCTCGGCGATCCGCGCCTCCCGCTCGGTCAGCTCGAGGCTGCGCATGAAGGTGGCCACCTCGGCGATGCTCAGGTTGGAGATCTCGGCGATGTTTCGTCCGCCGACGGTCACCGCCAGCGACGACGGCTTGAGCCGGGCCCCATTGCAGGACTGACACGGCACCTCGCGCATGTACCCGGCGAACCGCTCCCGCGCATTGTCGGACTCGGCCTCGGCATGTCGACGCCGGATGTAGGGCAGCGCACCTTCGAACTTGGCCCGGTAGCTGTGATCGCGGCCGTGGCGAGTGCGGCTGTGCACGGTCACGTGCCCAGTGACGCCGAACAGCATCATCTGCTGGATCCGGGACGGAAGCTCCTCCCACGGAGTGTCCAGACTGAACCCCTCCTGCTCGGCCAGCGCCGCGAAGATGTTCTGGAAGAAGCCGGCCACATACGGCGTGCTCCACACCGCGATCGCGTTCTCCCCCAGGCTCTTGGTGGTATCGGGCACGACGAGGTCGGGATCGACTTCCATCCGGGTGCCGATACCCGAGCACTCGGGGCAGGCGCCCCACGGCCCGTTGAACGAGAACTGCCGCGGCTCCAGCTCCTCGATCGAGATGTCGTGCTCGTTGGGGCAGGCCAGATGCTCGGAGTAGCGCCGCTCGCGCTGCGGATCGTCCTCAGACCGGTCGACGAAGTCCACGGTGACCACCCCGCCAGCCAGACCGAGCGCGGTCTCCACCGAGTCGGTGAGCCGCTGCTTGATCCCGGGCTTGGCCGCCAGCCGATCGACGATCACGTCAATGCTGTGCTTCTTCTGCTTGTCCAGAGTCGGCGGCGAGACCAGTTGGTGCAGCTCTCCGTCCACCCGAACCCGGGCCAGGCCCTGACCGGCCAGTTGCCGGAACAGATCGACGTACTCACCCTTGCGGCCGCGGACGACCGGGGCCAATACCTGGAACCGGGTCCCCTCCGGCAGGGTCATCAGCCGATCGACGATTTGCTGTGGCGACTGCTTGGAGATCGGCTCACCACACTCGGGGCAGTGGGCGCGGCCGGCCCTGGCGAACAGCAGACGCAGGTAGTCGTGGATCTCGGTGATCGTGCCCACCGTCGAACGCGGGTTGCGGCTGGTCGACTTCTGGTCGATCGAGACCGCCGGCGACAGACCCTCGATGAAGTCCACGTCCGGCTTGTCCATCTGGCCGAGGAACTGCCGAGCGTAGGCGGAAAGGCTCTCCACATAGCGGCGCTGACCTTCGGCGAAGATGGTGTCGAAGGCCAGGCTGGACTTCCCTGAGCCGGACAGCCCGGTGAAGACGATCAGGGAATCCCTGGGAAGGTCGAGGTTGATATTGCGCAGATTGTGCTCGCGCGCCCCACGCACGATCAGCCGATCATTCACGCCGAGCATGTTAAGCCGCCCCTCTGACAGTTACCACTACGGGTGAGCAGGGTGGCCGCCGGCTCCCATCGGTCATAGGGTGAACTGCCATGAGCAGCTGTACCGATCAACCGCCCGCGGAAGTCCACCGCTGGCTTGCCGACGCCACTCAGCGGCTGCTCGGACACACCATCGGCATCAGTGAGATCGAGTGGCATCAGGCCACCGCCCTTCCCGGGTGGACGCGCGCCCACGTGGCCACTCATCTGGCGCGCAATGCCGACTACCTGACCAATGCGCTGACCGCGATCGAAGCCGGCGAGCCGGAGCCGTCGCGTCCCGGCCCCGCCGATGAGCGCCGCATCCTCGAGGAGGGTGCCGACCGCTCCGGCCTGGATCTCCAGATCGACCTGGACACCAGTGCCGGCGCTTTGCAGCGGGCCATCGACGCCGTCAGCGACTGGACCGGGGCGACCATCGTCCTTCACGGCCAGAGCTGGCCGCTGGATCGGCTGCCGCTGGCCCGGCTCAATGAGCTGGAGATGCATCACTACGACCTGGATCCTGGCCGCGACCTGAGCCTTGTGGACCCGGACGAGGCTGGCTGGCTGCTGCGTTGGGTGATCGACCGTCGTCGGCAGCACGAACTGCCTGCACTGCGACTGATTGGAACCAGCGTCGACGAGGAGTCCGGCAGCGGCACTCCCCGACTCGAGGTGCACGGTAGCGACATCGAGTTGTGGTTGTGGCTGTCCGGACGAGGCCGCACCGGCCAGGTCGTCGGCGCCGAGAACGTCGTGCTCCCTCTGCTCAGCTGAACTACCCCGCCTGGCGGCGCGCGTCGCGGCCGGACTTGGCCAGGCTGGCCACCGTGGTGATCAGCAGGGTGAGGATGATCACGCTCAGCGACACCCAGATCGGAATCTCCGCACTGAACCCCCAGCGCGTGTCCAGCTGATACTCATGCAAGGCATGGAGGACCAGCTTCACGCCGATGAACGCCAGCACCACCGACAGGCCCACCGACAGGTAGACCAGTCGCTGCAGGAGGCCGCCGATCAGGAAGTACAGCTGCCGCAGCCCCATCAGCGCGAACACATTGGCCGTGAATACCAGGTAGGCCTCTTGGGTGAGCCCGTAGATCGCCGGAATCGAGTCCAGCGCGAACAGCAGGTCGGTGCTACCCAGGGCCACCACGACGAACAGCATCGGTGTGATCAGCCGTCTGCCCGCCTCGCGGACGGTCAGCTTGGTGCCACGAAAGCTGTCCGTCGACCGAAAGGCCTTGCGCACCCAGCGCATCATGGCGTTCTCGCTGACCTCATCGACTTCGTCGTGCTGCCGGTAGTCGAGGTACAGCTTGATGGCGGTGTAGATCAGGAAGGCGCCGAACACGAAGAAGATCCAGCTGAATCGCTCGATGGCCGCAGCCCCCAGCGCGATGAAGATGCCTCGGAAGACCAGGGCCAACACGATGCCCACCATCAGCGCGTACTGCTGCAGCTCGCGAGGAACCCGCAGGCTGGCCATGATCAGCACGAAGATGAACAGGTTGTCCACGCTCAGGCTGTACTCGGTCAGCCAGCCGGCGAAGAACTCTCCTGCGTACCGCGGCCCGCTGAAGAACCACACGCCCAGGCCGAAGGCGACGGCCAACGCCGAGAACACCCCGATGGCGATCCCCGCCTCTTTCATGGACGGCTCGTGCGGACGACGTCCGATCACCACCACATCGGCGAGCAGCACGACGGCCATCACCACGATGGTGATCAGCCATGCTTCAGGGCTCACATGCATTCCGGCGTCTCCCAGCTAGCGCGAGCCGGACGGCCGGCACTGCCCCCAACTATTCCGTGTCGCGACGGCACCGACAAAACTCAACGGGTCGCTTCGAGCATCTGCCGCAGGCCCTTCTTCAGATCGGCGATCTCGTCGCGCAGCCGGGCGGCCAACTCGAACTGAAGCTCAGCGGCCGCCGAGTGCATCTGCTCGGTGAGCTCGGAGATCAGCCCGGCCAACTCGTTGGACGGCATCGAACCCAGGTCACGTTCCCGCTGCGCGGACGCCGGCACCGGTGCCGTGCCACGTCGTCCGCCGGCCTTGGCCACCAGTGCATCGGTGTCGGCGTCCTCCCGGGCCAGCAGGTCGGTGAGGTCGGCGATCTTCTTGCGCAGCGGCTGGGGATCGATGCCCCGCTCGGTGTTGTAGGCCACCTGCTTGGCGCGACGCCGGTTGGTCTCGTCGATGGCCGCGGCCATCGACGGGGTGATCTTGTCGGCGTACATGTGCACCTGGCCGGCCACATTTCGCGCCGCCCGCCCGATGGTCTGGATCAGCGAGCGCTCCGAGCGGAGGAAACCCTCCTTGTCGGCATCCAGAATGGCCACCAGGCTCACCTCGGGCAGGTCGAGGCCCTCACGGAGCAGGTTGATCCCGACCAGGACGTCGAAGACGCCTAGGCGCAGTTCACGCAGCAGCTCGATCCGGCGCAGCGTGTCCACCTCGGAGTGCAGGTACTGGGTGCGCACTCCGTTCTCCATCAGATAGTCGGTGAGATCCTCGGCCATCTTCTTGGTCAGAGTCGTGACCAGCACCCGCTCGTCGCGTTCGGTGCGCACCCGGATCTCGCCCATCAGGTCGTCGATCTGGCCCTTGGTGGGTTTGATGACGATCTCGGGGTCGACCAGGCCGGTCGGACGGATCAGCTGCTCGACAATCCCGTCGGCCTTCGCCATCTCATACGGCCCCGGGGTTGCCGAGAGGTAGACCGTCTGGCCGATCCGCTCGACGAACTCCGCCCAGCGCAGCGGACGGTTGTCCATGGCCGACGGCAGCCGGAAGCCATGCTCGACCAGAGTGCGCTTGCGGGACATGTCGCCTTCGTACATGCCGCCGATCTGCGGCACGGTCACGTGCGATTCGTCGATGACCAGGACGAAATCCTCGCCGAAGTAGTCCAGCAGACAGTTCGGCGCGCTCCCGGCCTCGCGTCCGTCGATGTGACGGGAGTAGTTCTCGATGCCCGAGCACGTCCCGATCTGCCGCATCATCTCGATGTCGTAGCTGGTCCGCATCCGCAGCCGCTGCGCCTCGAGCAGCTGCCCGTTGGCCTCCAACTCGGTGAGCCGATCGGCCAACTCCACCTCGATCGCGCCGATCGCGCGCTCCATCCGCTCCGGACCGGCCACGTAGTGCGAAGCCGGGAAGATGTAGATCTCCTGATCGTTACTGAGCACCTCACCGGTGAGCGGGTGCATCGTCGACAGTGCCTCGATCTCATCACCGAAGAACTCGATCCGGACCGCATGCTCCTCATACATCGGGAACACCTCAACGGTGTCGCCGCGCACCCGGAAGGTGCCCCGGGTGCCGGCCAGGTCATTGCGGACGTACTGAATGTCGACCAGCCGGCGCAGCAGCGCGTCCCGCCCGGGCTCCTCCCCCACTCGCAGCTGGATCATCCGATCGACGTACTCCTGCGGGGTGCCCAGGCCGTAGATCGCCGAGACGGTGGCGACCACGATCACGTCGCGCCTGGTCAGCAGCGAGCTGGTGGCCGAGTGCCGGAGCCGCTCGACCTCCTCGTTCAGCGAGGAGTCCTTCTCGATGTAGGTGTCCGTCTGCGGGACGTAGGCCTCGGGCTGGTAGTAGTCGTAGTAGGAGACGAAGTACTCCACCGCGTTCTGTGGGAAGAACTGGCGCAACTCGTTGGCGAACTGGGCAGCCAGGGTCTTGTTCGGCTGCATCACCAGCATCGGCCGCTGCAGCCGCTCGGCCAGCCAGGCCACGGTGGCGGTCTTGCCGGTGCCGGTAGCGCCGAGCAGGACGACGTTCTGCTCGCCGGCCTTGATCCGGCGTTCGAGGTCGTCGATGGCGGCCGGCTGGTCACCGGCTGGATCGAAGTCCGACTCCACCCGGAACGGGGCCACCCGTCGCTTCACATCGGTTACTGGTCGCACGCGTCGAGCATAGGACGCCCCACCGACACTTCCGCAGCCGGCCAGTTCAGCCCCACTCGGCCAGCCGCGGCACGATCTGCTCGGCCCAGAACGAGTCCACAGCAGCTCGCAGTTCCTCCGGGTCACCGCTGTTGTCGATCACCGCATCAGCGGCAGCAAGGCGCTGCTCGCGGCTCGCCTGTGCAGCCAGCCGCGCCTGCGCCTCGGCCGTGCTCAGCGCGTCTCGCTCGATCAGCCTGTCGGTCTGTACCGGGGTCGGCACGTCCACCACGACCACCAGGTCGAAGCTGGACGTCTGGCCGGTCTCCACCAGCAGCGGAATCATCTGGACGACCACCGCCCCGTCCGGTGCGGACGCCACCAGCTCGGCGGCACGGTCTCGGACGGCCGGATGAATGATCTGTTCGAGGTGCTGTCGGGCCACAGGGTCGGCAAAGACCACCCGGCCCAGGGCCGGCCGATCCAGCGAGCCGTCCGCGGCCAGGACGCCGACGCCGAAGCGGTCCACCACGGCGGCCAGGCCCGGCGTTCCCGGCTCCACCACCTCGCGAGCCAGCAGATCGGCGTCGATCAACAAGGCCCCATGCTCGACCAGGCGTTGCGCCACCGTCGACTTGCCCGAGGCGATGCCGCCGGTCAGTCCCACCAGAAGGACCCGTCCGCTCATTGCCACACCACCCCAGCCATGACGTTCAGCATGCCAGCAAAGCAGAAGGTCCGGCGCCCCCAGGGCACCGGACCTTCGAGCTTCAGCTGATCAGCGACCGCCGGTGAGCTTCTCGCGCAGAGCCTGCAGAGCCTCGTCGGACGCCAGCGAGCCCTCAACGGCCTCGTCAGCGGCACCCGCGGAGTACGCCGCAGTGTTGGCCTCGGCGACCGCAGCCTGCACATCGGCAGCTTCGGCCTCCTCGACCTGCTTCTTGTGAGCCTCCCACCGGGCCTGAGCCTCGGCGTACTGCTGCTCCCAGGCGCGCTGCTGGGCCTCGTAGCCGGGCTTCCACTCCTGGGTCTCCGGATCGAAGCCCTCGGGGTAGATGTAGTTGCCCTGCTCGTCGTAGGAGGCGGACATGCCGTACAGCGCCGGATCGAAATCGTCGGCTGCGATGTCCACACCCTCGTTGGCCTGCTTGAGGCTCAGCGAGATGCGACGACGCTCGAGGTCGATGTCGATGATCTTGACCATGACGTCGTCGTTCACAGTGACGACCTGCTCGGGGATCTCGACGTGACGCTCGGCCAGCTCGGACACGTGCACCAGGCCCTCGATGCCCT
This sequence comes from Actinomycetales bacterium Actino_02, assembly GCA_001603275.1. Lineage (GTDB taxonomy): Bacteria > Actinomycetota > Actinomycetes > Propionibacteriales > Propionibacteriaceae > Propionicimonas. Next base: position 197,170 of record LUYM01000016.1, on the reverse strand, counting down.
CCTCGACGCGGACGAACGCACCGAACGGCACCAGCTTGGTGACCTTGCCCGGGACGATCTGACCGATCTGGTGGGTCCGGGCGAAGGTCTGCCACGGATCTTCCTGGGTCGCCTTCAGCGACAGCGAGACGCGCTCGCGGTCCATGTCGACATCCAGCACCTCGACGGTGACCTCATCGCCGACCTCGACAACCTCGGACGGGTGGTCGATGTGCTTCCAGGACAGCTCGGAGACGTGCACCAGGCCGTCCACGCCGCCCAGATCCACGAAGGCGCCGAAGTTGACGATCGAGGAAACCACACCCTTGCGGATCTGACCCTTGGTGAGCTGGTTGAGGAAGGTGTGACGCACCTCGGACTGGGTCTGCTCGAGCCATGCACGGCGCGACAGGACCACGTTGTTGCGGTTCTTGTCCAGCTCGATGATCTTGGCCTCGAGCTCCATGCCGACGTAGGGCTGCAGGTCGCGGACGCGACGCATCTCCACCAGCGAAGCCGGCAGGAAGCCGCGCAGGCCGATGTCGATGATCAGGCCGCCCTTGACGACCTCGATGACGCGGCCGGTGACCACGCCGTCCTCTTCCTTGACCTTCTCGATCGTGCCCCAGGCGCGCTCGTACTGAGCCCGCTTCTTGGACAGGATCAGCCGGCCTTCCTTGTCCTCCTTGGTCTGAACCAGGGCCTCGATCACATCGCCCACGGAGACCACGTCGAACGGGTCCACGTCGTGCTTGATGGAGAGTTCCTTGGAGGGGATGACGCCTTCGGTCTTGTAGCCGATGTCGAGGAGGACCTCGTCCCGGTCAACCTTGACGACGGTTCCGGTGACGATGTCGCCGTCATTGAAGTACTTGATGGTCGCGTCGACCGCTGCGAGGAATGCCTCGGGCGAACCGAGGTCGTCGACTGCGACGATGGCTGCCTCGTGAGTTGAGGTCATGTAGTAGGGCTCCGATGGTTTGTGATACAGGTTGTGGACGCACTGATTCCACTTGCCTCGCACGGATTTTGCCCAGAAGACCTGGATACCGCACAAAAGCGTGCCTGACCCGTCTGAGGTCATGCCGGTCGCAGTGCAGCCGATAGCCTAGCTATCAAGGCAAGAGGGGGTCAATCCGGTCAGCGGTGTACTAGCGTCTTTGACTAGGCTGGCATCACGCACCTAGGAGGACCAGGAAATCATGAGCGGCACCGCCGAGATCCACGACGCAACCCTCACCCCATCCAAGCTTGAGCTTTTGGCCGGCTGGCTGCCCTCGCAGCCCTGGTTCACCGGCTCGGCGGACGATCTGGAGCGAGTGGCGTCCTACCGCTTCGTCGACCCCGACGGCGAGGTCGGCATCGAGACGATGCTGGTCCGCTCGGCCGGAGTCACCTACCAGGTTCCGCTGACCTACCGCGGCGAGCCGCTGGCCGACGCCGAAGACTCCCTGATCGGGACCATGGAGCACTCGGTGCTGGGCACCCGCTACACCTACGACGCCGTCGGCGACCCGGTGTACGTGGTCGAGCTGCTGCGGGTGATCCACGAGGGCGACAACGAGGCCGAGCTGTCCCGCGGCGAGAAGTCGATGACCGTGCTCGGCTCGGGCATCGTCCCGGTCTCGAACGCGGCCACCGAGTCGATCCGGATCGTCCGGGTGCTGGATGGCGAGCACGTCCCGGGCAACCGGACGCCGCTGGGCACGCTGACCGGCACTTGGAGCGACGGAGAGGCCACCCAGGAGCAGATCCTGGCCGTGCTGCGCTGAGCGCACACCTGACCGAGCCGAGGGCTCGCCGCTCCCCCACTCACGCTCGCCGGTTGGCGAGCATCGGGGGCGGCGGGCCCTTGTGCGTTGTGGCGTCGTCCAGATGGACCAACGCCGCCCTCAGTGCGCGGCGTCGTGCCAGGAGCCGCCCGCACCGACCGACACGGCCAGCGGCACCGTCATCTCGACGGCGTGACCCATCTTGTCCCGCACCAGCTCGGTGAGCTCTTCGAGTTCGCCGTCGGCCACCTCGAAGACCAGTTCGTCGTGCACCTGGAGCAGCATCCGGCTGCGCAGTGACCGGCGGGCGATGGCGGTCTCCACGTCGAGCATGGCCACCTTGATGATGTCGGCGGCCGAGCCCTGGATCGGCGCATTCAATGCGGCCCGCTCGGCCATCTCCCGGCGCTGCCGGTTGGACGAGTTCAGATCGGGCAGATAGCGGCGTCGACCGAGCACGGTCTGGGTGTAGCCGGTCTTGCGGGCCTCGGCGACGATCCCGGCCAGGTAGTCGCGGACGTGGCCGAACCGCTCGAAGTACTCCTCCATCAGCCCGCGAGCCTCGGACACCTCGATCTTGAGCTGCTGGCTGAGCCCGAAGGCACTCAGCCCGTAAGCCAGGCCGTAGTTCATGGCCTTGATCTTGGCCCGCTGGGCGCCACTGACCTGATCGGCCGGCACCGAGAACACCCGTGAGGCCATGATGGTGTGGAAGTCCTGGCCGGAGGCAAAGGCCTCGATCAGCCCGTCGTCCTCGGACGCGTCGGCCATGATCCGCATCTCGATCTGCGAATAGTCGGCGGTCAGCAAGGTCTGGTACCCGGCGCCCACAACGAAGGCCTCCCGGATCCGGCGTCCGTCCTCGGTGCGGATGGGGATGTTCTGCAGGTTCGGGTCGGTGGACGACAGCCGTCCGGTGGCGGCAATTGTCTGGACGTAGGTGGTGTGGATGCGTCCGTCGTCGGCCACCGACTTCAGCAGACCTTCGACGGTCTGGCGCAGCCGGATCTGGTCGCGGTGACGCAGCAGGTGGGCCAGGAATGGGTGCTCGGTGGTGGCGTAGAGGTACTCCAGCGACTCGGCATCGGTGGTGTAGCCGGTCTGGGTCTTGCGGGTCTTGGGCATGCCCAGCTCGTCGAACAAGGCCACCTGCAGCTGCTTGGGCGAGCCGAGGTTGATCGGATGCCCGAGCGCCTCGAAGGCCTCACTCTCGGCCAGGGCCACCGCGGTGTCGAAGTCGGTGCGCAGCCGCTCCAGCCGATCCAGATCAACGGCGACGCCGACTCGCTCCATCACGGCCAGCGTCCTGGTCAGCGGCAGTTCGACCTCCTGCAGCAGCGTCGTACCGCCTTGTGCCTCCAGCTGGGTCTCCAGCTCTTGCGCCAGGTCGATCACCGAACGGGCTCGGACCATGGCATCGGTGGACGCACTGTCGTCGAAGTCGAAAGCCGCCTGTGAGTCGTCGGCCGCGGACGTCCCGGAGAGCTCACGGTGCAGATAGCGCGCGGCCAGGTCGGCCAGGTCGTAGACCCGCTGGTCGGGACGCAACAGGTAGGCCGCCAGCTGGGTGTCGCTGGCCAGCCCGGCCAGCTCCCAGCCGCGCGACCACAGCGCCAGCATCGGCCCTTTGGCGTAGTGGACGGCCTTGGTCATGCCCGGATCGGCGAGCCAGGCGCCCAGGGCGGCATCGTCGTCGGGCGACAACTCGGTGACCTCGATGAAGGCGGCGTTGCCGTCGGCGGCAGCCAGCGCGATTCCGGTCAGGTCGCCGGCGCCGGCCCGCCATTGGCCGGTGAAGTCGAGCCCGACCACTCCGGAGCGAGCGTGAGCGTCCAGCCACGCCCGGACCGAGCCGGGGGCCAGCGTCTCGCCAGACACCTCGAAGCCGCCGGAGGTCTCCGCCTCACTGTTCGGCAGGTTCTCCAACAGCCGGTCGCGCAGCACCCGGAACTCCAGGCCGTCGAACAGCGAGTGCACCGCCTCGCGATCCCAGTCGCGGCGGGCCAGCTCGTCCACGGCAACACCGAGGTCGAGATCACCGACGAGCGCGTTCAGCTCCCGGTTGCGGGTGACGTCGGCCAGATGCGCGCGCAGCGACTCGCCGGCCTTGCCGGGCACCGATTCCACCTGCCGCAGCAGGTTCTCCAGGCCGTCGTAGGCCTCCAGCCACTTGGCTGCGGTCTTCGGCCCCACGCCGGGCACTCCGGGCAGGTTGTCGCTGGTCTCCCCGACAAGCGCGGCCAGCTCCGGGTAGCGGGCCGGCGGCACCAGGTACTTCTCGACCACAGCCTGCGGCGTGAGCCGGGCCAGATCGGAGACGCCCTTGCGCGGGTACAGCACGGTCACCTGATCGTTCACCAGCTGCAGGGTGTCCCGGTCGCCGGTGCAGATCAGCACCCGCACCCCTGCGGACGGGGCCTGCGTGGCCAGGGTGGCGATGATGTCGTCGGCTTCGAAGCCGGGCTTCTCGATGTGGACGATGCGCAGCGCGTCCAGCACTTCCTTGATCAGATCGACCTGGCCGGCGAACTCGGCCGGGGAGGCGGAGCGAGTGCCCTTGTAGTCGGGGTAACGCTCGGTGCGGAAGGTCTTGCGGGACACATCGAAGGCGACCGCCACGTGGGTCGGCTGCTCGTCGCGCAGCACGTTGAGCAGCATCGAGGTGAAGCCGTAGACGGCGTTCGTCGGCTGCCCGGTGCTGGTGGCGAAGTTCTCCACCGGAAGGGCGAAGAAGGCCCGATAGGCCACCGAATGCCCATCGATCAGCAGCAGGGTCGGTTGGCTAGCTCCAGCTGGGGTCGTCACAATCCCGAACTCTAGCCGCCGCCTCCCCCATCGCCATCGCGGGCTGTGCGAGGGTTTCCCCATGGACGCCACACAGATCGCCACGGTGCCGCTGGGGCCGCTCGCTGAGCGGATGGGCATCGAATTGCTCCATCTGGAACCCAGCCTGGCTGAAGGCCGTTGCCCGGTGGCCGGCAACACCCAGCCATTCGGGCTGTGGCATGGTGGCGCGTCCTGTGTGCTGGCCGAGACGCTGGCCTCGGTGGCCGCCGTGGCCGAGGTCGGCCCGGACGGACGCGCGGCTGGGGTCGAGATCAACGCCACTCATCTGGCCGCGGCTCGGGACGGCTGGGTGCACGGCCGGGCTCAGGCCGTCCGAATCGGACGGACGCTGGCCACCTACCAGGTGGAGCTCCGCGACGACGCCCAGACGCTGCTCTGCGTGGCCCGGGTGACAGTCTCGCTGCAGCGAGCCGCTACTTCTTGAGCGGCTTGGGCTTTCCGCCGTTCTTGGAGTGATCGATGACGCCCTCGGCGACCTCGCGCATCGACTTGCGCAGATCCATAGCGGTCTTCTGAATCCACCGGAAGGCCTCGGCCTCAGACAGGCCCAGCCCCTCCTGCAGCAGGCCCTTGGCCTGATCGACGGCCTTGCGGGAAGCGAACCGCTCCTCCAGGTCGGCAACCTCGGCCTCGACCGCACGGATCTCGGCGAAACGTCCGATGGCGATCTCGATGGCCGGAACCACGTCGGAGGCGTCGAACGGCTTGACCACATAGGCCATGGCACCGGCGTCCCGGGCGCGCTCGACGAGTTCGCGCTGGCTGAACGCGGTCAGCATCACCACCGGAGCGATCCGCTCCTCGGCGATCACAGCAGCAGCAGTGATGCCGTCCATCTTGGGCATCTTGACGTCCATGACCACCAGGTCCGGCTCAAAGGAGCGGGCCAGCTCGAGAGCCTCCTCGCCGTCCCCGGCCTCGGCGATCACCTGGTAACCCTCCGCCGTGAGCAGTTCGACCAAGTCGAGGCGGATCAGCGCCTCGTCCTCGGCCACCAGAACACGGAGGGGGCCCTCTGCCGAGGGGTTCACATCGCTTGTGGTCGCCATCTTCGCTTTCCTACCGATCAGCCTTGCTGTGCTGGGTTGAGGGTACCGCGTGGGAAACAGACACTGCCAAGTTGTGGCAGAATCTGTGCCTACCCTGCCGGGGTGGCGGAATGGTATACGCGGACGGCTCAAACCCGTCTGCCCGCAAGGGCGTAGGGGTTCGACTCCCCTTCCCGGTACAAGAGCGTGGCTTCGGCCACACGCCGACCACGCTGTCTGGCTGCGAAGCGGCGAGACTCCCCGAGCGGCCCGGTCAGCAGAAGCTGAAGCCAGGTCGGGCGAGTGCCTGGATGCGCCGAAGCGGCTCACGACGGGCAATGGCCACAACACCGTCCCGGGAACTCACTCAAGCCTTCGGTGGGACAGACGGTCTTCTAGTAGGACGACACGGCCCCACAGATCGAATGTCACCTACTCATGCAGCAGTCCCGATCGCATACATGGTGGTGCCGTTCCCGACCCGGTTCGGATTGGTCGTGCCCTTGAATAGGTTGTTGACGAGATTCTGAAGCATGGTATTCCCCACCTGCGGCGTCGGAAGGAAACCGTAAGCGGTCTCGGCGGCGTTCCCGCCGTTGATCGGGCGGAGCCCTGACCCGTAACGCCGCTGCGCAAAAAGTCCCACTCGATGCCAGTCACGACGCCCCTCCACCAATGCACTGCCCTCTTAGCCGGGCGCGAACGTTTATGGACATGCCCATGTCATCAGCTAGCGCAGCCAGCTCGGAAACAACACCCCAAGGGACCTCAGTTCCCGTCTCTTCCAACTCATCCACAAGGACCTCCAAGGAGAGGCCGAGTTCGTTCGCGTCGAGCTCCTCCGACACGAAGTGGAACGTGTCGACTGGCAGCAGTCCAGCAAGCGCCTCGATGAGGCCGCGAAGCCGGCAACGGATGTCTTCGTAGTAAGACTGTGAGTAGACCATCATGGGTTTCTCGGAAGGTTAGTCGGGTGCCCCGTGATGATCTCGCCTGTGCCTCTGTCGACGACTACCCTGAGATCGACGCCACCACGAGTGCCGTTCAGGACTGCTCTCGTACCTTGATTCGTGCCATCCGCCCAGGCCACGGGATCAGTCGCAATGTCGGAGATCTCGTGCATCACTCGATCTCCTGACCAACTCTCCGGGAAGGGCGACTTGCCCACACCTCCCGGCCAAAGGTGACCTCCACCCGTCGCGTCACCCTGCAAGATGTGCGTCGTACGGGCCTGGCTGGCTAGGTTGACGAACTCGTCGCCGCTGTTTGTGGCGTTTCCGGGGTTGATGGGGCAGTTGTGGACCAGGACCGGGACGCTTCCGGCCAGAACGAAGAAGTCATGATCGACCTCGACACTCAAATCCCACCGGTCAGCCGCACCAGGCGTCGCCCGAACACCACCAACCCGAACCCGACGCCCATCAGCAGACGCCAGCACATCACCAACACCCAGCTGATCAGCCCGCACCCAGCCACCGCGAGACACATCCCAGAACCGATGCCCCGCAGTCGTCTCCAGAGTCGACGACCCGCCCTGGCCCACAACCTCGACCTCAAACAGATCCCGATCATGATTCACAAAAACCGCAGAAACCAACCGGCCATGCACCCGCCCCACATCATCAGCAGCCCCTGCCGCCAAAGCCGGTGCAACGCCGCACGCCAGACCCACAACTGTCAGAACAACTGCAAACAGGCCCAACACCCAACGGTGCATGCGAGGTTTACCAGGCGGAGGAGTCACAGCGCCGAGTCTGACAGCCACCCGCACCAAGACGCCACCAGTCAGCGGGACCAACTCCTGCATCCGCCGGACCGGTTCACAACCGGCAACGGCCACAACACCATCCCCAGAACTCCCCCAAACCTACGGTGGGACCGACGGCCTTCGAGTAGGACGCCACGGCCCCACAGCTCGAATGCCACCTACTCACGCAGCAGACCCGACCCCTCCACGTCTCCCCCATGCCCCGAACACCATCTGGATGGTGCCCTACCGTCCAATGAGACTGTCAATCTGACGATGTTCAAGCAGGCCGGCCTCGCCCCTGTAGGCCTCAAACTTGCACCCGCTGGTCTCCCAGACCGTGACCTGGCTCAGCACAAATCAGCCGTCCTGGTGGACGTCCTTGACGAGTCCGTAGCCCACGACTCGCGTTGGGTAGCGGATGGAGAATGCCTGACCGGGCTCCACCGAAACCGCTTCAGAGGCCCATAGCGTCAGCACGCCTGCAACAGGTCCGATCCCGGGCTCAACGGCCACCCCATTGGCAAGGTCGAGGAACCCCCCGAAGTCGGTGTCGACACCGGCCCAGCCGAAGTGGAAGTACAGGGATCTGGTACCCGATGCCTGTGCCTTGACTAGACCGCCATCCTCGGTAGACAGCATGCAGAACACGACATCGGCCTGAGTCGACATCAGCAACCCCCAATGATCGCTATGTTGCACACGTGAGAAAGATGCTGCTCACGAAGGAAGTAGGTGAAACCCTCGCCAGCCGCACCAGGACCAGACTCGGCGGTATCGAGGACCGATCTCGGGATCTGCCCCTTGGTAAGGGTATACGGGCCACCTCGGGACTTCAGGGCGGACTCTCCTGCGAGCTTCACCGCGTCTGACTCCTTGCCGAAGAAGTACTTCACTTCGTTCATCGGCCCCATCTTGTATGCACCAGAGGACTTGATGCTCGCAAGCTCTGCCGGGTCAACGACTCTGTACAGATTGACCATGTCGTCCGCTGGCCTTATGGCTTCACCAGCGGCCTTGCCGGCGGTCTGGGCAGACGCAGCTGCCGCACCCTCGCCGCCTTCCATGGCCCGTCCGAGCAGCTTGTTGATCGGCCCAGACAGCTTCGCACCCCCACGCTCACTGCCTTGCCCAACAACAGCCCGCCAGCACCACCAATGGCACCACTCACCCCACCCGAAAGCGCAGCAGCACCCAAATCAGACAGCGACAACTCCTGACCATCCTGCTTAGCCCGGATCGCCGCCTCGGTCATGCTGCCCGCTGCCCCAGCCAGTGCCCCACACGCCATCGCACCCGGCAACGACAACGTGCCCGCGGTCCCCGCAGTGATCACTGCCTCGCGCCCGGCAACACCACCGCGGGAGTCACTTGCGCTGAACTCCGAAGGGGCAACCCGGCCGTCCCCTCAGCCACGGCCTCGGAGGTCAGGGGGACATCACAGGCGCGTCAGCTACAGGTCTTGGACGTAGCCCGATCGTCGAAGCGGTCGGCGGTCCAGGCCAGCAGGTCTGCGATTGCCGGAGAACTCGGCGCGACCAGAGTGTCGTGGTCCTGGTCCGAGTAGAGCCGATAATCCACTGCCGTCCCGCGCCGGCACTGCGCGGCCACATAGGCGGCCTGCACGTCTTTGGTGACCATGGCGTCAGCGCCGCCCTGTGCGATCAGCACGGGCACCGGAATCCGTCCGTCCGGACGGTTGGCGGCCAGTCGGGCGGCCAAGGGGCCCTCGGTCACCGGCCGAGCCCAGATCGGGCCTGCGTCGAGCGCCCGCAGCTGAGGCAGCAAGAACCCGTCCGCATCCGCACAGCGAGCCGCGGTCTCCCGCACCCGCAGCCACGCGGACGGGCGCACGTAGCTGTTGAACTCAACGTCGGGATAGGCCTGCGCGTAGCTGCTGATCAGGGAGGAGTCGGCTCGCTCGCCATCCGGTCCGGTGTCGCTGGCCGAGAAGGTGGCCGCGAGATCGGTGAGCGGGGCCAGTGCGGCCACCCCCTTCACCGAAACCTCTGAGGCGTAGTCATCGCGAAGCAGCCCGGCCCAGAGTGCGGCGTGGCCGCCCTGGCCGTAGCCCCACAGCACCGCATCGCCGAAACGGACGCCGTTGAGCTGCCGGGCCGCTCGAAGAGCGTCCAGCACCGCCCGTCCTTCCGCCTGCCCGATCAGGTAGCTCGACTCACCCTCGACTCCCAAGCCCGGCAGGTCGGGAGCCAACAGCGCATAACCAGACGCAGCGACCCGATCTGCGAAAGACATGCCACCGACGCCGAGTCCACGCATCGACGGTGCACAGGCCGGCGACAGGCCAGTGCCGTCGTGCGCCCACACCACCAGCGGGAGTTGCTCGGTGACCCGATCAGCCGGCACGTAGATCACCGCGCTGGCCACGATCGGGCTGCCCTGGGCGGACGTCGTCACATAGAGCAGCCGCGCAGCCACCACGCCGGGCACGGCGCCGGCGGCATAGCTGTCGGCGCGCAACAGCTTGCCGGGAGCATGCCCAGCACCCGCGATCGGGGCGTAAAGAGGCCCCGGCGTGGCGCGACCGTTGTCCAGACCGATCCCGCCGAAAGCCAGCGCCGAGCCAACGACGATCGCCAGCACGCGTCCGGCAAGCCGAATGCGCTCCGGAGCCTCCAGGCGGTGCGCCGGGAAGACCAGGTCGATGATCACCGCCAGCCCCACCATCAGCAGGTACATGCCCAGCACGACGGCCATCGGCAGCAGCGTCCGATCCACCCAGACCACCGAGAGGCTGCCTAGAACCACCCAGGCGCCCCCATACAGCAAGGACGGCCAGAAGCCCGACGGCGATGGGCTGTTCAGCAGCCGCGGCCAGTTCTCATTGGAGATGAGGGCGGCCGACCACAGCTCCGCGCCGCCGGCCAGGATCAATAGCGTCCCGGTCACCGCACCGACCGCGGGCAAGCTCACCGGCTGCCACAGTCCGACCAGCAGGCTGCCCACAGCGAAGCCGATGGCCAAGGTGAGTTTGGCCGGACGCTGCCGGTCGAGTTGGACGAGCTCGATCAGGGCGGCCACCGCCAGTCCCAGGCTGACGCTGACAGCCATCAGTTCCGGGGCTGCGAACGGGCGCACAGCCAGCAAGGCTCCCGCCGCGATCGCCAGGACCCCGACCGGAGCCCCGACAGCCCTGCTCGCCCGGGGATCGGCCACGCCAAGACTCTAGCGGGCACCCCCCACCGGGCCCGGGCGAACCGGGCCCGACGAAGGCTCAGTCCATCTCGTAGATGCGCAAGGCGTTCGTCTTGTGCATGTGACGGCCCGGGTTGCCACTGACCACCACGACCCGGTCACCGGCGTCCATGAAGCCGGTTGCGGCCAGCGCGTCCTGCACCGACTTCACCATGGCATCGGTGTTGGTGTACTCCGGGGTCACATACGACTGGACGCCCCAGCACAGAGTCAGTTCCTGGGCGGTCTTCGGCAGCGGCGTGAAGGCCATGATCGGCACCTCCGAGCGCAGCCGCGCCAAGCGGTGCGGGGTGTCGCCAGAGATCGTGAAGGCGGCCAGATACTTGGCCCCGACCCGCTCGGCAACCTCGATCGCCGCCTTGGAGATCACTCCGGAGACGGTGTGCGGGTCCCAGGTCAGGCCGCGGATCTTGTCCAGACCCTCCGACTCGGTGCGGGCGATGATGCGAGACATCACCTCGACAGCCTCGATCGCGTACTCCCCGACCGCGGTCTCACCGGACAGCATCACCGCGTCCGCGCCGTCCAGAATGGCGTTGGCGACATCGGACGCCTCCGCCCTGGTCGGACGATGCGAGGTGATCATCGACTCCAGCATCTGGGTGGCCACGATCACCGGCTTGGCCCAGGTCCGGGCCGCGTCGATGATCCGCTTCTGGACACCGGGCACCTCTTCCAGCGGCAGTTCGACGCCCAGGTCGCCACGGGCCACCATGAACGCGTCGAAGGTGTCGATGATCGAGTCGAGGTTCTCGATCGCCTGCGGCTTCTCCAGCTTGGCGACCACCGGGACGTGTCGATCCTCCTCGTCCATCACCTGATGCACCGGGACGATATCGGCGGCATTGCGGACGAAGGACAGCGCGATCATGTCGACGCCGTGACGCAGCGCCCAGCGCAGATCCCGCTCGTCCTTCTCGCTCAATGCGGGGACGCTCACCGGCACGCCGGGCAGATTGATCCCCTTGTGGTCGGACACGCGTCCGCCCACGATCACCTCGGTGATCACGTCGGTCTCGGTGACCTCGATCGCCTTCAGCTCGATGGCTCCGTCGTTGATCAGGATCTGATCGCCCGGAGTCACATCGTCGGTCAGCGTGTTCAGGGTGGTCCCGGCCCGCTCCGCGGTGCCCAGGACGTCGTCGGTGGTGATCACGAAGCGATCACCGGGGTTCAGGAAGGCCTCTCCGTCGACGAAGTTGCCCAGACGGATCTTGGGGCCCTGCAGGTCAGCCAGGATGCCGACCGGGCGACCCGCGATTCGGGCCGCATCGCGGATCCACCGGACCCGCTCGGCGTGAAGCAGGTGATCGCCGTGGCTCATGTTGAGCCTCGCGACGTTCATCCCCGCGTTCACCAGGTTGATGATGGCCTCGGCCGAATCGGTCGCCGGACCGATCGTGCAAACTATCTTTGCTCTACGCACGTTGCCCTACCCTAGCCGCCCCGTGTTACAACCGAAGCTGCTCAGTGCCGGACGAGCTCGAGTGCCTTCGCTAAATCGTCGGGGTAAGGCGAATCGAAGCTCACCAGCTCGCCGCTGCGAGGGTGCACAAAGGACAGCTGGACGGCGTGCAGCCACTGCCGCTCGAGGCCTAGTCGCGCGGCCAAAACCGGGTCTCCGCCATAGGTGGGATCGCCGACGCATGGGTGCTTGATGGCCTGCATGTGCACCCGGATCTGATGGGTGCGTCCGGTCTCCAGGTGCACTTCCAGCAAAGATGCCGAGCGGAACGCTTCCAGAAGGTGGTAGTGGGTGATGCTGGCTCGGCCGCCGGCGATCACGGCCATCTTGTAGTCGGCGCCGGGATGTCGTCCGATCGGCGCATCGATGGTGCCCTCCAGCGGGTCCGGATGGCCTTGCACCAACGTGTGGTAGGTCTTGGAGACCTCGCGGGAGCGGAACGCGTGCTTCAGCACCGTGTAGGCCGACTCGCTTTTGGCCACCACCATCAGTCCCGAGGTGCCCACGTCGAGGCGCTGGACGATCCCCTGCCGCTCGGCTGCACCAGAGGTGGAGATCCGGAATCCGGCCGCAGCCAGGTGTTCGACCACGGACGGGCCGTCCCAGCCGAGACTGGGATGAGCGGCCACACCGGCGGGCTTGTCGACGACCACGATGTCCGCGTCGTCGTAGACGATGCCGATCCCGGCAACTTCGGCCGGCACCACCTGCACCGTCGGGGCCGTGGTCACAGCGACCTCCAGCAGGTCGCCGGCCCGGACCCGATGGGACTTGGCCACGACTTCGGAGTTCACCAGGACGCCGCCGGCCGCCAACAGTTCAGAGATCCGGCTGCGGGACAGGCCGCTAATTCGCGCTGCGGCTTGGTCAACACGCTCGCCCTCGAGGCCGTCGGGGACCAGCCAGATGCTATTCATCCCCGGCGTCGGCTGAGGTCCCGGCTGCGGGCGCCGAGTCGGAGAACGGCGTGCCGTCGAAGCCGACCTTGGTGATCAGGGTCAGCCAGATCACCACCACCGCAGCAGCCGTGATGCAAATGTCGGCGACATTGAAGACAGCGAAGTAGGGCACCTGAATGAAGTCGATCACGTGCCCCTGGAAAGGCCCCGGGTCGCGGAACAGCCTGTCGGTCAGATTCCCGGAGATACCAGCCACCAGCAGGCCCATGGCGGCCGTCCAACCGGGATGACGCACCTTCGGCACGAACCAGGCCAGCACGCCGATCAGGGCAGCGATCGCGATGATGCTCAGCCCCACGGTGAGCCCCTCACCCATGCTGAAAGCGGCACCGGAGTTGCGCAACAGCTGCAGGGTGATCAGCCCGCCCAGCAACGGAATCGGATGGGCAGGATCGAGAACGGCCAGGACCACCGCCTTGGTGATCTGGTCGACGACCAGCCCAAGTACGCCGATGCCGACGACCAAGGACCACACCGTGACCGGCTTGAGGCCGGTCGTCTCACTGGTGGCTATCTGCGTTCCTCCCGCTGCTTGCAGGCCACGCACATGGTGGCCCGCGGAAAGACCTGAAGCCGGTCCTTCCCGATCGGCTGCCCGCAGGACTCACAGGAGCCGTAGTTGCCGGCCTCGAACATCCGATAGGCCTGCTGTGCCTGGTCGAGCATGTCGCGGGCGTTCTGAGCGAGCGACATCTCCTGGTCACGCTCGAAGTTGGACGATCCGACATCGGCCGGATCCCGACCGGCACCGTCGGTGCCTTCCTCGAAGAGGTCGGCCAGACCCGCCTCCGCTACCTCGATCGCTCGTTCCATTCGAGCGATGTCGGCGAGCAGCTCCTGGCGGATCTCCTCAACCTCTTCCTCGGTCCAGGGATCCTCGCCCTCAGCGATCGGGAACGAGGCCGCTTTGGCCCGGACTGTGGGCTTGACACGGTTAGCCGACGGCATGGACTCGCACCTCCTGCTGATATCTGAGCAGGGAGAGTATCACCGGTTTCGGTCAGTTGCTCTCGTTGAGCAGGGCGTCCAGGCGCGGCGTCGCGGAACCGGGGCCCGGCTCGGTCAGGATCTCGGGCACATCGCCGGGCTCCAAGGTGGCCTCGTTGAGCGAACGCAGCTGGGTCTGCAGGTGATTGGCCAGCGTGCTGCGGTAGTTCTGCTCGAACGAACGCAACCGATCGACCTTGCCCCGCAGCGAATCCCGCTCAGTCTCGAGCGCGCTGAACAACTCGGTGCGCAGTGCGTCGGCCTCGCTGGTGACCTGGTCGGCCTTGGTCTGAGCGTCCGAGGTGAGCTTCTCGGCATTGACTCGGGCCTCGGACTCGATCCGATCCGCACGGGTGCGGGCATCGGTGAGAGCCTCGTGAGCCTTCCGGTTGGCGCTGTCGATGACAGTCTCAGCCTCGGCCCGGGCGCTGGTGACGATCCGCTCCGCCTCCACCTCGGACTCCCCGACCAGGCGCTCGGCCTGCTCGGTGGCCATCTGCAGCAGCCGGGTCACGGCCGGCGACGCCTCGGCGGAGGTGGTGACGATGATGTTCTCGACCTTGCCGCTGGGGCCATCCACGACCGGGGCCGCGGCAGCCGCAGCAGCAGCCGCAGCAGCCGCCTGCTTGGCCTGTGCGAGCTCCGCACGCAGGGAGTCGATCTCTGCCTTGGCCTGCGCCGCCGCAGCCGCCTGAGCGGCTTGTGCGGCCGCCTGAGCGTCCGCACCGGACTTGGAGGCGGCAGCCTTGCTGTTCGCCAACGCGTTCTGGGCCTCAGCGAGCTCGGCGCGCGCCTTCTCCGCAGCGGCCTGAGCCTCGGCGAGCTGGCCGCGAACCGCCTGCAACTCCTGCTGGCGTGCGGCGAGTTCGGCGCGCAGCTTGTCGTCCTCGGAGCTGTCGCCGGGCACGAAGATGCTGGACGGCTCCGAACTGGACAGCGCCTCGAGCTGCTTCTTCAGGCTGCCGTTCTCCTCGGTGAGCTGGGAGAGCGTCGCCTCTACCTTGTCGACGAAGATGTCGACGTCGACGGGCTCGTAGCCGTTGCGTCGAGCCAGGTGGAAGCGGGTCTGGCGGACCTGCTCGAGGGTCAGGGTCATTGCTCACCTCACGTGTCGGTAACGGGACAAGCTTCACCAGCCCCGATAGTGCTCTCAGGCTAGTGTCACAGCTTGGCTGAATCCAAGAATCGAGGGTATTGCACGCTCGTGGCCGTCAACCGAAGGTCAAGAGAATTCACCCAGCATCGGCCAGCGGGCATCGCCGCGGCAGGCTGTCCTACGACTGGTTGAAGAAGCCGCCGGCCAGCCGTTCCTTGTCCTCAGCAGCAACAGTGACGTTGTGCGGGGACAGCAGAAACACCTTGCTGGTGATCCGTTCGATGCTGCCGCGAAGGCCGAAGATCAGGCCGGCGGAGAAGTCGACGAGCCGCTTGGCGTCGGACTCCTCCATCTCGGACAGGTTCATGATCACCGGAACGCCGTCGCGGAAGTTCTCACCGATGGTGCGAGCTTCGTTGTACGTCCGCGGGTGCACGGTGATGATCCGGTTGATGTCGGCCACCCTGGGTGCGGCCTCCTTCACCGGACGCCGCGAGCCGAGTTCGGTGACACTGGCGGTCGCCGCCGGACGTGCCTCAAGGTCTTTGCCGGTGGGTACGGCTTCGGTGGCCTCGTCCTGCTCAGCCTCTACCTCTGGGTAGTCGGTGTCGGACACAAGGCCCAGCCAAACGGCTGCCTTCTTCAAGCGATCCGCCATCTTTCAGCCCTCCAAAGCCCTATTCAGTTTGACTTTAGCTGTCAGGGCGCGGATCTTCGGGTAGGCCACCGGCGACACGCCTAGGCAGACGGACGCCAGATCACCCCGGCCTGCCGACCGGCGGCAGCCCCGTCGCGCCGGTAGGAGTGCAGTTCGGGACTGGTCCGAGTGCACGGATCCACCCGAACCACCCGCACCCCCAGCCCGACTAGCTGCGCCTCCGCCGCGGCACCAAGATCCAGGCTGGGCGTCCCCCAGCTCGTCGTGGCGTGGGCCTGAGGCAGCGTGGCGCAGATCTGCGCCTGGAGCTCCTCAGGCACCTCGTAGCAGGCCTCACAGATGTGCGGGCCGATCCAGGCTGTGACTTCGGTAGCGCCCCGCTCGGTCAGCGCAGCGACGGTGGCCGCAAGGACACCGCCGGCCAGGCCGACTCGTCCGGCGTGGGCAGCGGCGATCAGGCCACACCCGGGGTCGGCGAGCAGGACCGGCAGACAGTCGGCTGCCCGCACGGCGAGACCGACGCCGGGGCTCGCCGTGATCAGCGCGTCCGCCTCCACTCGGGCCAGGGCCTGGGCATCGGTGTGGGCGTCCACCTCGACCACCCGTGCGCTGTGCACCTGGTAGGCGTTGAAGACCGGGACGCCAAGCTCGGCCTCGACCAGCTCCCAGTCCGGCGACCGCCAGCCCGGGTAGCCGCTCAGCCCGAGATCGAAGACCGTGCCGTCCGGGCCGACAGCATCAGCGAAAGCGACCCCGACGCCGTGGGCGTCGGGGTCGACTCGATAGCTGAACAACGGCCGAGACCTACTTCAGGAAGTCCGGGACGTCCAGATCATCGTTGCCGACATAGCCGGGAACCACCGGAGTGCTCGGCTGCGCAGGCTCGATCGGCTCCACCGGCTCGGTGGGAGCCGGCTCCTCGATGACGGCCACCGGTTCCGGGCGTGCCATCTCCGGGCGTGCCGGGACCGGCTGCGGGCGGCGCTGCGGCTCCGGACGCGGGGCCCGCTTGGGCGGCTGTCCACCGTCGAAGCCGGCGGCGATCACCGTCACCTTGACCTCGTCGCCCAGGGCGTCGTCGATCACGGTGCCGAAGATGATGTTGGCGTCCTCGTGGGCGGCTGCCTCGATCAGGTTGGCCGCGGCCGAGACCTCGAACAGGCCCAGATCCGAACCACCGGCAATCGACAGCAGCACACCGTGAGCACCCTCGATGCTGGCCTCCAGCAGCGGGGACGACACCGCCATCTCGGCGGCGACCCGGGCCCGGTCCTCACCGCGCGCCGAGCCGATGCCCATCAGCGCGGAGCCGGCATTGGACATGACGGCCTTCACATCGGCGAAGTCGAGGTTGATCAGGCCGGGTGTGGTGATCAGGTCGGTGATGCCGGACACGCCCTGCATCAGCACCTGATCGGCCTGCCGGAACGCGTCCAGGATCGCGACCTGATGGTCGGTCATCTCCAGCAGCTTGTCGTTGGGGATGACGATCAGGGTGTCGACCTCTTCGCGCAGCGTCGAGATGCCGTCCTCGGCCTGCGAGGAGCGGCGACGCCCCTCGAAGCTGAACGGACGAGTGACCACACCGATGGTCAGTGCGCCCAGCGAGCGGGCGATCCGGGCCACCACCGGGGCACCACCGGTGCCGGTACCGCCGCCCTCACCCGCCGTCACGAAGACCATGTCGGCGCCCTTGAGCACCTCTTCGATCTCGTCGGAGTGATCTTCGGCGGCCTGGCGTCCCTTGGACGGATCGGCGCCGGCGCCGAGTCCTCGGGTCAGATCGCGGCCGATGTCGAGCTTGACGTCGGCGTCACTCATCAGAAGCGCCTGGGCGTCAGTGTTCACCGCGATGAACTCGACCCCCCGCAATCCCGATTCGATCATGCGGTTGACAGCATTGACGCCGCCACCACCGACGCCGACCACCTTGATGATGGCCAGATAGTTCTGGGATGCAGTTCCCACGTCACCCACCCTCACTGGAGCAACTGCTGGCTTGTACGGGCTCGACGAAGCCATGGCGGGGAAGGGCAACGTACTTCGGCGTGCGAGCCAAGGCTAGGAGACCGGTTTTCACAGTGTCCAAGAATGGGCAAGGCCTCGGCGCGTCCCTCAAGTGCCGCTTCAGGGTTGCGCTGAAGTCTCCATCACCGGCGAGCGGGGAAAGCCGGCGCCGATACGTCGAAGACGTCGCCACCCAAGGGCAGCAGCTTGGCCAGCACCTGCGCCTTTATCGACGACTGCTCTGCGCTCCCCCAGATCACCTTTGCCCCGTCCCTCAGGCGCAGCACGATGCCATCGCGGCTAGGGGCTTCGAGCCGGTTCACCTGGGCCCGCTGCTGGTCGCTCAGCGCGGAGAATACCGTTCCGACATCAGCCAGCACAGCCTGGTCGTTGGGGTCGGCGACCACTCGGACCAGCTCGGACGGCTGGTCCTTCACCGCCTGGAACACCACCCCGGAGGCGTCGGCGATCAGGTAGCCGCCGCCCGCTGGGATCGACAGGTGCGGCGTTCGCTCGGTGATCTCAACGGTGAGCTGATCGGGCCAGTCGCGACGGACAGTGACCCGGGCCACAGCCGGCAGCCCGGCCACCCGATCGGCGATAGCGTCGACGTCGAGCCGGGCCAAGGGTGTGCCGGGGACGAACTGGGCCGCATCGACGATGTCGGTCTTGCTGAGCAGCTTGTTGCCGGTCACGGTGACCGTGGCGGCGGCGAAGACCGGAGAGAACCACACCAGATAGCCGGCAACTCCCAGCAGCACTACGACGATTCCCGCCACACCGAGCTGCCACCAGCGGCGATGCCGATCCTGACGCCGGCGCAAGTCCAGCCGCATCGTGGCATCGCTGAGACTCACCGCCGCCCCTCTCGCAACAACGCAGCAAGCTGGGGGCCGACTGCGGTGACATCGCCGGCACCGATCGTGACCACCAGATCCCCCGGTGCCACCAGCTGCGCCAGCAGAGCGGCCGCGTCCCCGATGCGCTCGACGTAGCTGACCCGCTGCGGGTCGGCGACGGCGACGGCAACCAGTTCGCCGGTGATGCCCGGCAAGGGGTCCTCGCGTGCCGGGTAAATGCCGCAGACCACGACCAGGTCGGCCAGGCCGAGAGATCGGCCGAACTCGGCGGCGAAGTCCCGGGTCCGGGTGAACAGATGCGGCTGGAAGCAGGCCACCACTCGTCCATCGCCGACAAGTTCGCGAGCGGCCGTCAGAGTGGCGGCCACCTCGGTCGGGTGGTGGGCGTAATCGTCGAAGATCCGGACGCCGCCGACCTCGGCCACCGGCTGGAAGCGACGGTTGGTGCCGGCGAACTCCGCGGCCGCCGCACGCAGCACCGGCCCGGGCAGCCCCAGACTGATCCCGACCGCATACGCGGCCGCTGCATTGTGCAGGTTGTAGCGACCCGGGACGGCCAAAGCGATCGGCCCGGCATCGGTGGGGCCGCTGAGCGTCGCAGTGGCGCCCAAACCCTGGTGCCCGATCTCGCTGAGCCGGACGTCCGCGCCTTCGGATTCGCCGAAAGTGAGCACCGCAACTCCGGCAGCGCGCAAGGACGCGGTGAGCCGCACCGCACCGGGGTCATCGCTGCTGATCACCACCGTGGTCACCGAGTCTCCGCTTGCCAGCCGGGCGAAGCCGGCGGCATACGCCTCCGCGGTTCCCCAGTTGTCCAGGTGGTCGGCCTCGATGTTGGTGATCACCACAACCTGGGCCGGATACTGCAGGAACGAGCCGTCGCTCTCGTCGGCCTCGATCACGAAGACCTCGCCGGCGCCGAGCCGGTGGCTGCGTCCGGTGGCCCGCAGCGGCGAGCCGACCACATAGCCGGGGTCGGCACCGGCTGCGGTGAGCAGGGTGGCGATCATCGCCGAGGTGGTCGTCTTGCCATGGGTTCCAGTGACGGCCACTCCGACTCGGCCCAGCATCAGTGCGGCCAGTGCCGCACTGCGATGCCACACCCGCAGGCCGCGCCGCCGGGCCTCGGCGAGTTCCGGATTGCTCTCGCGCACCGCAGACGAGATCACCACGGTGTCGGCAGCGCCGAGCTGGGCGGCATCGTGGCCCACGTAGGTGGTCACCCCCGATTCGGTCAGTGCCCGCAGAGTCGCACTGTCGTTCTGGTCACTGCCGCTGACCGGCACGCCAAGGTCGGCGTACAGCGCGGCGATGCCACTCATCCCGGCACCGCCGACCGCGATGAAGTGCACCCGTCCCAGTTCGGCGACGGGCAACAGCGGTACCGGCTCAATCAAAGGCATGGTCTCAGTCTGGTCGTCCGGCCACGCGCAGCACCAACCGGGCCAGCGCGTCGGCGGCCCCCGTGGGTGCCAACCGGCGGCAGGTGCCCGACATCTCGGCGAGCCGAGCCGGATCGCCGAACAAGTCCCCGACCATCGCTGTGAGCCGGTCGGCCGTCAGCTCGGCGTCGGGCACCAACAGCCCGGCTCCGGCTTCGATCAGGAAGTCGGCATTGCGAGCCTGCTCACCATTGCCGTGCGGCAAGGGGACGAAGATCGTCGGCAGGCCGGTCATGGCGGTCTCCATCACCGTGCCCGCACCGGAACGGCCCAGCATCAGATCGGCGGCCGCATAGGCCTGGCCCATCTCGTCCACATAGCCCACCGGGCGGTAGCCGGCCCCGGTTTCCGGGTCGGTGACCGCGACCGTCTCCTCGGTCAGGTTCGCCGGTCCGAGGACGTGCAGAATGCTGATCCCGGCGGCCAGAAGTGCGGTCCGGGCGCCGATCACCACCTGGTTCAGGCTGCGCGCCCCCTGGGAGCCGCCGGAGACCAGCAGCACCGGACCCTGCTCCGGCAGCCCAAAGATGACTCGCGCCTCCGCTCGCCCGGCAGCGCGATCCAACCCGGCGATCGCCGCCCGCACCGGCAAACCGACCTGCTGGGCGTGCGGGAGCGGGGTGCCCGGGAAGGTGGTGGCCACCCAGGGCGTGAATCGCGCAGCCACCTTGTTCGCGAGGCCGGGCACCGCATTGCCCTCGTGCAGGACGATCGGCAGCTTGGCCCGCCAGGCGGCCAGGTAGACCGGCAGCGAGACGTAGCCGCCGAAGCCGACCACCACCTCGGCCCGGTGCCGACGAAGAATCGCGCCCGCCTCGGCGACAGCCCGGCCCAGCCGGCCGGGCACCGAGAACAGCTCGGGGGTGATTCGGCGCGGCAGTGGCACCGGCGGAATCAGCGCCAACTCCAGCCCGGCGGCCGGGATCACCCGCGTCTCCAGCCCCTTGGGGGTACCGACGCAGAGCAGATCGACCTCGCCGAGCTCACGCAGTCGTTCGGCGGTGGCGATCAGCGGCGAGGTGTGCCCCGCTGTCCCGCCACCAGCCAGGACGATGGGCAATGCGGTCACGAGCCGGCCCCGACCGCGGTCGTCACCAAAGTCTTGGCACGGCGGGTCCGACGCCGCTCGGCATAGGCACGGGCGGTCGGCTCCTGGCGGGCGCAGGCCAGCAGAACGCCCAGCGCCATCAGGTTGGCCATCAGCGCCGAGCCGCCATAGGACAAGAACGGCAGCGGGACGCCGAGCACCGGCATCATCCGGAAGACCACGGCAATGTTCACCAGCGCCTGCACCATGAACCAGCTGGTGATTCCGGCCGCGGTGTAGCGGCAGAACGTCAGATCCGACCTCATCGCGATTCGGAACCCGGCGTAGCCCAGGATCAACAGCAGCGCGAGCACGCTGAGAGTTCCCACCAGGCCCAGCTCTTCACCGATCACGGCCAGGATGTAGTCGGTGTGCGACTCGACCAGGCCGCCCCACTTCTGCCGACTCTCGCCCAGGCCGAGCCCCCACCATCCGCCGGAGGCCAGGGCGAACTGGGCCCGAATCGGCTGATGGTTGACGCCCAACGGGTCGAGGTCAGGATTGAAGAAGCCCAGGATCCGCGACATCCGATAGGGCGTCGTCACGATCAACAGCGCGACCACGGCGGCAACGCCACCGATGATCGAGGCCAGCACCTTCCAGGACGCTCCCACGTACCAGAGCACCGCCAGCACGATCGTCCCCAGGATCAGGCCGGTTCCCAGGTCGGATTGCAGCACGACTAGGCCGATGATCACCATCGAGGCCGGCAGGAACGGGATCAGCAGATGCCGGACGTCGCCGAGCAGCTTCTCCTTGCGGGCGAAGATGTCGGCACCCCACATCACGATGGCCAGCTTGGCCAGCTCGGACGGCTGAATGTTGAACCAGGAGACGCCCAGGTTCACCCAGTTGGTGTTGCCGTTGTTGGAGTAGCCCAGCGGAGTGAAGGTGAGCACCTGCAGCACCATGGCCCCGGCCATCAGCCCCCAGCCGACGATCTTCAAGTGGGTCGGCTTCAACCGGGCCAGGACGAAGGCCATGGCACCACCCACGAGCAGGAACACGGCCTGCCGCTTCACGAAGTAGTAGGAGTCGCCATCCCAGCGGACGTAGGCGTACACGCTGGAGGCGGAGAGCACCATCATCATGCCCAGCACCAGCAGCAGCACTGCCGGAACGAGCACGAGGTAGAAGCTGGCCTGCGGATGGGCCAACCAGTCGACCACGAGACTCCGTCGGCGGCCCTTGGCGGGTTGGGCCGACTCGGTTCCGTGGCGATCCACAAAGGGGGAAGTCAGGATCGCCACCGGGTACCTCCTATCCGCTGAGTCCGGCCACCGCTTCCGCGAAGGCCGCGCCGCGTTGGGCGTAGTCGGTGTACATGTCTCTGCTGGCGCAGCCGGGCGCGAGAAGGACGACATCGCCGGCTTGCGCCTGGGATGCAGCCCACTCCACCGCCTGCTTCATCGCTCCATGATCGCTGTTATCAAGCACCTTCAGTGGCACCTGCGGTGCGTGTCGGGCCACTGCGTCGGCAATCACCGCCCGATCGATGCCGAACACCACCACGGCGCGCAGCTTGTCGGCCACCTGAGTGACCAGCTCGTCGAAGGTGGTGCCCTTGGCCTGGCCGCCGGCGACCCACACCACCGAGTCGAAGGCGGCCAGCGAGGCCGCCGCCGCATGCGGGTTCGTCGCCTTGGAGTCGTCGACGTAGCGGACGCCGTCCCGCTCGGCGATGGTCTGGATCCGGTGATCGCCCAGCCGAAGCCGCTTGAGGCCCTCGGCAACCGCCTGCGGCGCCACACCGAAGGAGCGGGCCAGTGCGGCCGCGGCCAGTGCATTGGCCACATTGTGCGGGGCGTAGGGCTGAACGTCAGAGACCTTGGCGATCTCGATGGCCGAATCCCAACGCTGACTGATGAACGCCCGGTCGACCAGGACGTCGTCCACGACGCCGAGCATCGAGACCGCCGGGATGCCGAGGGTGAAGCCGATCGCCCGAGCGCCGTCCTGCACCTCGGCTTCCTCGACCAGATGCTCGGTGACCGGATCGGCCACGTTGTAGACGCAGGAGTGCTGCACTCGTTCGAAGATGCGGGCCTTGTCAGCGGTATAGGCCGCCATCGAGTCACTGACACCGTCCGGCCAGCCGGCCCGATCGGCATACCACTCCAGATGGTCGGGAGCGACGTTCAGGACCGCAGCCGAATGCAGGGCGAGACTGTTCGTCCAGTGCAGCTGGAAGCTGGACAGCTCGACGGCCAGCACGTCATAGGAGACGTCGTCGAGGACCGCCTCGACGATCGGGCGTCCGACATTTCCGACGGCAGATGTCTTCAGCCCGGCCGCGGTCAGCATCGACTCCAGCATGCCCACCGTGGTGGTCTTGCCATTGGTGCCGGTCACCGCCAGCCACGGCACCTGACGATCGGGAAGGCTCATCCGCCAGGCGAGCTCGACCTCGCCCCAGATCGGGATCCCGCGCAACCCGGCCTGTGCCAGTAGCGGAGCCGACGGTCGCCAGCCCGGCGAGGTCACCACCAGGTCGGCCTCGGCCGGAAGCTCGGCGGTGGCGCCCGGCCCGAGCCGGACCTCGGCGTCCAGGAACTCCAGCAGCTTCGCCTTCTCGGCGTTCTCGCTACTCAGCGAATCGTCCAGGACGATGACCTTGGCGCCGAGTTCGATCAGACCGTCCGCCGCAGCAAAACCGGACGTGCCCAGCCCGGCCACCACGACAGTGGCCTGCGACCAAGGCGAGAGCCGATCGGCGGTGGCCAACCACGTCTTCACAGCTGCCCCACCACCCATTCGGCGTAGAAAAGGCCCAATCCAGTAGCGACACACATGCCGCAGATGATCCAGAACCGCACGGTGATCGTGACTTCCTGCCAGCCGAGTAACTCGAAGTGATGCTGTAGCGGCGCCATCTTGAACAGCCGCTTGCCGCCGGAGATCTTGAACCAGCCGACCTGGAGCACCACCGACGCCGTGATGATCACGAACAACCCGGCGACGATCACCATCAGCAACTCGGTTCGAGTCATCACCGACAGCGCCGCGAACGCCCCACCGATGGCCAGCGAACCGGTATCGCCCATGAAGATCTTGGCGGGACTGGCGTTCCACCACAGGAATCCGAAGCAGGCGCCGGCCAAGGCCAACGAGATCAGGGCCAGATCGTAGGGATCTCGCACCTGATAGCACTGCGGGCCGCCGAAGACACACGACTGGCTGTACTGCCAGATGTTCACGATCGCGTAGGCAGCGAAGACCATGGCGCCGGCACCGGTGGCCAGGCCGTCCAGGCCGTCGGTGAGGTTGGCCGCGTTCGACCACGCCGAGACCAGGAAGACGATCCAGATCACCGCCAGCCAGATCGGCAGCTGCAGCCAGGGCCACGGGATGTCGCGCAGGAAGGAGACCGCCTGACTGGCCGGGCTCATCCCGCGGGCGTCCGGCAGGAGTAGCGCGGCAATCGCGAACGCCACCGCCGCCACCGTCTGCAGGGTCAGCTTCGCCCAGGCGTGCAAGCCGAGCGAGCGCGCCTTGCTGATCTTGATCCAGTCGTCGGCCAGCCCGACCAGGCCCAGTGCCAACACCAGGCCGAGCACCAGCAGGCCGGACGCCGTCGGCGGGGTCCAGGTGATCAGGTGGGCCAGCGTGTAGGCCAGCAGCACCGAAGCGATGATGACGGTTCCCCCCATGGTGGGAGTGCCGCGCTTCGTGTGGTGGCTGGTCGGGCCGTCATCGCGGATGAACTGGCCGTAGCCGCGCCGGACCAGGAAGCGAATCGCGTAGCGGGTGCCCATCAGGGTGCCGACCAAGCCGATCGCCCCTGCGAGCAGGATGCTCCTCATTACCCAACCTCCAGCGTCGGCCGACCCTCGGCGAGGGCCTGCGCCACCGTTTCCAACGCCAGCCCACGCGATGCCTTGATCAGCACCACATCGTCCGGACGCAGCCAGTCGGCTGCAGCCGTGAGAGCGGCGCTCCGATCGGGCGCCATGCTAAACCCGACGCCCCCGACACGCGCGCCAGCAGCCAGATCCTCGGCGTGGTCGCCGATCAGGATCAGATGGTCTATGCCGAGCTGTCCGGCGAGCTCCCCGACGTCGCGATGCTGCTGCGGCGCGGTCGCGCCGAGCTCGAGCATGTCACCCAGGATCGCCAACAGCCGGCCACCCGGACGGCGCAGTGCCGCCAGCGAGTGCAGAGCGGCCGCCATCGAATCCGGGTTCGCGTTGTAGGCGTCATTGACCACCAGCACCCGATCGGGACGCTCGGTCAGCTCCATCCGCCATCGGGAGCGTGCCTGTGCCTGACTCAGGGACGCGGCCACCTGGGCCAGTCCGATCCCGGCGACCAGCCCGACCGCGGCCGCAGCCAGTGCGTTCTCGACCTGATGGGCTCCGCTGACCTGCAGCGTCACCGGCACCGTGCCTTCGGCCAGCCCGGACGCGTGCAGCGTGAAGCGTGGCCGAGACAGAGCGTCCAGGCTCACGTCTTCAGCCCAGACCCGCACTTCGCCGAGGCCGTCGGGTGCTCCGAAGCTGGCCAGCCGGGCCGTCGTCCGTTCGGCCATCGCCGCGACCAACGGGTCGGTGGCATTCAGCACGGCCCAACCGTCGCTCGGCAGCGCCTCCACCAACTCGCCTTTGGCCTGGGCGATCACCACCTGGGAGCCGAACTCGCCCAGGTGGGCCTGGCCGACGTTGAGGACGGCACCGATCCGTGGCGGCACCACCTCGCACAGCCAGCGGATATGGCCCAGGCCGCGAGCGCCGAACTCGCTGACCAGGAACCGGGTGCTGGGCGCGATCCGGGTCGCGGTCAGCGGCACTCCGATTTCGTTGTTCTGGGACCCGACCGGGGCCACCGTCTCACCGGCGGTGGCCAGCACCTGGGCGATCAGATCCTTGGTGCTGGTCTTGCCCGAGGATCCGGTGACCGCAACGGTGACCAGCCCACCGGCCAGTGCCTCATCGACCAGGCCGCGGGCCAATCGGGCCAGTCCGGCCGCGGGGTCGTCGACGACCAACTGCACAGCATCGACGGCCAACTCCCGTCCGACCAAAATGGCGGACGCTCCGGCGGCCACGGCGGCGGCGGCGAAGTCATGCCCGTCCACCCGCTCGCCGGGCAGAGCCACGAACAGGCTGCCTGGCTCAACGCTCCGGGAGTCGATGACGACCGTGGGGCCGACGGCCACCTGCGGGTCACCGATCAGTCGAGCCTCGGCCAGCGCAGCCACCTGCGCCGTGGTCATTTCATGCATCTTCTTCTCCTGCGATGGCCTGCCACTCCCGGGCAACCACCGCGACATCGTCGAAAGGAATCGTCTCGTGCGCCAACTGCTGGCCACGCTCATGGCCCTTACCCAGGATCGCGATCCAGTCCTGCGGGCCGGCCATGGACAGGGCCGTCCGAATCGCCTGGGCCCGGTCGCCGCCGTCCATCACCTGCGCACCACTGCGCTCGGCCTCCTGCCGCGCACCGGCCAGCACCGCTGCCCGAATCTCGGCCGGATCCTCGCTGCGCGGGTTGTCATCGGTGACGATCACCAGTTCCGCACCGGACGCCGCCGCAGCCCCCATCGGACCGCGCTTGGCCTGGTCGCGATCCCCTCCGCAGCCCAGAACCGCGATCCGCCGGCCCGCCGGAAGCCCGTGCAGCGCCGCGGTCACCGACTCCGGAGTGTGAGCGAAATCGACGATCACCCCGGGCGCGTGGGGACCCAGATCGACCCGCTGCATGCGTCCGGGCACCGCGGCCTGAGCGAACGCGTCCAGTGCCACCGTGAGGTCAAGACCGGCCACCTCAAGCATGGCGGCAGCCGTGGTCGCATTGCGCAGGTTGAACTCACCGAGCAGGCCCAGCCGGAAGCCGACCTCACCGGAGGGAGTTGCCAGCCGGACCAGCCGGCTCCCGTCGGGCTGCAGCTGAGCGGACGACACGTAGTAGTCGGCGCGCGAGTCGGCCCCGGTGGTGACCAGTGACATCTCACCGGCATCGCGGACTTCCTGGGCGAGCCGGCGTCCATACTCGTCGTCGATGCAGATCACGGCCGCGGATGCGCGGCCATTGCGGAAGAGCTCGGCCTTGGCCTGGAAGTAGCTCTCTTGATCGTGGTGGAAGTCCAAGTGGTCGCGGCCCAGGTTGGTGAAGCCGGCCACCCCGAACCGCAGTTCGTCGACGCGGTGCAAGGCCAGCGCATGGGAGGAGACCTCCATGGCGACCGCGTCGGCGCCGTGCTCTTCCAGGTAGGCCAGCAGCGCCTGCAAGTCAGAGGACTCAGGGGTGGTCACTGTGGTCCGAGCCGAAGCCAGCTGGCGCTCCCCCAGCCGGAAGCCGATGGTTCCGATGGTGCCGACCTGATGGCCGACCGCGGACAGTCCGGCGGCCAGCAGGAAGCTGGTGCTGGTCTTGCCGGTGGTCCCGGTCACTCCGAACAGGGCCAGTCGTTCGCCGGGACGTCCGTAGACCTCGGCTGCGGCGCGAGCGAGTTCGGCTCGCGGGTCGGCCACCACCACTACCGGCAGCCCGCTGTCCGCGGCAAGCTCCACCCCGGCAGCATCGGTCAGCAGGGCCACCGCGCCCGCCTGGGCAGCGGTCGCAGCGAAGCGCGCTCCGTGGGTGACATTGCCGGGCAGTCCGACATAGAGGTCACCGGGGAGCACGCTGCGCGAGTCGATACTTACCCCGCTCACCGCGAGTCGGGGAGCAGAGGGGAACAGGTCGCTCAGCTGAACCGGACGGTTCCGGCTCGGCCGCAGCGGTGCCGAAGTGCTGGTCATCAAGGGCTACCCTAGCCAACCTCGGTCAGGGCTCGATCGGCAGCTTCGGGGCCTTGCCGGTCGACTGCGGCACCCCGTAGCGGGCCAGGGCCAGCGCCATGATGTCGCGGTAGGCAGGCCCTGCCACCGACTGTCCCGACGAACCGCGTCGCGGATGATCGATCACCACGTACGCCACGATCTGCGGGTCCTCGACCGGGCCGACGCCAATGGTCGAAGTGACCAATCCCGTGGACTTACCGGTCTTGGGATCCAGCTTCTGCGAGGTACCGGTCTTGGCGCCGGTGCGGTAGCCCGGCACATCGAAGGTGTGCGCCTTGGTGTTCTGCACCATGGACTCCATCATCGACACCACCACCGACGAGGTCTGCTCGGAGACAACCCGGCGCGGTTCGCCGGTGAGCAGGCTCTCCGACGTTCCGTCCGCCAGCGTCCGGGACTTCAGCAGACGCGGCGGGTTGTAGATGCCGCCATTGGCGATGCCGGCCACCGCAGCTGCCTGCTGAACCAGAGTGACCGCAACGGCACTACCGCCGAAGGCCAGACCGTCACGGCTGTAGTCGGGCATGTTCGCTGCCGGCAGGATTCCCCTCGACTCGCCGGGCAGGCCGATACCGGTCTTCTGGCCCAAGCCGAAGCTCACGTAGTAGTCGTGCAGGGCCTGCTTGGTCGACTTGCGGGCCAATTCGATGGTGCCGATGTTGGACGACTTCGCCAGCACGCCACGGGCCAGCAGGGTCAACTCACCATGCTTCCAGGCATCACTGACGTAGCCGTCGCCGGACTTGATCTTCGAAGGAACCTTCACCACATCGTCCGCACGGACCAATCCTTGGTCAACGAGAGCGGCGAATGTGAGCGCCTTTTGCACTGAGCCGGGCGTGTACGGATCGGTCACCGCTCGGTTCTGCAGGTCCTTCGCGTCGGCGTCACCAGGGTTGTTCGCGTCGAAGGTCGGGTAGTTGGACATGGCCAACACCTCACCGGTCTTGACGTTGAGCACGATCGCCATGCCGGAGTTCGCGTCCGTCTTGCGCACTCGATCACCCAGGATCTGATCGACCTCCCATTGCAGACCGGCATCGAGGGTCAGCTGGTAGTCGAGTCCGTTGACCGCGGGCTGCAGGACGTTGGTCCCCAGAGGGATCTTGCCGTTGGGCGAGTTCTCGTAGATCTCCTTGCCGGGTTTGCCGGCCAGCTGAGAGTCGAGCACGAGCTCCAGACCGCCGCCACCATTGCCGGCCTCATTCACGAAGCCCAGCACGTTGGCAGCCAGCGTCTTGTTCGGGTACCGCCGAGTCGGGTGGCTCTCCATGAACAGGCCGAGCAGGCCCGCGTCGGATACCGACTGGCTGAGTTCACGGAACACCGCGGCCGGCACCTGCTTGACCAGGATCTGGTAGCGGCTTCCCGCCTTGGTGAGCTTGGGCA
Source organism: Actinomycetales bacterium Actino_02 (assembly GCA_001603275.1). Lineage (GTDB taxonomy): Bacteria > Actinomycetota > Actinomycetes > Propionibacteriales > Propionibacteriaceae > Propionicimonas. Next base: position 167,849 of record LUYM01000016.1, on the reverse strand, counting down.
GGTAGCTGTCGACGGTTCCGCCGAGCCGACTGGCCAACAGCTGGGCGAGCTGATTCGGTGCCGAGGCCGCCACCTGACGATCCTTGTCGGTCATCTGCTCGGGGTGAATCTTGCCGTTGGTCAGGATGGCCACCGGGTCGGCGATCACCCAGACGGTGTCTTCGGTGAAAGCGAGCACCTCCCCGTTGCGGTCGGTCAACTCACCACGAAAGGCCGGCAGCGCCCGCGTCACCGTGATCTGTGCCGCAGCTTCGGCAGCGACGGTGTCGGCGTCGATCGCCTGCACCTGGACCGCGCGTCCGGCCGCCATCGAGAAGATCACGGCGATGCCGATCAGCAGGGCACGCAGCCTGGTCGCCGAGCTGATCCCCGACTGCTTGCCCGGCATCCGGCGCTTGGCGGGACGGGACGCCTTGGCCGGCTTGGCCGGCGTGGCCTGCTTCGGCAGAAAGAACCGATCCAGCGGACGAGCCATCAGCCACGCTCCTTGGCGCCCGGCTTCGCGGTACCGGAGGTGGCCTGCGCATCCGCCGCAGCCTGCGCATCAGCCTTTGCCTGCGCCTCAGCCGCAGCTTTGGCTGCCTTCGCCTCCGCCTTGGCCTTCGCCTCGGCGGCCTTCTTCGCCTTGCGATCAGCCTCGGCCTTGTCCATAGCCGCGATCTGCGCCGCCACCTGCTCATCGGTCAGATAGCGCATCGACGGCACCTCGATACCGGTGACCGTCGTCGCCTTGCCGACCACGTCGCCGTCATCCAGACGGAGGCTCGCGGCCTGCGGGTTGGGTCGCATCCCCAGCGACTGAGCGGCCACGGCCAGGCTCTGCACCGAACGCTTGTCGGCGACAGCGGCCTGCAGCCCGGACACCTGGGTGGCCAGGACCGCAGCCTGATGCTGCCGATCCTGAACCACGAATGCCTGGTTCTGCAGGGCCGTGGTCAGAACCAGGATTCCGATCATCCCGAGCGCCAGCAGCGAGGCGACGACGGCCACAAAGGGAATGGTGGCCAGGCTGGAGGCTGCCCGGGGAACCGGACGCAGAATCGGCCGTCGACGTTCCGGATTCGGACGAGGGGCGAGTTGGGCGGTCATCGGGCCTCCTCCTGCTTTCTGGCTAGGGCACGCAGCCGGACTGGCTTGGCGCGCGAGTTGAACGCGATTTCGGTGTCAGAAGCTGTCTCGGCACCCCGAGTGAGCAGCGTGAAGTCCGCGGCGTAGCCGGCCGGGACGTCCGGGACGCCGGCCGGCACCCGATCCGAGGTGGCTCGGGCGAAGACCCGCTTGACCAGCCGGTCTTCACCGGAGTGATAGGCCAGCACCACCAGGCGTCCACCGGGGGCCAGCGCGTCTAGCGCGGCCGGGAGCACTCCGGCCAGCGACTCGAGTTCGGCATTGACGGCAATCCGCAGCGCCTGGAAGGTGCGCTTGGCAGGGTGTCCTCCGCCGTAGCGCGCCGCCATCGGGAGCGCCTCGGTGACAACGGCGACCAGGGCTGCCGAGCTGGCCAGCGGGCGGGACGCCACGATCCGGTCGGCGATCCGCCGGGCGAACCTCTCGTCGGAGTAGTCCCGAAGGATGCGGGCAATGTCCGCCGCCGGCCAGGTATTCACGATGGTGGCCGCCGTGAGTTCCTGGTCGGGGTTCATCCGCATGTCCAGCGGCGCGTCCACGGCATAGGCGAAGCCGCGGTCGGTGGCGTCGATCTGCAGCGATGACAGCCCCAAGTCGAGCAGGATCGCCTGCACCCTCGGACGACCGGCTGCCGCCAGTACGTCAGGAAGCTCGTGATAGATCGCGCGATGCAGCTGGACCCGGGAGCCGAATCCGGCCAACCTCTGCCCGGCAAGCGCCAATGCCTGCGGGTCCCGGTCGATGCCGATGCAGCTGGCGTTCGGGGCGGCTTCCAGGATGGCCGAGGCGTGACCGCCGAGCCCCAGAGTGCCGTCCACGTACACCGATCCGGGCTCAGCCAGCGCCGGGACGAGCAGCTCGACGACGCGCTCCACCAGCACCGGGTGGTGCTGCGGGGCGACGCTGCCGCCAGCTTCGCTCATCTCGACCCTGCCTATCCGCTCTGTCTGGTTGCTCGGCTCGTGCGTTGTGGTTTCAATCCGCGGTCTCCGCTCCTGGCACCGGGGAAGGTGCGCCAGCAGGGTCTGCACGCGGATTGAAGCCGCCACGCGCGAACCGTTCTTCGGTGGTCAGCTCACCGCAGGGGTTCCCTCGTCCAAGGCCGCGAAGGCCTCCTCTTGAGCTGCCGAGTACTCCGCCCAGGTCGCCGCATCCCACACCTCAAGGCGGTTGAACGCCCCGATCACGACGATCTCCTTGGTCAGGCCCGCATAGGCCCGCAGCGGAACCGGGACGGTGACCCGGCCCTGGCTGTCCGGCAACTCGTCCGAGGCGCCCGAGGCCACCATCCGCTGGTAGTCACGCACTCCCCGAACAGTGGAAGGACCGGTTGCGGCGTTCGTCACCTCGGCGAGGAATGCCTCCGTCGGCCAGATGGCCAGACAGCGATCCTGCGCCCGGGTGATGACCAGGCCGGCTGCCAGCTGCTCGCGGAACTTGGCGGGCAGAAAGAACCGTCCCTTGTCGTCGAGTTTGGGGGTGTAGGTGCCCAGAAACATGGTGCCCACTCCCCTTTCCCTTTCCTCCACTTGGCTCCACAGTACCCCACTTTGCTCCACCGGACTGGCTTTTCAGTGACTAAATCCACTCACCCCCGCAACGCCCCGACGACGGTTAGGCTGGGCGGAGTCCGCAGCAGATGACGACAGGGGCGAAGTGGAAGGAATCAGTGAGGGCGACGTCGCCCGAGTCACCGGCTTGGCACGCTCGATCCGGGACGCAGTCAGCACCGTCATCGAGGGCAAGCCAGAAGCGATCGAGCTGGCCACTGCCGCTCTCCTGGCCGAGGCACACCTCCTTATCGAGGACATCCCCGGGGTCGGCAAGACGATGCTGGCAAAGTCCCTGGCCAAGGCCATCGACGCCACCGTGCGCCGGATCCAGTTCACTCCCGATCTGCTGCCCTCGGACATCACCGGGGTCTCGGTCTACAACCAGGCCAGCGGCAGCTTCGAGTTCAAGCCCGGCAACGTCTTCGCCAACCTGGTGATCGGTGACGAGATCAACCGCGCCTCACCCAAGACACAGTCGGCTCTGCTTGAGGCCATGGAGGAACGCCGAGTCACCGTGGACGGGGTCAGCCACGAACTGCCGCGCCCGTTCCTGGTGATCGCCACCCAGAACCCCATAGAGATGGAGGGCACCTACCCTCTCCCCGAAGCGCAGCGCGACCGATTCGGCCTGCGCATCGACATCGGCTACCCCAGCTCCACGGCAGAAGTGGCCATGCTGGAGCACCACGGAGGTGCCGACCCGCTGGAGCCGCTGGCCCCGGTCGCCACCGCAGCCGCCGTGATGGAAGCCATCGGGATCGTCCGGCAGATCTACGTCCACCCGCAGGTGAAGCAGTACCTGGTCAATGTGGTTGCCGCCACCCGGACCGCACCCGAGTTGCGCCTGGGCGCATCGCCGCGAGCGAGCCTGCAGTTGATGCGCGCAGCCAAGGCCTGGGCCGCAATGGACGGACGCGGCTACGTGATTCCGGACGATATCGCCGATCTGGCGATCCCCACTCTGGCCCACCGCGTGCTGCTCAGTCCCGCCGCTCAACTCGCCGGCCGCAACCCGGCGGACGCGGTGGCTGCGGCAATCGCCACGGTGACGGTGCCGGCCAAGCGCTGAGATGAAGGCCGCCAATCCGCTGACCGCACGCGGCTGGGGCCTGCTCGTCGCCGGAATCGCCTGGACGGCCGTGGCGCTCAGCCTGGGTCAGCGCACGCTGGCCTGGCCGGGCCTGTTCCTGGCCAGCGCCCCCATCATCAGCTGGCTGCTCCTGCTGCCGGCATCGATCAGTTGCCGGGTGGACCGCGCGCTGAGCTCACCCCGAATCAGCGTTGGCCAAACGGCCCAGGTCGAGTTGCTGCCGGCACCCCGCTCGCTGAGCTTCGGCGGAGTGTTCCAGCTGCGCGATCGACTGGCGCCGGCCCTGGGAGAGGCGCGCTGGGTGGTGATCCCGGCCGGCATCGGCCGCTGGCGCCGCGGGCTGACCTATCAGGTCACCCCGGCCTGGCGGGGACGCCACCAACTCGGCCCCACCGAGCAGAGCCTCGGCGACGGACTGGGTCTGGCCCGGTCGCTCCGCGCAGCCGACAACGCCACCGAGCTGATCGTGCGCCCGCGGGTCGAAGTGCTGCCCAGCCTTCGCCCGACGACCGGGCAGGGCGCCCTCAGCGACCCGATGATCCGGCACAGCGGCCTGAGTGGCGCCGACGACGTCCTGATTCGCGAGTACGAGACCGGCGATGACGTCCGCCGCATCCACTGGCGCTCGACCGCCCATTTCGGTGAGCTGATGGTGCGGCGGGAGGAACGCTCCTGGGATCCTCGCGCCAGCGTGATCCTCGACAACCGCAGCCATGGCTACGCGCGACGCAGCCCCGATCCACGGCTGGAGTGGGTGGTCTGCGCGGCGGCGTCGATCACCCTCCAACTGGCTCGGGACGGCTTCGCGGCCACCCTGGTCGACGCCGACGGGATCAGATTGCCCGGCGGCGAGCAGGAGCTGATCCTCGAACACCTCACCGATCTCGAGTCCAGCAGCACCCGCGGCCTGACCACGGCCCTCCGCGCAGCGGACGCCGAAGGCGCCAACCAGCTCCTGGTCGCCGCCCTGGCCCGGGTGGACGACGCCGAGGAGGCCGAGTTGGCCGCCGCCCTGGCCAATGGACGGGTGGGCTGGGCGATCCTGGTCGGCGGCACCGGCTCCGATCCGGCCTCCATTGACCGGCTGACCAGAGCCGGTTGGCACGCCGTGCTGGCCGACCCGTCCGGCCCGGTGGCGTCGGCATGGCAGGCATTCGGCGGGTGGGGCCGATGACCCCAGCCGATCGCACCACCCTGGCCTGCGCAGTAGCGGCACTGACCGCAGGCTTTCCGCTGACCGCGCTGACCACCGACCGCAGCTATCTGGTGCTCGCCGTGCTGCTGGTGGCCATCAGTGCCGGGATCGGAATCGGCCTTCGGCATCTGGGGCTGCCCGGCTGGATGGCCCGGCTGCTCCAGGTGGTCGCGGTGGTCGCGGTGCCGTTCGTCGTCCCTGCGGCGCGAAGCCCGTTCCGGCTGGTGACCAAGACCGTTGAGTTCATCCAGGTCTCAACGGCTCCCATGCCCTACGAGCTGGGCTTCGCCACGCTCAGTGCGATCCTGCTGTGGGCGCTCTTCCTGATCCTGGACGCGCTGGGCGAGGTGTTGCGCACCTCCGTGCTGGGGCTGGCACTGGTACTGCCGGGCTTCATCGCGGCGGTGCTGATCACGCCCGACCTGACCACGTTCTGGCACTTCTTGGTGCCTGCCTGCGGCTACGCAGCCCTCCTGACCACCAGCACCCGGAACCGGGCCGGCCAAGCCAGTCCGGGCGCCTCGGTCATCGGCCTGCGCCGCGGAATCCTCAGCATCGCGGTCCTGACCATCGGCCTGTCGCTGGTGGCTGCAGCCGGTCTGAGCACTCGGCTGCCGGCCGGCAACCAGAACTGGGGAGCCGGGGTCGGCGGTGGGGTGCAGCTGGTCGATCCGAGCCTGGACTTGATCCGCAACATCAACGCCACCGCAGACCGCCCCGTGCTGAGCTACCGCAGCGATGACGGCAAAGGCACCTATCTGCGACTGGCGGCGCTGAGTGGCTTCACCGACAGCGGCTTCAGCTTGGTGCCCACCGAGCTGTTCGCGGCACCGATGATCTCCGGCAAGCCGAGAGGCGAACAGCGCTGGGTGAAGGTCAGCGTCGACGTCGGCGACTTCACCAGCCAGTGGCTGCCGGTGCCATGGGTGCCGACCAGCTACAGCGCTCCGGGCGACTGGCGCTACGACCGCAACACTCTGGCCGTGGCCGCAGTCGGCGACACCCAGACCAATGGCACCCGCAAGCTGCACTACACCGCGACCGGCTGGGCGCCACTCGATCTGGACGAGGAACTCGCCGGCGCCACCGCCGGGAACCCAGGCGATCGTGGGCTGACCCTGGAGCTGCCCGCCAACATCTCCCCCCTGGTGACCGACCTGGTCAACGACTTGACCAGCGGCCTGGGCAGCGCCGGGGCAAAGGCGCTGGCACTGCGTGACTATCTACGCTCCGGCGAGTTCACCTACTCCACCCAGGCCGTGCCCGGCACCACCATCGGCACCCTGAACGACTTCCTCATCGGCAGCCGAACCGGCTACTGCGAGCAGTTCGCCGGCGGGTTGGCCGCGATGGCCCGGATGGCCGGGATCCCGTCCCGGGTGGTGGTCGGCTTCCTCCCCGGCCGAAAGAGCGGGGACGTCTGGCAGGTCGGCGTCCGCAACATGCACGCCTGGACCGAGCTCTACTTCAGCGACCTGGGCTGGGTCGCTTTGGACGCCACCCCACCGGGAGCGGTTGAGGGCGGGCCGAGCCCCAGCAGCAGCGCCGAGCCGACCATCAAGCCGTCGGCGGCGCCGCGGACCGAGGTGCCCGTGCCCCGAGCCAGCCAGGCGCCCCGCCCCACTCCGGCCGACGCTCCCACCCAGCCGATCTGGCCGATCATTGGCTGGATGGCCGTGGCTGGCCTGGTGCTGGCCCTGCCGCGATTGAGCCGGTGGGGGATGCGGCGCTGGCGCCTGCGGCACCGAGCGGACGGACCCGCGGCCGAGGGGGCTTGGCGGGAGGCGTGTGCCCGGTTGGCCGATGCGGGGATCCCGCTCTCCTCCGGCTCGCCGCGCCGCCAGGCGGCACGGGCAGCCGAGCAGCTCGATGGTGATCTGGGAGCGGCGTTGTCCCAGCTGGCCGTGGCGGTCGAGCGGGCGCGCTACGACCGTCAACCAATGCCTGCCCGCGAGCTGGAGGCGCCGCTGGCCGCGCTCACCGCAGGATTGGCCGGACGGCGCCGCACCCTACTGAGTGCGTGGTGGCCACGGTCGCTGCGACCTCGAAGGTTCCGCAGCCGGTAGCCCAGAGCGAGCCGCTGAACTCAGAAGGGGCCGTTGCCCTCACCGGTCGGCCGGTGCCGACGCGGGTCGGTGTGATCATTGTCGCGGCCACGATCGGATGGATGGGCAGCCGGTTCGGCCTGCTCAAAGCCGCGCAGCGCGAGAACCGCCGCACCGAGCATCACCACGAAGCCGAGCACACTGACCAACCAGTGCACCTCCATGCCACCAACTAGAGCTGCCAATCCGACGAAGAACAACAGTGCCGCGAGCACCGTCTGCCGTCGCGCCCAACGATGTCCACTTCCGCGCAGAGCGTTGGCCAGCTTCGGATCATCGGCGGCCAGGTCGGCCTCCAACTGGGCGAGCCGTCGCCGCTCCTCTTCAGTGAGGGCCATGGTCACCTCCTCCGGTGTCACGTCAGCGCCAGTCTAGGCTGCGATCAGGCAATTCGGAACCGGCGACTCCGGCTGCCTTAGTAAGCACTGCTCGCTCCACCTTTCCACGGCCGAACCGCAGGATCAACTGATCACCAACCCGGTCGAGATCGGACCAGCCCCGCTCCGGCTCGTCCAACCGAGGTTGAATGGCGATTCGCGAACGATCGCTGAGTTCGGTGACCCGCACTCCCACCCGACGAATCCCTAGCCGTCCGCCACGCAGCTTCGCGCACAAGGCTCGGGCGACCTGGTAGAGCTCCTGGGTCACGTCGGTCGGCATCGACAAGGTCGCCGAGGTGGAGGCCGAGGTGAAATCGGCGTAGCGCAGCCCGACCGTCAAGCGGCGGCCGAGGACATCGGCGGCTCGCATCCGAGAGCCGACCTTGGTGATCACCCGAAGCAGCACTGCGTGCAGATCCTGCACCGTGGCCAGGTCGCGATAGACGGTGAGCTGACAGCCGACACCCCTGCTGCCCGGGCCGTGGAACTCGGCCTGACCTCCCTTGCCCCAGGCCAGCGCTCTCAGCCCGAGGCCGGCGTGCGGTCCGAACGCATGCCGCAATTCCATCGCCGGAAGCTGGGCGAGATCACCGATTGTCGTCACTCCTAGCCGGTGCAGCTTGGCTGCGGCCGACTCGCCCACTCCGACCAGTGCTTCCACCGGCAGCGGGTGCAGGAACTCGATCACACCGTCGGCCGCGATCTCGCGCAGTCCGTCGGGCTTGGCGGCGTTCGCAGCCATCTTGGCGATCAGCCGGTTCGGGCCGATCCCGACCGAGCAGGTCAGCTGCAGCTCATCGAACACGATGGCCCGGATCCGCGCCCCCACCTCGGCGGCCGGGACCGCACGTGGCCCAGATGGCAGTTCGAGATAGGCCTCGTCGATCGAGGCCATCTGCACCTTCGCCGAGAAGGTCTGCAGGATCTCGCGCACCTGACGGGAGGCCTCGCTATAGCTCGCGAAGTCGCCAGGAACCCCGACCCCGGCGGGGCACAGCCGCCGCGCTGCCGCCACCGACATGCCGCCGCGGACTCCGTACTCGCGGGCCCGATAGTTGGCCGAGAGCACCACTCCACGCTCGGCTCCGCCCACCCACATCGGCACCTGGGCCAGGTCGGGACGGTCACGCTGGGTCACCGAGGCATAGAACGCGTCCATATCGACGTGAAGAATCGGTGCCACGGCAGCGGGCTGCTCGCTCACCGGGACTCCCCCGGCCGGCCGGCTGTTCGATTCGACCATCGCTCGACTTGCCACACGTCCGCCCCTGCCGCCCGATCAACCTCCGCCGCCCGAGCGGGCCGATGACCCCGGTGTGGACGCTGGGTCGAGGAGCGCCCACACCGGAGATCGGACGGGCCCAAGGGCCCGCCACGAGCCTTCCCCAGCTCGGCCGATCGTCAGATGTATTCGAACATCTTTTCGATTCAAGGCAATCATAGGGTGGCCCTCTGACACTTCGTCAAGCGGCAGGCCCAGATCTCCACCCACCGCGCCGACACGGTCCGGCAGAGGTCGCCGCCAATGCCGAACCGCACCAGGCCACGGGCGCAGCGCCCGCACCGTTGCACCGGATGCTCGGGTCAGCCCAGGACGGTGATCTCCACCTCGACGAACAGGTCTGAGGATTCCGAACCGGAGTAGACGCCCTTCAGCGGCGGCACATCGAAGTAGTCACGCCCGACGCCGACCTCGACGTGGAAGTCGCCGGGCGCAGCGTCGTTGGTCGGGTCCAGGCCGACCCAGGCGCCGTCCCAGTACTGCAGCCAGGCGTGCGACTCCCCCACCCGAACGTCGCCGATCACCGGACTGGCCGACGGCATCACGTAGCCCGACACGTACCGGGCCGGGATCCCGGCGCTGCGCAGCGCGCCCAAGCCGAGATGCACCAGGTCCTGGCAGACGCCGGCCCGAATCTCCCAGACGTCGGCGGCACGAGTGTTGACCTGAGTGGAGCCAGGCACATAAGCGACGCGTTCGCGGATCCGTCCGATGATCTCCGCGACGGCCTCGGCCGGACGGGCGCAGTCGCGGGCGGCGTCGGCGGCAATCCGACGCAGTTCGGTGCCTGGGTCGACGTGACCACTGACCGCGAGCATCTCGACGTGCTTGTCCGCGAAACTGTCATCGGCCAACTCCGCCCAGCTGACTCCCGGCCCGACCGACAGCCGCTCCCCCACCTCGACCGTGCTGACCGCCACCACATCCAGGCGCTGGTGCGGTTCAGCCACTTCGAAGGCCGTGACCGAGGTACCCCAGTAGTCGGTGAAGGAGTGGGTCCACGCGAGCGGGCTGATGTCCAGCCGGGTGGCCTGGACGAACTGCTCTCGAGTCGCCCGCGGGGTCATCCGGGCCTCGTTATGCGAAGCGCTGACCAGTCCGGTGTAGCGGTAGCCGGTGCGATGCACCACCCGCAGCTGTCGGCCCATCAGTTGCCTCCGCTCCAGCTCGCCGCGGTCGAACTGCTGAAGTACCGCTCGGTGATCGCCTCACTGGCCAGATTGCAGGTGCGCTGCAGCTCGGTCATCCGGGCCGGCAGATCCTCCAGGATCCGGCCCGGCGCCCGGTACTCCAGCGCCGAACGTGCCGTCCCGAGCAGCCGCGCGGCCTCGTCCTCGTAGCCGGACCGCCGACCACTGGCCACGTTCAGTTCCGCCAACGCAGCCTCGGCCGCGGCCAGGCTGTGCACCACCGAACGCGGGAACAGCCGATCCAGCAGGACGAACTCGGCTGCGTCGGTGTCGGTGGTCACTCCGCCATAAGAGCGGACGAATGCATGGTGGGCACCGCAGCCACGCAGCACGTTGTTCCAGGAACTCTGCGTTCCCGAGGTGATGTGGGCCGTTGAGATCAGTCGGGCGGTCATGTCCACCCGCTCGATGCTGCGGCCCAGAGCCAAGAACAGCCAGCCCTCGTCGTGACTCATAGTCTGGTCGGCGGTGCCGGAGATGACCGCGCAACGCTCGCGGACGTGCCGGAACGCCGAGGCCGGCCGCATCCGTTGCAGCCGTCCACCTTTGACCGAGTTCCAGGTGGTGTTGATCGCTTCCCACATCTCGATCGACACCGTCTCCCGAGCCCGCCGGGCCGCCTCACGGGCACCGCCCAGGGCAGCAGCGATCGAGGTCGGCGAGGTGGGGTCGTGGCTCAGCAGGCGCAGCACTTCGGCGGTGTCGGCCGTCTCCACCGATGGCGCCCCCATCACGGCCAGCAGGGTGAGTGCGGCATCGTCCTGGTCGACCGATGGGTCGTCCAGAAGCAGCTGCAGGTGTACTTCGACGATCCGGCAGGTGTCTTCGGCCCGCTCCAGGTAGCGTCCGATCCAGAACAGCGACTCGGCGATCCGGCTCAGCACGGCGTCCCTCCGATCCGGGACTGCTGCTGTTGCTGGGCCTGCTGGTGGGCCACCTTCTCCTCGCCGAGATCGACCTGCGGGACCGAGGCGACCACATCGCGTCCGCGCCGCCGACGCCGCTTGCCACGGACGGCATCGCGGGCCAGCACCCAGGTGTCCTTGGAACCACCACCCTGGCTGGAGTTCACGATCAGTTCGCCCTCGGGCAGGGCCACTCGGGTCAGCCCGCCAGGAAGGACGTAGACGTCGCTGCCCGAGTTCACCGCGAACGGCCGCAGGTCGACGTGCCGAGGAACCATCTGGCCGTCGATCATGGTCGGAACCGTGGACAGCTGCACCACGGGCTGGGCAATCCAGCCGCGAGGGTCCTTCACGATCCGGGCGCGCAGAACGTCCAACTGCTTGGCGTTGGCCCGTGGACCGATCACGATGCCCTTGCCGCCGGAGCCGTCCACCGGCTTGAGGACGAGTTCGGCCAGCCTGTCGAGCACCTCCTCGCGGTGCGCCGGATCCTCCAGCCGCCAGGTGTCCACACTGGCCAGCAGCGGCTCCTCGCCGAGGTAGTAGCGGATCAGGTCCGGCACATAGGTGTAGACGAGCTTGTCGTCGGCCACTCCGTTGCCGATGGCGTTGGCGATGGTGACGTTGCCCGCGCGAGCTGCCGTGATCAGGCCTGCGCAGCCCAGCACGGAGTCGGAGCGGAACTGGGCGGGATCGAGGAACTCGTCGTCCACTCGTCGGTAGATCACGTGCACCGGTCGCAAGCCGTGGGTGGTTCGGATCGAGACCCGTCCGCCGTGACAGACAAGGTCGCGCCCCTCGACCAGTTCGACCCCCATCATTCGGGCCAGCAGAGCATGCTCGAAGTAGGCGGAGTTGAACACGCCCGGCGTCAGCACCACCACTGTCGGATCCGGCACTCCCGACGGCGCAGCCGCCCGAAGCGCGGCGAGCAGCTGGAGTGGGTAGCCCTCGACCGGACGAATCCGGTGCCGGCTGGTCACCTCGGGAAGCGCCGAGAACATGGCCCGGCGATTGGTCATCACATAGGAGACCCCGGACGGCACCCGGACGTTGTCCTCCAACACCCGGAACCGGCCGATCTCATCGCGAATCAGGTCGATTCCGGCCACATGACAGCGGACGCCGTTGGTCGGATGCAGCCCGGCCACCACCCGGTGGTAGTGCGGCGAGGTGACCACGACCCGGCGCGGAATCACCCCGTCCCGGAAGGCCCGGCCCTCGCCGTAGACATCGGCCAGGAACGCCTCCAGGGCCCGCACCCGCTGGGCAACCCCGTCCTCGACCTCGGCCCACTCACTGGACAGCAGCACCCGCGGCACGATGTCCAGCGGGAATGGACGTTCCTCGCCTCCGATGTCGAAGGTGACGCCCTGATCGAGATAGGTCGACTTCAGATACTCGGCGCGAGCCCGGACCTCTTCTCCGTCGAGCTTGCCGAGCTGGCGAAGGACCGACCCGTAGGCGACCCGCACTCCTTCTGCGCCCACCACCTCGTCGAAGGCTTTCGGGGTGCCGGCGTAGTCACGAAACAGCAGACTCACGCTTCGAAGGCTAAAACCGCCGTGTTTCGAGAGAGTGTCGAATGTGAGTCGGTCCGTCTCCTGCCCTCACTAAAGGCACGGACAGATCACCACTCGCGGTGCGGACGCCCCTTGCGCGGCTTCGCCGAGCCGCCGGCGTTCGGGCGGCTGTTCACCCGACCCAGCTCGATCAGCTTGCCAGAGATCCTGGTCTCGGCCAGTGCCTGCCAGACCTCCGGCGGCAGCTTCATCGGCAGTTCCACCAGCGAGTGGTCGATCCGAATGTCGATGTGCCCGAAGTCGGAGCGCTGCAGCCCACCCTCGTTGGCCAACGCGCCGACGATCTGCCGAGGCTGAACCCGATGCCGGCGGCCCACCGCGATCCGGTAGGTGGCCATCTCCACCTGATTGCGGGAACGTCGCTCACGCGGAGCGTCGTCACCGCGGTCGAACCGCTCGCCGCGAGCCGGACGCTCCCGCTCAGCACGCGGGCTGGGTTCGGGAGTGGACTCGTCCAGCAGCAACGGCACGTCGCCCTGCAACACGATGGCCAATGCCGCAGCCACATCGACCTCGGGCACATCATGCTCGCGGACGTAGTGGGCGACGATGTCGCGGAAGGTGTCGACCGAGTCGGACTCCAGTGCCGCGGTGATGGCCGAGTCGAACTTGGTCAGCCGGGTGCTGTTCACGTCCTCGATCGTCGGCAGCGGCATCTGGGTGAGCGGCTGCCGAGTCGCCTTCTCGATCTGGTTGAGCAGATAGAACTGCTTGGGGCTGACGAAGGAGATCGCGTCTCCGGTGCGTCCCGCCCGTCCGGTGCGGCCGATCCGGTGCACATAGGACTCGGTGTCGGTGGGCAGGTCGTAGTTGACCACATGGCTGATCCGGTCGACGTCCAGACCACGGGCGGCCACATCGGTGGCGACCAGGATGTCCAGCTTGCCGGCCTTGAGCTGATTGATGATCCGTTCCCGCTGCGCCTGGGCAACGTCCCCGTTCAGCGCGGTGGCCGCGAAGCCGCGGGCCCGCAGCCGCTCGGCGAGCTGCTCGGTGTCCTGCTTGGTCCGGGCGAAGATGATCATGGCCTCGAAGTTCTCGACCTCGAGGATCCGAGTCAGGGCGTCCAGCTTGTGGGAGGGCGCCACTCGCAGATACCGCTGGGTGGTGGTGGCCACCGTGGCGGTCTTGCTCTTGATGGTGATCTCCACCGGATCGACCAGGTACCGCTTGGCGATCTTGCGAATCGGCGGCGGCATGGTGGCCGAGAACAGCGCGACCTGCTTGTCCTCCGGCGTGCCGGCCAGGATCGTCTCGACGTCCTCGGCGAAGCCCATGTTCAGCATCTCGTCGGCCTCGTCGAGGACGAGGAAACGCAGCTGGCTCAGGTCGAGGGTGCCCTTCTCCAAGTGATCCATGATCCGGCCGGGAGTGCCGACGATCACCTGGACGCCGCGCCGCAAGGCGCTCAGCTGGACGCCATAGGCCTGACCGCCGTAGACCGGCAGCAGATGCAGGTTCGGCAGGTGCGAGCCGTAGCTGGCAAAGGACTCACAGACCTGGAGGGCCAGCTCGCGAGTCGGGCAGAGCACCAGCGCTTCGGGGGCCTTCTGGCTGTAGTCGAGTTGGGAGAGAATCGGCAGCGCAAAGGCTGCGGTCTTGCCGGTTCCGGTTTGGGCTCGGCCGACGACATGGCGTCCCTCGAGCAGCGGCGGGATGGTCGCGGCCTGGATCGCCGTGGGCAACTCGTACCCAAGATCCTTCACCGCCTTCAGCACGCGCTCGTCTAGGCCGAGCTCGCTGAATCGGGGCAAAGGCAGGTCAACTTCTTGTTGCGTCACCTGCGAAGTGTAGTGACCGTCCCGCTCAGCGCGCGAACCCGCGAGCCTCAGGCATACCGTCGACCCGGTAGCGCCTGGATCACCATGGCGCCCGACACCTGGTCATAGGCGGTTCGGCCGTCCCCCCACAGGAGTCCAGCAAGATAGCTCAACGCGACCACCAGGGCCGCCACCACCCCTACCCAGGCAGCCGGCCCGCCGTCGTCGACGGCGGCCAGCACAGCCAGATAGGCCAGCGGCACCGGCAGTCCGAGCTTGATCAGATTGCGGGCCAGCGCGCGGCCGAAGGACAGCCGCGCAGCGTCGGGATAGCGCCGCACCCGGAGTCCCCGAGCCAGCTTGCCCGGAGTCGCCTCCCAGGAGCTCGCCTCGCAGGCCGCCAGCACGACGGTGCCGGCCAGTGCGGCCACTGCGGCGTTGGCCAGATGCGTCCCCAGAGCGGACAAGGTGAGCCAATGGGCCGCCTGCACGCCGGCCAGAGCCGCGAGCAACAGGGCGCCCACCACCGCGACCAGACAGCAGTCGATCAACCCGGCGACCAGGCGACGTCCCAACCAACTGCTCACCGGGCCAGGCTAGCTGGCGCCGGCGGCGGCGCGGGCATCGATCGGACCAGGCCTAGCGCCGAGGTTGAGGGTTCAGGACCTTGCCAGTACCGCTTCGCGGGCCTTGAGCAGGGCGGCCAGCACGGTGTTCACCGGCACCGGGACCCCGGTCTGCTGGCCCAGCCTGACCATGGTCTGGCCGAAGCTGTCCACTTCGGTCGGACGTCCGGCTAGAGCGTCCTGAGCCATCGAGGTGAAGTTGTCCGGACCAAGGTTTGCCAGGACCTCCAGCCAACGGTCCAGGTCGGAGTCGTCGAGGCTGATGCCGAGGGCGTTGGCCACGGCCATCACTTCACGCTGGGCAGCGATCATGATGGCCCGCGCCTCGCCCTCGACTTGGAACACCCGGTAGGGAGCACCGATGATCGCCGACACCTGGTTCACCCCGACGTTGATCAGGTACTTCCACCACAGCTCGCGGATCATATCCGCCGGCACTTGGTGGGCGATTCCCGCCTCCGCAAAGATCGCGCCCACCCGGGCCACCTGTTCGGCCTTCGCGCCGGGGTTGGTGGGTTCGCCATAGACGATCCGTCCCAGCGAGGAGTAGTGGACGTCCCGTCCCTCGCGGACGGCGTCGATACCCACCGACAGCGACAACAGCACTGTGGCCTGCGGGAATGCCGCCGCCAGGATGTCCTCGCTGTCGATGCCGTTGAGCAGACTGAGGATGACAGTGTCCGGACCGACGTAGGGCGCCAACAGGGCGATGGCGTCGTCGAGCGCCCCGCGCTTCACCGCGATCAACGCCAGATCGGCAGGTCCGGCAGACGCCTCGGCGAGCGGAAAGTGAAAGCTCTCACCGTTGACCACAGTCGGCTGGTCCCGATAACGGGCCTGTCGCTGCGGATCGGCCACGACTCGCAGGTCTGCGCCCGCCTTCAGCAGAAGGCTGCCATAGCCGGCGCCGACCGCACCCAACCCGACCAGGACGATCCCTGCGGACATCAGTCGCCCAGTGGGCCGAACTTCGCGCCCCGCGCGGTGAGCTCAGCCTCGCCGCCATCGGCGGCCGTCAGCACCCACAGCCCCCGGCTGGTCAGCGCGAAGGTGTGCTCCCAGTGCGCTGCGACCGACCCGTCACGGGTGACGATGGTCCAGTCGTCGTCGAGCACCGCTGTCCGCGGCGAGCCCAAGGTCACCATGGGCTCGACGGCCAGGCACATGCCCTTGACCAGCTGCTCGCCTCGGCCGGCTCGGCCGACGTTCGGGACGTCCGGCGGCTGATGCATCGCCGAGCCGATCCCGTGGCCGGTGAACTCGTCGACAATCCCGTACTTGGTCTGCGAGCCACGGATCGAACGCTCCACGGCTGCGCTGATGTCGCCGACTCGGCCACCGATCCGGGCCGCGGAAATGCCCGCCCACATCGCTGTGCGGGTCACCTCGCTGAGCGCAGCCCGCTCCGGAGCCAACTCCCCCACTCCGAAGGTGATGGCCGAGTCACCGTGCCAACCGTCGATCGACAGACCGAAGTCGACGCTGACCAGATCGCCATCGACCAACGGCCGCTCCGCCGGGATGCCGTGGACGATCTCGTCGTTGACCGAGATGCAGGTGACCGCCGGGTAAGGCGGCAGTCCGAAGCCGCCGTCATAGCCCAGGAACGACGACACGGCCCCGCCCTCGGCAATCATGGCTGCGGCGAGGCGGTCGAGCTCGATCGGGCTGACCCCGGGGGCAGCCGCATCGCGGACCGCCGCCAGGATCTGCCCGACCAAACGACCGGCCAGCCGCATCTTTCGCAGCTGGTCGTCGCTCTTGAGCTCGATGACCGGACGGCGCCGGTTAACTCTCAAGACAGCTTCGCGTCGAGCGCGTCGGTGATCCGCTGCGCGACCTCGTCGATGGAGCCGATGCCGTCCACCTCGACCAGCAGGCCGCGGTCACGGTAGGTGGCCAGCAGCGGGTCGGTCGCCTCGGTGTAGATCACCATCCGGTTGCGGATCGTGTCGGCATTGTCGTCGGCGCGGCCTTCGAGCTCGGCCCGCTTCAGCAGCCGAGCAACCAGCACGTCAGTATCAGCGACCAGCGAGATGACCGCGTCAATGGACTGGCCGCTCTTGGTCAGCGCCTCATCCAGAGCCACAACCTGGCCGGAAGTGCGCGGGTAGCCGTCCAGCAGCCAGCCGGCGGCAGCGTCGGCCTCGAGCAGGCGATCGGCCACGATCGCGTTGGTGATCTCGTCGGGCACATAGCCGCCGTCGGCCATGATCCGGGAGACCTCCAGACCCAGCGGGGTCTGGTTCTTCACATTGGCGCGGAAGATGTCTCCGGTGGAAATCGCGGGAATGCCGTAGTGAGCGGCAATGCCGACAGCCTGGGTGCCCTTACCGACGCCGGGGGGGCCCATGATGAGCAGTCTCATCTGAGGAATCCTTCATAGTTTCGTTGCTGCAACTGGCTCTGGATCTGCTTCACAGTGTCCAGGCCCACTCCGACGATGATCAGAATCGAGGTACCGCCGAAGGGGAACTTGTTGTGCGTGCCGAGCAGGATGAACGCGATCGCCGGGATCAGCGCGATGATCCCCAGGTACAACGAGCCAGGAGCGGTCAGCCGCGACAGCACGTGGGCCAGGTAGCGCTCGGTGGGCCGTCCAGCTCGGACGCCGGGAATGAAGCCGCCGTACTTCTTCATGTTGTCGCTGACCTCGACCGGATCGAAGGTGATCGACACATAGAAGTAGGCGAAGAAGATGATCAGCAGGAAGAACACCAGCTCGTACACCCAGCTGCCCGTGGTCAGGTAGGTCGAGATCCAGTTCGACACCGGATTGCCCGCCTGGAACTGGGCGTACAGCACTGGCAGGTAGAGCATCGAGGAGGCGAAGATGACCGGGATGACGCCGGCCTGGTTCACCTTGATCGGGATGTAGGTGGTGGTGCCACCCATCAGCTTGCGTCCGACCATCCGCTTGGCGTACTGGACCGGGATTCGCCGCTGGGCCTGCTCCATGTAAACGACTGCGGCCATCACCGCCAGCCCGATCAGCAGCGTCATTGCGAAGACCAGCCAGCCCTGCGCGTTCGGCATGTTGTCGTTGCCCGGCATGGTGCCCCGGGACAGTGCGATCGCCCACAGTGAGGCCGGGAACTGAGCGGCGATCTGGGTGAAGATCATCACCGACATTCCGTTGCCGACGCCGCGATCGGTGATCAACTCGCCCAGCCACATGATCACGCCGGTGCCGGCGGTCATCGTCAAAATCATGGTGAGGATCGGGAACAGGCCCTTGCTGTACACCAACTGCTCGGTGCAGCCGGCGAACAGCTGGCCGTTGACCGCCAGCGTCACGAAGGCCGTGGAGTTCAGCACCGCCAGCACGATGGTCAGGTAGCGGGTGTACTGGGTGATCTTCGCGGTCCCGGAGGCGCCCTCCTTCTTCAGGGCCTCCAGCCGCGGAATCACCACCGTCAGCAACTGAAGGATGATGCTTGCCGTGATGTAGGGCATGATCCCGAGCGCGAAGATCGCCAGCTGAAGCAGAGCCCCGCCCGAGAACAGCTGGATCATCGAGTAGAGGCCGGCGCTGTCTCCGCTACTTGCCTGCACCCGGCAGACGTTCACC
This sequence comes from Actinomycetales bacterium Actino_02, assembly GCA_001603275.1. GTDB lineage: Bacteria > Actinomycetota > Actinomycetes > Propionibacteriales > Propionibacteriaceae > Propionicimonas. Next base: position 149,481 of record LUYM01000016.1, on the reverse strand, counting down.
GCCTGGATATTGACGTTCGGAGCCGGGATCACCGAGCCCAGGCGGAAGATCGCCAGGATCATCAGTGTGAACAGGATCTTCCTGCGCAGGTCAGGTGTCCGAAGCGCATTCGCGAATGCGGAGAGCATGTTGCCGACCCAACTCCTTCTCGTCTTTGGCGGCGCTGCCTGTCGGCATCACCACTGCGGGCAGCGGACCAGGTCCGGCCAACCCGTGAAACTCTATCAAGGCATCCGCGATTTCTCGCATCGCTGTCCTACTACGCATGAGGGCCCCGGACGATGCCGGAGCCCTCATAGGTCGATCAGGTGATCTAGAGTTCGGTGACGCTTCCGCCAGCCGCCTCGATCTTGCTCTTCGCGGAGCCGGAGAACGCGTGTGCGCTCACCTGAACCGCAACCGAGATCTCGCCATTGCCGAGCACCTTGACCAGCTCGCCGACACGGACGGCACCCTTGGCCACGAGGTCGGCCGGGGTCACCGCACCGCCCTCGGGGAACAACGCGGCGAGCTTCGCCACGTTGACCACCTGGTACTCAACCCGGAACGGGTTCTTGAAGCCACGCAGCTTGGGCAGCCGCATGTGCAGCGGCATCTGCCCACCCTCGAAGTTCTCCGGGGTGTTCTTGCGTGCGCCGGTGCCCTTGGTGCCACGGCCGGCGGTCTTGCCCTTGGAACCCTCACCGCGACCCACGCGGGTCTTGGCGGTGTGAGCGCCCGGAGCCGGACGCAGGTGATGAACCTTCAAAGCCATGTCACTCGACCTCCTCAAGGACGACCAGGTGAGGAATCGCGGCGACCATCCCACGAATCTCAGGACGGTCCTCCTTCACCACCACGTCGCCGATGCGCTTCAACCCGAGGCTACGCAGGGTGTCGCGCTGATTCTGCTTTCCACTGATCCCAGAGCGGATCTGGGTGACCTTCAGCCGTGCCATCAGTGAGCTCCCTCCGCCCGAGCCCGCAGGATCGCGGCCGGGGTCACATCGGCGACCGGCAGACCGCGGCGCTTGGCCACAGCTTCCGGCTCTTCGAGGCTCTGCAGCGCGGCCACAGTGGCGTGCACCACGTTGATCGCGTTGTCCGAACCGAGCGACTTGGCGAGCACGTCATGCACACCAGCGCACTCGAGCACCGCACGGGCCGAACCACCGGCGATCACGCCGGTACCCGGGGAAGCCGGACGCAGCATGACAACGCCGGCCGCCTTCTCGCCCTGCACCGGATGCGGGATGGTGCCCTGGATCCGCGGCACGCGGAAGAAGCCCTTCTTGGCCTCCTCGACACCCTTGGCGATAGCCGCGGGCACCTCCTTGGCCTTTCCGTAGCCCACGCCGACCATGCCGTCGCCGTCACCGACGACGACCAGAGCAGTGAAGCTGAACCGACGACCGCCCTTGACGACCTTCGCGACCCGGTTGATAGCGACGACGCGCTCCAGGTACTGGCTCTTCTCCTTCTCGGCAGCCGCGTCCCGACCTCGACGGTCATCGCGGCCGCGACGCTGCTCACCACCGCCGGCGGCACCGGCACCGCGGCGCTGCTGGGTTGTATTCATCGCTTGTTACCCTTCCGCTTCCGTCAGAATCCGAGGCCGGCCTCGCGGGCGCTGTCAGCCAGCGCCGCGACCCGTCCGTGGTACTTGTTACCGGCCCGGTCGAAGACCACATCAGCCACACCGGCCTGCTTGGCACGCTCGGCGACCAGCTTGCCCACGGCCTTGGCCTTGGCCGACTTGTCGCCGGCCTCGGAGCGCAGCTCCAAGGAGGATGCGCTGGCCAAGGTGACGCCGACGGTGTCGTCGATCACCTGGGCGGCAATGTGACGGCTGGACCGGAACACCACCAAACGCGGACGATCGGGAGTGCCGGCAATCTTCTTGCGACCACGGGCCTGGCGGCGCAGTCGCGCCGCAGCGCGATCGGCCATGCCCTTGTGCACCGAAAGTGAACTGGCCATCACTTACCAGCCTTTCCAACCTTGCGGCGAATCCGCTCGCCGGCGTAGCGCACGCCCTTGCCCTTGTACGGCTCAGGCTTGCGGATCTTGCGAATGTTGGCGGCGACTTCGCCGACCGCCTGCTTGTCGATCCCGTACACGGTGAACTTGGTGTTCGTCTCCACCGAGAAGGTGATGCCCTCGGGCGCCTTCACGATGACCGGGTGCGAGAAGCCGAGTGCGAACTCGAGTTCCTGCGGGCTCTTCAAGGTGACGCGGTAACCCACGCCGACGATCTCGAGCTTCTTCTCGTAGCCGTCGGTAACACCGGTAACCATGTTGGCCACCAGGGTCCGGGTGAGGCCGTGCAGCGAGCGGCTGGTCCGCTCGTCGTCGGGGCGGGTCACCTCGAGCTGGCCCTCATCGTTGCGAACGACCTTGATCGGTTCGGCCACGACGTGAGCCAGGGTGCCCTTGGGGCCCTTGACCGAGACGTTCTGGCCGTCCAGAGTGACGTCCACTCCGGCCGGAATGGCAATCGGAAGCCTTCCAATGCGTGACATATCAGCTCCTCCTGCTCACCAGACGTAGGCGAGGACTTCGCCGCCCACGCTGCGCGAGTTGGCCTCTTTGTCGGTCAGCAAACCTTGGGAGGTAGAAATGATCGCAATGCCAAGGCCACCGAGCACCTTGGGCAGCGCTGTCGACTTGGCGTAGACACGCAGGCCCGGCTTGGAGATCCGGCGCACCCCGGCGATCGAGCGCTCACGATTGGCGCCGTACTTCAGGGTGACCTTCAGGGTCTTGCCAACCTCGCCCTCGGCGGGATCGATGACCTCGAAGTCAGCGATGTAGCCCTGGGCCTTGAGGATCTCGGCAATACCGGCCTTGATCTTGCTGTGCGGCATGCTGGCCGTGTCGTGGTACGCCTGATTGGCGTTCCGCAACCGAGTCAGCATGTCCGCGATCGGATCGGTCATGGTCATGACTTGTGATGCCTCTTTCTCACCATGGTTTCCGGGCTAAGCCCGGACCTTCGGCGGGTTGTGGTTGTCCTGGTATTGATTCACCAGGAGGACTTGGTGACGCCGGGCAGCTCACCTGCGTGAGCCATCTCCCGGACGCAGATCCGGCACAGGCCGAACTTGCGGTAGACGGCCTTCGGCCGGCCGCACTTGTTGCAGCGGGTGTAGGAGCGAACGGCGAACTTCGGCTTGCGGGCCTGCTTCACCTTCAGAGCGGTCTTTGCCATAGCTGATCAGCTCACTTCTTCTTCTTGCCCGAGAAAGCCGGGCCCTTCTTCTTCGCGACCTTGGCGGCTTCGTCCGCCGAGGCCTTGAACGGGAAGCCAAGCGCCTTCAGCAGCGCCCGGGCCTCTTCGTCGTTCTCCGCTGTGGTGACGAAGGTGATGTCCATGCCCCGCAGCCGGTCGATCCGGTCCTGATCGATCTCGTGGAACATGACCTGCTCGGTCAGACCGAAGGTGTAGTTGCCCTTACCGTCGAACTGGCGAGCCGACAGACCGCGGAAGTCGCGGATCCGGGGCAGGGCCAGGGTGATCAGCCGGTCGGTGAACTCCCACATCCGGTCGCCACGCAGCGTCACGTGGCAGCCGATCGGCATGCCTTCGCGCAGCTTGAACTGTGCGATCGACTTGCGGGCCTTGGTCACAACCGGCTTCTGGCCGGTGATGGCGGTGAGGTCCTTCACGGCAGAGTCGATCACCTTGGAGTCGCGAGCTGCCTCGCCGACACCCATGTTCACCACGACCTTGCTCAGGCCGGGGATCTGCATGACGTTCTCGTACTTGAACTCAGCCAGCAGCGCCGGGGCGATCTCGGAGCGGTACTTCTCCTTCAGCCTGGGCGCAGCCTTGGTCGCAGTGGCGGCCATCAGATTTCCTTCCCGGTCTTGCGCGCGATCCGGACGCTGCGAGTAGCGGTGTACTCAGTGCCGTCCGGGCGCCGCTTGCTGACCTCTTGACGCTCGTAACCCACCCGGGTCACCACGTCCTTGCCGTCGACCTTCACGACCAGCTGCACGTTGGAGGCGTCGATCGGCGCCTCGGTGGTGATGATCCCGGCGGCGTTGTTCTGCCGGGTCTGCTGGTTCGGAGTGGCCGCCTTGTGCTTCTTGACAAGGTTCACGCCCTGGACGATCACGCGTCCGTCAACGGGAAAGACCGCGATGATCTCGCCGACGCGGCCCTTGTCCTTGCCGGCGATGACCTTGACTCGGTCGCCCTTCTTCACATGGAGCGAATTCGCCATGCTCACAACACCTCCGGCGCGAGCGAGATGATTCGCATGTACTTCTTCTCGCGCAGCTCACGGCCGACCGGGCCGAAGATGCGGGTGCCGCGAGGCTCCCCGTCATTCTTCAGAATCACGGCGGCGTTCTCATCGAACTTGATGTAGGAACCGTCGGGACGACGGGTCTCCTTCACGGTACGGACGACAACGGCCTTGACCACTTCGCCCTTCTTCACGTTGCCGCCGGGGATGGCGTCCTTGACGGTGGCCACGATTTTGTCGCCGAGACCGGCGTAGCGACGCTTGGAGCCGCCCAGCACGCGGATGCAAAGCAGTTCCTTCGCACCGGTGTTGTCGGCGACCTTGAGTCGCGTCTCCTGCTGGATCATCTGCAATCTCTCCTGGTCACTTGGCCTTTTCGAGGATCTCGATCACGCGCCACCGCTTGGTGGCAGAAAGCGGACGAGTCTCCATCACCCGAACGCGGTCGCCCACGCCGGCCTCATTGGCCTCGTCGTGCGCCTTGAGCCGCTCAGACTTGGTCATGACCTTGCCGTACAGCGGGTGCTTGATCCGCTGCTCGATCGCGACCACGACGGTCTTGTCCATCTTGTCGGAGACAACCAGGCCCTCTCGGACCTTCCGTGCCCCGCGGGCTTCGTTCTGCTCGCTCATCTGACTCACTTGTCCTCATCCGGATCGGGCACGATGCCGAGATTGCGTTCCTGCAGCACGGTGTAGATCCGCGCGATGTCCTTGCGGGCCTCGCGCAACCGGCCGTGGGACTCGAGCTGGCCGGTGGCGGCGGCGAACCGCAGCCCGAACAGCTCTTCCTTCAGCTCCAGCACCTTGGCGTTGAGCTCATCGCGGCTCAGTCCGCGAAGCTCAGTGGCCGTGACAGTCTTGGCCATCAGATGTCACCTACTTCCCGCTTGATGAAGCGAGCCTTGAACGGCAGCTTGTGAATGGCCAGACGCATGGCCTCGCGGGCCACCGGCTCCTCGACACCGGACAGCTCGAAGAGAACCCGGCCCGGCTTGATGTTGGCGATCCACCACTCAGGCGAACCCTTACCGGAACCCATCCGGGATTCCGCAGGGTGCTTGGTCATCGGACGGTCCGGGTACACATTGATCCAGACCTTTCCGCCACGCTTGATGTGACGGGTCATGGCGATACGAGCGCTCTCGATCTGACGATTGGTCAGGTACGACGACTCCAGAGCCTGGATGCCGTAGTCACCGAAAGCGAGCTTGGTGCCACCCTTGGCCGCACCGCTCCGCTTGGGGTGGTGCTGCTTACGGTGCTTGACTCGACGGGGAATCAACATGGTCAGGCTCCTGCGGTCTCGACGGCCTCGGGCGCAGTGACGCCCTCAGCGACGGCTTCGGCGCGGCGGCGTCCGCCACGCTCGGGACGATCCCCACGGCCGGCACCGGCGCCATCGCGACGGGGGCCACGGGCCGGACGGCGCTGGCCGCCGGCTGCGGCGCGCGCTGCCTTCTGGGCGGCACGCTCGGCGCGGTTGCCGGAGACGTCGCCCTTGTAGATCCAGACCTTCACGCCGATCCGGCCGAAGGTGGTGCGCGCCTCATAGAAGCCGTAGTCGATGTCCGCGCGAAGGGTGTGCAGCGGCACGCGACCCTCGCGGTAGAACTCCGAGCGGCTCATTTCGGCGCCACCCAGACGGCCGGAGCACTGGATCCGGATGCCGAGGGCACCACCGCGCATGGCGCTCTGCTGTGCCTTGCGCATTGCGCGGCGGAAGGCCACGCGTGCGCCGAGCTGCTCAGCGATCCCCTGGGCCACCAGCTGCGCATCGGTCTCGGGGTTCTTCACCTCGAGGATGTTCAGCTGAACCTGCTTGCCGGTGAGCTTCTCCAGCTCAGCGCGCACCCGCTCTGCCTCGGCGCCGTTGCGACCGATGACGATGCCCGGACGTGCGGCATACAGGAAGATGGTCACGCGCTCGCTGCGACGCTCGATCTCGACGCTGGAGATGCCGGCGCGCTCGAGGTTCTTGGCCAGGAAGCGACGGATCTTCACATCCTCAGAGATGAGATCCGAGTAGCTCTTGTCGGCATACCAGCGGGTCTTGTGGTCGGTGGTAATCCCGAGGCGGAAGCCGTGGGGGTTGATCTTCTGGCCCATGCTCAGGCTCCCTTCACGGTCTTGGGCTCGACGACAACGGTGATGTGGCTGGCCCGCTTGAGAATCCGGCTGGCCGAACCCTTCGCCCGCGGCCGGATTCGACGCAGGGTCATTCCCTCGTCGACGAAGGCCTGGGAGACGAACAGCTCCTCAGCGCGAAGACCCGCAGTGGTCTCAGCGTTGGCAGTGGCGCTGGCCACCACCTTGTACACGGGCTCGGAGGCCGCCTGCGGCGCGAACTTGAGCGTGTTCAGGGCGTCGGTGACGTCCATCCCTCGCACCAGATCGACGACGCGACGAACCTTCAGCGGGCTCATCCGGACGTGACGCGCGATCGCGTACGAGCCAGGACGATCCCCGAGCAGGGCTGCGCGACGGCTGGGTCGCTCTTTGTTGCTCACTTGAATCAGTTCCTCTTCTCGCCCACTCACCGGCGGCGCGACTTCTTGTCTTCCTTGATGTGCCCGCGGTAGGTGCGGGTGGGGGCGAACTCGCCCAGCTTGTGGCCGATCATCGCCTCGGTCACGAACACCGGCACATGCTTGCGGCCGTCATGGACCGCAATGGTGTGCCCGATCATGTCGGGGGTGATCATCGAGCGGCGCGACCAGGTCTTGATGACCTGCTTCGTGCCAGCCGCGTTCTGGGTGTCGACCTTCTTGACCAGATGGTCGTCGACGAACGGGCCCTTCTTCAGGCTGCGTGGCATTGTGTTACCTCACCTGTCCTATCAGCGCTTCTTGCCGGACTTGCGGCGGCGGATGATCAGGCGAGAACTCGCCTTGTTCTTGTCTCGGGTACGACCCTCGGGCTTGCCCCACGGGGTGACCGGGTGGCGACCACCGGAGGTCTTGCCCTCACCACCACCGTGCGGGTGGTCGATCGGGTTCATGGCCACACCGCGGACGGTCGGGCGAACGCCCTTCCAGCGGCTGCGGCCGGCCTTGCCCCAGTTGATGTTCGACTGCTCGGCGTTGCCGACCTCGCCGACGGTGGCGCGGCAGCGCACGTCGACCAGGCGCATTTCGCCGGACGGCAGGCGCAGCGTGGCCATCTTGCCCTCGCGGGCGACCAGCTGGATCTTGGCACCGGCCGAGCGGCCCAGCTTGGCACCGCCACCGGGGCGCATCTCCACGGCGTGCACCGTGGTGCCGACCGGGATGTTGCGCAGCGGCAGGTTGTTGCCGGGCTTGATGTCAGCGGCTTCGCCAGCCTCGACGGTCGCGCCCTGAACCAGGCCCAGCGGAGCGATGATGTAGCGCTTCTCGCCGTCGGCGTAGTGGAGCAGTGCGATTCGGGCGGTGCGGTTCGGGTCGTACTCGATGTGAGCGACCTTGGCCGGAACACCGTCCTTGTCGTAGCGACGGAAGTCGATCAGACGGTAGGCCTGCTTGTGACCGCCACCGATGTGCCGGGTGGTGATCCGGCCGGAGTTGTTGCGGCCACCGGTCTTCGGCTTGGGAGCCAGCAGCGACTTCTCCGGAGTGGAGCGAGTCAGTTCGACGAAGTCGGCCACCGAGGAGCCGCGGCGGCCCGGAGTGGTCGGCTTGTACTTACGGATACCCATGAGTTCGTTTTCCTATCTCAGCTCAGGCCAGCGGCCCGGAGAAGATATCGATGCGCTGTCCGTCAGCGACGCTCACAATGGCGCGCTTGGTGTCAGGGCGCTTACCCCAGCCCGACTTGGTGCGACGGCGCTTGCCCTCGCGGTTGCTGGTGTTCACGCCGGTCACCTTGACTCCGAAGACGGTCTCGACCGCAATCTTGATCTCGGTCTTGTTCGCGTCCGGAGAGACCAGGAAGGTGTACTTGTTCTCGTCCAGCAGGCCGTAGCTCTTCTCGCTGACCACGGGGGCCAGCAGAATGTCGCGGTGGTCGCGGATCTTCAGGTCGCTCACTTCGCGTCCTCCTCGGTCTCGATGGTCAGGCTGACCTCGCCCTTCACCGGGCCGGCCACGAAGGTGGCCAGTGCGGCGGAGGTGAACACCACATCATCACTGATCAGCACGTCGTAGGCGTTCAGCTGGTCGACCGCGATGGCGTGCACCGAGGCGACGTTGCGCAGGCTCAGCCAGGCGACATCCTCATCGCGGTCCAAGACCACCAGCAGCTTGCTGCCGCCGAGGGTAGCCAGCGCCTGCAGCGCCGCCTTGGTGGACGGAGTCTCGCCGGCAACCACCGTCTCGATGACGTGAATGCGGCCGTCGCGGGCCCGATCAGAGAGCGCCCCGCGCAGAGCGGCGGCGATCATCTTCTTGGGGGTGCGCTGGGAGTAGTCACGCGGCTGCGGTCCGTGGACGACGCCACCGCCGGTCCACTGCGGAGCCCGACGCGAACCCTGGCGGGCCCGGCCGGTGCCCTTCTGACGCCACGGCTTGGCGCCACCGCCGGCGACATCGCCGCGGGTCTTGGTGGCGTGGGTGCCCTGGCGAGCAGCGGCCTGCTGGGCTACCACAACCTGGTGGATCAGCGGCACATTGGTCTGAACGTCGAACAGTTCGGCCGGCAGTTCGGCCTTGCTCGACTTGGTGCCCAGCACCTGGACGGTACGGGTCTCGCTCATGCCTGAGCTCCCTTCTTGGCCGCAGTGCGCACCACGATCAGGGCGCCCTTGGGGCCGGGCACGGAGCCCTTGACCAGGATCAGCCCGCGCTCGGCGTCGACGGCGTGGATGGACAGGTTCTGGACGGTGACCTTCTCAACACCCATCCGGCCGGCCATCCGGGTGCCCTTGAAGACGTGGCCCGGGGTGGCGCAGGCTCCGATGGAGCCCGGCGAGCGGTGCTTACGGTGCACACCGTGTGTGGCGCGCAGGCCGGAGAAGCCGTGCCGCTTCATCACGCCCGCGGTGCCCTTGCCCTTGGTGACGCCGGTGACGTCAACGATCTCGGCCGCCGCGAACAGCTCGGCGGTGAGCTCCTGACCCAGCGTGTAGGTGCTGGCGTCGCCGGTGCGCAGCTCAACGAGGTGCTTGCGCGGGGTGACACCGGACTTCTCGAAGTGCCCGGCCTCGGGCTTGGTGACTGCCTTGGCCTTGACCGCACCGAAGCCGAGCTGGACAGCGGAGTAGCCGTCAACATCGGGAGTGCGGACCTGGGTCACCACGCAGGGACCGGCCTGGATGACGGTCACGGGGACGACCTTGTTGTTCTCGTCCCAGACCTGGGTCATGCCGAGCTTGGTGCCCAGCAGCCCCTTCACGTTTCGTTCGTTCATGACGCCTGACCTCACGGAAGCTTGATCTCGATGTCGACACCGGCCGGAAGGTCGAGTCGCATCAGCGAGTCGACGGTCTTCGGCGTCGGGTCGAGGATGTCGATCAGCCGCTTGTGGGTGCGCATCTCAAAGTGCTCGCGGCTGTCCTTGTACTTGTGGGGAGAACGGATCACACAGAACACGTTCTTCTCGGTCGGCAGGGGCACAGGGCCTGCCACCTTGGCGCCGGTACGGGTCACGGTGTCGACGATCTTCTTCGCCGAGGAATCAATGACCTCGTGGTCGTAAGCCCGGAGTCGGATCCGGATCTTCTGTCCCGCCACTGGTTCGTCCTTCTTCTAGGTTTGCTCGTCCGGCTGCATCTACCGAGCGAGTGCGTTCCTCCGACCCCCGGGGTCGGGCGTGTCGGACCAGTTCTGGGCCGCACATGACCGTTTTTGTTTGGTCGTGGTAGGGCCCGGCACCCGCGCGCCAGACTTGCCGAAAGGCCGCCAAAGCAGGCGTCCTTGTCGGAGCAACCTGGCGATTCTTTCATGTTGGGCGGCGTGATGCCAAATCCCACAGCAAGGGCACTATTGGCCGGGTGAGCTTCTCAAACCGTCCGTCGCCCGCAGAGCACCACCATAGCCGGGTCGGAGCCGGAATCGTCCTCGGATTGGCCGCCTCTTTGGCCTTCGCCACCTCGGGGACGTTCGCGCGTCCACTACTTGAAGCCGGTTGGACGCCGGGCGCGGCGGTGTTCTGGCGAGTGCTCGTCGCCTCGGTGCTCCTGGCACCTTTCGGACTATGGGTGATGCGAGGCCACTGGAGCGAACTGCGGGCTGAATGGCCCCGCGTGCTCGCTTTCGGCCTGCTGGCGGTTGCCATGGCCCAGGGCATGTACTTCGGCGCCGTCTCTCGAATGAGCGTCGGTGTGGCGCTCCTGCTGGAGTACATGGCTCCGGTGGCCTTGGTCCTGCTCGCCTGGGTGCGCACCCGACGGGCCCCGTCCCGACTGATCCTGGCTGGGACCGCCGCCGCAGTTGCGGGCCTGTTCTGCGTCCTCGACCTCACCGGCGCCCGGCTGGACGGCCTGGGCGTCCTTTTCGGAATGGGGGCGATGGTCGGTGCGGCCAGCTACTTCGCCATTGGCTCCAGCCCGTCCCGGCTGCCGGCGCTGGCCCTACCTGCCTTCGGCCTGCCGATCGGGGCGGTCGCACTGGGTCTGCTGATCATCTTCGGCGCACTCCCCTACTCCGCACCGCTGGTGGACGTCACCCTGCTCGGCCATCAGGTGCCGTGGTGGCTGCCATTGTCAGTGGTGATCGTGGTGGCCACCGCGGCCGCCTACGCGCTCGGCCTGGCCGGCCTTCCGCTGATGGGTGAGCGGCTGTCCAGTTTCGTCAGTCTCTCCGAGGTGCTGTTCGCCGCCGCTGTGGCAGCCCTCGTGCTCGGCGAGATTCCCACCACCATGCAACTGCTCGGCGGTGTCGGCATCATCGTCGGGGTCGTCTTGATTCGACTGGACGGGATGAGCCCGGCGCCCGCGCTGACCGACGAACTGGTCGCGCTCGACTGAGTGCCGGCGCACCGAGAGGCCCAGACTGGCCGGGCGCGCCGGCGATCATGGCCACGGGGCACCGGCCGCGGTCGAGTTCAGCGAGGCATTCGCCGCCACAGAGATCGCGGCACGACCGCGGCAACGGCGAACATCAGCTTCAGTTGCCACGGGATCCACAGTTCGACACCGCGACCGCGCTCGATCCGGCGCACGACGGCATCGGCCACCTGATCGGGGGTGGACGAGAACGGAGCCGGCTCCATGCCCTGCGTCATCCGGCCGATCACGAAGCCGGGCCGGGCGATGACCAGATGGACGCCGGAGCCGTGCAGCGCATCGGCCAGGCCGGACGCGAACCCGTCCAACCCGGCTTTGGCCGATCCGTAGACGTAGTTGGCTCGGCGCACTCGAGCTCCGGCCACCGAGGAGAAGGCGACGATCGTGCCGTGCCCGCGGGGACGAAGCCGGTCGGCCAGGACGGTGAGCAACGCGGCCTGTGCAATGAAGTCGGTGTGCAGCACCGACGCCGCGAACTCGGAATCGGTCTCTGCGCGTTGTTGGTCGCCGAGCACTCCGAAGGCGAGGACGGCTACGTCGATCGGACCGACCGACTCCTCAATGGCCGCCACCAGGCCCGGCTGGGCGGCGACATCGTCGGCGTCGAAGTCGAATACCTCCACCCGCGCCGCGCCGGCCTTCCGGCAGGCATCGACGGCCTCGTCCATCGGTCCGGGACGGGCGGCGAGGACCACCGTGGCGCCGGGCGCGAGCCGGGTGGCCACCGCGAGACCAATCTCGCTGCGGCCCCCAAAGATCGCGACGACCCGGCTCACAGCCGTCCGGCCAGCCTGTCCAGACGGGCCAGGCAGGAGTCCCGTCCGAGCAGCTCCATCGACTCGAACAGCGGCGGGGAGACATTCGACCCGGTGATGCCGAGCCGCACTGGACCGAAGGCGAACTTGGGCTTCAAGCCCAGCCCGTCCACAAGGGCCTCCCGCAATGCAGCCTGGATTCCCTCGTGGTTCCACTCCCCTAGCCCAGCCAGCGCCTGGCGGGCGGCCGCCACCACAGCGGACGCATCGGGACCGGCCTTGGCCAGTGCGTCGGCGTCGATGGCCAACTCATCGTCGGCCGCGAACAGGTAGGCCAGCTTCGGTACGGCCTCGCTGAGCAGCACCAGTCGCTCCTGGATCAGTGGAACCGCAGACCGCAGCAGATCCAGCTGCGCATCACTGGGGTCGGTCAGCTGGCCGTTAGCCAGCGCGTAGCTGATGATCCGGTCGGCCAACTCGTCGGCATCCAGCGCGCGAATGTAGTCCGCGTTCAGTGCGCCGAGCTTGGTCAGGTCGAAGATCGGGCCGGTGGTGTTCACCTTGGCCCAGTCGAAGGCGGCCACAAACTCGCCGAAGCTGGCAACGTCGGTCCCCTCGTGCACTGGCGGGTAGGCCAGCAGCTGCAAGAAGTTGCGCAGCGCCTCGGGCAGGTAGCCCTGCTCGGCGAACCAAGTCAGCCGAGCCGCCGGGTTCTTCCGCTTGGAGATCTTGGACTTGTCGGTGTTGCGCAGCAGCGGCATATGCGCGAAGGCCGGCGGAGTCAGCCCCAACCACTTGTAGAGCAGCAAGTGCTTGGGGGTCGACGAGATCCACTCCTCACCGCGGACCACATGGGTGATCCCCATCAGGTGGTCGTCCACGACGACTGCCAGGTGGTAGGTCGGGAAACCGTCGGCCTTCAGAATCACCTGGTCGTCGGGGACGGGTGCGTTCACCTCGCCGCGGATCAGGTCGGTGAAGGTCAGTTCAACGTCGGAGGGAATCAGCATCCGGACCACCGGAGTCTCACTGAAACCAGGCAGCGCGGCCCGCTCCTCGCGAGTCTTGCCGTAGCAGAGTCGGTCATAGCCGGTCACCGAGGACTTGGCGGCCTGCTGCTGCGCGCGCAGCTCGGCCAGCCGATCAGTGGAGCACCAGCAGTAGTAGGCGTGCCCGTCAGCGATCAGCTGGTCGACGAATGGACGGTAGGTGTCCAGCCGCTCGGACTGTCGGTACGGCGCGTACGGCCCGCCCAGATCGGGGCCCTCGTCCCAGTCCAGACCCAGCCAGTGCAGGGTGTCGAAGATCTGCTGCTCGGAGCTGGCCACGTAGCGGGCCCGGTCGGTGTCCTCGATCCGCAGCACGAACTGGCCACCGGTGGCCCGGGCATAGGCCAGGTTGAACAAGGACATGTAGGCGGTGCCGACGTGCGGGTCGCCGGTGGGCGATGGCGCAACGCGGAGGCGAGCTGGAGTCTGAGTCATAGCTCTCCAACCCTACCGAACCGTGCCGGATCGGGCCGAGCCGAGACTGGGCGATCGACGGCTGTGCCGGCTCGGCGGCGGGGCCGGCCTCCGCCGTTGCCGGGACACCCCGATCCTCGCCGCACGCCCCCGAGATTCCGTGACACCCGCGAACCGCTGCGGGCAGCTGTGCGAGCCGTCGATCGAGTCGGGCTCGAACACATTCGCAACCGGTCCAGCGCACAGTGCCCGGGCCGACCCCCGCGGGCAGGTCGAGGGTCGCCGAGATGGTAGTTTTTCGCGCATGACCGAGCCAGTTGCAGCCAACGATTTCATCCGCGACATCGTGCGGCGGGATCTGGAGCAGCAGACCTATGGCGGACGCGTCCAAACCCGGTTCCCACCCGAGCCCAACGGCTACCTGCACATCGGCCATGCGAAGGCGATCACCGTCGACTTCGGCACCGCGGACGACTTCGACGGCATCTGCAATCTGCGGCTGGACGACACGAACCCCGATACCGAAGAGACCGAGTTCGTCGAGTCGATCGTCGCCGACATCGAGTGGCTGGGCTACCGCCCCGCGGCCGTCCTGCACGCGTCGGACTACTTCGACCAGCTCTACGAATGGGCCGAGTACCTGATCGGCAAGGGCTTGGCCTATGTCGACGATCAGGATACCGAGACCATTTCGGCCCAGCGCGGCGGCTTCGGCAAGCCCGGCGTCGACAGCCCCTACCGCAACCGGACGGTCGCGGAGAATCTCGGGCTGTTCCGCCGGATGCGCGACGGCGAGTTCGCCGACGGCGAGAAGGTGCTGCGCGCCAAGATCGACATGAACAGCGAGAACATGGCGCTGCGCGATCCGGTGATGTACCGGATCCGGCACTCCCACCACTTCCGCACCGGCGACCGGTGGTGCCTCTACCCCACCTACGACTGGGCGCACGGCCAGAGCGATGCCATTGAGGGCGTCACCCACTCCATCTGCACTCTGGAGTTCGACACCCACCGCCCGCTGTACGACTGGTACCTGTCGCAGCTGCCGCTGACCGCAACCGCACCCAAGCAGATCGAGTTCGCCCGGCTGGAGTTCACCCATACCGTCACCAGCAAGCGCCGGTTGGCCAAGCTGGTCGCTGATGGAATCGTGGACGGCTGGGACGACCCGCGGATGCCCACTCTGAGCGGTCTGCGCCGTCGCGGCTATCCGGCCGCGGCGATCCGCGGCTTCTGCCGGGAGATCGGCACCACCCGGACCAACAGCCGGCAGAACATCGAGGCCCTGGAGGCCTACGTCCGTCGCGAACTCAACGCCACGGCCCAGCGCCGGATGGCCGTGCTGCGTCCGCTGCGGCTGGTGATCGACAACTGGCCGACCAATGCCGACGGCAGCCCGGTGACGGAGTACTTCGAGGTGGCCAACAACCCCGAGAACGCCGAGGACGGCACTCGCCAGGTCGCCTTCGCCGGCGAGCTGTGGATCGAGTCGGAGGACTTCGCCGAAGTGCCGCCGCCGAAGTTCTTCCGGCTCACTGTCGGCCGCGAAGTCCGGCTGCGCGGCGCCTACCTGGTCACCGCCACCTCGGTGGAGAAGGACGCCGCCGGCGAGATCGTCGCTGTTCATGCCACCTACGACCCGGCCACCAAGGGCGGGGACGCCCCGGACGGCCGCAAGGTGAAGTCGACGATGCACTGGGTGGCCGCAGCTCATTCGACACCGATCACCGTCGCGCTCTACGAGCGGCTATTCAGCGCTCCGGTTCCCGGCGAGACCACCGGCGAAGCGCTGGACGATCTGAACCCGAACTCTCGCGAGGTGCTCACCGACTGCTGGGCAGAGGCATCCGTGGCCGAACTGGCACCCGGCAGCGTCGTCCAGTTCGAGCGGATCGGCTACTTTGCGCTGGATCCCGACCGCGCCGGACACTTCCATCGCACGGTCGGCCTGCGCGACGAGTGGGCCGCGATTCAGCGCCGCCAGGGCTGATCTGATCCGTCCGACCCCATTCCAGGAGGCCGACATGCCCCAGCTGAAGCCGGTAGCCGATCGCCTGCCGCCGCTGCCGTTGCCCGACCTCGGCGGTCGCCGGATCGTGATCACCGGCGCCAGCAGCGGGTTGGGCCGGGCCGCCGCCCATGCGCTGGCGGCTACCGGGGCACAGCTCGTCCTCGGGGTGCGCAGCATCGAGCGCGGCGAGCGGGTGGCCGCAGAGATCATCACGGCCCGGCCGAGCGCGCAGGTCGAGGTGGAACAGATCGAGCTCGGCTCGCTGGCCAGCATCTCCGCCTTCGCCGGACGAGTCGGTGCGCGTCCGCTCGACATCTTGATCAACAACGCCGGACTGTCGGCTGCCGATCCGTCCCAGGTCACCGAGGACGGCTTCGACCTGCAGGTGGGCGTGAACTATCTGGGCGCCTACGCCCTCACCGCAGGGCTGCTGCCGTCGCTGACCGCTGCCGCCGGACGTGTCGTCATGCTCGGATCGATGATGGCCCGCCGCGGGCACATCGATGAGGGCCTCGGCCGTCCGACCGGATCAACGGTCCGCTCGTACTCGAACTCCAAGCTGGCCACAGTGGTGTTCGCCACCGAGCTGGCGGGCCGGCTGGCCGCCGTCGGCAGCCAGGTCACCGCGACGGCCGCACACCCCGGCTGGGCACAGACCGCGATTTTCGCCACCGCCGGGCCGCCCGCCTTCGTCGACCGGATCGGCGAGTTCACCGGCACCATCCAGTCGGCCGCGGACGGCGCCCAGCCGATTCTGCTGGCCGCCACCGCACCTGAGCCCGCCAGCTACTACGGTCCGACAAAGCGATTCGGCGCAGCTGGCCCGGCCGCTGCGGTGCCGCTGCCACCAGCCGCCCTGGTCGACGGGATCGGCACGCTGCTGTGGAGCGTCAGCGAGGAGCGAACCGGGTTGTCCATTGACGTGAGAGGAAGCAAGGCATGAGCCCTGAGGTCACAGTGGTCGGAGAGGCCCTGATCGACATCGTCATCCCGGTGGACGGCCCGTCCAGCGAACATGTCGGCGGGAGCCCGGCGAATGTCGCCATCGGCCTGGCCCGGCTCGGCCATCCCACCCAACTGGCCACCCACATCGGCACCGACGCTCGCGGCGAGCGGATCGCGGCACTGATGGCCGCAGAATCAGTCGCTCTCGAAGCGAACAGCCTCACCGCGACCCGTACGCCCACTGCGGCCGCCCATCTGGATCCGGCCGGAGTGGCCAGCTACCAGTTCGATCTGGACTGGCAGCTGGATCCCGCCGCCGTGCAGGTGGCGGTCGGCGGACACGTCCACACCGGCTCGATCGCGGCAACCCTCTCCCCCGGCGGCGCCGCGGTCGCCGAGATCGTCGCTGCGGCACGGGCGCACGCCACTGTGTCCTACGACCCCAACGCCCGGCCGACCCTGATGGGCGAACCGAGCGCCGTGCTGCCAACCATCGAACACCTGATCAGCCTGTCCGATGTGGTGAAAGCCTCGGAAGAGGACGCCGCCTGGCTCTACCCGGGGCGCCCGGTGGCCGAGGTGCTCCAGCACTGGGCCGAGCTGGGCCCGGCGCTGTGCGCGATCACCCAGGGCGGATCCGAGGCTGTACTGCTGCTGGCCGGCGAACTGCATCGGCTGCCGACTCTGCCCACTACGGTCGCCGACACGGTCGGTGCTGGGGATTCCTTCATGGCCGGGCTGATCTCCGGGCTGCTGGACGCCGGGCTGCTCGGCGGGACGGACGCGCGGAGCCGGCTCTACACGGCCTCCTGGGACGACGTCCTGCCAGCCGTCGAACGGGCTCTGGCCTGTGCGGCCATCACGGTCTCCCGGGTGGGCGCCAACCCGCCCACCCGCGCCGAGCTGGCTCGCTGAAGCCTCACTCGGCCCGCTCATCACTCCCGGCCCGCGACCACCTGGTCGTGGGCCGGTCTGTGTCCTGACCAGCGCCACGCACCGGATCCGGACATAGCAGAAGGCCCCCGCCAGTGGCGGGGGCCTTCTGTTGCTTTGTCGCTAGCGAACCAAGGTCACTTGATGATCTTGGTCACGCGGCCGGCGCCGACGGTCCGGCCACCCTCGCGGATGGCGAACTTCAGGCCGTCCTCCATGGCGATCGGCTTGTTGAGGTGCACGGTCATGTCGGTGGTGTCACCAGGCATCACCATGTCGGTGCCCTCAGGAAGCGCAACCACGCCGGTCACGTCCGTGGTACGGAAGTAGAACTGCGGGCTGTAGTTGGAGAAGAACGGCTTGTGACGGCCACCCTCATCCTTGGTCAGGATGTAGACGTTCGCCTCGAAGTCGGTGTGCGGAGTGGTCGAACCCGGCTTGATGACGACCATGCCGCGCTCGACATCGTCCTTCTTGGTGCCGCGGAGCAGCAGGCCGACGTTCTCACCCGCGCGACCCTCGTCGAGGATCTTGCGGAACATCTCAACACCGGTGATGGTGGTGGTCTGCTTCTTCTCGGCGATGCCGATGATGTCGACGGTCTCGCCGGTCTTGACGATGCCGCGCTCGATACGGCCGGTCACCACGGTGCCACGACCGGTGATGGTGAACACGTCCTCGATCGGCATCAGGAACGGCTTCTCGGTGTCGCGCTCCGGCTGCGGGATGTACTCGTCAACCGCGTTCATCAGCTCGAGGACCGACTCCGACCACTTCGGGTCGCCGTTCATCGCCGGGAAAGCGGCGACGCGGACGATCGGGCAGTTGTCGCCGTCGAACTCCTGGCTGGAGAGCAGCTCGCGAACCTCGAGCTCGACGAGCTCGATGAGCTCCTCGTCGTCCACCATGTCGCACTTGTTCAGAGCAACAACGATGGCCGGCACGCCGACCTGGCGGGCCAGCAGCACGTGCTCGCGGGTCTGCGGCATCGGACCGTCGGTGGCTGCCACGACCAGGATCGCGCCGTCCATCTGGGCGGCACCGGTGATCATGTTCTTGACGTAGTCAGCGTGACCCGGGCAGTCAACGTGAGCGTAGTGACGCTTCTCGGTCTGGTACTCGACGTGCGCGATCGAGATGGTGATACCGCGCTGACGCTCCTCGGGCGCCTTGTCGATCTGGTCGAACGCGGACACCGCATTGAGCTCGGGGTACTTATCGTGGAGCACCTTCGTAATCGCCGCGGTGAGCGTGGTCTTGCCGTGGTCGATATGCCCGATGGTGCCGATGTTGCAGTGCGGCTTGGTCCGCTCGAACTTGGCCTTTGCCACTTGGGCTCCTTTTCGGATTTGTCGCCACGCGGGCTCGCGGGGCGCTACTGATTCTTGACTGCATGGTCACGGCCCGCCGCCTCAGCGCACGGACCATGCCAAGTTTTCTCTACCGGGTGGCCTGAGTCAAACTCAGGCGCCGCCACGGCCCTTCGCGATGATCTCGTCTGCTACGGACTTGGGAACCTCGCCGTACGAGTCGAACTCCATCGAGTACGAAGCCTGACCGGACGTCTTGGACCGCAGGTCACCGACGTAGCCGAACATCTCGCTCAGCGGCACCAGAGCCTTGACGACCTGGTTGCCGTGCGCCTCCTCCATCGACTGGACGTGACCGCGGCGGCTGTTGATGTCGCCGATCACGGTGCCCAGGTAATCCTCAGGAGTGGTCACCTCGACCGCCATCATCGGCTCCAGCAGAGCCGGATCGGCCTTGCGGGCGGCCTCCTTGAAGACCATGGAGCCGGCGATCTTGAAGGCCAGTTCGGAGGAGTCGACGTCGTGGTAGGCGCCGTCCAGCAGAGTGACCTTGATGTCTTCCACCGGGTAGCCGGCCAGCGGACCGAAGGCCATGGCCTCCTTGATGCCGGCGTCCACCGCGGGGATGTACTCCTTGGGGATGCGGCCACCGGTGACGGCGTTGACGAACTCGTAGCCCTCGCCAGCCGGCTTCGGCTCGAGCGCGACGAGCACCTTGGCGTACTGACCCGAACCACCCGACTGCTTCTTGTGGGTGTACTCGACCTTCTCCACCGGGCGGCGCAGGGTCTCGCGGTAGGCGACCTGCGGCTTGCCGATGTTCGCCTCAACCTTGAACTCGCGCTTCATTCGGTCGATCATCACCTCGAGGTGAAGCTCACCCATGCCGGCGATAATGGTCTGGCCGGTCTCCTCGTCGGTGTGGACGCGGAAAGTCGGGTCCTCCTCAGCGAGGCGCTGGATCGCGATGCCCAGCTTCTCCTGGTCGGACTTGGTCTTCGGCTCGATGGCCTGCTCGATCACCGGCGCCGGGAAGTCCATCGACTCCAGCACAACCGGGTCGGACGGATCACACAGCGTCTCGCCGGTGGTGGTGTCCTTCAGGCCCATCACCGCCACGATCATGCCGGCGCCGATCTCATCGATCTCCTGCCGCTTGTTCGCGTGCATCTGGTAGATCTTGCCGATCCGCTCCTTGCGGCTCTTGGTCGAGTTCAGCACCTGCTGACCCGCCTTCAGCACACCGGAGTAGACCCGGATGTAGGTCAGCTTGCCCAGGTGCGGATCCGCGGCGATCTTGAAAGCCAGGATCGACAGCGGCTCGTCGTTGGACGTGTGCCGCTCGATGACCTGATCGGGGTGCCCCGGCTTGAAGCCCTGGATGGCCGGAATGTCCAGCGGGGACGGGAGGTAGTCCAGAACCGCGTCCAGCATCGGCTGCACGCCCTTGTTCTTGAACGAGGTGCCACAGATCACCGCGGTGATCTTGTTGGCGATGACGGCACGCCGCACAGCAGCCTTGATCTGAGCGCCGGTGAGCTCCTCGCCGGTCTCCTCGGCCTCCAGCCATGCCTCGGCGAACTCATCGTCGTGGTCGGCCAGCACGTGGATCAGATCCTCGCGAGCGGTCGCGGCGGCGTCGGCCATATCGGCCGGGATCTCCTCGACGACGTAGTCCTCACCGATGGTGGTCTCGCCGCGCCACATCAGCGCACGCATCCCAACCAGGTCGATGACGCCCTGGAAGTGGGACTCGGCACCCACCGGCAGCTGCAGGACGGCTGCCACGGCGTTCAGCCGCTCGCGGATCGTCTTGACGCAGTAGTCGAAGGAGGCGCCGGTGCGGTCCAGCTTGTTCACGTAGCAGATGCGGGGCACGCCGTACCGGGTGGCCTGACGCCACACGGTCTGGGACTGCGGCTCAACACCGGCGACACCGTCGAAGACGCACACTGCACCGTCCAGGACGCGCAGCGAACGCTCGACCTCGATGGTGAAGTCCACGTGGCCGGGGGTGTCGATGATGTTGATCTGGTGGTCTTTCCAGAAGCACGTCGTCGCAGCCGAGGTGATGGTGATCCCTCGCTCCTGCTCCTGCTCCATCCAGTCCATCGTCGCGGCGCCGTCGTGCACCTCGCCGATCTTGTAGTTGATGCCGGTGTAAAACAGGATCCGCTCGGTGGTGGTGGTCTTGCCGGCGTCGATGTGGGCCATGATGCCGATATTGCGGACCTTGGCCAGGTCCTGCTTCAAGTCAATGGCCACTGGGCCTCAACCTTCCGTTCTACAAGCTGGTTTATTCAGGGCACAGGGCACGGTGGTGAGACCGTGCCCTGTATTGGGTTCATTTCTGGTGCGAGATCACCAGCGGTAGTGGGCGAAGGCGCGGTTGGCCTCGGCCATCTTGTGGGTGTCTTCGCGACGCTTCACCGAAGCGCCAAGACCGTTGGAGGCGTCCAGGAGTTCGTTCATCAGACGCTCGGTCATGGTCTTCTCGCGACGGGCGCGGGAGAAGCTGACCAGCCAGCGCAGGGCCAGCGTGTTGGCGCGGGCCGGCTTGACGTCGACGGGCACCTGGTAGGTGGCGCCACCGACGCGGCGGCTCTTCACCTCAAGGGCCGGACGGATGTTGTCCAGGGCCTTCTTCAGGGTCTGCACGGGATCAACACCGGTCTTGGCCCGAGTGCCCTCGAGGGCGCCGTAGACGATGCTCTGAGCAGTGGTCTTCTTGCCGTCCAGCAGGATCTTGCTGACCAGCTGGGAGACCAGCGGCGAACCGTAAACCGGGTCGACGACGATCGGACGCTTCGGGGCGGGACCCTTGCGAGGCATTACTTCTCCTTCTTCGCGCCGTAGCGGCTGCGAGCCTGCTTGCGGTTCTTCACACCCTGGGTGTCCAGCGAGCCGCGAATGATCTTGTAGCGAACACCGGGAAGGTCCTTCACACGGCCACCACGGACCAGCACCATCGAGTGTTCCTGCAGGTTGTGACCGACGCCGGGAATGTAGGCAGTCACCTCCACGCCGGACGACAGCCGCACGCGCGCGACCTTGCGCAGCGCCGAGTTCGGCTTCTTGGGCGTGGTGGTGTAGACGCGGGTGCAAACGCCACGGCGCTGCGGAGAACCCTTCAGCGCAGGGGTCTTGTTCTTGCTGACCTTGTCCGTGCGGCCCTTGCGGACCAACTGCTGGATAGTGGGCACCGGCTGGTATCTCTTTCCTTGAGGCTTGTCGTGGCGCGCGCCGAGCGCCACCAGCCTGAACCCCGGCCGGACGCGGCGCACGCACGCATGGTTCGGTCACCCGAACACAGCGTGCAAGATTACTTGATCCCCGCCATGAGCGTCAAAAGCGGGTTAGTGGGACGAGTCTGGATGCGCGGTCACATCCAGGCTCTGCTCGATCTGGGTGATCAGGTCGACCCGACGGGCATGCCGGCCACCCTGGAACTCGGCGGCCAACCACTCGCGGACGATCATCCGGGCAAGCCCGGCGCCAACGACGCGGGCCCCCAGGGCCAACACGTTGGCATTGTTGTGCTCCCGGGAGAGCCGAGCCGAGTACGGCTCGGAGCAGACCGCAGCCCGCACCCCGGGAACCTTGTTGGCCGACATGGCCATCCCGATGCCGGTGCCGCAGGCCAGCAGACCCAGGTCGTAGCTGCCGGCCGCAACCAGCCGTCCGACCCGCGCACCGTTCACCGGGTAGTCCATGGCCTCGCCCGGAGCAGGGCCGAGGTCGGTGACCTCGTAGCCCAGCTCCCTGGCTTCGGCTGCCATCTCCAGCCGCAGATCAACTGCGGCGTGGTCGGAGGCAATGACGACCTTCATGATCAGCGCAGCTCTCCGGTGTCGTACTCATCCAGCCCGACCGGCGCGCCTCCGACCGAAAGGTCGTAGTCGTACGGGTCATAGGTGAGGTCGTAGGCAGCGGCGCGGGCCTCTGCGGTCGGCTCCACCCGGATGTTGCGGTACCGGTCCAGGCCGGTGCCGGCCGGGATCAGCTTGCCCAGGATCACGTTCTCCTTCAGACCGACCAGCGAGTCGGACTTGGCGTGGATCGCGGCATCGGTCAGCACCTTGGTGGTCTCCTGGAAGGAGGCCGCCGACAGCCACGACTCGGTGGCCAGCGACGCCTTGGTGATGCCCATCAGGACCGGACGGCCCTGAGCCGGGATCTTGCCCTCGGTGACCATCTGTCGGTTCTCAGCCTCGAACAGCTTCCGGTCGACGAGCTCACCGGGCAGCATCGAGGTGTCCCCCGACTCGATCACCGTGATCCGGCGCAGCATCTGCCGGATGATGATCTCGATGTGCTTGTCGTGGATCGGCGCACCCTGCGTGCGATACACGGCCTGGACTTCCTCCACCAGGTGCTCCTGCACCTTGCGGAGGCCACTGACCCGAAGCACGTCCTGCGGATCCGGGGTACCGGCGTACAGCTGCTCGCCGGCCTGAACCGTCACACCGTCCGCGATGGAGTGCTGGACGCCGGCGGCGTCCTCCCACTCCAACCGCACCCGGCGCGGCAGGGTGTACTCGAGATCGGGCTCGCCATCGTCGCGGACGATCACCAGCTTGCGCAGGCGGTCCCCCTCGTCGATCCGGACCCGGCCCGACGCCTCGGCGATCGGAGCCTTGCCCTTGGGCTGGCGAGCCTCGAAGAGCTCGACCACACGCGGCAGACCCTGGGTGATGTCGTCTCCGGCCACACCACCGGTGTGGAAGGTTCGCATCGTCAGCTGGGTACCGGGCTCACCGATCGACTGAGCGGCGACGATACCGACGGCCTCGCCGACATCGACGAGCTTGCCGGTGGCCAGCGAACGGCCGTAGCACATCGCGCAGGTTCCGGTGGCCGCCTCACAGGTGAGCACGGAGCGCACCTTGACCTCGGTGATCCCGTTCTTCAGCAGCTTCTTGATGTTCACATCGCCGAGGTCGACACCGGCCTCGAGCAGGACCTTGCCGTCCTCAGTGACCACATCGGAAGCCAACGTCCGAGCGTAGACCGCGGTCTCGACATTACGAGCCGGAGCCAGCTTGCCACCCTTGCCCTCGGCGGCGATCACCTTGGTGAGGCCGCGCTCGGTCTGGCAGTCCTCCTCGCGGATGATGACATCCTGCGAGACGTCGACCAGACGACGGGTCAGGTAACCGGAGTCTGCGGTTCGCAGAGCGGTGTCGGCCTGACCCTTTCGACCACCGTGGGTGGAGATGAAGTACTCCAGGACCGACAGGCCCTCACGGAAGTTCGACTTGATCGGGCGGGCGATGATCTCGCCCTTCGGGTTGGCCACCAGGCCTCGCATGGCGGCGATCTGGCGCATCTGGGTCATGTTCCCTCGAGCGCCCGAGTGCACCATCATCACGATCGGGTTGTCCTTGGTGAAGTTGGCCTCCATCGCGGCAGTCAGCTCGGCCGTGGCGTCGTTCCACAGCTGAACCAGCTCTTGGTGCCGCTCTTCCTCGGTGACCTTGCCTCGCTCGTACTGCTTGGTGATCTTCGCTGCGCGAGTGTCGTAGGACGCCAGGATCTCCGGCTTGTTCGGCGGAACCTGGACGTCACCGATCGACACCGTGACACCCGAACGGGTAGCCCACTTGAAGCCCAGCGCCTTCAGCCGGTCCAGGGTCACTGCGACCTCGACCTTCGGGTAGCGCTCGGCCAGGTCGTTGACGATCTGACCCAGCTTCTTCTTGCCGACCTCGACGTTCACGTACGGGTAGTCGGCCGGCAGCGCCTCGTTGAACAGGGCGCGACCCAGCGTGGTGTTCAGGATGATCGAACCGTCGGCGCGCAGCTCCTCGCCGGCCGGCGGGACGATCCCGGTCAGCCGGATCCGGCACGGCGAGCCGATCGCCAGTTCCTTCTTGTCGAAGGCCATGTAAGCCTCAGACACCGACGAGAACGCGCGGCCCGCACCGGGCAGCCCCTCTCGCTCGCTGGTCAGGAAGTAGTGGCCGATGATCATGTCCTGGGTGGGCAGAGTCACCGGGCGACCGTCAGCCGGCTTCAGGATGTTGTTGGTGGACAGCATCAGGATCCGGGCCTCAGCCTGGGCCTCGGCGCTCAGCGGCAGGTGGACTGCCATCTGGTCACCGTCGAAGTCAGCGTTGAAGGCGGTGCAGACCAGCGGGTGAAGCTGGATGGCCTTGCCCTCGATCAGCTGCGGCTCGAACGCCTGGATGCCGAGGCGGTGCAGGGTTGGTGCACGGTTCAGCAGCACTGGGTGCTCGGCAATGACCTCCTCGAGGACATCCCACACGACCGGACGCTGGCGCTCGACCATCCGCTTGGCGCTCTTGATGTTCTGGGCCAGGTTCAGGTCGTCCAGCCGCTTCATCACGAACGGCTTGAACAGCTCCAGAGCCATGTTCTTCGGCAGACCGCACTGGTGCAGCTTCAGCTGCGGGCCGACCACGATGACCGAACGGCCGGAGTAGTCGACGCGCTTGCCGAGCAGGTTCTGACGGAACCGGCCCTGCTTGCCCTTGAGCATGTCGGAGATCGACTTCAGCGGACGGTTGCCCGGGCCGGTCACCGGACGCCCACGGCGGCCGTTGTCGAACAGCGAGTCGACGGCCTCCTGCAGCATCCGCTTCTCGTTGTTGACGATGATCTCCGGCGCGCCCAGATCCAGCAGCCGCTTGAGGCGGTTGTTGCGGTTGATCACGCGACGGTAGAGGTCGTTCAGGTCGGAGGTCGCAAAGCGTCCACCGTCGAGCTGCACCATGGGGCGCAGATCCGGAGGAATCACCGGGACAGCGTCCAGGACCATGCCCAGCGGGCTGTTGGTGGTGTTCAGGAACGCCGAGACCACCTTGAGACGCTTCAGGGCACGGGTCTTGCGCTGGCCCTTACCGGTCTGGATGATCTCACGGAGCAACTCGGACTCGGCGGCCAGGTCGAAGGTACCCAGGCGCTTCTTGATCGCCTCGGCACCCATGTAGCCCTCGAAGTACTTGCCGAAGCGAGCCTTCATCTCTCGGTAGAGGATCTCGTCGCCCTCAAGGTCTTGCACCTTCAGGCCCTTGAACCGGCTCCACACCGCGTCCAGGCGATCCAGCTCACGCTGCGCACGGTCGCGCAGCTGCTTGACCTCACGCTCGCCGCCCTCGCGGACGCGCTTCTTCAGATCGGCCTTGGCACCCTCGTTCTCGAGCTGAGCCAGGTCCTCTTCGAGCTTGTGCAGGCGAGCCTCCACGTCGGCATCGCGACGCGCCTCCAGCTGCTTGCGCTCCACCTCGACCTTGGCCTCCAGGGAGGGCAGGTCGCGGTGACGAGCCTCCTCGTCGACCGCGGTGATCATGTACGCGGCGAAGTAGATGACCTTCTCCAGGTCCTTCGGCGCAACATCCAGCAGGTAGCCGAGTCGACTCGGCACGCCCTTGAAGTACCAGATGTGGGTGACCGGGGCAGCCAGCTCGATGTGGCCCATCCGCTCGCGGCGGACGTTCGAGCGAGTGACCTCGACGCCACAGCGCTCGCAGATGATGCCCTTGAAGCGCACCCGCTTGTACTTGCCGCAGTAGCACTCCCAGTCCCGGGTCGGGCCGAAGATCTTCTCGCAGAACAGGCCGTCACGCTCAGGCTTCAGGGTCCGGTAGTTGATCGTCTCGGGCTTCTTGACCTCGCCGTGCGACCACTCCCGGATCTGGTCGGCCGTAGCCAGCCCGATCCGCAGCTCGTCGTAGAAGTTCACGTCCAGCACGTTGCTTCGCTTTCCCCCACGCCTGAGCGTGGGACCAACTTGGGTGAGTCTCGAGTTGTGTTGGGACTGAGTGGGACTCAGACTTCGTCGACGGAGCGGAAGGAGTCAGCACCGGGGCGCCGGGAAAGATCAATCCCGAACTCTTCGCTGGCTCGGTAGTCATCCTCCGAGTCGCGAAGCTCCACCACTGTTCCGTCGCTGGACAGCACCTCGACATTCAGGCACAGCGACTTCATCTCCTTCACCAGCACCTTGAACGACTCGGGGATACCCGGTTCAGGGATGTTCTCGCCCTTGACGATCGCCTCATAGACCTTCACGCGGCCGGGGACGTCGTCGGACTTGATGGTGAGCAGTTCCTGCAGAGCCCAGGCGGCGCCATAGGCCTCCAGGGCCCACACCTCCATCTCACCGAAACGCTGGCCACCGAACTGCGCCTTACCACCCAGCGGCTGCTGAGTGATCATCGAGTAGGGGCCAGTGGAACGGGCGTGGATCTTGTCGTCGACCAGGTGGTGCAGCTTCAGCATGTAGATGTAGCCGACACCGACCGGCTCCGGGTACTGCTCGCCGGAACGTCCGTCGAACAGTCGGGCCTTGCCGTCGGAGTTGACCAGCTTCATCCCGTCACGCTGCGGCAGACCATGCTCCAGCAGTCCGGCGATCTCTTCCTCGTTGGCACCGTCGAACACCGGGGTGGCCAGGCGAGACTCGCCAGGCACCTTCTCCAGGCCCACCGAGCGCAGCCGCTCGGCCCAGGGCTCGTCGACGCCCGCGATGTCCCAACCGGTCTTGGCAACCCAACCAAGGTGGGTCTCCAGCACCTGCCCGACGTTCATTCGGGACGGCACACCCAGCGGGTTCAGCACGATGTCGACCGGGGTCCCGTCCTCCAGGAACGGCATGTCCTCGACCGGCAGGATCTTCGAGATGACGCCCTTGTTGCCGTGGCGTCCGGCCAGCTTGTCGCCGTTGGAGATCTTCCGCTTCTGGGCCACGTAGACGCGGACCATCTGGTTGACCCCCGGCGGGAGCTCGTCGTCGTTCTCACGATCGAAGACGCGCACCCCGATCACGGTTCCGGTCTCGCCGTGCGGCACCTTCATCGAGGTGTCGCGGACTTCGCGGGCCTTCTCACCGAAGATCGCCCGCAGCAGCCGCTCCTCCGGGGTCAGCTCGGTCTCGCCCTTCGGGGTGACCTTGCCAACCAGGATGTCGCCGGTGCCGACCTCGGCGCCGATGCGGATGATGCCGCGCTCGTCGAGGTTGGCCAGCATGTCCTCACCGATGTTGGGGATGTCCCGAGTGATCTCCTCGGCACCAAGCTTGGTGTCGCGGGCATCGATCTCGTGCTCCTCGATGTGGATGCTGGTCAGCACGTCGTCCTGGACCAAGCGCTGGCTCAGGATGATCGCGTCCTCGTAGTTGTGGCCTTCCCAGGGCATGAACGCCACCAGCAGGTTGCGGCCCAGCGCCATCTCGCCACCGTCGGTGCAGGCACCATCGGCCAGCGGGCTACCGGACTCGACCCGGGCGCCGACACTGACCAGCGGACGCTGGTTGATGCAGGTCGCCTGGTTCGAACGACGGAACTTGGCCAGCCGGTAGCTGGAGTAGGTGCCGTCGTCGTTGGTGATGTCGATCACGTCCGCGGTGACACCGGTGACCACACCGGGCTTGGCCGCAACGGTGACGTCGCCGGCGTCGACTGCACCGCGGTACTCCATACCGGTGCCGACGAACGGCGCCTCGTTACGGATCAGCGGCACTGCCTGACGCTGCATGTTGGCGCCCATCAGGGCTCGCGATGCGTCGTCATGCTCGAGGAACGGGATCAGGGCCGTCGCGACCGACACCATCTGGCGCGGCGAGACGTCCATGTACTGCACCTCGCTGGGCACAACCTCGTCCGCCTCACCGTGGCGCTCGCGGACCAGGACCCGATCCTCCATGAAGCTGCCGTCGCCGGCCACCTTGGCGTTGGCCTGGGCGATGATGTAGCGATCCTCTTCGTCAGCGGTGAGGTAGTCGATCTGATCGGTGACGATCCCATCGACGACCTTGCGGTACGGCGTCTCAATGAAGCCGAACGCGTTCACCCGGGCGAAGGATGCCAACGAGCCGATCAGGCCGATGTTCGGACCTTCCGGAGTCTCGATCGGGCACATCCGGCCGTAGTGGGACGGGTGGACGTCGCGGACCTCCATGCCGGCGCGATCGCGGGACAGACCGCCCGGACCGAGCGCGGACAGGCGCCGCTTGTGGGTCAGGCCAGCCACCGGGTTGGTCTGGTCCATGAACTGGGAGAGCTGGGAGGTTCCGAAGAACTCCTTCAGCGCAGCCGAGACCGGACGGATGTTGATCAGGGTCTGCGGCGTGATTGCCTCGATGTCCTGAGTGGTCATCCGGTCACGGACGGTGCGCTCGAGCCGGCCGAGGCCGATCCGCAGCTGGTTCTGAATCAGCTCACCCACGGTGCGCAGGCGACGGTTGCCGAAGTGATCGATGTCATCGGTCTCGACCGGCATATCGCCCATCTCGGTGCGACCCTCGTGCAGGGACACGATGTAGCGGATCGCGGCGACGATGTCGTCGATGGTCAGCACCTGGGTGTCGAACGGCAGTCCGGTGCCCAGCTTCTTGTTGATCTTGTAGCGACCCACCTTGGCCAGGTCGTACCGCTTCGGGTTGAAGTAGTAGTTCTCCAGCATCTGCTGGGCAGCCTCACGCGTCGGCGGTTCACCCGGACGCAGCTTGCGGTAGATGTCCAGCAGCGCCTCGTCGGTGTTCTGCGTGTGATCCTTCTCCAGGGTCAGCCGCATCGACTCGAACTCGCCGAACTCGGCAAGGATCTGCTCGTTGGTCCAGCCCAGCGCCTTCAGCAGCACGGTGACGTTCTGCTTGCGCTTGCGATCAACACGGACGCCGACCATGTCCCGCTTGTCGATCTCGAACTCCAGCCAGGCGCCGCGGCTCGGGATGATCTTGCAGGTGAAGATGTCCTTATCGGACGTCTTGTCCGGGGTCTGCTCGAAGTAGACGCCCGGCGAACGGACGAGCTGGGAGACAACCACCCGCTCGGTGCCGTTGATGATGAAGGTGCCCTTGTCGGTCATCAGCGGGAAGTCGCCCATGAAGACCGTCTGGCTCTTGATCTCGCCGGTGTCGTTGTTCATGAACTCTGCGGTCACGAACAGCGGGGCGGCGTAGGTGAAGTCCTGGTCCTTGCACTCCTCGACGGTGTGCTTCGGCTCGTCGAAGCGGTTGTCGCGGAACGACAACGACATCGTCTGGGACAAGTCCTCGATCGGAGAGATCTCCTCGAAGATCTCCTCCAAGCCGGACTTGGTGTTGACGTCCGTGCGGCCTGCTGCCTTGGCGGCGGCCACTCGGTTGGCCCAGGTTTCGTTGCCGATCAGCCAGTCGAAAGACTCGACCTGGAGATCCAGCAGATTGGGCACCTCCAACGGTTCGTGGATCTTCGCAAATGAGATCCTGCCGCTGGCTGAGACAACATTGGTGTTCTTCGACGCAGTGCGCGAGGCGGCCAAGGTGAGGTCCTTCCACAAAGCCGGGACAACCGGTTTCGTTGCACGCAGAACGGCCCGAGTCAAGTGCACGGGTCGTTGATGGCAATGAGCAAAGCGATAGCTTACCGAAAACGGTAGTCAATGGCAACCGGGCTGCCGCGCCACCGATGGCGTCGCGCTAGCCCTGCTCAACTCGCTGATCAGCGTACTCCCCCGGACACCACAAGGCCGGCGCTCTTGCCAACTCGCGGGAGGGGTAGCCGCGGTATGAAACAAGGCACCGGCCTGTGGTGTTCTCTCGTCCGACGCTTAGGGGGCGCGTCGACAGGAGTAAGTCTGGCAAGACTTGACAGGGTTTGTCAACAGCTAGTCAAGAACTTCCTTCAGCTCGGATGCCTGACGCCAGGCCCGGAGCGCGGTCCGCAGGCGGCCCTCGTTCTCCAGAGCGATGGCAGCCTGCGCAAACTGCTCCCTGGCTTGTCCAACTCGATCCAACGCTGCGTAGGCGTGAGCCAGAACCAGGCGGGTCGAGCCATGCGAGACATCAGGCGCACCAAGAGCCGGGTCTGCCAGGACAGACTCCATCAACTCGGCCGCCCGCTGCGGGTCGCCGGTGGCCAGCGCCAGCTTCGCCTCCGCCTGCCGCAGCTCCGCGAGGTCGTGCTTGTTACCGACCAGACTCAGTCCCACAGACGCGCTCTGCAGCATCTCCGGCACTCCGTCGAGGATCCCGGCGTCCACCTTCGCCTCGGCGAACGTCCGCTGCAGGCGCAGCCACAGCCGCACATCGCGTCGCGAGTCGACGAGGGAGAGTGCCTTCTCGAAGTGCGGCACCCCCGCCTCCGGCTCACCTGAGGCAATGGCTACGGCACCGAGGGTCCACTCGACCATGCCCTTGGCGTGATCGGAGGACAACTCCGGCTCGACAGCCTCCAGCCGATCTAGGTACGGACGGCTCTCCGTGAGTGAATGACCTGCCTCAGTCATGGCGCTGACCAGCGCCATGAGCGCATCGGAGAGGACGACCGGAGGCGCAGCGTTGGCCGCCTCAACGGCGCGGGCCGCGAATGCGACCGCCCAGCCCAACCGGTCGGCAGAGCGGTGTGCGAACGAGGCCAAGCTCAGCGCCTGAGCTCGCGCGACCGGCAGCCGGCTGCCGGTCTCATGCTCGGCCAACTGCTCGGCCAACTCAGCGGCCTCGGCGAAATTGCCGGATGCGAAGTTGGCCTGGGCAAGGACATACAGCGCCTCCCAGTGCCGCCCCTGGTCATGGGTGCGCTCGGCGATCTCAATGGCGCGGGTGGCGTACTTGATCGCTCCGACCCAGTCCCGCTCGGACCAGGCGCGCTCAGCGAGCAGCAGATCCTCCATGGCGCTGCTCGGCGGCTGCGGCACCTGCCCGCCGGCGGTCAGCCCCCACTCCTCGGGCGGCACCCCCAACTGGCGACAGAGGAACTCGATGACTTCGGGGGTCGCCGCCCGGCGCCCGCTCTCCAAGTGGGAGATGTAGCTGCCGGTGTACTTGTCGCCGGCCAGCTCCGCCTGGGACCACCCCTTGCGCTTTCGTGCTTGCCGGAGCAGGACGCCGAATTGCACAGCGTTGGACGCGTCCATTCGACCTCCGATCTCCAACTCGACAGGAACCTTGTCAAATCTTGACAAGCTAGTCAACTAGTCTGTACTGTTCCTTTAAGCAATCCTCAGGGAAGGGGCCCAGGATGGGTATCGTTCGTAAGATCGTCGCAGCAGTGGCAGTCGCTGGGGCACTCGCGGTTCTGCCGCTCAGTGTCGTATCGAGCGACAACGCCGGTGGCCGCATTGGTGGCGGCACCACCGTTTCCACCGCCGGTCAGGGCAACTGGCCGCAGAAGGGCTGAGGCCCCCTCCACATCACATACTTGACCTACTGATAAAACCCACCCCCGGTAGAGTCAGAAGGGCGACAACTCATTGAGTTGTCGCCCTTCTGCTTTTCCGCTCGCACCTCGACGAACCCCCGGACATGCCACTGGCGGCAGCCCCGGAAGGGACTGCCGCCAGTGCGGTACTGCTGTGCTGGAGCCTAAAGCGTCACTTGATGGTGACAGCGGCGCCGGCGGCCTCGAGGGCCTCCTTGGCCTTGGCGGCCACGTCGCGGGCAACCTTCTCCAGGACCGGCTTCGGAGCGGCCTCGACCAGATCCTTGGCCTCCTTCAGGCCCAGGTTGGTGAGAGCGCGCACCTCCTTGATGACCTGGATCTTCTTGTCGCCAGCGGAGTCGAGGATCACGTCGACCTCGTTGCTGACCTCTTCCTCAGCAGCGGCCTCGCCGGCAGCGGCCGGGGCGGCAGCGGCGGCCACGGCCACCGGAGCGGCAGCGGTGACACCGAAGGTGTCCTCGAACAGCTTCACGAACTCGGAGAGCTCGATCAGGGTCATCTCCTTGAATGCCTCAAGGAGCTCGTCAGTGGTGAGCTTTGCCATTATCGGCTTCCTTTCTCTTACTCGGATGCAGCGTCAGCCGCGTCGGTGGTGGCCTCAGCAGCGGCAGCTGCATCGGTTGCCGGGGCATCCCCGGCGGGCTTCTGGGTCTTGAGTGCGTCCATCGCACGAGCGGCCGCCGAAAGCGGAGCGGCAAAGAGGCCGACCGCCTTGGCCAGATTCCCGTTCATGGCACCGGCCAGCTTGGCCAGCAGCACCTCGCGGGATTCCAGATCGGCCAACTTCTTGACCGAATCGGCGTCCAGGACGCGACCGTCCATGACACCGCCCTTGATCACCAGAAGCGGGTTCGCCTTGGCGAAGTCACGCAGTCCCTTGGCCACGGTGGCAACGTCACCGCGAATGAAGGCGATCGCCGTCGGGCCGGCGAGGGTGTCCTCGAGGCCTTCGATGCCCGCTTCGCGAGCAGCGATCGTGGTCAGCGTGTTCTTCGTCACAGCGTAGGTGGCATCCTCACCCAGGGACCGGCGCAGTGCCTTGAGGTCCTTGACGGTGAGTCCGCGGTACTCGGTCAGCACAGCGGCTGCAGAACTGGTGAACTGCTCAGTCAGCTCTGCAACGGAGGCTGCCTTGTCCGGCCTCGCCATGAGTCTCCTTCCCACATCTGTCAGATTCGCCGCTGAACACTGGCAAAAGAAAAACCCCGGTGCGCAGGCGACCGGGGACGACTTCGAAGAAGTGACTCACGTTTCACCTGCGCGGGATTTACCTGCCCTGATCACTCAGGACTGCACCAGCGGTCTTTGGCTTCGTTGATTCTACGGTGTCCGCCAGGTTGCCACCAAATCGAGAACCCAAACGCAACGGCCGGCCCTCCCTTGCGGAGGACCGGCCGTCAGCATGTCGAGAATCACTCAGCGGAAGGACGCACCCGAGTCGGATCCACACCGACGCCAGGACCCATGGTCGAGGCCGTGGTGATCTTCTTGATGTAGCGGCCCTTGGACGCGCTCGGCTTGAGCCGCAGCACCTCGTCGAGGGCGGCGAAGTAGTTCTCGGCGAGCTGCTGCTCGGAGAACGACGCCTTGCCGATGATGAAGCTCAGGTTCGCGTGCCGGTCGACCCGGAACTCGATCTTGCCGCCCTTGATGTCGGACACGGCCTTGGCCACGTCGACGGTGACCGTGCCGGTCTTGGGGTTCGGCATCAGACCACGCGGACCGAGCACTCGGCCCAGCCGTCCGACCTTGCCCATCAGGTCGGGGGTGGCCACCACTGCGTCGAAGTCGAGGTAACCCTTGGATACCTTGTCGATCAGCTCGTCGTCGCCGACCTCATCGGCACCCGCAGCGAGGGCCTCAGCGGCCTTCTCGCCGGTGGCGAAGACGAGGACCCGTGCCGTCTTGCCAGTGCCGTTGGGAAGGTTCACCGTGCCGCGGACCATCTGGTCCGCCTTGCGCGGATCGACGCCGAGCCGCATCGCGACCTCGACGGTTTCGTCAAACTTGGCCGAGGCACCCTTCTTCACCAGAGCCAGCGCAGCCTCAGGGCTGTAGAGCTGGTCGGCGTCGATGGTTTCGGCTGCGGCCCGATAGGCCTTGCTTCGCTTCATGCTGGTCTCCTTGTCGTGCGGCCCTCGGATGGGCCGGGTGCCAGTCGTGGTCCGGGTGCGAACCCTGCCACTGGATGGATGGGGTGAATCAGAGCTCGACGTTGACGCCCATGGAACGGGCGGTGCCGGCCACGATCTTCATGGCCGCGTCGATGTCGTTGGCGTTGAGGTCGGGCAGCTTGACCTGCGCGATCTCGCGAACCTGGTCGGCATTCAGAGTGGCGACCTTGTCCTTGTGCGGACGAGCGGAGCCGCTCTTGATCCCGGCTGCCTTCTTGATCAGCTCGGCGGCCGGCGGGGTCTTGGTGATGAAGGTGAAGGTGCGATCCTCGTAGATCGTGATCTCCACCGGGATCACGTTGCCGCGCTGGGCCTCGGTCTCGGCGTTGTACCGCTTGCAGAACTCCATGATGTTCACGCCGTGCGGACCGAGCGCGGTACCGACCGGCGGAGCAGGAGTAGCCGCACCAGCGTTCAGTGCCACCTTGACAATGGCGGCGACCTTCTTCTTGGGAGGCATAACTAGTGGGTCCTTCTTGGTTGGTTGTCACTACTTCCGAGCGGCCCGGGCAGGCCGTCCGGTTCTCGCCTAGACCTTCTGGATCTGGCTGAGCGTCAGGTCGACCGGGGTCTCCCGGCCGAGGATCTCGACCAGCGCCTTGAGCCGCTGGCTGTTGGCGTTGATCTCGGTGATGGTGGCGTGCACTCCGGCGAACGGGCCGGAAGTGACCATGACCGAGTCGCCGACGTTGAAGTCCGCAATCTCGATCTTCTTGGTGCTGCGCCGCGTGGTGCCGGTGGACGCCGCCGCAGCCCGGGCCAAAGCCGCGGGAGCCAGCATCTTCTCGACCTCTTCCAGGCTCAGCGGAACCGGAGCGTTGGCGTGAGCCACGAAACCGGTGACCGACGGAGTGTGCCGAACTGCGGCCCACGAGGCGTCGGTCAGTTCCATCCGGACCAGCACATAGCCGGGCAGCACCGTCCGGGTGACCGCCTTGCGGGTCCCGTTACGGGTCTCGATCACCTCTTCGGTCGGCACGACGGCCTCGTAGATGTAATCCTCCATGCCCAAGGTCTTCACCCGGTTGTCCAGGTTCTGCTTGACCCGGTTCTCCATGCCTGAGTAGGTGTGGATCACGTACCAGTCGCCGACCTGGCCGCGCAGCTCCTGACGAAGCTGCTCCAGGACAGCCTCCTCGTCGGCGTCCAGAGCCACCGGCTCCGGCTCAGCCTCCGGCTCGACGGCCGTCAGATTGGCCAGGATCTCCGCATCGGTGGTGTCAGTGTCCTGACCGAAGTCGAGGTTCAGGTCCAGGTCATCGCCAGCGGAAGTCTCGGGCAGGCCCAGATCGATCTCGAAGTCGTCGCTCGGCAGATTCTCGTCAGTCGTCACAGTTCTCGCTTCCTCACTCAGCCGAAGATCTTCAGCATTCCGGCGCCGAACACGACGTCGAACAGCGCCACGATCGCAATCATGATCAGCACGAAGACCAGCACCACGATGAAGTACTGCTGCAACTGGCTCGGAGTCGGCCAGACAACCTTCTTCAACTCCGCAACGGACTCCTGTACGAACTCGGCCGGATTGGCCCGCTGTTCGAGGTCCTCGGGGTTGCGCCGACGCCGCTTCGGAGTCGCGTGGCCCTTGCCATCCGCGCCTTCCGCAGCCTGCTTACGCACTGGACGGGCAGCGACGGCTGCCATGGCCACCCGCTCGGATTCGGTGAGCTCTGCCTCGTCGACGTCGGTCGCATCGACCTCAGTCAGCTCGGCGGCCTCCAGATCCTCAGCCGCAGCGTCGGCAGGGACGTCGGCTTCAGCCTTGTCCGCATCTTCGGCCACTTGGTCGCCCTTCGCTTCCGTAGTTCCAGTGATGACTGGCGATCGTCGGCCGAACGCCAGTACAGCAGGGCAAGAGGGACTTGAACCCCCAACCTGCGGTTTTGGAGACCGCTGCTCTGCCAGTTGAGCTATTGCCCTTGGTTGGTGACAACTGCGACCAGGTTCGCCTTGTGGGCATGGCCCAGCCGGTGTGCAGTCACCAAGAACAGGAGTGTACGGGTTTTAGCCAAGTGAGTCGAACCGAGCCGGGCCGATCACTGCCCAATACCCTCACCATTCACAGACACTCCGACCAGGACCGGTTCGGGCGCCAGCAGCACACCGTACCGGGCCTCGACACCCTCGCGAATCACGCCAGCCAGGGCCAGCACGTCGGCGGCACGAGCCGAGCCGGGGTTGACCAGGGCCAGGCTGTGTTTGGCCGAGACTCGCGCCGCACCGACGCTGAAACCCTTGCCGAAGCCGGCATGCTCGATCAGCCAGGCGGCGCTGGTCTTCACTCGTCCGTCCGGTTGCGGGAAGCGGGGCGCGTCGGCGGGCAACTGCGCGGCCTGCTCGACCGAGATCACCGGATTGGTGAAGAAACTGCCCGCGCTCCAGCTGTCCGGATCCGCCGGATCGGACACCATCCCCTTGCCTCGCCGCAACGCCAGGACGGCCTCGCGCACCTGCGCCAGTGGTGCCCGCTCCCCCTCGGCGACGCCAAGACGACGAGCCAACTCGGCGTAGCGGATCGGTGCCGACAGATTGCCGAGCCGGAACTGGAAACTGACCGACAGCACGACGAAACGGTTCGGAATGGCTTTGAACACCGAGTTCCGATAGCCGAAGTGGCACTCGGCCAGCCCGCGGGTGACCACCCGCTGCTCGACCCGGTCGTAGACCCGGACTCTGGCGATGGTCTGCGCCACCTCCTGCCCGTAGGCACCGACGTTCTGGATGGGAGTGGCCCCGGTCAATCCGGGGATCCCGGACAGCGCCTCGATGCCCACCCACTCGTGGGCGATCGCCGCGGCCACCAGGTCGTCCCACGGCTCGCCGGCCGCGACGTTGATGAAGGCACCAGAACAGGCGGCAACGTCCTCGATCTGCCATCCGCGCAGGCCACCGGTATGCACCACCGTGCCCGGGAACCCGTCGTCGCCGATCAGCACATTCGAGCCACCGCCGAGAATCAGCAGCGGTTCGCCCGCCGCGTCCGCGTCCGCGACCGCCGCAATCAGTTCGGCTTCCGACTGCGGCACCAGCCAGCGGCCGGCCGGGCCGCCGATCCGGAAGGTGGTGTGGGCTGCCAGCAGCTCAGTCAACGCGCACCTCGGCCACCGCTGCCCCCAGCACCGCTTGGTCGGCCAGCATTGCCTGAATCGAGACCTTGGCGATGCCCTCGCTGATCTCGGTGACAACGCCGGAGAAGTGCACCTGGGCACCCTCCTCGGGCACCGGCACGGGCTTGGTGAAGCGGACGTAGTAGCCGGTGACCGCCCCGGGATCGCCGGTCACCTCAGTGACAACGCGCAGGGCCAGTCCCATCGTGAGCATGCCGTGGGCGATCACCGTGGGCAGCCCCAGCGCCGCCGCCGCGGACTCCGACCAGTGAATCGGGTTGAAGTCGCCCGAGGCTCCCGCATAGCGAACCAGATCAGCGCGGGACAGCTGGGCGGTGAAGCCGGGCAGCACCTGCCCGAGGCTCAGTTGTGCGCTCACTGGGCCACCTCCTGGTGCAGCAGTGTCGAGGAAGCGACGGCCACCGGCTCGCCGGCGGTGGTGGTCAGGTCGACAGCGATCGTGATGAAGGCGGCGCCCCCCCGCACCCGCACCTTCTCGATCCGCAGTTGCGCAGTCACCTCGTCGCCGCGGCGCAGCGGACGCGTCCAGTCGAATCGCTGATCGACATGGACGGTGCGAGCCAGGCTCAGCCCCAACTCGGGATCACCGAAGAGGGACGACCAGGCGGCTCCGGCCAGCACAACCGCGAAGGTCGGCGGCGCGATCGCGTCCGTCCCCTGATAGGCCGGATTGTCCGCGTCGCCGAGCGCTGCGGCGAACTCGGCGATCTTGGGTCCGGTCACCTCGTAGGGCGGGGTGGCCGGGTAGCTGCGCCCGACATGGGCCTCAGAGATCGGCATGGGGAAAGGCTAGCGGTTGCCGAATCCTCGACCGCCGCGCTGCGTTGCGGTCAGCCCTGAGTCAGGCCGTGGGCGGCCAGCAGTTCCTTCACCTCGGCCACGCGTCCGGCCGGCACCTGGACGGCACGAAAGCCGGCCGGAGCGAGCTGGAAGAGCCGATCGGAGGCCGACCAGTGCTGCAGCGGTTCGGCGGCCACCAGCAGCTGATCCGAGCCGAGGAACCTGGTGAACCGGACGACGGTCAGCTGGCTCCAGCTCAGCTGCCAGCTGCGGGTACCGAGAGTCTTGGTGATGCCATCGGCGTCGATCTGCACCTCGACGACCCGAGCCAGCGAGAACCGCCACGCCGAGACCGTGCTGACGGCGGCCACCGCCATCAGCACCAGTGAGGTCGAGCCGAGCAGGATCGGCGTCACTGCCGCGATCAGGACCAGCACGACAAGGATCAGGCCGAGCCGCTGGGCGCGGTCGGTAATGGTCCAGGTCACCGCCGACTCCGTAGACGCAACGAAGCCGCCCGCGAACTCACGGGCGGCTTGGTTGAGAGCACGGTCAGCGGGTCTCGCGGTGCGCGGTGTGCTGGTGGCACTTGGGGCAGAACTTCTTCAACTCCATGCGATCCGGGTCGTTACGCCGGTTCTTCTTGGTGATGTAGTTGCGCTCCTTGCACTGAGTGCACGCCAAGGTGATCTTCGGCCGAACGTCGGCTGCCTTCTTGGCCATCAGACTTCCTTCTCTTTCACTCGCTAGGTGCTAGCTGGTAGCGGGAGCGGGACTTGAACCCGCGACACAGCGATTATGAGCCGCTTGCTCTACCGCCTGAGCTATCCCGCCCCGGTTCGGACTTCCATCACTGGACACGGGCGGTAACTCCGTAAATCCGAACGCAGAGCCCCCATGCGGAATCGAACCGCAGACCTTCTCCTTACCATGGAGACGCTCTGCCGACTGAGCTATAGGGGCCGGACAGCGGTTGAGACTACCTCACGAAAGGGGCGGTCCCCAAATCGGTGGTTCCGACCCCTGAATTCCAGCGATCCGGGCGCTACTGCGGGCTTTGCCGAGGCCGCTGGGAACAGCCCGGACGAGCCGCCGACAGTCACAGCTCGGCCCGGAATCGGGCGATCTCCACGCGTCCATCTCGCACCGGGACGCCCTCGCCGGCCAGCAGCTCGGCAGCCTCGGCGAGCAGCGGAGCGGCGATCGTCCCGTCGGCGCGGACCACCCGCCACCAACTGGTGGAGCCGCCACTGTTGGCCAGCACCCGGGCCACTAGCCGCGGCCCACAGCCGACAACCTTGGCCAGATCGCCGTAGGTGCTCACTCGACCCGGCGGGATTGCGGCGGCCGCCAGCAGGATGCTGTCACTCAGGTCAGCCATGGAAGGGGGCACAAACTCACTCTAGGCCGCCGCAGTGAGGCTCCCTATGGTGGAAGGGAGAAAAGGAGCAGCAATGAGTGAGTACCGCATCGAGCACGACACGATGGGTGAGGTGCGAGTGCCGGCTGAGGCCCTCTACGCCGCGCAGACCCAACGAGCCGTGGAGAACTTCCCGATTTCCGGGCTACGACTGCCGGCCAGCCAGATCGCCGCCCTGGCCCAGATCAAGCGGGCCGCCGCCCTGGCCAACGCCGAACTCGGCGTGATCCCGACCGACCTCGCCGCAGCCATCGTTGCCGCGGCCGACGAGGTGATCGCCGGCACCTACCCCGACCAGTTCCCGATCGACGTCTTCCAGACCGGATCCGGCACGTCGTCGAACATGAACGTCAACGAGGTGATCGCGACGCTGGCCGGCACGCGCCTGGGACGTCCGGTTCACCCCAACGACCATGTGAACGCGTCCCAGTCGTCCAATGACGTGTTCCCGTCGGCGATCCACATCGCCGCCGTGCAGGCCATCGAGTCCACCCTGCTGCCCGGCCTGCGCACCCTGCAGACCGCGCTGGAGGCGAAGTCGGAGGAGTTCGCCGAGGTCGTGAAGGCCGGTCGCACCCATCTGATGGACGCGACACCGATCACCTTGGGTCAGGAGTTCAGCGGCTACGCCACCCAGCTTCGCAACGGGATCGACCGAGTCCGGGCGACACTCCCCCGGTTGCGCGAGCTGCC
Source organism: Actinomycetales bacterium Actino_02 (assembly GCA_001603275.1). GTDB lineage: Bacteria > Actinomycetota > Actinomycetes > Propionibacteriales > Propionibacteriaceae > Propionicimonas. The sequence goes on along the minus strand of LUYM01000016.1, from coordinate 109,552 downwards.
CCTGGGCGGAACGGCGGTGGGTACCGGCATCAACACTCCCCCCGGCTTCTCCTCGCGGGTGATCGCCCTCGTCGCAGAGCACACCGGGTTGGCCTTCGTGGAGGCACCCAACCACTTCGAGGCTCAGGCCGCCCAGGATTCGCTGGTGGAGACCTCCGGCGCCTTGCGGACGGTTGCGGTCTCGCTGGTGAAGATCGCCAATGACCTGCGTTGGATGGGCTCCGGGCCGCGAGCCGGCCTCGGCGAGATCCACCTCCCCGACCTGCAGCCGGGTTCCTCGATCATGCCCGGCAAGGTGAACCCGGTGCTGCCGGAGGCCACCGTCATGGTGGCCGCCAAGGTGATCGGGAATGACGCGACCATCACCTTCGCCGGCGCCCAGGGCAACTTCGATCTGCTGGTGATGCTTCCGGTGATGGCGCACAGCCTGCTGGAGTCGATCACCCTGCTCGGCAAGGTCAGCGGGCTGCTGGCTGGACGCTGCGTGGACGGGATCGTGGCTGACGCCGAGCGGTGCCGGCGGCTGGCCGAGTCGTCCCCGTCGATCGTGACCCCCCTGAACCGGATCATCGGCTACGAGGCGTCGGCCAAGATCGCCAAGCATGCGGTGGCCCACGACCTGACGATCGCCGAGGCAGTCGCCGACCTGGGCTACCTCGATCGCGGAGAACTCACCGCCGAGCAGCTGGCGCAAGCCCTGGACGTGATCGCAATGACCGGCCGCTAGCCGCACCGTTCCCAGACTGGCGAAAGGCCCCTGGTTAGGAGTGATTCCTGACCAGGGGCCTTGCTGCGTGGCAGGTGTAGGGTTCGAACCTACGTAGGCTGAGCCGACGGTTTTACAGACCGCTCCCTTTGGCCACTCGGGCAACCTGCCGTGCCGGGACAGCGTAGCAAAGCAGATCGCTGCTTTCGAATCGGGCACAATGGCGTCCATGGCAGGTGAGAGTTCATTCGACATCGTCAGCAAGGTCGACCGTCAAGAGGTCGACAACGCCCTCAACATGGCGGCCAAGGAAGTGCGCAATCGCTTCGACTTCAAGGGCACCGGCGCTGAGATCCGCTGGTCCGGCGAGGCCATCGAGATGGAGGCGTCCGGCGAGGAGCGAGTCAAGGCCATCCTCGACGTGTTCCAGACGATGCTGGTCCGCCGCAAGATCGACCTGAAGTCGCTGGACGCCGGCGAGCCGCGGATCTCCGGCAAGATCTGGAAGATCACCGCCACCACCAAGCAGGGGATCAGCCGGGAGAACGCGGCCAAGATCGTGAAGCTGGTCCGCGACGCCGGGCTGAAGAACGTCCGCACCCAGGTGCAGGGCGAGGAGCTGCGGGTCTTCAGCAAGAGTCGCGACGACTTGCAGAAGGTGCAGCAGATGGTTCGGGAAGCCGATTACGACTTCGCCGTCCAGTTCGACAACTACCGCTAAGGCCGCCACTACCGGAGAGGCCGCCATGGGCCAGACCCCCTATCTGCGGTTGGACGTCGCCGTGATGGAGGCGAACCTCGCCGCGGCAGCTGCTGCCTGTGCACGAGTCGGCGCGGCGTTGCGGCCGCACGCCAAGACCCACAAGTGCCCGCAGATCGCCGACCTGCAACTGGCCGCCGGAGCCCTCGGACTGACGGTGGCCACGATCGGCGAGGCCGAGGTGTTTGCCGCAGCCGGGGCCACAGACCTGTTCATCGGCTACCCGCTGTGGGTGGACGAGGACAGCCGAGTTCGGCTGGCCACACTGCAGAATGCCGGAGTCCGGCTGCGGGTTGGCTGCGACTCCATCGAGGCGGCGACTCGACTGATCGGGCTGGATCTCGAGGTGCTGATCGAGCTGGATTCGGGTCACCACCGCAGTGGGATCAGCGTCGAGCGAACCGGCGAGCTCGCCGTCGAACTGGGCGAGCTCGGCGTGGATGTGGCCGGCGCCTTCACCTTCCCCGGCCACAGCTACTCCCCCGATGCCGGGGCCGACGCCGCCGCCCAGGAAGCGGCCACCTTGGCCCAGGCCCGCGATGAGCTGCGCGCGGTCGGGATCGAGCCCCGAGTGCTCAGCGGCGGCTCCACCCCGTCGCTCAACCACAGCGGCACGGTCGCCGACGAGCTGCGGCCCGGCGTGTACGTGTTCGGTGATGCCCAACAAGTCGAACTCGGCACCATCGGCTTCGACCAGGTGGCTCTGACCGTGATGTCGACAGTGGTGTCCCATGCCGGTGGCCGGGTGATCTGCGATGCCGGCAGCAAAGCGCTGGGCGCCGACCGGGCACCGTGGGCCACCGGCTATGGCCGGGTTCTGGACGTCCCCGACGCCCGGATCGTGGCGCTCAGCGAGCATCACGCCACCATCGAGTGGCCAGGGCCATTGCCACGCCTGGGCACCACGGTGGCGGTCATGCCGAACCACGCCTGCAATGCAGTGAACCTCAACGAGTACTACCAACTGAGCAGTGGTGGACGCTGGCCGGTGGCCGCCCGCGGACGGAACAACTGATGCGGATCGCCACCGTCAACGTCAACGGCATCCGCGCCAGCGTGCGCCGCGGGTTCGGCGACTGGCTGACCGAACGCCAACCGGATCTGGTGGCATTGCAGGAGGTCCGCGCCCCGCTCAGCGAAGTCCCCGAGGCGGCTCACGCCGGCTATCACTTCGCCTATCACCCTGGGGATCGAGCCGGACGCAACGGCGTCGCCCTGCTCAGCCGGACGGCTCCGACGGCGATCCGGGAGGGCTTCGGCTATCGGCAGGACAGCGAGGGCCGCTATCTGGAGGCCGACTACGACCTGCACGGCTGGCGCCTCACCGTGGCTTCGCTGTACCTGCCCAAGGGCGGTCGCAACGATGACACCGACGCCGAGCGGGCTCGCTACCAGCACAAGCTGGCCTTCCTGCGCAGCTTTCGTCCCTATCTGACCAAGGCCCGTCGGGCGGCGAAGGCGGCCGGGCGGGAGTTCCTGGTGCTCGGCGACTTCAACATCGCCCACACCCGGCAAGACCTGCGCAACTGGCGCGGCAACCAACAGTCGGTCGGCTTCCTGCCCGAGGAGCGGGAGTGGCTGGGCAGCGTGCAGAGCCCCCGCACCCTGGTGGACGTCGTGCGCCGGTTGCACCCCGAGGCCGACGGCCCGTACTCGTGGTGGAGCTGGATGGGAAATGCCTTCACCAATGACACCGGGTGGCGGATCGACTACCACTTCGCCACCCCTGGGCTGGCCTCAGCAGCGCTGGTCGCGGGCACGGACCGCGCCGCGTCCTACGAAGCACGAATCAGCGATCACGCCCCGGTGGTCGTCGACTATGCCGACGGCCCGTCCCGATCATCCGACTGAGGGCAGCGGCTCGAAGAATGACTCGACCTCGCCGCGGGTCACCTCGGCCAGACTGCCGTGCGCCCAGCGCGGCTGCCGGTCCCGATCGACGAGCTGAGCTCGCACGCCCTCGACGAAGTCCGGTCCGGTGGTCAGCCGGACAGCCAAGGCCAGCTCCTGGTCGTACTGTGCGGCCCTGTCGGCGAAGCCGGCGGCCCGGCGCAGCGCCTCCAGGCTGATCGCCACGCTGAGTGGCGAGCGGCGGGCGATCTCCTCGGCTGCGGCCCGAGCATGCGGGTCGGCATGTTCGCTGAGCCTGCCCAGGATCTCGGCAGGGTCGTCACCGGCATAGCACTCGGCGATCCAGCCCCCGGCGAGCCCCGGGTCAGGATCCGGCAGCGGGCCGGTGCCCTCGTCGGCCAGACCGAGCCGCAGGGCGTCCGCAGCGTTGATGCTGGCTCCGGTCAAAGCCAGGTGCGTGCCGACCTCGCCGGGAAGGCGGGCCAGCAGCCAGGACACGAACACGTCCGGGAACAGCCCGATCTGGGTCTCCGGCATGGCTAGCCGGCTGGTGACGTCCACTACCCGCTGCGAGCCGTGGATCGAGATACCCAGGCCGCCACCCATGGTGATCCCGGTCATCCGGGCCCGGTACGGCTTCGGATACGAGGCGATCAGCAGGTTCAGCCGGTACTCGGTCTCGAAGAAGCCGCGGACATCACCGCTGGTCATCACCAGTTCACGCAGTTGCCGGACGTCCGCACCCGCACACAGCCCGCGCTGGCCTGCCCCGCGCAATTCCACCTCTCGGAGCTCCGGGTCCCGGCTGAAGTCCGTCAATGCCTCGGTGAGCTGCTGCAGCATCTCCACCGACAAGGCGTTGATCGCGGACGGCCGGTTCAACTCGACGGTACCGACACCTGCCTCAGTACCGATGATGAGGATGGGTTCAGCTGTCTTCTGATTGAGCGAGGTCACTGCGATTGTGCTCCTGAATATGGCGGTACAGCAGGATTCCGAGGGCGGCCAGCGCCGCGCAGCCGATGGCAACCATCTCGTTGCGCCAGGCCAGGCTGCCGGCTCCGTAGGCCAGCAGGATTGTCGTGATGGTCACGGCCGATCCGACAATCCGCTTGCCGGGCCGGGTCAGCGGCAACAGCAGGCCACCCCAGGTCAGGTACCAGCTGTTCAGCGCGATTCCCCCGAAAGCGAACATCAGGTAGGACCAGCTCAGGAAGGTGATCGGACGCCGTCGCCCGGTACTGATGCCCAGCCAGCCGATCGCCACCACGGTCAGGCCCAACCCGAGGTAGCGCATGGCGTCCATCGTCCACTGCGCGATGACCGGACGACCGACAGACTCCAGCAGGAACTTCAGAGCGGCACCGACCAGCGAGAACGGCGCCAGCGTGAGAACCTTCCCCGGCACGTCGGCAGCCTGAATCCAGCCGTAGCCCAGTCCGCTGACGGCGGTGATTCCGGCGAAAGTGAGCACCGACGTCCCCAAGCTCAGCGTCAGCCGACCCAACGCCGGCCAGGTGTCCGACCAACGCAGGCTCGTCCACGGGCGTCCGATCAGGGCCACCGGATAGAACGCCAGGATCGCCGGCTGCTTGATACAGGCGGCCACGCCGACCACTACCGCCGCCAGCCAGAATCTCCAGTCGAGGCCGGGCCGCGCACCCACCTCGGCGTACAACTCCGGCTCGGCGGCCGACACCCCCGGACGGCCGACCACCAACCACAAGGCCAGCACCACCAACCCCATCATCAGGCCGTCGTTGTGAGCGCCTCCAACCAGATCAATGATCAGCACCGGGTTGATCGCCGAGAACCAGGCGGTCATGGCCGGATCGGCCCCCATCTTGCCGGCGATTCGGGGCAGGTAGACGGTGATCAGCCCGACACCGAGCAGGGCCGGCAGCCGCATGGCCAGCGTCGAGAAGTAGGGATCATTGCCGGCCAGAGCGACCAGGCCGTGGAACATCTCCAGACTCAGCGGCGGATACATGGCCGTGGTGTAGCGCCACATCCACACCGTCTGATCGGCGAAGGCGCCAGGCAGCACGCTGATCGGGTTCAAGTAGGGGTTCAGTCCGTTCTGCAGCAGCCACCCCTCCCCGGCATAGGCGTAGGCGTCATGGCTGAAGATCGGCGGAGCGAACAGCATCGGCAGGCTCCACAGCAGGGTCACCGGCCAGTGCCTGAGCTCGTGATAGAGGCTGGGCCGCAGCCGGAACCAGGCCTCGATCAGCAGCGCTGCCCCCAGCCCGACAAGAGTGGTCCCCAAGGCTCGGCCGAACCAGTTGTCCAGGCCGATCCCACGGACCAGGTCCCACCAGGGCGAGTTCTGTGGCAGGTAGGCCGGGGTCAACGAACCCAGCACGATGCCGGTCGAACCCAGCAGCCCGCGACGCACCGGACGGTGCCGCCAGGCTTTGGCCACCTCGTGACGGAACTCGGCCAGTCGGCCGCGCGCGGCCGCGGGTGGGGTCGTCGACGCCGGGCGCGCGGAACCGAGCGGGACAGACGACATGGCTCAAGACTAACCGGGTCGCGGACGGTGTTTGGCGGGCTCGTCAGGACTGTGCGGGATGGGTGACCGACTCCGAGGGTGGCGAAGTTGCCTACTCCGGCTCGGCTCCCAGCATCTAGACTTGCCCGGCGCCGTATTGGCAACCCGAGAGAGATACCGAATGACCGAAGTAGCAACCGTCGACAGCGTCGTGATCCGCTTTGCGGGCGACTCAGGAGACGGAATGCAGCTCACTGGCGACCGGTTCACCCATGATGCGGCCGCCGCCGGCAACGACTTCTCCACCCTGCCGAACTTCCCGGCAGAGATTCGGGCACCAGTCGGAACCTTGGCCGGAGTGTCCAGCTTCCAGCTGCAGTTCGCGGCTCATCACGTCCACACCCCCGGGGATCAGGTGGACGTCCTAGTGGCCATGAACCCGGCCGCCCTCAAGGCCAACATCGCCGATCTGCGCAGCGGCGGCGTCCTGATCGTCGACAACGCCGACTTCACCGCCCGCAACCTGGCCAAGGTCGGCTACACCGAGGATCCGCTGACCGACGGCAGCCTGAACGCCATCCAGGTGCACGCCTTCGACCTGTCGTCACTGGCGGTCGGCGCCGTGGCTGAGCTGGGGTTGAACCGCCGGGAGGCGTTGCGCACCAAGAACATGTTCGCGCTCGGCCTGCTGGACTGGCTGTACACCCGGCCCGAGGCGATCACGCTGAACTTCCTGGAGCGCAAGTTCGCCGACCGTCCGGCCCTGCTGGCGGCCAATGTGGCCGCCGTCAAGGCCGGCTATGCCTTCGGCGAGACATCCGAACTGTTCCACCACCGCTATGTGGTGCCACCGGCACCGATCAAGGCCGGCACCTACCGCCGTGTGTCCGGCAACCTGGCGCTGGCCTATGGCCTGCTTGCCGGTGCCGCCAAAGCCGGACTGCAGTTGTTCCTGGGCGCCTACCCGATCACCCCGGCCTCCGATGTGCTGCATCACCTGGCCCGGCTGAAGTCCTCGGGCGTACTCACCTTCCAAGCTGAGGACGAGATCGCTGCCGTCGGCGCTGCCGTCGGCGCCTCCTTCGCCGGCCAGCTCGGCGTCACCGCCACCTCCGGGCCGGGCATGGCGCTGAAGGCTGAGACCATCGGTCTCGCAGTGATGCTCGAGCTTCCGCTAATCGTCTGCGACATCCAGCGCGCCGGGCCGTCCACCGGGATGCCGACCAAGACCGAGCAGGGCGACCTCAACCAGGCGCTGTTCGGACGTCCGGGTGAGGCGCCGTTGCCGGTGATCGCCGCCCAGTCCCCCGCCGACTGCTTCGCGGCCGCCTACGAGGCCGCCCGGATCGCGATCGAGTTCCGGACCCCGGTGATCCTGCTCTCCGACGGCTTCTTGGCCAACAGCTCTGAGCCGTGGCAGGTGCCGCAGCTGAGCGAGCTTCCCGAGATCCATCCGAACTTCGCCACCGAACCCAACCGTCCCGATGGCCGCTACTGGCCCTATCTGCGCGACGAGCGGCTGGCCCGCTCCTGGGCGATCCCGGGCACTCCGGGACTCGAGCATCGAGTTGGCGGCCTGGAGAAGGCCGACGGCTCCGGCGGCATCTCCTACGATCCGGCCAATCATGAGGCCATGACCCGGCTGCGTCAGGCGAAGCTGGAACGCGTCATCGAGTTCGTCCCCGACCTGCCCGTGGACGACCCGGACGGCTCCGCAGAACTCCTGGTGCTGGGCTGGGGCTCCACTTACGGCCCGATCCAAGCGGCGGCCCGCCAGGTGCGCGAGGCCGGACACGCGGTGGCGATTGCCGGGTTGCGCCATCTGAACCCGCTGCCGGCCAACCTCGGTGAGGTGCTGCGCCGCTACCGCAAGGTGATCGTCCCGGAGCTCAACCTGGGCCAGCTCACCATGCTGCTGCGGGCCCGCTACCTGGTCGATGTGACCAGCTACACCAAGGTGGCCGGCCTGCCGCTGTCTCAGGCGGAGCTGGCCGCCGATCTGATCTCGATCATCAAGGAGGACCTGCGATGAGCGAGTTGGTTTCGCCTCCGTCCGGGCTGAGCGGCGTCCCACTGGCCATCGGGCCACTGACCCGCAAGGATTTCGTCTCCGACGCCGAGGTGCGCTGGTGCCCGGGATGCGGCGACTACGCAGTGCTGGCCGCTTTCCAGGGCCTGCTGCCCGAGCTGGGGGTTCGCCGGGAGAACACGGTGATCGTGTCCGGCATCGGCTGCTCCTCGCGCTTCCCGTACTACCTGGACACCTACGGCATGCATTCGATCCACGGCCGGGCACCGGCCATCGCCACCGGAATCGCGATGACCCGTCCGGATCTGTCGGTGTGGGTGGTAACCGGCGACGGCGACGCGCTGAGCATCGGCGGCAACCATCTGATCCACGCCCTGCGGCGCAATGTGAACATCACCATCATGCTGTTCAACAACCGCATCTACGGTCTGACCAAGGGCCAGTACTCCCCCACCTCCGAGCGAGGAAAGGTGACCAAGTCGTCCCCGGTCGGTTCGGTGGACGCTCCGTTCAACCCGATCTCACTGGCGCTGGGCGCCGAAGCCACCTTCGTGGCCCGCACCGTCGACTCTCATCGGGCGCACCTCAACGAGGTGCTCACCGCCGCGGTGAACCATCGGGGTGCCTCACTGGTCGAGATCTACCAGAACTGCCCGATCTTCAACGACGACGCCTTCGCCGGCCTCAAGGCCGCCGATGGCGGACTGATCAACCTGCGCCACGGGGAGCCGGTGACCTTCGGACCGGACAACTCGATGGGCGTGATCCGGCGTCCGGACGGCACCCTGGCCACTGCGCCGGTCGCCGAAGTGGGGATCGGGCAGGTGATCGTCCATGACGCTCACGCCGCAGACCCGCAGCTGGCTTTCGCCCTGTCCCGGCTGACCGACTCCGGCGGGCTCACCCTGGCCCCGGTCGGCATCTTCCGCGATGTGGAGGCGCCAAGCTACGACGACCTGGCCCGGGCCCAGCTCACTGCGGTTCCGAAACCGAAAGCCCGTCTGGCCGATTTGCAGCGGCTGATCACCGGCGAGGAAACCTGGACCGCCTGAGTCTTGGGGCGATGATAGGCGCATGCAGATCGACGAGGGGACGCTCGATCAGGCAATCGCTGCGGCAAGGTTCAGCGGCGTCGTCGCCGTCGACACCCGCAACGACAGCCTGTTCGAACGATGCACCGGCTTCGCCAACCGGGCTTTCAAGGTGCGCAACAGCCGGCCAACCCGCTTCGGCATGGCCGGTGGCAGCATGGTCTTCACCACAGCAGCCGTGCTCAGCTTGGTCGACGCGGGCCTGATCACCTTGACCACCAGGGTGCGCACGATCGTCGGCGACGACATCCCGAGCCTGGATCCTGCGATCACCGTCGAGCACCTGCTGTCGCACTCCTCGGGACTGTCGGACTACCTCGATGATCTGGACGACTGGCATCCCGCCGACTACCTACTGCCGGCCGCTCCGCAGGTCCTTGCCGAGACCTCGGGCTACGCGCCCGAGCTGGCTCGCCGCCGCCAGCTGTTCCCCCCGGGCACCCGCTTCTCCTACTCCGACTACGGCTTCATCGTGCTGGCACTGGTGATCGAGCGGGTGACCGGCCGTGGCTTCCACGATGTCGTGCGGGAGAAGGTCTTTCAGCCCGCCGGGCTGACCCGCACCGAGTACCTGCGCACCGACGAGCTGCCGGCCAATGCCGCCATCGGCTACCTGGAGGATGACGGTCCGCGGACCAACATCTTCCACCTGCCGGCCCGCGGCAGCGGGGACGGCGGCTGCTACACCACCGTGGACGACCTGCGCAGCTTCTGGCGGGCGCTTCTGGCCGGTGAAATCATCAGCGCGGAACTGCTGGCCGACATGATCCATCCCCGTTGGGACGTCCCTGCCGATGGCATGCGTCATGGACTGGGGGTTTGGCTGCATCCGACCGACGGAGCCCTGATCGCCGACGGCTGCGACGCGGGCGTATCGATGCGCTCGATCTACTGTCCGCGCTCCGGGGAGACCGCCACGGTGCTCGGCAACACCTCCCACGGTGCCGCGCCAGTCGCGAAAGCACTCATGGGTCTGTTTGGCTAGTCCCGGCGGCGGCTTCGGCTTGGGCTCCCGACGCCCACCGAACACCGGCTAGCCTTGCCGTCGTGAGTGCCTTCGACCTTGACCCGTCCATCCGCCCCCAAGATGATCTGTTCCGGCATGTCAACGGGCATTGGCTCGACTCTGTTGAGATCCCGTCCGACAAGCCTGCAGCCGGCGTCTTCCTCGATCTGCGTGACGACTCCGAACGGGCGATCCGCGACATCGTGACCAGCTTGGCCAACTCACCGGTCGGCTCCGAAGGAGCCCTGGTGGAGAACCTGTTCGGCAGCTTCATGGACACCGAGCAGGTCGAAGCGCGCGGCCTGGATCCGCTCCAACCGCTGCTGGCCGAGATCGATCAGATCAGCAGCATCGACGCTCTGCTGGAGTACTTCGGACGCAGCCTGCGGCGCGGCACCGGTGCGCCGCTGAGCCTCGAGGTGGACGCCGACCCCGGCGACCCGACCCGATATGCACTGTTCCTGAACCAGGACGGCATCGGTCTTCCCGACGAGGAGTACTACCGGCTGCCGAACCATGCCGAGAAGCTGGCCGCCTACCACGACCACATCAACGGCAGTCTGACGATCGCCGCGATCAGCGCCAGCGCGTCGGCCGGCATTGTCGAGTTGGAGACGGCCATCGCCGCCCGGCACTGGGACAAGGTCCGCACCCGTGATCTGCGCCAGATGTACAACCCGACCGACTGGAACGCTCTGGACGCCTCCGGGATCGCCTGGACGCGAGTCCTCAGCATCGCCGGCGTGCCCCGCCTGGATCAGGTGATCGTGGCCCAGCCGAGCTTCCTGGCCGAGCTTGCCGAGTTGCTCACCGACGAGAGGCTGGACGTTTGGAAGGACTGGTGCCGCTGGGCGCTGGTCTCCAGCCTGTCCCCCTATCTGCCCGAGCCGCTGGTCCAGGCTCGCTTCGACTTCTACGGCACCGTCCTGCAGGGAACCCCGCAGTTGCGCGAGCGCTGGAAGCGCGGCATCGACCTGGTCCAGGGTGCGCTGGGCGAGGCCGTCGGCAAGCTGTACGTCGAGCGGCACTTCCCACCGTCAGCCAAGACACGGATGGACGAGTTGGTCGCGCGGCTGCTGGAGGCCTACCAGCACTCGATCACCCAGCTGGATTGGATGACCGAGGACACCAAGGCCGAGGCCCTGGCCAAGCTGGCCGCCTTCACCCCGAAGATCGGCTACCCGGAGGTCTGGAAGGACTACTCGGGGCTGGTGATCGTCCCCGACGATCTGGTCGGCAACGTGCTGAGGGTGACCGAGTTCGCCCTGGCCGACGAGTTCAGCAAACTCGGCGGTCCGATCCGGAAGTGGGAGTGGCTGATGACCCCGCAGACGGTGAACGCCTACTACCACCCGCTGCGCAACGAGATCGTCTTCCCGGCAGCCATCCTGCAGCCGCCGTTCTTCGACGCCGACGGCGACGACGCCTGCAACTACGGCGCCATCGGCGCAGTGATCGGCCACGAGATCGGGCATGGCTTCGACGACCAGGGCTCCACGTGCGACGGCGAGGGCCGCCTGCGTGACTGGTGGACCGACGCGGACCGAGCGGCGTTCACCGAGCGGACCGGGGCGCTGATCGCCCAGTACAGCGCACTGGCTCCGGCCCAGCTGCCCGATGAGCACGTCAACGGCGAGCTGACGATCGGGGAGAACATCGGCGACCTCGGCGGGCTGGCCATCGCCTACGACGCGTGGCAGCTCGCCCTGGGCGGCGTCGCCCCGGAACCGGTGGACGGCATCCCGGCCGAGCAACGGTTCTTCCTGTCCTGGGCCCGAGCCTGGCAGACCAAGCGCCGCGACGAGGCGCTGCGCCAGCAGCTCAGCACAGACCCGCACTCGCCGGAAGAGTTCCGCTGCAACCAGGTGATTCGCAACGTCCCTGCCTACTACGCGGCCTTCGGCGTCACCGAGACTGACGCCGCCTGGCTGGCCCCCGAAGACCGAGTGAAGATCTGGTGACCGGTCCCACGATTCCGGTCATCCTGGCTCGTGGCGCCTACCGGGAGTTCCGGCGAGTCTCGGCCATCCTGCGCCTGGAGTCGGTCGGGGGCATCCTGCTGCTGGTCGGGGCGGTTGCCGCCCTGCTGGCAGCCAACCTCGCCCCCGACTTCTACCTCTGGCTGCGTGACCTGCACGTGGGCGGTGAGCCGTTCGGCCTGCATCTGAACCTCAGCCTGGGCCACTGGGCCGCCGACGGCCTGCTGGCGCTGTTCTTCTTCCTGGTCGGGCTGGAGCTCAAGCAGGAGTTCGTCACCGGTGAGCTGCGCAACCCCCAGACCGCCCTGGTCCCGGTGGTGGCTGCCATTGGTGGCGTGGCGGTTCCGGCGCTGATCTACTTCGGTTTCAACGCGGCCGACCCGGCCACCAGCCATGGCTGGGCCATTCCGGCCGCCACCGACATCGCCTTCGCCCTGGCGGTGCTGGCCGTGATCGGCTCACACTTGCCGGCCGCGCTGCGCACCTTCCTGCTCACCTTGTCGGTGGCCGACGATCTGATCGCCATCACGATCATCGCCTTCTTCTACACCAAGGATCTGCACCTGGAGTTCCTGGCCGGGGCTCTGGTCCCGCTGCTGGCCTTCGGCCTGTTGGTGAACCTCGCCCAAGGCTTCTGGCTGCGGCACCCGTGGGCTCGGCTGGCCCTGCTGGTGGTCGCCGGGGTGACTACCTGGGTGCTGGTCTACTCGTCCGGCGTGCACGCCACCGTGGCCGGCGTGCTGCTGGCCTTCTGCGTGCCGGTACGTCCGCCCAAGGACAGCCAGTTCAGTGATGGCCTGGCCGAGGCTTTCGACCACCGGCTGCGTCCGCTCTCGGCGGGCTTTGCGGTCCCGGTCTTCGCCTTCTTCTCCGCCGGCGTGGTGCTGGGCGGCTGGGACGGCTTCGTAGCTGCAGCCACCAGCAATGTCGGCCTGGGTGTGATCGTCGGTCTGGTGGCCGGCAAGGTGATCGGGATCACCGGCGCCACCTGGCTGGTCACTCGACTCCGGCATGCCCGGCTCGACCCCGACCTGTCCTGGGTGGACCTATTCGGATTGTCGATCCTGGGTGGCATCGGCTTCACGGTCTCGCTGCTGGTCAGCGAACTCACCTTCGGACAGGGATCGGTCCACGACGACATGGGCAAGGTGGCCGTCCTGACCGCCTCGGTGCTGGCTGCCATGCTGGCCGCCATCGTTCTGGGGGCCCGCAACCGGCACTACCAGGCGATCGCCGAATCCGAAGAAGTCGATGCGGACGCCGACGGCGTGCCGGACAAGTTCGCGGAAGGCTAGAACTCGGCAGCAAGGAATGGATGCTGCCAGCCCACCTCGGCCTCCAGCTGCGCGGCCACACTGAGCAGCAGCGCCTCTTCGCCGAACCGCGCCCCGAGCATCACCCCGATCGGCAACCGGACGCCGTCGATCTCCGCGGTATGCAGCGGCAACGAGATGGCCGGACGTCCGGAGAGATTGAACACACTCGTCCATGGCGTGAACCGGGTCTGCGCGGCGAAGTCGGCGGCCGGGTCGTCGTCGTCCCGGATTGCTCCGATCAGGGCCGGCGGCTGGGCCAGAGTCGGCATCACCACCAGGTCGTAGCCGTCCCAGGCTTGCGCCACCTCCACGGTGAGCTGCTGCACAGCGGCTGCGGCGGCCGCATACTCCAGGCCTGAGGTGGCCCGGCCGACCTCACGCAACCACCGGGTCAACGGCCTGAGCACCGGCTCGGCCTCGGCCGGCAGCGGAATGCTGGCTGCGCCCACCGCCCACAAAGCCTGGAAAGCCGCCCACCGTTCGACCGGGAAGGGCACCGGTGCCGCCACGATGTCGTGGCCCAGTGCGGCGAGGTGCGCCGCCGTCTGCTCGGCCGCATCCACGCACACAGGATGAACGTCGGCCTCAGCGATCACCGGCGTGGTCAGCAGACCGATCCGGAGCCGTCCCGGCTCTCGACGGGATGCCGCCAGGAAGCCACCGGGCTGGGCGGGAGCAAGGTAGGTGTCACCGACTCGTGGCCCAGCCAGTACATCCAGAGCCAGCGCCGTGTCGGCCACCGTGCGGCTGAGTACGCCATCGCTGACCAACCCTGGACCGGGCGGACGGCCTCGCCCCGAGCTGACCCGGCCGCGGCTGGCCTTTAGGCCGACCAGGCCGCAACAGGAAGCAGGAATCCGGATCGATCCACCGCCGTCGGAAGCCTGAGCGATCGGCGCCAGGCCGGCGGCCACTGCCGCCGCGGCTCCACCGCTGGAGCCGCCGGCCATCCGGGCCAGGTCCCACGGTGTTCGGGCCGGAGCCCCGGTGGCCGGTTCGGTGTAGCAGGGTAGGCCGAACTCCGGCGTGCTCGTCTTGCCGGTACACACCGTCCCGGCTTCGGCCAGCCAGCCGACGATGTCGTCACTGGTGTCCGGCACAAAGCCGACCATGGCGGCACTGCCGGCCTCCATGCCGATTCCGGCCACGGCGTTCAGGTCCTTGATCGGGCACGGCACACCGGCCAGCGGCCCCACCTGTTGGCCGGCGGCCACCCGGGCGTCCACCTGCTCAGCGGTCCGGAGTGCCAGGTCGGCGGTCAGTCGGGCGAAGGCGCCCAAGGCCGGCGAGAGCCGCTGCGAACGTTCCAGATGAGCCGCAGCCACCTCGACGGCGGTCAGTTCGCCGCTGCGCACCGCCTCGGCTACCTCCACCGCAGAGCGGCTGGTCAGCTTCATCAGACCGAGCGGCCGATCACCTGGTCGCACAGTGCCGACAGCGCCTGCTTGGCCGAGCCTTCCGGCAACGGAGCCAGGTAGCTGCGGGCCACCTCCGCCCGACGGTTGACCTCGGCTCGCGCCTTGGCCAGCGACGAATGGGCGCGCATCAGCCGCAGCGCCTCGGCCAGGTCGGCATCATCACTGAGATCGGAATCCAGCAACTCCAGCAGCCGGGCGTCCGCAGGATCCTTCGACTCCCTGGCCAGCAGCGTCGGCAGAGTCGGCACTCCGGCCCGCAGGTCGGTGCCCGGGGTCTTGCCGGAGGTGTCGGACTCGATGTCCAGCAAGTCGTCGCTGAGCTGGAACACCACCCCGATCTCCTCGCCGAAGGCGGTCAGTGCCCTGAGCTGGCCGGCCGGCAGGCTGGAGACCATTCCACCGAAAGCGGTCGAGGCGGCGATCAACGAACCGGTCTTGTCGGCGACCACGTTCAGGTAGTGCTGCAAAGGGTCCTCGCCGTCGGCGGGGCCCACCGTCTCGGCGATCTGGCCCTGGACCAGCCGGGAGAAGGTATCGGCCTGCAACTCAACGAAGTCGGGGCCCAACCCGGCGACAATCCGCGAGGCGCGAGAGAACAGATAGTCACCGACCAGGATGGCGACGGTATTCCCCCACCGGTTGTTGGCGCTGGGCGCACCGCGGCGCAACTCGGCTTCGTCCATGACGTCGTCGTGATAGAGGCTGGCCACATGGGTCAGTTCCATCACTACGGCGGCTCGGATCGCGGCGTCCTCGTCCAGGTTCGGCGAGATCAGGCCGGCCAGCACCACCAGCAGCGGACGGAACCGCTTACCGCCGGCGTTGACGATATGCCGGGACGCTTCGGTGACAAATTCGGTGTTGGCCGCAGACACCTCATGCAGCCGCTCCTCCACCCGCTCGAGCAGCTCGGTCACCCGGGCAGTGAAGGCGGGGTCGAAGTCATCGATCGGCGGCTGCGGGTCGGTCACGGCGGTCAGCATAGTCCTACCGCAGGAAGGTGCCGACAGCCGTCGCCAGGTCCAGCAGCTGCCCGGGGAACAGCCCCAGGTACAGCGTGGCGGCGGCACCGACCACCAGCGGCACCAGAGTGAACCCACTGGCCTTGCCCACCTCGACTCCGGCGACCGGCTCGCCGAAGAACATGGCGATAATCACCTTGAAGTAGACGTAGGCAGCAACCACGCTGGCCACGATCGCCACAGCCACCAGCCAGGAGTAGCCGCCTCGCCAGGCTGCGGTGAACACCGCCCACTTACCGATGAAACCACCGGTCAGCGGGATGCCGGCGAAGCTCAGCATGGCCAGGGCCACCACGGAGGCCAGGAACGGGTTCCGTCGGGCCAGCCCGGACCAGCCGGTGATCGAATGCACCTCGCCGGCCGCGTCCCGGACCATGGTCACGGCCGCGAACGAGGCGACCGTGGCGAAGCCATAGGCGACCAGGTAAAACACGATCGATGCCAGGCTGCTGGACGCTCCGGCCGCAGTTCCGACCGAGGCGCCGACCACTGCCACCAGGATGAAGCCCGCGTGCGAGATCGAGCTGTAGGCGAGCAGCCGCTTGATGTCGGTCTGCGCGACCGCGATCACCACGCCGACCACCATGGTCAGCACGGCGATGGCGGCAATCAGTGGCTGCCAACTCCAGCGCTCGGCACCCAGGGCCACGTAGAACACCCGGACCACAGCCATCACGGCGGCGAACTTGGTACAGATCGCCATGAACCCGGTCACCGGGCTCGGCGCGCCCACGTAGACGTCCGGCACCCAGTTGTGGAACGGGACGGCACCGATCTTGAACAGCAGACCAATGGCCAAGAAGCCCATGCCGGTCAGCAGCAGGCCGTCACCGTAGACCGGCGCACCGATCGAGGTGGCGATGTCGCGGAAGCCGAAGGAACCGGCATAGCCGTAGACAAGCGCGATGCCGAACAGGAAGAACGCCGAGCTGAGTGCGCCGAGCAGGAAGTACTTCAGCGCTGCCTCCTGGCTGAGCAGCCGACGCCGACGGGCCATGGCCGAGAGCAGGTAGAGCGGCAGCGACATCACTTCGAGCGCCACGAAAGCGGTCAGCAAGTCGTTCGCCGCAGCGAAGACCAGCATTCCCGACAGCGAGAACAGCGCCAGTGGGAAGACCTCGGTGTGCTCGTGCTGAGCCACCGCGGCTTCCGACTCCGACACGCTGCCGGGCACCGCGGCCGCAGAGGCAGCGAACGCGGTGGAGCCGTTGCCGAGCCGCCGCTCGGCGAACAGCAGCATGGACAGCAGGCCGAAGACCAGAAGTGCAGCCCAGGCCAGGTAGGCGGGCCCGTCCAGGACCATCGAGGCACTCACCAAGGTGCCGCTGCGCTGGCTGACGAAGTTCTCCACCAGCACAGCCAGTGCGGCCACCAGCGAGACGACCATCAGACCAACCTGGCTGACCAGCCGGTAGGCGCGCGGCACAGCGGCCTCGATCACGACCCCGAGGATGGCTGCAGTCAGCACGATCAGGACCGGCGCGAGCTCCAGCCACTCGAACGTCGGAGCAGTGATGTTCACTTGCCTTCCCCTCCAAACGGTGCCACCGGATCGGGGGCTCCCACGTGACTGATCGTGGCTGCGGCCGTCGGATTCACCAGGTCAAGGGCGATCCCCGGGACGAAGCCGAGCAGCAGGATGATTGCCAGCAGCGGTGCCACCACCCACTTCTCGCGGGCGTTGAGGTCCGCGGTGATGTGTGTGGCGGATGCCTCCGTGACCGGGCCGGTCATCGTCCGCTGGTACATCAGCATGATGTAGACCGCAGCCAGCACGGTGCCCAGGGCTGCCACCGCAGCCGGCCAGGGCTGGCGCGACCAGGCGCCGGCCAGCACCATGAACTCGGACACGAAGCTGGACATGCCGGGCAGGGCCAAGCCGGACAGACCGGCCATCAGGAACACCCCGGCCAGGATCGGGGCGACCTTCTGGACGCCGCCGAAGTCGGCCACCATCGCCGAGCCACGCCGGTTGATCAGGAACCCCACCACCAGGAACAGTGCTGCGGTGGAGAAGCCGTGGTTCAGCATGTAGAAGATCGAGCCGGACACGCCCACTGTGGTGAAGGTGTAGATGCCCAGCACCATGAAGCCGAAGTGGCTGATCGAGGTGTAGGCCACCAGCCGCAGCAGGTTGGTGCTGCCGATGGCCGCGACCGCGCCGTAGATGATGCTGATCAGGGCCAGGATCACCATTACCGGAGCCACCCAGAGGCTGGCTTCGGGGAACAGCCCCAGGCAGAACTTGATCATGCCGAAGGTGCCGATCTTGTCCAGGATGCCGACCAGCAGCACCGAGGTGCCCGGCGTCGCCTGCTCGGCGGTCGTCGGCAGCCAGGTGTGCACCGGCACCATTGGCGCCTTCACGATGAAGGCCACCAGGAAGCCGACCATCAGCCAGCGTCCCAGCTCGGCGCCGATCGGCAGCTTGGCCAGCTCGGCCAACAGGTAGGTCGGAGTGCCGCCCAGGTCGGTGGACACCACGCCGAGCCCGACCACGCTGATCAGCATCACCAGACCGCCGGCCAGGCTGAACAGCAGGAACTTCAGCGCGGCGGCGGCCCGTCGCTCACCGCCGAAGCCGCCGATCAGGAAGTACATCGGGATCAGCGTGGCCTCGAAGAAGAGGTAGAACAGCAGCACGTCGTCGGCCATGAAGGTGAACAACGACAGGCTCTCCAGGAACAGCACCAGGGCCACGAAGACCTGCGGGCTCCACCGTCCGGCATTGGGCAGCTTCCACTCGGCGAGCAGCACCACCGGAGTGAGCAGAGCGGTGAGCACCACCATCAGCAGGCTCATCCCGTTCAGGCCCAGCGCCCACCAGGCGCCGAAGGCCGGAATCCAAGGAACCTGCTCGGCCAGCGCGGCGCCACCGACGTACAAGGTGGTGACCACGATCGCCAGAACGGCGGTGAGCAGCCCGAAGAACATGCCCAGCACCCGGGACAGCTCCTTCACCGGGAGCAGCAGGCTTGCAGCGCCGACCAGGGGCACCAGGCCCAGGAGGGTCAGCCAAGGGATTGTCATCACTAGTTCCTCCCTCAGCCCAGCTGACTGAGAATCACGATCACGCCCACCAGCACAACGCCGAGGGTCATGGTCAGGGCGTAGTTACGGACCTGGCCGGTCTGCAGCTTTCTGACCTGGTTCGACAGCCCCACGGTCAGGGTTGCCAGGCCGCCGACGCCACCGTCGATCACCTTGTCGTCATTGGCGACCAGGCCACGAGAGGCGAACATCGTCGGACGGACCACGAGCGTGTCGTTGACCAGGTCACCGAACAGATCATTGCGACCTGCCACCGTGAACGGGTTGCGCGAAGCCGGGGCCTCGGCCGGAACCGGCTGCCGGCCGAACAGGTACCAGCCCAGGGCGATACCGGCGGCGACAATCAGCATGGTCAGCCAGCCGATCGGCCCGGGCACGATGGAGATCTCGTGGACGTGGTTGCCCACAGCAGGTTCGAGCCAATCTTGAATCCACCAGTTCATCAGCGCACCGGCACCGATGGAGAACACGGCGAGGACGATCAGCGGCACCGTCATCACCAGCGGCGACTCGTGCGGATGCACGCCCTCGCGCCAGCGCTTCTCGCCGAAGAACGTCATCAGCATCAGGCGGGTCATGTAGAAAGCGGTGATGCCCGCGCCAACCAGGGCGGCGATCCCGGCCACAGTGCTCACCTCGAAGGCGGCCTCGATGATGTGGTCCTTGGAGAAGTAGCCGGCGAAGAACGGGAACCCGATGATGGCCAGGTAGCCCATGCCGAAGGTGAGGAATGTGATCCTGGTCACCTTCGCCAACGCTCCGTAATGGCGCATGTTCACGTCGTCGTCCATGGCGTGCATCACCGAGCCGGCGCCCAGGAACATGTTGGCCTTGAAGAAGCCGTGGGTGAGCAGGTGGAAGATGGCGAACGCGTAGCCGACCGGGCCGAGACCAGCAGCCAGCATCATGTAGCCGATCTGGCTCATCGTGGAGCCGGCCAACACCTTCTTGATGTCGTCCTTGCTGGTACCGATCCAGGCGCCGACCAGCAGGGTCACCGCACCGACCACGACCACAGCGGTCGAGGCCACCGGCGAGATCGAGAAGATCGCATGGCTGCGGACGACCAGATAGACACCGGCGGTCACCATGGTGGCCGCGTGGATCAGCGCCGACACAGGAGTCGGGCCTTCCATGGCGTCCAGCAGCCAGGCCTGCAGCGGAACCTGGGCCGACTTGCCGCAGGCGCCCAGCAGGAGCAGCAGACCGATCGTGGCCACCCAGAACGCGTCCAAGTGCTCGGCGCCGGCATTGACCGCGGCGAAGGACGAGCTGCCGAACAGAGCCAGCATGCTCATCACGGCCATGGTCAGCCCCAGGTCGCCGATCCGGTTCATCACGAAGGCCTTCTTAGCTGCGGCGGCCGCGGACGGCTTGTGCTGCCAGAAGCCGATCAGCAGGTAGGAGGCCAAACCGACGCCCTCCCAGCCCACAAACAGCACCAGGTAGTTGTCGGCCAGCACCAAGGTGAGCATGGCCGCAATGAACAGGTTCAGGTAGGCGAAGAAGCGCCGGCGCCGCTCGTCGGGAGCCATGTAGCCGACCGAGTAGACGTGGATCAGGGCACCGACCCCGGTGATCAACAACGCGAACAGGATCGACAGCTGGTCGATCAGCAAGCCGGCCGTGACCTTCCAGGTGCCGGCGGCGATCCAGGTGTACAGCGGCACCGAGATGGCCCGCGCCGACTCGTCCGACATCAACTGGTAGCCGAACAGCGTCGCGGCGATCACGAAGGACGCGGTGACCGCAGCCACGCCGAGCCAGTGACCGACCTGATCCAGCAGCCGACCGCCGAGCAGCAGGACCGCTGCCGAGATCGCCGGGATGGCGATGATCAACCAGGCATAGCTGGTCAGGCCGGTGGCCAGCACCGGGGCGAATGTCGTTTCCAGACTGATCATCAGTTGCGGCCCTTCACAGCTTCAGCAGGTTCGCCGCGTCCACCGAAGTGGACCGTCGGGTGCGGTAGATGGTGATGATGATGCTCAGCCCGACCACGACCTCGGCGGCGGCCACCACCATCACGAAGAAGGTGGCCACTTGGCCGTCCAGGTTGCCGCGGGCCGATGCGAAGGCGACCATCGCGAGGTTGGCCGCGTTCAGCATCAGCTCGACCGACATAAAGGCGACCAGCGCATTGCGGCGCAGCATCACCCCGGCCGTCCCGATCGCGAAGAGCGCGGCGGCGAGGTAGAGGTAGTTGTCCGGACTCACTGGTCCTCCTCCTGAGCGGTCTCGACCTGGTCGAAGGCCGATGCGGTGATCTGGCTCATGGCCGGTGCGTCCACGATCACACCGCGGGAGACCAGCGTGGGCGACACCGAGGCATCGCTCACCGAGCCATCCGGCAGCAGCGCCGGAGTGGCGATCGAGTTGTGCCGGGCCAGGACGCCGGAGTTCGGCAGCGTGCCGGGATGGACGCCGTCGGCGGCGTAGCGACGCATCCGCTCCGCGGCCCGATCGGCCTGGGTGGCCTTCGGCTTGGTGCGCGCGTGCTGGCCGAGCACCATGGCGCCGATGGCTGCAGTGATCAGCAACGCCGAGGTCAGCTCGAAGATGAACACGTAGCGACCGAAGATCAACGCGGCCAGCGACTCCACATTGCCGCCGTAAGCGGCATTGGCAGCGTCCAGACCGACCTTGGGCCCGCCGTTGAGCGCACCCGCGATGCCGAACACGATCAGGCCGAGCAGGCCGATGGCCGCGGCGATCGCCGAGCCCCGCTGCCCCTTCAAGGTCTCCACCATGGAGTCCGGAGTGTCGACACCGACCAGCATCAGCACGAACAGGAACAGCATCATGATTGCGCCGGTGTAGACGATGATCTGGACGAAGGTCAGGAACATCGCATCCAGCGAGGCGTACAAGACGGCCAGATTGATCATCACGAACGCGATGCACAGCGCCGAGTAGACCGCCTTACGGAAGACCAGCAGGCCCAGGGCCGCCGCGATCACCATCAGCGGTGCCGCGATCCAGAAGGTGATTTCCGCCCCACTCATCGTCCGGCCTCCCGCTCATCGCCGACCACAGGGGTCCGGTTGTCCGGCTGGCCGGTGGCCGGCAGGCCGAGGAAGTAGTCCTTCTCGTCGGCACCGAGCCGACGCGGATGCGGCGGCTGCTCCATTCCGGGCAGCAACGGCGCCAGCAGCCGGTCCTTGGTGTAGATCATCTTCTCCCTGGTCACATCGGCCAGCTTGAAGTCATTGGTCATGGTGAGGGCACGGGTCGGGCACGCCTCGATGCACAGCCCGCACAGGATGCAGCGCAAGTAGTTGATCTGGTAGACGCGGCCGTACCGCTCGCCGGGCGAGTACCGCTCGACGTCGGTGTTGTCGGCACCCTCGACATAGATGGCGTCTGCCGGGCAGGCCCAAGCGCACAGCTCACAGCCCACACACTTCTCCAGGCCGTCCGGCCAGCGGTTCAGCTGGTGACGTCCGTGGAAGCGAGGCGCGGTGACCTTCTCCTTGCCCTTCTCCGGGTAGCCCTGGGTGAAGGTCTTGCGGAACATCGTCCGGAAGGTCACCCCAAAGCCGGCCCAAGCATCGAAAGCGCCCATCAGGCTTCTCCTCCGCGGGTCGTGTCGACATCGGTCACTTCGGCCGCAGCCGGGGCAACCACATTGCTGAACTCGGGCAGCACCTGGCCGGGCATCGGCGGCACCGGGTAGCCGCCGGCGAACGCGTCCAGCACGACCGGACGATCGGGCGGCGGCTCCTCCTGCTTCTCACCGACGAAGGCGAAGATCAGCAGCGCCAGCACCACGACGCCGACCACCAGGTAGAGCACCGGGCCCTGCAGCAGTCCGGCGTTACTGAGGCCGCGGAAGGTGGCGACCAAGGCGACCCAGCCCAACGAGATCGGGATCAGCGCCTTCCAGCCCAGGCTCATGAACTGGTCGTAGCGGAACCGCGGCAGCGTGCCGCGCAGCCACACGAACAGCGAGATGAACAGCTGAACCTTCACGGCGAACCAGATCGGGCCGAGCCACGGGTTATCCAGGCCGGGCACCAGGTTGAGCGGCCAGAACGGCAGGTAGCCACCGACGAACAAGGTAGTGGCGATCGCCGAGACGGTGGCCATGTTGATGTACTCGGCCAGGAAGTAAATCGCGTACTTGAAGCCGGAGTACTCGGTGATGTAGCCGCTGACCAGCTCCGACTCGGCCTCAGGAAGGTCGAACGGGGCGCGGTTGGTCTCGCCGACCATCGAGATCACGTAGACCACGAAGGCCGGGATCATCATCAGCCCGTACCAACCCGGCAGCGTCGTGTGCTGACCGAAGAAGATGATCTCGTTGCGCTGAGCCTCGACGATGTCGTGGGTGGACATCGAGCCCGCAAACAGGAAGACCGAGACCAGCGAGAGCCCCATGGCGATCTCATAGGAGATCATCTGGGCGCTGGAGCGCAGGCCGCCGAGCAGCGAGTAGGGCGAGTTGGACGACCACCCGGCCAGCACGAAGCCGTAGATGCCGACGCTGGTCACCGCCAGCAGCACGAGCACGCCGACCGGAAGGTCAGCCAGCTGCAGGTAGGTCTTGACCCCGAAGATCTCCACCTCGCCGCCGAAGGGCATCACGGCCCAGGCAGTGAACGCGGCTGTGCCGGCGATCATTGGAGCCAGGACGAACAGCACCCGATCGACCATGGACGGGATGAAGTCCTCCTTGATCAGGAGCTTCATGCCGTCGGCCAGGGCCTGCCCCAAGCCGAAGGGGCCGTTCATGATCGGGCCGAGTCGGTGCTGCATCTTGCCGACCAGCCGCCGCTCGTACCAGACGTTGAAGATGGTCCACACCAGCAGGACGACGAACAGTACGACGACCTTGATCAGGACCAACCACCACGGATCGTTCATTCCTCGCCTCCCAGGCTCAGCGCGACCTCGTCGCCGAAGACCACTCCGAGCTCTCCGAGCCCGGTTCCGGCCGAGTTGGTCGGCAGCCAGACCGTCCCATCGACCATGTCGGCGCTGATTGCCACCGGCATCGTGTACCAGCCCGCCGCGGCGGAGATGGTCACCAGCTGGCCGTCGGCCGCACCGAGCCGCTCGGCCAAGGCCGGGCTGATTCGAGCCACCGTCGGCTTCGCAGTGGCCGCCATCGCCGACTCGCCGTCCTGGCCGCGACCACCGTCGATCAGCTGACGCCAGGTGGACAGCTTCACCAGCTGCTCGCCATCGCTACCAGCCGCTTTCGCCGCAGGCTTTGCGGCTGCCTTACGAGTGGACGCTTTGGCGGCCTTCGCCGGAGCCGCAGGCTGGTAGCCGCCGAGCTCGGCCAGCTCGGCAGCGGCCTGAGCCGTGGTGCGGATCCCCAGCGGGGTGCCGAGTCCGTCGGCCAGGGCCGCCAACACGCGCAGGTCGGTCATCGGTGCGCCGGTCCCCCGGATCACCTGGCCGACCGCCCCGGGGCGATGCTCCCAGTTCCAGAAGGTGCCCGAGCGCTCCTCGATCAGGGCCACCGGGAAGACCACATCGGCCCGCTCGGTCACCTCCGAGGCGCGGCTCTCCAGGCTGACCAGGAAACCGACCTGGTCAAGTCCGGCGCGAACGGCAGCGGCATCGGCGAAGTCGACCGGCTCCAGGCCGGCCACGACCAGTGCATTCAGCTGACCGTCCACAGCGGCTGCCAGCATCGCCGGAGCCTCCAGGCCCTCGGCGGTCGGCAGCGATTCGACCTCCCAGGCGCCGGCCACGTCCACCCGGGCCGCGGCGTCGGCGACAGTACGGCCACCGGGCAACAGGTTGGGCAGACAGCCGGCCTCGATCGCTCCGCGATCACCGGCCCGGCGAGGAATCCAGGCCAGTCGGGCTCCGGCTGCGTCGGCCACCTCGGCTGCGGCGGTCAGCGCGCCGGCGGCAAGCGCGGCACGCTCACCGACCACAATCACCGCGCCGGCCGGAAGCTCCAAGCCACGCAGTGCCGCCGCCTCGTCACCGGGGACGGTCGAAATCAGCTCGGCGTTCAGCTTGCTGCTGCCGTTGCTCAGCCGGGCCGCGATCACCTTGACCGCGAGACCCTTCTTGCGAACGGCCTTGCGCAGCCGCAGGAAGACCAGCGGTGCCTCCTCTTCGGCCTCCAGGCCGACCAGGACCACGGTTCCCGCGGTCTCCAGGTCCGCGTAGGTCACAGCATCGTTCAGGGTTCGTCCGGCGACCCGCTCAGCCAGGAAGGCCGCCTCGCCGGCACCGATCGGACGTGACCGGAAGTCGATGTTGTTGGTGCCGAGCACCGTCCGGGCGAACTTGGCGTAGCCGTAGGCGTCCTCGACGACCAGCCGACCGCCGGTCAGAACACCGACCTTGTCGCCGGCTACCTTCAGCCCGGTCACGGCCGCATCGATCGCCTCGGCCCACGACGCCGGCTTCAGCTCACCGTCGCGACGCACCAGCGGAGTGGTCAGCCGATCCTCACCGCGTCCGGAGACGAAGGCGAAGCGGCCCTTGTCACAGTTCCACTCCTCATTCACCGCAGGATTGATCGCGGCCAAGCGGCGCCGGACCACACCGTGGCGCTGGTCGGACCGCAACGTGCAGCCGGCCGCGCAGTGTTCACAGGTGACCTCGGTGCTGACCAGGTCGTAGGGCCGGCTGTTGAACCGGTACGACGTCGAGGTCAGCGCACCCACCGGGCAGATCTGGACGACGTTGCCCGAGAAGTAGGAGTCGTAGGGATCATCGGCGTACTTGCCGACCTGCTGGAGCGCGCCGCGCTCGACCAGCGCGATCAGCGGATCGCCGGAGATCTGCTCGGAGAACCGGGTGCAGCGCGCGCACAACACGCAGCGCTCCCGATCCAGCAGGATCTGCGCCGAGATCGGCACCGGCTTCGGGTAGGTCCGCTTGACGCCCTGGTAGCGGGACTCCCCGGCGCCATTGCTGAGCGCCTGGTTCTGCAACGGGCACTCCCCGCCCTTGTCGCAGATCGGGCAGTCCAGCGGGTGGTTGATCAGCAGCAGCTCCAGCATCCCGGTCTGGGCCTTGGCCGCAATCGCCGAGGTGTGCTGGGTCTTGATCTGCATGCCGTTGGCAACCTCGAGCGTGCAGGACGCCTGCGGCTTGGGGAAGCCGCGGCCATTGCCGGCATCGGGCACCTCCACCATGCACTGGCGGCAGGCTCCGACCGGGTCGAGCAGCGGGTGATCACAGAACCGCGGGATCGCGATTCCGACCAGTTCCGCGGCCCGGATGGCCAGCGTGCCCTTGGGCACAGCCACCTCGATGCCGTCGATGGTG
This sequence comes from Actinomycetales bacterium Actino_02, assembly GCA_001603275.1. Classification (GTDB taxonomy): domain Bacteria; phylum Actinomycetota; class Actinomycetes; order Propionibacteriales; family Propionibacteriaceae; genus Propionicimonas. The sequence continues at coordinate 83,584 of LUYM01000016.1, read as the reverse complement.
ACCGTGATGGTGTCGACCGCAGCCACGTCCTGGCCGGCCTTGGCAATCACGCTCATGCGTGCGCTCCTGACTTGTCTGCCACCGCGAACAGAGCGCTGCGCCCGTACGGGAACAGCTCCCATGCCGGGGTGTGGTACCCGGCCTCGAACTCGGAACGGAAGTGCCGCACAGCGCTGGTGACGCAGGCCACGGCACCGTCGGCGAGGGCACAGAATGACTTGCCGCCGATGTTGTCGGCCACGTCGAGCAGCTTCTCGATGTCGCCCTCTTCGGCTTCGCCGGCTTCGAACCGCTTCAGGATCTGGACCAGCCACCAGTTGCCTTCACGGCACGGCGTGCACTTACCGCAGGACTCGTGCTTGTAGAACTCGACCCAGCGCAGCGTGGTGCGCACCACCGAGGTGGTTTCGTCGAAGATCTGCAGCGCCTTGGTGCCCAGCATCGAGCCGACGCCGGCCATTCCCTCGTAGTCGAGCGGAACGTCCAGGTGCTCGGCGGTCAGGATCGGAGTGGACGAGCCGCCCGGGGTCCAGAACTTCAGCTGATGTCCGGTGCGAATGCCGCCGGACAGGTCGAGCAGCTGGCGCAGGGTGATCCCCAGCGGAGCCTCGAACTGGCCGGGACGGCGCACGTGGCCCGACAGCGAGTACAAGGTCATTCCCTTGGACTTCTCGGTGCCCATCGAGGAGAACCAGGCCACACCGTTGCCGACGATCGCCGGAACCGAGGCGATCGACTCGACGTTGTTGATCACGGTCGGGGACGCGTACAGGCCGGCCACGGCGGGGAACGGCGGACGCAATCGCGGCTGACCGCGATGGCCCTCCAGCGAATCCAGCAGCGCCGTCTCCTCGCCACAGATGTAGGCGCCCGCGCCGGCGTGGACGATGATGTCCAGGTCGTAGCCAGAGCCCAGGATGCTCTTGCCGAGCAGCCCGGCGGCGTACGCCTCAGCCACAGCGGCTTGCATCCGGCGATGCACGTGCAGCACCTCGCCACGGATGTAGACGAAGGCGGTATGGCAGCCGATCGCGTACGAGGCGATGATCATGCCCTCGACCAGGGTGTGCGGGCTGGCCAGCAGCAGCGGCATGTCCTTGCAGGTGCCCGGCTCGGACTCGTCGGCGTTCACCACCAGGTACTTGGGGTTCGGGTTGTCCTTGGGCACGAAGCTCCACTTCATGCCGGTCGGGAAGCCCGCGCCGCCACGTCCGCGCAGCCCGGCGTCCTTGACCAGAGTGGTCACCTCGTCCGGGGTCAGCTTGAGGGCCTTCTCAATGGCGGTGTAGCCACCACTGGCCCGGTAGCCGTCCAGCGTCCAGGACCGCTCGGTGCCCCAGTTGGCCGACAGGACCGGCGTCAAGAGGTCAGTCATCAGGCCTGCTCCCCCTTCGGTGCGCTCCAGCCGTTCTCATCGGCGAGTTGCTTGCCCAGCAGCGAGGCCTCGCCGGCGCTCGGACCCTCGTCGGCGCGCCCGTCGGAGTATCCGGCCAGCACCCGCTCGGCTTCACGCCAGCTGGTGATGGTGGCACCGCGAGTGGACGTCACCTCGCGATCAGCGGCCAGGTCGTCCAGCAGCTTCTCGGCCTTCTGCGGGGTCATGTTGTCCATGAACTCCCAGTTCACCGTCATCACCGGGGCGAAGTCACAGGCCGCGTTGCATTCGATCCGCTCGAGGCTGAACTTGCCGTCCGGCGTCGTCTCGTCCGGGCCGATGCCGAGCTTGTGGCTGACCTGATCGAGCAGCGCGTCGCCGCCCATCACCGCGCAGAGCGCCGTGGTGCAGACGCCGACGTGATGCTTCCCGCCGGGACGGCGCCGGTACATCGTGTAGAAGGTGGCCACCCCGGACACCTGCGCCGGGGTGATCCCCAGGATCTCGGCACAGATTTCGATACCCGCCGGGGACACCCGACCGTCCACGCTCTGCACCAGGTGCAGCATGGGCAGCAGCGCGGAGCGCGGCTGCGGATAGCGGGCGGCCAGAGCGCGCAGCTCGGCAATCGTGGTCTCGTCGATCGAGGTGCTCGGATCGCTCATGTCGACCTCCCCGGAATCGGGGAAGAACGACTGGAACTCGTGTCCGCTCATCGGTCCACGCCTCCCATCACGGGGTCGAGGGAGCCGATCGCCACCACGATGTCGGCCAGCATGCCGCCCTCGCACTGGATCGGCACGGATTGCAGGTGGTTGAATCCTGGGTCCCGCATGTGGGCCCGGTACGGCCGGGTGCCACCGTCGGAGACGATGTGGCAGGCCAGCTCGCCCTTGGGGCTCTCGATCGGCACGTAGGCCTGACCGGCCGGAACCCGGAAGCCCTCGGTGACCAGCTTGAAGTGGTGGATCAGCGCCTCCATGGACTCACCCATGATGTGCTTGATGTGCTCGTGGGAGTTGCCCTGGCCGTCCGGGCCGACCGCCAACTGGGCAGGCCAGGCGATCTTCGGATCGTCGATCATCACCGGCTCACCGGTCGACGCCTCGAGACGGTCCGCGCACTGCTTGACGATCTTGAGGCTCTCCCACATCTCGTCCAGTCGCACTCGGAACCGTCCGTAGGCATCGCTGGTGTCCCAGGTGACAACGTCGAAGTCGTAGTTCTCGTAGCCGCAGTACGGCTGCTGCTTGCGCAGGTCCCAGCCGTAGCCGGTAGAGCGCAGGATCGGGCCGGTCACGCCGAGGGCGAAGCAGGCGGAAAGATCCTGGTAGCCGATACCGCACATCCGGCCCTTGAAGATCGGGTTCTCGTTGCAGAACGCCGCATATTCGGGCAGATGCTTCTCCAGCCAGTTGATCAGGTCGCGGAGCTGGGCGATTCCGGTCTCGGGCAGGTCGTTGGCGACGCCGCCCGGGCGGATGTAGGCGTGGTTCATCCGCAGGCCGGTGGTCGCCTCGAAGAAGTCGAGGATCATCTCCCGCTCGCGGAAACCGATCGTCATCACCGTGAGGGCGCCGATCTCCATGCCGCCGGTGCCAACCGCAACCAGGTGGGACGCGATCCGGCACAACTCCATCATCAGCACCCGGATGTCGTTGGCGCGCTGCGGGATCTTGTCCTCGATCCCCAGCAGCCGCTCCACCGACAGGCAGTAGGCGACCTCGTTGAAGATCGGGGCCACGTAGTCCATCCGGGTCACGAAGGTCGTGCCCTGGGTCCAGGACCGGTACTCCATGTTCTTCTCGATGCCGGTGTGCAGGAAGCCGATGCCCGGACGGATGCTGGTGACGGTCTCGCCGTCCACCTCCACCATCAGTCGCAGCACGCCGTGCGTGGACGGGTGCTGCGGGCCCATGTTGATGACCAGCGTCTCGTCGCCGCGTTCGGCCTGCTCAGCCGCGATGTCGGCCCAGTCGCCGCCACCCATGGCCGTGTAGACAGCACCCTCGGTGACGTCGTCGGACGAGCTGGCGTAGAAGTCCGTCGTTTCCTTCATCAGTAGCTCCTGCGGGAATCGACCGGCGGCACCACCGTGCCCTTGAACTCGATCGGGATGCCGCCCAGCGGGTAGTCCTTGCGCTGCGGGTGGCCTACCCAGTCATCCGGCATCAGGATCCGGGTGAGGAAGGGGTGCCCGTCGAACTGGATGCCGAACATGTCCCAGGTCTCGCGCTCATGCCAGTCGGCGGCCGGGTAGACGGCCACGACGCTGGGCACGTGCGGATCGGCGTCCGGGCAGGTGGTCTCGATCCGGATCCGGCGATTGTGGGTCATCGACTGCAGGTGGTAGACCACGTGCAGCTCGCTGCCGACTTCGTCCGGGTAGTGCACGCCGGAGACCGACGCACAGAACTCGAAGCGCAGGAAGGCGTCATCGCGCAACGCCTGCATCACCTCGAGCACCCGCTCGCGCGCAACGTAGACCGTCAGCTCGCCATGATCGACGACCACCTTGTAGAAGGGGTCGGCCACCAGGCTGCTGAGTCGGGTCAGGGCCTCATCGAACCAGGATCCGTAGGGAGCGACCGCCGCTGCCGGCCAGTCGACGCTGCGGCGCAGGCCGTTGTAGCCGGAGGTGTCGCCGCTGCCCTTGCCCCACATGCCCTGACGGACCGGAGCGGACTGAGCTGCCGGGCCGGTGCCGGCTTCGGGGATCAGTGCGTCGTTGTCGCTCATCGCAGCAGACCCTTCATCTCATGGGTTGCCGGGGCGACCAGGGCAGCGGCCTCAGCCGCGTCCTGGAAATCGATCTCGTTCTGACCGATCGGGCGCTTGGCCACGATGCCCTTCTTCAGCTTCCACATGGCGTCGATCAGCATGTCCGGACGCGGCGGGCAACCAGGGACGTAAATGTCCACGGGCACCAGGTGGTCGCCGCCCTGGACGATCGCGTAGTTGTTGAACATGCCGCCGCTGGAGGCGCACACGCCCATGGCCATGACCCACTTCGGGTTCGGCATCTGGTCGTACACCTGACGCAGCACCGGAGCCATCTTCTGGCTGACCCGGCCGGAGATGATCATCAGGTCGGCCTGGCGCGGTGAGGCGCGGAACACTTCCTGACCCCAGCGGCCCGCGTCGAACCGCGGCGCGCCATAGGTCATCATCTCGATCGCGCAGCAGGCCAGACCGAAGGTGGCCGGCCAGAAGGAGGCCTGCCGCATCCAGCCGAACAGCCCTTCGAGGGTGGTCAGCACCACACCCTGGGGAACCTTGTCCTCAATGCCCATCAGCGGTTACCTTCACTCCCATTCCAGGCCGCCGCGACGCCACACATAGGCGTAGGCGACGAACACCGTGACCATGAACAACAGCATTTCGACAAGGGCGAACAGGCCGAGCTTGTCGAAGGTGACCGCCCAGGGGTACAGGAAGATCGTCTCGATATCGAACACGATGAAGAGCATCGCGATGATGTAGTACTTGATCGAGAACCGACCGCCGCCGGTCGCCTGCGGGGTCGGATCGATCCCGCACTCGTAGGACTGGTACTTGATCCGGTTCCAGCGACGAGGCCCGACGTAGGCGCTGAGCCAGATCGAGATCGCCATGAACACGGCGGCCAAGACCATGATCCCCAGAAGTGGAATGTAGGGGCTCATCGGTAGCACCGTCCCTTCTTCTTAGTTCCCTGCGGCGTGCACGTCATGCTGAGGGTGCCACCTTTGCCAGACCAGTGATGACCTTGTCCATCCAGTCACCGTCCCTGGTGTCGTACAGATGAGCGAGCAGCTTCATCGTGAATCGCATCAAAGTGGGCCGGGGCAGACCATACCGGGTGCACAGGTGCATCACCTGCGGGTGCTCGATCAGGGATACGAAAACCTGGCCCAGCCGGAAGTACCCACCCCACTCCGACTTCAAGCGCGTCGGGTAGCCGCGCAGCGCCGCCTCGGCGCTGGACGAGCCGAAACCGCGAAACTTGGCGTCGGCGATCGCGTCGGCAGCCATCTCGGCGGCCTCCATGGCGTAGGAGATGCCCTCACCGTTGAACGGCGAGACCATGCCGCCGGCGTCACCCACCAGGAGCAGGCCGCGGTGGTAGGCCGGCTGCCGGTTGAACGACATCGGCAGAGCCGCGCCCAGGATCGGGCCACGCTGGTTCTCCGGCCGGAAACCCCACTCCTCAGGAGTGGCCGCGATCCAGCGGGAGAACATCTCGCGGTAATTCTGCCCAGCCTTGTCCGGCTTTGACGCGACCGTGCCCAGACCGACGTTCACGGTTCCGTCGCCCATGCCGAAGACCCAGCCATAGCCGGGCAGCAGGTTGGACGCACCGGGCTTGCCGTCCCACAGCTCCAGCCAGGACTCCATGTAGTCGTCATTGCTGCGCGGGGAGGTGAAGTAGGCGCGCACCGCCACCCCCATCGGGCGGTTGGTGAGCTTGGTGAGGCCCATCGACACCGCCAGCCGCGAGGAGTTCCCGTCGGCCGCGATCACGATCGGGGCGCTGAAGCGACGTCCGTCCTTGGCCACGACGCCGACGATCCGATCGCTGAGCTGATCGATGATCGGCGCGGTCACGTTGGTGTTCTCGAACAGCCGGGCCCCGGCGGCCACAGCCCGATCGGCCAGCAGCTTGTCGAACTCCGAGCGGGGCTTGACCAGGCCGTACGGCGGAAACTCGGCCAGCTCGGGCCAGTTCAGTTCGAATGGCTCTGTGCGTCCGCCGTAGATCCGCAGGCCTCGGTTGCGCATCCAGCCGGCCTCAACGGAGGTGTCGATGCCGAGCTTGATCAACTGCTTGACCGCACGTGGGGTCAGACCGTCGCCACAGACCTTCTCCCGCGGGAACGCCGACTTCTCCAACAGCACCACGTCGACCCCACGGTCGGCGAGGAAGGCGGCGGCGGATGATCCACCCGGTCCGGCGCCAACGACGATCACTTCGGCACTAATTGCAGTTGAGCCAGCAGTTGGCGTTGCCGCCTCGGGCTCTGGCATTGGCGCTCCCTGCAGTGTCTGGCTCGGTATCCGTCAGTGTAGGCAATCCGGCTCGGCGAGGCCATTTGGGGCCGATGTGCCGCACCGTCGGGCAAGGTCTACCCTTGCCGGGTGCGTCACCATGAGCCGCTGGGCAGATTGCGGGCTCGAACCATCGAGATCGCCGACCCCGGTGAGCTGACCAGCTATCTACCCGCGCAGGATGCGGTCGCGTGGCTGCGCCGCGGCGAGGGCATGATCGGCTTCGGAGAGGTGGCCCGCTTCAGCGGAGGGACCTTCGCCGACGCCGACGCCTGGTGGTCTGGGCTGTGCGCCGACCTTGAACACGACAGTGAGCTGCTCGACCTCTCCGGGACCGGCCCGCTGGCCTTCGGCTCCTTCCCTTTCGCCGCCGAGCACAGCCGCAGCGAAGGCCTGCTGCTGGTGCCTCGGCTGATTCTCGGCCGACGCCGCGGACGCAGCTGGCTGACCCTGGTCTCGGAGTCGGACGCCACTCCACAGCTGCCACCCCGGCAAGACCCGCCGACAGCACCGACCGGGTTGCGCCGCGACGCCGGGGGGCTGGACGAAGCCGAGTGGCGCGGGATCGTCCGCGCCGCCGTGGCCCGGATCGGGGCCGGTGAGCTGAGCAAGGTGGTGCTGGCCCGGGCTGAGGTGCATACCGCAGAACAGCCGCTGGATCCGCGGTGGCTGGTCAGCCAGCTGAGCCAGCAGTATCGCGACTGCTGGACCTACGACGTCTCGGGGCTGATTGGCGCCTCGCCGGAGATGCTGCTGCGCCGTGAAGGCGGCCTGGTCACCTCCCGGGTGCTGGCTGGGACGATCCGGCGCAACGGCGCCGAAGAACTCGACCTCAAGCTGGCCCGGTCCCTGGCCCGCTCCGGCAAGAACCTCGTCGAGCACGAGTTGGCGGTGGCCTCGGTGGCCGAGGCGCTGGCCCCGTTCACTTCCGGGATGAATGTGCCCGACGCGCCCTACGTGCTGGAACTGCCCAATGTGATGCATCTAGCCTCCGACGTCACCGCAGTGGTGCGCCCCGGAGTGAGCGCCCTACGGCTGGCCGGCGAGCTGCACCCGACGGCCGCGGTCTGTGGTACGCCCACGGCAGCGGCGGCCGAACTGATCGCCGAAGTGGAGCAACTGGATCGCGGCCGCTACTCCGGCCCAGTGGGCTGGCTGGACGCCCATGGCGACGGTGAGTTCGCCATCGCCCTGCGCTGTGGCCAGATCGACCCGGAACGTCCGGAGTCGATCCGGATCTTCGCCGGCTGCGGGATCGTCGCCGAGTCCGACCCGGGCGAGGAATGGGCCGAAACCGTGGCCAAGCTGCTCCCGATGCACCAGGTGCTCGGGATCACTCCTGAGGCCAGCTGAGCGACTCTCCCCCGGCCACCTGAAGGCTGAACCTGCTGTGCGGCTCCAGGCTGATCCGCGCGGTGAGCTGCTGGCCACCCCCGGTCACCTGGTACTCGATCCAGCTGTTGTCCTTCCCCAGAACGCTGAGCTGACCGGTGGCCAGCCACGGGTGCCGGCGGCGCAGCCCGATGAGCTGCTGATAGAGCCGGTAAAGCCACCAGCCGTCGGGGGCAAGTGCGTCCGGGTGGTCCGGGAGCGGCGGACGCAGCGGGTCGTCGGCATGTCGTCCGGCCCCCTTGGTGCCGGTGAAGCCCTGCTCGTCGCCGTAGTAGATGCTGGGCATCCCGGGCAGGCTGAGCAGGATGGCCGCGGCCAGCGCGGCACCGTCTGGGCCGAGCGTGCTGGCGATCCGATCGACGTCGTGATTGCCGATGAAGGTGTTCGGCAGCAGCCCGGCACAGAACTCGGCGTGCCGGGCCAGCGCCCAGTCCAGCTCCCACAGATTGCGGTCGGCCAGCGAGCTCCAGATCGCCTTCCACAGCTCGTATTGAGTGACCGAATCGAGGTGCCCGGCGCGAGCGAGTTCGACATAGTCGCCGTGGATCACCTCACCCAGGAAGATCGCCTCACCGAACTCGACCCGAACCCGGTCGATCACCTCCCGCCAGAAGGCGGACGGCACCGCATAGGCCACGTCGAGCCGCCAGCCGGCGATGCCGCGGCGCAGCCAGTGCAGCATCACCTCTGTGACCAGGTCGGCCACCTCCGGACGGCTGTGGTCGAGCAGCGCCAGGTCGCCATGGCCTTCCCAGGGCGTCGGCTGCAGCCGTCCGTCCATCTGCTCCAGCCGGACCAGCCCGTGGCCATCGGCCAGCGCGGCGGCCACCAGCGGATGGTCCACTCCGACGTGGTTGAACACCCCGTCGAGCAGGACGCGCAATCCGCGCCGGCGCGCACTGGCGATGAAGTGATCGAAGGCGGCATCATCGCCGAGCCGGGGGTCGATCCGGAAGTAGTCGACGGTGTCGTAGCCGTGGCTGGTCGAGGCGAACACCGGCCCCAGCAGAAGCCCCGAGCAGCCCAGCTCGACGGCGTAGTCCAGCCACTCCTCCAGCCGGGCCAGCCGGTTCACCGGCGCGTCCTGGCCGGCATCGTGGATCGGCGCCCCGACCGCGCCCAGCGGGTAGACGTGCCACCAGATCGCATCGTCCAGGCTCATCTGCTCTCCTACTAACGCGGAATCAATAACGTTACTGAGTGTAGCTCAATAGCGACTATGCTGAGCGAGGTGAGTCCACGAACCGACCGTCGCCCTCGGCAGCGCCTGGACACCCAGGAGCGCCGGGAGACGATTCTCCAAGCCGCCGGTCGCTGCTACGCCGCCGCTCCCTACGCTGACGTTTCGGTAGCTCAGGTAGCTGAGGAAGCCCAGTCGTCCCCGGCGCTGGTATTCCACTACTTCGGCAGCAAGGCAGAGTTGTTCGCCGAAGTGGTGGCGGCATCCATCGCACAACTGCAGGCAGCCCAGGCGGCCGCCGACGCCGCACTCTCCCCCGGCGTGCCGGCCCGGGACCGGGTCCGCGCCTCGCTCCACGTCTATCTGGACCACATCGCCGGGCATCCGGACGCCTGGGCGGCACCGCTGACCGGGGCCGGCGAGCCGGCCGAAGCCGTCGCCGTTCGCCAGGCGGCCCGCGCCGACTACGTCCATACCTTGGCCGCTCTGCTGCGACCGGACACTGATCGCCACGACTACGCGCTGTGGGGCTATTTCGGCTTCCTGGATCAGGCCTGCCTGCATTGGGTCAGGCAAGGCTGCCCCGACCAGCACCGCCACTCGCTGGTGGACGCAGCCCTGGGCGCCTTGGAAGGCGCTCTGGGTGATTGGGGGCGCTGAGCCTAGGCCGGAAGCTCCGCGGACGCCTTCGCGGCCCGCACGGACGGGACTGTGGCCAGCCAGAAGATGGCGGTGAGCACGGCGATCACACCGATCCCGATCAGTCCCATCGGCCCGGACAGCAGCGGATGGCCACCGGCCATCACCACCCAGAAGAACCCGATCAGACCGTTCAGCGCGCCGTGGAACATCGCCGGAGCCAGCAGGCTGCCCTGCCACTGGCGCAGCCGCCACAGCAGGAAGGAGACCGGCACATTCCACGCCACCATGAAGCCCATCCCGAGGACGGCATAGCCGGGATAGCCATGACCCAGGAAGACCAGCGGGGCGTACCAGATACCGGCCAGGACGCCGATCACCAGGTTCGCCCAGAAGCTGCCCAGCGGGCTCAGTTCATCGGCCAGCCAGCCGCGCCAGCCATACTCGGCGCCGAATGCGAACAGGCCGTTCACCGTCGCTGCCGCAAGGATCGTGGCCGCGACCGCCACGGCAAGGAAGCCCCACAGGCCCGGGGTCACGGCGGCCAGCGCGGCCACATCGGCCGCGTCGGTGGACGGGCGACGGGTGAGGATGCTGGCGACCAGGTCAGCCGGGGTGAACAGGATCGTTCCGGCGTCCGGACGGCCCATTACGTTGCCGGCCAGCCAGGTGGCGCCCACCATGGCCAGCACCAAGACGATCAGACCCACGGCCGTGACCAGCACCAGCGACAGCCAATGCCGCAACCAGCCGGCGCTGAACTCGACGCGTAGCCGGTCGGTCCGTCCGTCCCTGCGCTCCAAGACCCGGGCGGCCACCAGCGGGGCCGGCAGGAAGGCAATGCTGAGCAGGACCGGGATCCACCAGGGAGCCGTCGAGTCGTCCAGCGACCGCTGGCCGATCGCGAACAGCGCTCCGGCCACGAGCACCGACCACCCGATGGTGATCGCGAGGAACACGCCAATTCGGCCCCAGCGAACCTGCCGCAACGTCGTCATGCGCCCAAACCTAGCCCGGATCCGAAGCCGGCCGGTGCCATCCGGCCGTCCACCGCCGTCAACGCCGAGGCGGCGGGATCTTGGTCTTGGTCCGCTCAGCCTTGGCCGAATCGAGATCGCGCTGAGCCGCTGCCGCCTCGGCGCGCAAATCCTCGGCATTGAACGAGCCGCGCAGCCCGACGAAGGCCACCACGATCACCACGGCCGAGAGATAGGCCGACCAGCCCAGGATCAGCGGGGCACAGATCAGGGCCACCATGTCGATACCCCGTAGCAGGTTGAAGATCAGCGCCGGAGGAACTGCCCCGTTCTGGGTGGCCACCATGGGCATTCCGAAGTCGACCTTCTTCGCGGTCACCCAACGAACCCCGCCCAGGAGGCCGGCCGCGGCAGTGATCAGGGCGGCGATCAACGCATCCGACAGGCTCCGATCGGCTCCGCTGCCGGCGACCCCGACGAAGGCGGGGACGGCGGCCAGCGCCCAGAGCAGGGCCACTCCGGCCGGCACCGCCATCGATGCCGTGCGCAACGCAGACGTCTTGAATGGGAGACCGCGAGCCAGGCCGCCAGTGCGGCTGAGCACCCGTAGGCCGCCCAGGAATGGGACCAGTGCAGCCACCAGGGCCAGGCCGGAGATCAGCGGATTGAGCTGGCTGAGCCGCAGCGCGTCCACGGCGTACGGGACGAACAGACTCACCGCCAGCCCGATGAACATCTTCGGATTGCGGCGCAACCGCTCGACGTCGCGCCAGATCAGTGCGGCCAGGCCAAGGCCACGTCCCCTGGTCGGACGGACGTGCCCAATCGCTGCGGCTCGACGCTCGACCAGGATGTCGCGGATCAGCCCGAAGTCGAGGGCGAACATGGCTCCCTGCATGCCGCTGACCAGGGCACCGCCGGAGGCGAGCCGGGCCCGGCGCAGCTGATTCAGCCGACGGACGGCCAGCACCAGCCAGAAGCTGCCTGCGGCCAGTGCCGCCACGGCCACACCAAGGAAGACCCAGCGGGCCGCGTCCACACCGGACAGTGCGGTCGAGGGCACCTTGTCCGCCGCCACGGCTACGACCAGGCCGATCACAGCCAGTGCTGCCGCACCGGCCAGGTTCTGCAAGAGCGTCGTGAGCCAGGTGCGTTCTGCGGACTGCTGCGCAGCAGCCAGCGCCACCAGAGCCGAGCTGCCGGCAGCAGCGGCCAGCGTCCAGATTCCCACCGCAGGCCAGTCCATGCCGGTGAGCCCTGCGACCAGGCCGGTGACCAGACCCGGCAGCAGGAACGCGCTGAGCAACGGGACCACCAGCCGGCCGCTGAGCAGACGACGTCGATCCACCGGCGCATCCAGCAGCCAGGAGCCTTCGGCGGCCGAGACCAGCACCGGGCCAAAGAGCCGAGCCAGTCCGAGGGTGATCGCGTAGCAGCCCAGTAGCACGGCCGTAGGCAGCAGCAGTCGGCTGCTGGCGCAGGTACCGGTAGTGCAGTCGGCCATGCCGTGCTGAGCACTGAGCACCGCGGAGGTGATCATCGCGCCGAGCATCAAGATGGTGAACACGGTGACGTAGCCGTCGGAGATGGCCTGGCCCAGTGAGCGAGTGGCTCGGCCGTGTCGCCACAGCTTCATCAGCTCATGGAGATCCTCGGCCTCGACCGGCTCGGGCTCGGCATCAGGCAGGAAGAAAAACTCCCGCTCGACCGGCTCCGGCACCGGAATCTGTGCGGCCACCGCCGCTGCGACCGGCACCGACGGCTTGCCGGGGCCGGGCTTGCGCGTCCTCTTGGCCACCTCAGGCCTCGGCCTCGACGCGAGCCCTGTCGCCCAGCCGGATCACCCGAGTGGCCACCTTCTCGACGAGGGTGGGCTCGTGGCTGGCCATCACGATGGCCAGGCCACGGTTCCGCTCGGCGACCAAGCGCTCGGCCAGCCAGGCCACGCCCTCGACATCGAGTCGCTGCTCGGGCTCGTCCAGGATCAGCAGCTTGCGCGGACGAACGAAGGCCGTGGCCAAGGCCAGCCGGCGCCGCTCACCCGAAGACAGGGTCGGCGGCAGCTGACCGGACTGGGCCACCAGCTGCACCTCGTGCAGGATCTCGTCCACTGCATGATCGGGGTCGGGGACGCCGTGGGCCCGGGCCAGCAGGTCCAGATGCTCAACAACGCTCAGATCGGGGAAGAAGTCCAGATCGTCGATCACTGCGGCCACATCGCGGCGGATCTGCGGATTGGTCTCGCTGACCGCCAGACCTTCGACCTGAATCGTGCCCGAATCGGGGCGATCCGCGCCGACCAAGCAGCGCAGCACCGTCGACTTACCGGCGCCGTTGCGTCCGGTCAGGGCCACCGCCTCACCTGCCGCCACGTCGAGGTTGAAGCCATCGATGATCACCACCGGCCCGAAGGCCTTCTTCAATGCGGTGACCTTGAGCACCGGAGTCCGTCGAGCCATGTCGATGATTCTCCCGCATCCGCCAAGCCCATTCGTCCACCGACCGCCGACGCCGGTCCACCTGCACCCCGATCCCCCGCCGCGCTACCGGTCCAACGCGCCTCGCTACCCGTTGCGTCGCCGAGCTACCGCTGCACGGGTAGCAGGGCGCCAGTACCGGTAGCGGGGCGTCTTTCGCGCAGGCCGGAATCGAGGCGACAGCGGCCCGTCAGAGCACGATTCCCGTCGCGAAACGTGCCCGCCAGCGGGCCCGATAGGCATCATGTCGGTGAGGCGTGGCAGGCTATGGGACGTGCATGCAGCGAACCAGGTCCGGGCCGATCTGTTGCGAAAGCGGGCCGAAGTCGCCCGAATGTTCGACGAGGTGGCCCCGCGCTACGACGTGGTGAACGATCTGCTCTCCCTGGGTCAGGATCGTTTCTGGCGTACCCAGACGGTCGCAGCAGTCGGTGCCCTGCCCGGTGAGACCGTGCTCGATCTGGCCGCTGGCACCGGCACGTCCAGCCGTCCGTTCGCCAAAGCCGGAGCAGTCGTGGTGGCCGCCGACCTCAGCGAGGGCATGCTGGTCGTCGGAAAGAAGCGGGTTCCTGAGCTGACCTTCGTCAACGCCGACGCGCTCAGGCTGCCGTTCGCCGACGACGCTTTCGATGCTGTGACGATCAGCTTCGGGCTGCGCAACGTCGAGGACGTTCCGGCCGCGCTGGCCGAGTTGCACCGGGTGACCCGCCCCGGCGGACGAATCGTCATCTGCGAGTTCTCCACCCCGGTGTGGACGCCGCTGCGGACCACCTATCGCGCTTACCTCGGTCAGGTGCTGCCGAAGGTGGCCGGCCTGGCATCGTCCAACCCGGTTGCCTACGACTATCTGGCCGAGTCAATCCTGGCCTGGCCCGACCAGCACGCCCTGGCTGATCTGATGCACGCCGCCGGCTGGCGCGGTGTCGGCTGGAAGAACCTCACCGGCGGGATCGTTGCCCTGCACCGGGCGCATGCCTGATGGATTTCACCCTCGACGCGTACGCGGCTAGGAGTTGTCCGGTCAAGACGCACCACCATTTCCATCCGGGAATGGTGCGCTCCAGTGAACCCATCACCATCCCCCGGCTGCCCGGAGCGGCGGAGTTCAGCGCCGCGGCGATCGCCCGACTGATCGCGGGCGCCACTGAGGTCGTCGACCTACGCGGCAGCGATGCGAGCGGCAGCGAGGCCGCCGAGGAGGCCTGCCTGGCGGCCATGGAGGCCGGCGCCGAGGTGATCATCGGCGGCCTGCTGCCCCGCGACTGGGCCGGCCATCGGCAGGGACGTCCGGAGTTGCTGGTCCGCGACCCGGCCGGCGGCTACGTTCCGGGCACTTTCAAGTTCCAGCGCATCGTCGACTCCCGCAAGGACGATCAGCCGTTCAGCTATTCGACCCTCGACCACATCACTGACCGGCGCACCGGTACCGGCTGGCGGTATCGCTGGCATTGGCGTTGGGCCAATGCCGTCCAACTCGCGCATCTGTGGCGGCTGCTGGAGAGCTCGGGTCACGCGGCTGTGAGCGGCCCTACCGGCATCGTCGTGGGCAATGAGGTGACCTGCGGCGATGGCCCACTGGTTGCCTGGCTGGATCTCACCGAGGCCCGCGTCCCGGCCCCGCCGGCCTTGGCCACCACCAGCGACGGACCCCGTTCGGTGAGCGCGTTGGAGCGCTACGACGTCGAGTTCGCCGAGCGGGTACGGCTGGCCGAGACCGCCGCGGCGGCCGCCCCCGACGATCCGCCGCTGCTGGCACCAGTGGTGAACCACGAGTGCAGCTACTGCGTCTGGTGGACGACCTGTCGCCCGCAACTCGACGACGACGATCTGAGCCTGCGGATCAGCAAATCGCCGCTGGACGCCCATGAGATCAGCGTGCTGCGCGGCGCCGGCATCACCACGGTCCGCGACCTGGCCGTCGCCGACCTGGAGGCCCTGCTGCCCGACTACCTGCCGCAGGTCCAGCATCGGTTCGGCGCCGAGGATCGAATCCGGCTAGCCCAGCGGCGCTCACGGCTGCTCCACCACGGACGCCAGCTGGATCGGCTCACCAGCGGGCCCATCGAGCTGCCGCGCGCCGAGCTGGAGATCGACGTCGACATCGAGACCTCCCGGGACGACCGGGTCTACCTGTGGGGCTTCTGGGTCGACGATGGCGCCCACGAGCCGTACTACCGCAGCTTCGCCGGCTTCGAAGATCTGGATGAGGATCAGGAGCAGGAGCTGGCTCGCTCGGCGATGAGATGGCTGCGCGAGATCGTGGACGGACGCAGCTCACTGGTCTTCCACTACTCCGATTACGAGTTGATCCGGCTGCAGCGGCTGACCCGGCCCGGCGACGAAGTCTTGGAGTGGGCCAATGCCTACGCCCGCGAGCACTTCATCGACTTGTTCGCCCTGGTCCGCGCCCACTTCTTCGGAGCGAACGGGCTCGGCCTGAAGGTCGTGGCCTCCGCCGGCGCCGGCTTCCACTGGCGCGATGATGATCCGGGCGGCCTGAACAGCATGATCTGGTTCGATGAGGCCGTCCACGGGGAGGACCCTGAGGCCCGAGAGCAGGCCACCCAGCGCGTCCTCGACTACAACGAGGACGACGTTCGGGCTACCTGGGCACTGCGTCGCTGGCTGCGCCAGCTCGACGAGAGCTAGCCCCGCTCGCCCGGGCTCAGCCCAGCAGCAGCCACAGCCCGGCCAGGGCCACGAAGGCAGTGATCAGCCGGTCGAAGGTCACCTGATCGATGCGAGCGATGGTGAGCCGGCCCAGCCAGGTGCCCAGCAACACCACCGGCACCATCGCCGCGGCCAACACCGCGGTGCGTGGCTCGATCAGGCCCAAGCCGATCGAGACCGGCAACTTGGTGAGGTTGATGGCGAAGAACAGCCATGAGGTGGTGCCGAGGAAGCGCCACTTGTCGTACTTCGCGGCCAGCAGATAGAGGCTCATCGGCGAGCCGCCGGCATTGGCCACCATCGTGGTGAACCCGGCCAGGGCTCCGTAGCCGCGCCCGACCCAGGGCCGATCGGCGGCCAACTTGTCCGGCCAGAATCCGGCGACCAGCAGAACCAGCACGATCACCCCGATCGTCCGCTTCAGGACCAGGTCGTCCACCCAGGACAAGAAGCCGGCTCCGGCGGCGATGCCGACCAGGATCGGCAGCACCAACCGTCCGATCAGCCGCCAGTCGACATTCCTGCGGTACGTCCACACCGCAACCACGTCGCCGGTGAGCAGCATCAGCAGCATGAAGCCGGTCGACTCCTTGGTGGGCAGCACCATGGCCGCCAGCACCACGGCGATCATCACCACTCCGCCAATGGCCGTCTTGCCGAAGCCGACCAGGAGTGCGGCGGCGATCAGCACCAACCACGCCCATCCCGGAATCCCGGCCAGCGCCGCGGCGATCAGCTCCATCGGCTAGCCGGCGGACGGCCCGGCAGCCAGCCGTGCCTCCAACTCGGCGCGATCTGACCGATCGAGCCCCACCACGAGCACCTCCAAGCCGGAGATCGGCGCCTGCAGGGCCGAATCCAGCTCGTCGGGGGTCACCCGGCGGGCCGGCAGCCGGTAGCCGGCGGCTAGCGCGACCGGGTCCAGTCCGGTCGGGGTGGAGAACACCCGCTCGAAGGGGTCGGCAAACGCAGGGGCGCCGTATTCCAGAGTCGCGAAGATGCTGCCGCCACCGTCGTCGGCCACCACGATGCGCAGGTCCGGACGAGGCTCGTCCGGACCAATGGCCAAACCGCCGACATCGTGGGTGAAGGCCAGGTCGCCACACAGCAGGACGCCCGGGCGTCCGGCGGCCAGGCACAAGCCGATCGCCGTCGAGATCGTCCCGTCGATGCCGCTCAGGCCGCGATTGGCGTAGCTGGGCGGCGCGTCGGCGCGGATCGGAGCCAGGTCGGCATCCCGAACCGGGTTGGAACTGGCCAGAATGGCCAGTGCATCGCTGGGAATCGCGGCCCAGACCCGAGCAGCCAGTTCCGGCCCGGTGAGGCCGTCGCCCTCAGCCACAGTGGCGTCCAGATGCGCCCGCCAGGCCTGATCGGCGGCCTGCCAAGCGGCCAGCCAGTCCGGGGCCCCCGCTTCGACGCGGACGGCCGCGGCCACCAGCCGGGCCCGCCAGCCGGGATCGGGGAAGGCCGATCGATCACTGACGATGACCACCTCCACGTCCTCCCGGGCCAGGAGCGCGTTCACCGGGCGGGACAAGGTCGGACGCCCGAATACCAGCACCCGCTGGATCGCTGCCCCCAGCGCGGTGCCCAACACCAGCCGGTAGCTGCTGATCGCATTCAGTCCGGACCGGGCATTGCTGGACGGCTCGGCCAGCAACGGCAACCCGGCTGTCTCGGCCAGGGCTCGGGCGGCGGAGCCGACAGCCGGCGGGGCGTCGCCGACGAGCACCACCGTGCGCGGAGTTCCGGGCAGCAGCACCGGCTGGACGCTCCGCGTGGCCGGTGCCAGAAGCGGTTCGGGCAGGGTTGCCGGCCAGGCTCGCGGACCGCCGGACGGCACCAAGGGCACGCCGAGTTCGAGGTTCAGCTGAACCGGACCGGGATCCGCCCCGCGGGCACCGGTGGCCAGCACCACAGCCCGCGCTGTCTGGGCTCGCCAGGAGGCGGGCGGCGCGCTCGAGGCCACCCGGGCTCGATAGCGGACGAAGCCGGCGAAGAGGTCGCTCTGCTCGGTGGTCTGGTTGGCTCCGAAGCCGACCAGCGCGGCCGGACGATCCGCGGAGACCACGACCAGGGGAACCGCCGAATGGTGGGCCTCCATCACGGCCGGCATCAGATTCGCCACCGCGGTCCCCGAGGTGGTGATCACCGCGGCCGGACGACCGTCGGCCTTGGCCAAGCCGAGAGCCAGGAAGCCGGCCGTCCGCTCATCCACCCGGACGTGCAGCCGGATCGCACCGGCCCGGTCGGCGGCGTGCGCGACCAGAGCCAGCGGGGCGCTGCGGGAGCCAGGGCACAGGACGACCTCGCGCACCCCCTGGGCAACCAACTGGGCCAGCACCGCCTCCGCGCAGGCGTAGGAGTCACTCATTGGCTTGCTCCGCTCGCTCGGGACAGCCGGTCCAGCCAATCCTCGGTCACGGCGGGCTCGGCCCGCCAGGGGCCATTCTCGTCCACCTCGACCGGACGAACCGGGAGGTAGCCCTGCTCGGCGATCAGCGGCGTCGCGGTGACGTCGGCGGTGAACATGGCCGCCGTATTCAGTCCGCAGGCGAACGGAAGCGCCGGCAGCGCCGCGGCCAGAGCCACCCCGGCAGCCAGCCCGAGCGAGCTCTCCAGCGCCGAGGAGACCACCACCGGCAGCCCGAGCCGCTCGGCCAACTCCAGACAACGACGGACGCCGCCCAACGGCTGCACCTTCAGCACGGCCACGTCGGCGGCATCCAGTTCGACCACCCGCTCGGGGTCGCCGCTGCGCCGGATCGACTCGTCGGCCGCGATGAGGACGTCCACGCCGCGGCGGGCCAGCAGCAGCCGCAGCTCGGCCAACTCCTCTGTGCTGGCGCACGGCTGTTCGGCATACTCCAGCCCGACCCGGGCCAGCTGCGCCAACCGGGTGGCGGCCGTCTCGACGTCCCAGGCGCCGTTGGCGTCCACCCGCACCTTCCCGGACGGACCCAGGGCCGCCCGGACGGCCTCGACTCGGGCCAGATCGTCGGTGGCCGACTGGCCGGGATCGGCGATCTTGACCTTGGCGGTCTGACAGCCCGAGCCGGCCGTCAGGTGGTAGGCAGTGTCCGGGTCGACGGCGGGGATCGTCACATTCACCGGCACCCGGTCGCGCACCGGGGCCGGGAAGCCTTCGGTGAGCGCCTCCTGGGTGGCCAGCCACCATTGGCCGGCTTCGGCCGGGCCGTACTCGGCGAACGGGCTCCACTCGGCCCAGCCGCGCGGGCCCCGCAGCAGCAGCCCTTGTCGCACCGTGATTCCGCGGAATCGGTGGCGCAATGGCAGCGCGTAGGCGACGGCGTCCATCAGCGGGCGATCAGCAACCCGACCGCGAGTCCGGCTGCGCAGGCCAGCTCGGCCAGACCCGTCTGCTTGAGCACCGGGATCAGCCGCGGCCCGCGCACGCCGGAGGCCACCTGGATCACCGGTCCGATCAGAGTGACGGCCATCAGCATGCCCAGCAGCGCCCACCAGGAGCTGGTCGCGGCGACTCCGACGACGGCCAGGCTGGAGAACCCGAGGAGGGCCAGGAAGAACGCCCGAGTGCCACGGTCGCCGAGCTTGGTGGCCAAGGTCAGCTTGCCGGCCAGCCGGTCAGTATCCAGATCCCGCAGGTTATTGGCCACCAGGATGGCGCAGGCCAGGGCGCCCACGGCGATCGCGGTCCACCAGCCGGCGGGTGGAACGGATCCGAGTTGCAGGTAGACGGTGCCGCCGACCGCAACCAGTCCGAAGAAGATGAACACGAAGACTTCGCCCAGGCCCAGGTAGCCGTACGGGTGTGGACCGCCGGTGTACAGCCAGGCCGCCGCGATGGCGGCCGCACCAACGCCGAGCAACCACCAGTCTCCGGTGATCCAGACCGCAGTCAGGCCGGCCAGCGCCGCCACAGCGAAGCAGCTCACCGCGGCCGCGCGCACCCAGCGCGGCTCGACGAGCCCGGAACCGACAAGGCGCAGCGGGCCGACCCGATCGGCGTCGGTGCCGCGGATCCCGTCGGAGTAGTCGTTGGCGTAGTTGACGCCGAGCTGCAGAGCCAGCGAGACCACGAGGGCCAGGCCGGCCAGCACGGGATCGAAGCCCCCGGCGAACCAGGCCACGCCGCTGCCGGCCAGTACCGGAGCGACGGCCGCCGGGAGGGTCCTCGGACGCGCGCCCTCGATCCAGTCGCTGATTGTGGCCATGCTCACCCTTCGTCCTGCCAGGCGGCGATGAGGGCCGCCCGATCGATCTTGCCCGTCGATGTGTACGCCAGTTCGGCCACCTGCCGCAATTCCTTGGGTAGCCCGGCCCGGCCGATTCGTCCCCGCAACCGGGCGTTCAGATCGTCCAATTGCCACCCGCCCGTGGTCACCGCCACCACCCGGACGCCCCACTGCACATCGGGCACGGCCAGCAACACCACGGGGGCTTCCCCCGGGGCGATCAGCTCGTCACAGAGCCGCTGAGCCGCCGCCAGGTCGACCTTCTCTCCCCCGCTGATCACCACGTCATCGAAGCGGCCCAGCACCTGCAGCCGGCCGTCCGCACCGATCCGTCCGCGGTCATTCGTCCAGACCAGATCGCCGTCCAGGATCTGAGCGGTGAGGTCCGGACGCAGCCGGTATCCGGCGAAGGCCATCGGCCCACGCAGGCCGAGTCGTTCCCCGGCCACCTCTACCCCGACTCCGGTCAACGGGATGCCGTCGTAGACGCAGCCGCCGGCGGTCTCGCTCATCCCATAGGTGGTCACCACCGGAATGCCGGCCGCCAATGCCTGTTCACGCAACCCGTCGGGGACGGCGCTGCCGCCGATCAGCACTCCGGCGTAGCCGCGCAGCAGGTCGCGTTGCCCGGGGTGCGCCATCGCCCGGTGCAGCTGGGTGGCTACGAGGGAAAGATAGCTGCGCTCTCCCGGTCTGGGCAGCTCGGACAGGTCGGGTGCGGTGAAGCGCAGCCCGCGGCCGGCCACCACCGAGCGCACCACGGTCATCAGACCGGCCACGTAGTGGGTGGGCAGCGCGCAGACCCACTCCCCTGGTCCACCCAGTCGGTCGTGGGTGGCGCGCGCCGAGAACTCCAGAGCGGAGCCGGTCAGGACGACAGCCTTCGGCTCACCGGTCGACCCGGACGTGGCCACCACCACCGCCGCACCGGGTTCGGTCACCGGGAGCTGCGGCCGGACGGCAGCCATCGCCGTCGGCGGCGCCTGCGGGGTCACCGGAGGGCCGCCGGCCATCGCCTCAGCCAGGGCCGCGGCCAGCCGTTCGTCCTCGGTCACCTGCAGGAACACCATCCCAGGCTAGCCAGTCTGCGGCCCGGGACCGAGCCGACCAGCGGACCAGGCGTCCACCACGCGAAATCGCGCGCCTGAACGTAGCCTGAGAGACTCTCATGTGAAAGAATCCGGCTTGTGCCAGGCACGTTGCGCGCAGCGGTGATCGCCATAGCCACCGCAACCGGACTTGCCTGTGGCGTCCCCGCATATGCGATGCCGATCATCGACACCGGCGCTACGTCAGCGGTCTCGGTCAGCTTCACCAGCGAGGCTGCCGCCTACCGCGCCCATCTGCTGGCAGCCGAGCAGGCCGCCATCGCGCAGCACCATGCCAGCCTCGAGGCGCTGCACCAGCAGAAGGTGCAGGAAATGGGCTATGAGCCCGGCACCACCGATCCGCGCGAGATTGCCAGCCAGATGATGCAGAACTGGTACGGCTGGGGCTCGGACGAGTTCGCCTGCTACGACCGGATCATCACCCAGGAAAGCCGCTGGCAGGTGACGGCGGACAACCCGCACTCCTCCGCCTACGGCATTCCGCAGGCGCTTCCCGGCAAGCGGATGGCCGCCTACGGCGCGGATTGGCGGACGAATCCGGCCACCCAGCTCGCCTGGGGCCTGAACTACGTGAAGACCCGCTACGGCACCCCGTGCCAGGCCTGGTCCTACAAGCGGGCCCACGGCTGGTACTGAATCGATAGACGCGACGAGGCCCCGTCCATAACGGACGGGGCCTCGTGCTTTGTCTGGTTACTGGTGCGGCTCGACCGGCGGGACGATGCCGTCCTCGATGGCCCGGCGGAACAGATCCAGCTTGCTGGCCGCAGGGCGGTTCACATTGGTGTACTTCACCCGGATCCGCTTCAGGTACTCCTTGACGCTGTTCTCGGTGATGGTCAGCCGCTCGGCGACTTCGGGAACTTCGAAGCCACCGGCGTACAGCGCCAGCACCTCGCGCTCACGCGGACCGAGGTTCGCCGCCACGTAGGAGGCGTCACCCTCGATCGCGGCAAGGATCTCTTGGCTGATCACGACCTGGCCCTCGGACACGGCCTCGATCGAAGCCAGCGTCACCGCCAGCGGTTCAGCCTTGCGGCACACTCCGGCAGCACCACCGGCCAGCGCCCGGCGCAGCAGTCTGACGTTGTCGGCGATCGAGTAGACCAGCACCTTGTAGCCGGCATCAATCAGCCGCTCGGTGTTGTCGAGCGGGTCGGAGCCGTCGTCCAGCTGCAGGTCGAGCAGCACGACATCAGCCGGGACGTCCTGAGCCAGGAACTCGTCGACGGTGCCGGCACCGCCCACCAGGGTCACCTGGTGTCCGGGATTCGCATCCAGTGCCGCGGCCATTCCGATCCGGATGGCCTCGTGGTCATCGATTACGGCGGTGTTGATCATCTGTCCCTGCCCTACTTCGTGCTCGCCTTGCCGCTTGCATCCAAGCCGATCAGCTCGCTGCTGCCATCCTCACGCACCGCCAGTACCGTCACCACGTCCTCGTAGCCCTCCGGCGCAGCTCGGGCAACCACTCTCTTGGTTGAGCTGTCGGTCAGCAACCGGCCGAGATGGCGGGTCAATGCAGTGCGAACATCTTCGGGAAGTCTAGTGCCCCGGCTATCCACCAGCCGGACATCCACGCCACGTCCCCGCGCCACTTCGATCGCGTCCGAGGTGAGCTCGGTGACCAGGTTTCCGGCGCGCATGGCATCACGAAGCCGGCTCTCCTGCGCCAGGCAGTTGGCCCGCTCCTCCGCGGTCAGCACGTAATCGGGGTCCGCGATGCGGTTCAGCAGTGGGCCGACCTGGGCGCGCAACTGGGTGAGCCACACATCGCGCAGGACCAGCTTGGAGAAGCTCTGGGCGATCGCCTTGTTGGCCTGAGCCGACGAGCGACGCGAGGTGTTCATCCGATCGCCCATGTCGATCAGCCAGGCCTGCAGCAGCTGCGCCACCAGCATCCAGGAGAACGGCCCGAAGCCGACCCGTAGGGTGTCGCCCACTTCCAGGCCGCGGCTGATCGCCCAGACCGCCGACACCAGCGCATACAGGACGACCCCGGCCCAGGCGATCCGCTCCTGGCCGCGAACCAGCACGGCAACCAGCAGGACCATCACCACCGTGCTGTGCCAGGTGGCATAGCCGGGCCAATAACCCTGCGGCAGAACCGACTGGACGATCAGAGTCAGGGCCAGCAGCATGGCCACCACAGCTGTGGCCCTGCCGACACTCATCGGATGCTCTTCCGAGTGCCACAGGGTGACCGCGGTGGCCACCGCAGCCAGGCCTTGGGCCAGGAACACCGGCCACACGGCGGTGACCTGGTCCAGGCTCGTCCAGCCGAGCAGGAACTGCAGCGCGACCAGCACCCAGACCAGCCGCACCAGCATCGGACGCGATAGGTCCGGAATGTCGGGCATGCCGCGCCGCGGCCGACGTCCGGGCGAACCCTCGGAGTCGGTGGCCACCAGCTCCTCGGTGGGCGTCCAGGTCAGGGTGACGACGGTGCCCTCACCGGGGGCCGAACGAATCTCGGCATGGCCGCCGATCGCCCACATCCGGTAGACCACCGAGACCTGCAGGCCCAGGCGCCGCTTCGGCACCAGATCGGGGTCGAAGCCGATGCCGTCGTCGGCGATGGTGATTTCGACCGCACCGTGCGCCGGACTGGTCAGGCTGACCTCGACCTTCTCCGCCTGGGCGTGCTTGGCCACGTTCAGGGCCACCTCACGCACCACCATGCCCAGGGTGCTGGCCACCGGCTGAGGCACCAGGATGTCTTCCAGTTGCGAGGTGAATCGCGACTGCGGGACGAGCGTGGAGACCACATCGCTGACCAGCCAGGTCAGTTGGTCACCGGTCACCGGCAATCGGGCCTCGGTGGGCGCCTCGGCTTGCGCCAGTCGCTCCACGGCACGTTGGGCCTGCTGAGCCACCGCCTGATCGTCGGGGTGATTGGCGGCCGCGACCAAGGTGGTCATGACTTCGTCGTGGACGATGCCGTCCAGCCGATGCCGCTCCTCCAGCAGGGCGTCCTCGATGGCGGCCGCGGTCGCTTCGCGCCGCGAGTTCTCCTCGATCTCGTCCAAGTCCTTGAACGAGTTGCCGACCACTCCGAGGGCCACGATCACAACGGCGGCGTTCATCACCAAGACGATCATGTCCTGGACCGCACCCAACAGCGGAGCCCCTTGTCCGGACGGGGTCATCCGAATCACCGCGAACAGAATCCCGGCCACGATCGCGTAGCCCAGGCCCCAGGCCGTCCCCATGGTCACGGCCAGACAGATCGACGCGACCCCCAGGCACATCCAGATCCACGGACTGCTGGAGGCCGGCGAGGTGGACTGCCAGGCCCACGGCCAGGTGACCAAGCCCACGGTGACCAGCACCACATACGCCATCGCCCACAGGTTCAGACTGCGGCCCAGGAAGCTGAACACCATCATTCCCAGGCTGGCCACGATGATCCCGCCACCCACGACGGCCAGCCACCAGGTGGCCAGATAGGGCACCTGACCGGCGGCAGCGAAGGCGGCCGGGATCAGGGTGCCGAGGCAGAACAGGGCGACGCCGCGCTCCACCCAGGCGGAGAGCTGTGCGGTCTTCAGACTGAATTTCAACGGACTACCTACCTGGTCCAATCCACCAGCTGTGCAGCGTTGTGCTCACCCTGCGGCCAGACTGCTCTCTCGATGCCCGCGGCGGCAAGAGCCTTGCGACAGCCGGGACACGGTGGATCGGTGATGTAGGCGGTGGCGCCCTTGGTGTCTCTGGTGGCGAACAGCAGCGCATTCACCTCGGCATGGATGGCGATGCAGAAGCCGGGAGTGCCCGGACGGTCGTAGTCACCGAGTCCGGGCACTTGGTCATAGCTGAGCTGACCGCGCGGGCAGGCGCCCTCCAGACAGTCGGGATGGCCGGGTGCCGCGCCGTTGTAGCCGGTGGCGATGATCCGCCGGTCCAGCACCAACACCGCACCCACCCGACGCCGAGTGCACTTGGCCCGGGTGGCCACCGCAGAGGCGATAGTGAGGAAATACTCGTCCCAGCTGGGCACAGTCACAGCGGACACGTCCCTCCTATCTCACCGCGGAATGATCTCTCGCCTCCACAGAGGGTATCTCCCAGGGTCGGAGTTCTAGCCGAGGTAGTCGTTGCTCATCGCCAGTGTCGGATCCTGGGTGCTTGTGGTCAAACCATTGGCGCCCATGAATTCGGCCATCTTTGCCCACTGCGATGAATCGAGTTTTCCGCTGATGACTCCGTCGGCACCCTTCCAGAGCGGAATCGTGGCGGCGATGGTGGCCTCAGCGGCCGCCTTGGTCGCGGCCACGTCCAGGCCGGGGATGTAGTCCGCCGAAATCGTCATCGCCTGGCTCTGGTCGGCGACGACCGACGAAATCCCGGCCAGGGTGCCGGCCACTACCGCGCGAACGACCTCCGGGTGAGCCTTGGCGTAGGCGGTCGTGGTGATCAGGCTGGCCCCGACCAGCGGGACGTCGCCGCTGGTGATCGGAATCGAGCGGGCGGGGAAGTTGGCCAGCGTCGCCTGGACCAGATCGTTGTTGGAGAAGCCGATGATGGCGTCCACCTTGCCGCCCTGCAGCGCAGCCTGCTGGGTGTAGCCGATCTCCTTGATCTTCACGTCGGACTCACTCAAGCCCGCGCTGCGCAGGGCGACCTGCAGCCCGAACCAGCTCTCCCCATACTTGCCGGGGATTCCGATCGAATGCCCCTTGAGATCGGCCAGGCTGGTGATCGACGAGCTGTCCGGCACGATCAGCACCACCGGGTAGCTGCGGTAGTAGGCCGACACAGCGACCAGATCCATGCCCTGCGACCGGGCCTGCAGCATCTCGTCCCCGCCGGCCACCACGAACTGCTCCTGGCCGGCCACCAAGGCGGTGAACAGGCCCTCGGAGGTGCCGTGATGGCGCAAGGTGGCGTCCACGCCGGCCTTGGTGAAGCTGCCCTGGGACTCAGCGACGTAGAACGGGCTGAACTGGACGTTCGGAATGTAGGTCAGCCCGATCGTGGCCGCCGGCAGCGCAGCGGAGCTGCTCGGCGTCGTCGAGCTCGGCGTCGTCGAACTCGCCGGCTGCGAACAACCGACGAGGGCGAACACAGCGGCGGCCAGGACGGCCACAAGGATCTTGCGCATAGCTGTTCCTTTCAGGACCTGCGGAAAGACTCGATCACCCGGGAGTTGCGCTCCCAGCGGTGGATGACGGCATAGGCCGACGATGCGATCAGGGCGAGCACGATGACGGTCCCGATCATCCCGGCGGTATCGAAGGAGTCGCGTTGGACGGTGAGGACGGTGCCCAGCCCGCCGCCGCCCATCACCATCTCGCCGACGATGGCGCCGGTGACCGAGAGGGTGACGCCGTTGCGGATGCCGCCGAGCACCGAGGCCAGGGCCATCGGGAACTCGACCTGGGTGAGCAGCTGCCAGCTGCCGGCCCCGTCCATTCGGGCCGCATCGACGACGTCGGCGTCCACATGGCGCAGGCCGATCACCGTCGAGATCAGGATCGGGAAGAAAACGATCAGCGCACACAGCACGATCACCGGAGTCAGCCCGTAACCGATCCACAGCACCAGCAGCGGCGCGATTGCGACCGCCGGAATCGCCTGGGTGGCGCCCAGGAAGGGGTTAATCGCCGCGGCGGCCCAACGCGAGCGGTGGATCAGCGCGGCCATCGGCAGGGCGACCGCCGTGCCGAGCAGGGCACCGCCGAAGGCTTCCAAGACTGTGGTCCCCAGGTAGCCCCAGTAGCTGGAGTCAACAACGAAGCCGGCCAGCCGGGCGAGCACCGCGCCGGGTCCGGGCAGCAGCGCGGACGGGTTCGCACTGGCCGTCACCAGCCAGCCGACGATCAGCAGCCCACCCAGGGCCACCGGAGCTGCAAACTCGCGCTTCATCCAATCCTCCGCCTCAGCTTCGAGGCGGTTCTTGGGATGCGCAACGGCTCGCCGAGGCGATCAGATCGCGTGGCGACGCCGCGTGCTGCCTCCCATCCGGACTTTCACCGTCGGTCTCGGAGTTTCACCGAGTCAACCGCTCCTGCAAGCAGGAACGGGTCGCGGACTATCACCGCCGGTTCGGACTTACACCGACCCCGGAGCACGTTCGGAAACGAGTTTAGCGCCTCACCAACGGCACTCAGGCCAGGTGTGCCGACATCCGGTCTTAACCGAGGTGTAGCAAACTTTTCCCGGGTCGGGCAGGACCGGCCCTGAACCGAAAGGACGCAAGGATGCGGATCGCCGTACCCGCCGAGGTCAAGAACCACGAATACCGGGTGGCCATCACTCCCGTCGGTGTCGCCGAGTTGGTCGGCCACGGACACGAAGTCTTCATTCAGGCCGGCGCTGGAATCGGCTCATCGATCTCCGATGCCGAGTACCTCGCGCAGGGCGCCAAGATCCTGCCGACCGCAGCGGAAACCTGGGCGGCCGGCGAGATGGTGCTCAAGGTCAAGGAGCCGATCGAGTCCGAGTACGGCTACCTGCGCGACGACCTGCTGCTGTTCACCTATCTGCACCTTGCCGCCGATCGCGAGCTGACTGACGCCCTGCTGGCCTCGGGCACCACGGCGATCGCCTACGAGACCGTCCAGCTGCCCAGCGGCCTGCTCCCCCTGCTCTACCCGATGTCTGAGGTGGCCGGCTGCCTGGCTCCGCAGGTCGGTGCCTACTCGATGATGAAGGCTCAGGGCGGACGCGGTGTGCTGATGGGCTGCGTCGGTGGCGTCGCCAACGCCAAGGTGGTCATCCTGGGCGGCGGCACTGCCGGGCAGAACGCCGCCAACGTGGCTCTGGGCATGGGCGCGGACGTGACCATCCTGGACACTGATCTGGACAAGCTGCGCAACACCTTCTGGCGCTACGAGAACCGGGTGCACGGCATCGTCAGCTCCAAGCTGAGCGTCCGGGAGCAGGTGCTGGCCGCCGACATGGTGATCGGCACTGTGCTGATCCCCGGAGCCAAGGCGCCCAAGCTGGTCACTAATGAGATGGTGGCTGCCATGAAGCCCGGCTCAGTGCTGGTGGATGTGGCCATCGACCAGGGTGGCTGCTTCGAGGACTCCAAGCCGACCACCCACGATGACCCGACCTTCGCGGTACACAACTCGATCTTCTACTGCGTGGCGAATATGCCCGGTGCGGTGCCGAACACCTCCACCTGGGCGCTCACCAACGCCACCTTGGCCTACGCCCTGCAGCTGGCCGGCAAGGGCTGGAAGCGCGCCTGCAAGGAGAATCACGCGCTGGCGCTGGGTCTGAACACCCACGCCGGACAGATCACCTTCCCCGGCGTCGCCGACGCGTTCGGGCTGGACTGCGTGCGCACGTCCGACCTGCTCGACTGAGGTGCTGCTTCGTCAGGTTCGGTTGGTGCCGCTGGGTTCGGCGGCACCAACCGGGCTGGTTGATCTGCGGATCGATGGTGATCGGATCGCCGCCGTCGGGCCGTCGCTGGAGCGGCTGCCCGGCGAGGACGAGTTGGACGCCACCGGCCGCTGGCTGATCCCCGGACTCTGGGATCAGCACACCCATCTGGGCCAGTGGTCGCGGCAAGGAACCCGGCTGGACCTGGCCGGTTCGACCACCCGAGCTGAAGCTATTGCCCGGGTTCGGGCCGGGCTGGGCGCGCCCGGTGAGGTGCTGGTCGGCGGCGGGTTTCGTCCTTCGTCGTGGGCCGAGGCGCCGACCACGTCCGCATTGGACGAGGTCAGTGAGGATCGTCCGATCGTCCTGGTCAGCGGGGACGCACACTCCGGCTGGTTGAACTCGGCCGCCCTGCGCCGCTTCGGACTCGCGCCCCGCGACGGGCTGCTCCGCGAGGCCGAATGGTTCGACCTGCTGCCGGCCGTGCTGGCAGCCGAGGACGCCCAGGTCGGGCCGTCGGCCTATGCCGCAGCCATGCAGGCGGCTGCCGCGCGCGGCGTGGTCGGCATCGTGGACTACGAGTTCGAGCCGGGCTTCGCCCGCTGGCCGCAGCGTTATCGCCAGGTCGGCGTCGGGCTGCGCGTCCGGACGTCCACCTATCCGGTGGACCTGGAGCAGGCGATCGCCGCCGGACTGCACACGGGCGATGTGATCGACGGCGAGCCGCTGCTGACCATGGGCGCACTGAAGATCATCTCCGACGGTTCGCTGAACACTCAGACCGCGCACTGTCGAGAGCCCTATGCCGACGGTGCCCACGGAGTGCAGAACGCCCCGGCCCCCGAGCTGGCCCGACTGCTCGGCCGGGCCAAGGAGTGCGGCCTCAAGATTGCGTTGCATGCGATCGGTGACGCAGCCCTGCAGATCGCGCTGGACGCCTTCGCCACCACCGGTGCCAGGGGCAGCATCGAGCACGCCCAGTTGGCCGGCCCCGACCAGGTGGCCGAGATCGCCCGCCTCGGACTGACTGCCAGCGTCCAGCCCGCGCATCTGCTGGACGACCGCGGCGTCACCGAGGTGATCTGGGACGAGGCCCGGGCCGCCCGCAGCTTCCCGCTGCGCGAACTGGCCGAGGCTGGCGTCGAGCTGGCGCTCGGCTCGGATGCGCCGGTGGCTCCGTTGGATCCGTGGCTGGCGATGGCGGCCGCCGTCCATCGCGGCGAGCCCGAGGATGTGCCCTGGCACCCCGAGCACTCACTGACGACGGCCCAGGTGCTGGCCGCGAGCACCGACGGGCACGGCACGCCGATCGCGGGCGCCCCGGCAGATCTGGTGCTGCTGGAGGCCGATCCACTGGCCGACGGCGACAGCGCGAGCGTCGCCGTGCGGCTGCGGGCGATGCCGGTGGCGGCCACGATGGTGGCCGGACAGATCGTCCATCAGGCCTGGTGAACCTCGGATTGAGCGCAGCTCAGCAGGTGCCGTCCGGCCGTTGACTGAGCTGGTCGATCAGCCAGATGCCATCCACTCGGCGCAGCTGATACTCCTGCGCCAGCACGGCGCAGGCCTCGCCCCGCACCGCCTCGGCCCGGATCGAAACCGCTGCCCGCTCACCGTCCCGCTGCACTGAGTGAATCTGCAGCGAGCGCCAGCGGGTGGCGGCGGCATCGCGCTGCCAGGTCTCAAAGCTGCCGGCGCCCAGCCGAGCCGCCGGGGTGAGCAGCTGCCAACTGCTCGGGTACTGGCCGGCGTTGAGGCCGGCTGCGAGCAGCCAGACGCTGAGCACCGGCTCATCGTCGATCGATTCCTCACCGATCAGCGGCGCCTGCCCCGCAGCATCGGCCTCCCCGGAGCATGGCGAGACGGTGACCGGATCCGGCCAACCGGCCAGATGCTCGGCCAGCACTGATGCCGGAATGGCCACAGTCACCTGAGCGGATCGATCCCGCCAGGGCTTGCCGCCCATCCGGGCCACGATCATGCCGGCCACCGCACCGGTGCGGTCGAGCGCCGGACCACCGCTGTTGCCGGGAGCTACTTCGACGTCGAAAGTGAGCAGTCGGTTCATGTCGAAGCCGTTGACTACTACCTGGTCGCCGATGGAGGTGATCACGCCCTGAGCCGCCGACACACCGTCCCCGCCGAGCGGGTGGCCGATCAGGGCCATCGGTGCACCCACAGTGGCCGGGTCGGTCAGCAGCGGCAGCGCCGCCGGGAGCTCGGCCGTGGTTCGCAGCAGTGCGGTATCGGCGGACGGATCGAGTCCGGCCACCTCGGCCAGCGCCATGGTGCCGCCCGGGAATGCGACAGCCACCTGACGCGAGCCGGTGACGACGTGGGCGGCGGTGAGGAGAAGACCGGGACCCACCACGAAGGCGGATCCGGGAATCGGTCCGGCGTCACAGCGAGTGGCGAGGACTTTGGCCACCGAGCTTTCGGCCGTGGCGATGACCGCCCGAAGCGTGGGATCGTCGGTGGCTGTGGCCGGCGTCTGACCCAACGCTCCGCAGCCGACCAGCGAAACCGCGGTGGCGAGGCCG
This sequence comes from Actinomycetales bacterium Actino_02, assembly GCA_001603275.1. GTDB lineage: Bacteria > Actinomycetota > Actinomycetes > Propionibacteriales > Propionibacteriaceae > Propionicimonas. The sequence goes on along the minus strand of LUYM01000016.1, from coordinate 52,639 downwards.
ATCGCACTGCGCAGAACGGGACGCATGCGACCTCCTTCGACTCAGGCCGGCTCAGCTGATGTGGATCAGCCTGCCGTGCCGTGGAAGAACACGTCCATCAACTCGGTGATGGCGCGCGGGTCGGAACTGATGCCGGGCGGAACCAGGAACGGGTAGAGCATCCCGAGGAGCACCCACAGGCCCCAATCCGGGTCGAACTGGCGAAGCTCGCCGCTCGCACTGCCCTCGGCCAGCAGACCCGCGATGGGCTGCAGGAAGCGCTCGGAGTAGGCCTTTCCGACGCTGACCCGGTCGGCCTCGTCGAGCCGGTCGGTGTCGTGGCGGGCCAGCCGGATGATCGCGCGCTGCTCGGTCGGCATCTCGAAGATGCGTTCGATGATCCAGCGAATCCGGTCCTCAACCGATCCCTGGCGAGCGCGCCCGGCCTCGACCAGGTCGGCCATCTGGCCGAGGGATTCAGTGAAGATCTCGGCGAGCAGTTCGGCCTTGCCGGTGAAGTGGTAGTACAGCGCCGCCTTGGTGATGCCGCAGGCCTCGGCGATCTCGCGCATGGAGACCCCGTCGTAACCCCGTTCCAGGAACTGGACGGTGGCCGTCTGGAGAATCCGCTCGCGCATGATCGGACGTTACCGCACGGCTGGGCGCGCTTCGTCGCCCTTCGACTTCAGGAACACCGCGGCGACCAGCAGCGCCACCCCGATCCAGCCGATGAAGAGGAACGCGTTGGTGTAGCCCAACGCCGGTGACGTGGCCGAGGCCGCAACGGCACCCACGACGGCTGCGCCGAGTAACTGGCCGATGCTGGTGAACACATTCACCAGGCCCTGGGCCGAGGATCGCTCCTCTGCGGTGGTCTCGTTGAGGGTGACGTAGCGGATCGGGGCGCCTAGCAGTGCGGACATGCCAAAACCGATCAGCAGTCCGGAGGCGATGAACAGCCACAAGACGCTGGCGGTGAGGCTCAGCAGGAACATGCCGATGGCCATGATTGCCACCCCGATCACGATGACGATTCGGGAGCCGAAGCGGTCCAGCAGTCGTCCGGCGATCGGCGAACCGGCGCCCATGGCCAGCACCACCGGCATCAGCAGGAAGCTGCCGACCCCACTGGTCACGCCCAACGCGGTGACGGCCAGCAGCGGCATGAACACCAGGCTGGCTTCGCCCAGGCCGGCACCGGCGGTGAGCAGGTAGCCCAGCCGCAGCTGGCGGCGGGCGAACAGGCCGACCGGGAACACCGGACTGGTCGCGCGCTGCTCGACCAATACCAGCAACACCCACGCCACAGCGGACGCCAGCAGCCAACCCCAGACTGCCGGGGTGGCCACCGAGGCCACGAAGTTGGCGGTGTCGATGCTGACCAGGCCCAGGTCGAGGGCGGCCAGTGCGATCGCGAGGAGCGCCATGCCCAGCCAGTCGAAACTGCCGGCTTCGGCGTGCCGCTCGTGCGGGAGCTCCCGCCAGGCCAGCACCATCACCACGGCGGCGATCGGCAGGTTGATCACGAACAGCCATTGCCAGCCGGCCAGCAGCAGCACGCCGCCCAGGATCGGGCCGATCACGAAGGCGATGCCGAATACGGCCCCGATCAGACCGAGCGCGCTCCCCCGCTTTTCGGCCGGGAAGGTGTCCCCGATGACCGCACTGGCCACCGGGAAGATGCCACCGGCGCCGAAGCCCTGGATTGCGCGTCCGATCAGCAGCAGGACGAAGCCGCCGGCCAGTCCGGAGGCGATCACCACGGCCGAGCCGATCGCGAACAGCGCCACGTCGGCGAGGTAGATCGCGCGGCGTCCGAAGTTGTCGGAGAGCTTTGCCATCAGCGGGGTGCCGATCAGGTTCGCCAGCACATAGACGCTGAAGATCCACGAGACCGCGCGCGAGTCGAGCCCGAACTGCGCCTGGATCGCCGGCAGCGCCGGCCCCACGATCGCGATGTCGAGCGCGCCCATCAGCACGCCGACGAACAGCACTCCTAGCAGACGGTTCCGCTGCTTCTCGTCCATTGAATCCTCACTTACCTACCGGTCGGTAAGGAGAATACCACTGGCACCAAGTGAAGGCGCTTCGCCACTCAGCGAACAACACCGCCCCGAGACGACATGGCAGCATTCGCTCTGCGTCGCCGATCCGACTCACGGTTGCGGTACCTTGCGTTTGGCTTCAGGCGCCAGCCGCAAGCCTTCGGAGGCCTGATGCGGAATAGTTCGGCAGTTGCAGTACCGACCGTGGTGATCGGCACGATCACGGCCGTCTTCCTCCTTGGACTCAGTTCGCTTACCATCCCCCACGCCCCGATTCACACTCTTAGTTCGGAGTCAGCTGGGTATGGCATGTGGATCGACACCGATGCGGGTGCGCTTAGCACCATGCGCGGCATGTCCCTGTGCGTTACTGGTGCCAATCCGGTGACCATAACCGGGGTGCATTTCAAGAAGAACAACGGCCTACACGTCACGCGATTCGCGACACGGGAGGCGAGCTCCGGTCGCGGTCTCGAACCAGGCACCGCAAGCCAGGGGCTGGCGACAAGCGGCTTCGACCCGAGCTCACACCTGGTGCACGCCAGGTGCTTGCAGGGCCTGTCGAGCGACCCACAGACCGAACTGGCAATCGAGTTCGTTGCTCCCGAGGCCAACAGCTACGACGTGGATGAGTTGATCGTCGAGTACCGCGACGGCGAAGAAGCTGGCACAGAGACTGTCTACTTGCACCTCGGCGTCTGCGCTGACCCGGCGCGGAGGAGCCCATGCTGAGCCAGAACCCGACACCGCCACGGCCAGCCCGATGGAAGCCACCCTGGGCCATTGCCACTGCCGTAGCCGTAGTAGCCACTCTCGTGGCCGGCCTTGTGATGGCTGCGAACGCAGGCATTCAGGCCGGTGGCTACGCGATCATTTTTGCGCTCATCTTCGCGCCATTCCTGGTGGCCGCATGCATCGAGTTGATACTTGCCATCGTCTTTGTCTTCACCGGTGGTCGCGCGCTCTTCTACGTGGTAGCCGCTGGTGCTCTCCCGGTCGCCTACCTGGCCGGGGTGACGATATCGGGCGGGTTGTCAGACCTAATGGCGACCTGGATTGATCTGTTCACCGTCCACGGGTAGGCCCCAAAGCGCCTGGCAGACTCAGCGCTGGGCTGGACAGGCGCTGGCTTCGGCGAGCACAGCCGAGGCCCCTCAAGTCCTTCGCCCGCCGCCTGGGTGAACGTCGAACTCACCAAGAACCTCGCCGAGATCAAGCAGCTCCGGATTCAGTACGGAAATCGCCACCGCTAGCTGTTTGAGCCGACACCACTGCCGATCGCCCTGGCTTGGCCGCCCAGGATCGGGTGGTCACCGGCGTCGGCATTCGGGCAGCCCTGCGCAGCGAGGCAGCAACAGACACCACAAGCACTGCCGACAGCCGGGACACCATCGTCTGCCCCATGCCCCACCACCTGCCAGCGGACAAATCACGGCGCTTCGCGCCGCACCGGGCAGCCGAGGCGTCGGCCTGCGAAGCTTGCGTCCATGGCACCACAGCCTCGCTACAACCCGCCGCCCAACTGGCCCGCACCTCCGCCAGGCTGGACGCCAGACCCGGGCTGGCAGCCGGACGCCGCCTGGGGGCCTCCGCCGGCGGGCTGGATTCTGTGGCTGACCGAGCGAGCCAATCCTCGCCCGTTCCGGCGCGCATTCCTCGCGGCAGGCAGCTGGTTGCTTGTCTCTTGCCTGTTACTCATTCCACTGGCTCCAGCCCAAGCGGACGTCTCTTACCTGGTGGGTCGGCTCACCGTTGGCCCGGTCGCTGCCGCAGTGGCCGTCGGCTTCATTGCCCGATCGAGTCGGATTCGATGGGCCATCTGGAAGTACTTCCTCTGGACACTCGTGATCGTGATCGCACTTACGTTGATGTCGTCGGCTGGCTATCGAGGGGCCTGACCTCCGGTCAGGTCCGGCTGAGGCCCCAGCGGCGGCTGGAGCCTTTCTGCCGGCTTCGACAAGCTCAGCCAGTGGGCACGAGCACCCCCTGCGCCTGCGGTGGTCCGTCCGGACGTCATGTTGCGTAAAGCCGCACCTGCGAGCAGGCGCGTGATTAGGCTGACGCGAGAGTCCCCCCGGCCGGTTGGCCGGGTCGAGACCGTGGGGGAAACATGACCGAACCGAACGCCCAGCCGGGGCCCTACCAGCCAGGTGGGGCGACGCCCGGCCAGAACCCCGAGTGGCCCACCGCACCGATCCCCACCAGCCAGCCGCCCGACTACAGCCAGCAGCAATGGCCGACGATGTACCAGCAGCCGTCGGCGACGCCGCAGGGCTACAGCCCGTACCCACAGCCGCCATACCCCTATGCCGGCCAGCCCAACTCCTACCCGCAGGCTCCGGGGCAACCCGGTCCGTACGGCCAGCCGATGTATCCGCCCAACATCGTGATCAACAACGTCGTGCAAACCGCGGCCGTGGCCGGAACGGTCGAACGAAGGAAGTCGGTCGGGGTCGCCTTCGTCCTCACCTTCTTCTTCGGCCCGCTGGGCATGTTCTACTCGACGGTCTCCGGCGCCCTGGTGATGCTGCTGATCAGCCTGGTCCTGGTGCCGGTAACCGCCGGAGTCGGCAGCATTCTGGTGTGGCCGGCCAGCATCGTCTGGGGCTGCGTGGCGGCGTCCCGCACGAACTCAGGTGGCCAGATCAACCAGACCACCTTCCGCTGAACCGCACGTGCACCGACGCGCCCAACACCAATGACTAACAGACCGATGTGGATCTTCACGCCGCGTAGGGTGCGAGCGCAGCCCGAATGACCTCCGAGCGGCTGAGGTCGTGACGCTTGGCCGCAGCGTCCAGAGCTTCCAGTTCTTCAGCCGTGAGCCGAACAGCCACCACTTGCGCCGGTTCGGCACCCCGGCCAGGACGGCCTCGCCCGCGACGCGATTTGCGCGCCAGAGGCCCATCTCAGGCCTCGCGAGGCCCTTTTCGACGGTCTAGCGTGCAAATCACGTCGCTGCCTGCCGTCCGACGACAATCGCTGACTGGTGGGCGGGGACTTTTCAGCCCGGCCCGGCTCACTCGGCCAGGATCACCAGCAGCTTGCGAGGGCCATGGACGCCCTCGACCCGGCTCAGCTCGATGTCGGAGGTCGCCGACGGTCCACTGATCCAGGTCAGCGGGCTGCCGGCAGCGACCGAGGCGCCCAGGCGTCCGACGGCCTCGGGGACGTCGGAGACCACCTGATCGGCCCGGACGACCACCAGGTGGGTGTCCGGCACCAGAGTCAGCGCACGACGTCCCTGGTCGGCGGCGTGATCGAGGATGATGGTCCCGGTCTCGGCCACGCCCACGGCAGCGGCGGTGACCACGGCGTCGATCTCGTTGAGCTCCATGCGATCCAGGGGCGGATCGTCCTCGCGCACCTCGATGCCAGCCGCAACGATCGCCGTCCGCCAGGTCGGGTCGATCCCAGCGGGCAGCACCACCGACGACACCTCGGCCCCACGCAGCAGCGTGGCCACCCGAGTCGGCACCTCGGCGGCCGGCACCCGCACCACCAGCGCCTTGTAGTCCTCGACGGTCTCGACGAAGCGATCCAGGACGTCGGCCATCGGCGTCGGACGCTGATAGACCCACTCGATCGGCACGTCGAGGGCCGGGTCGGGCTCGGTCACGTCGGCCAGCGCCGTCCGGATCCGGGAGAAGATCTCTTCGCGGGCGTTCATCGCTCGCCCTCCTTGTGACTGTTCTTCCACCACTGGCGGAACGACTCTTGCGCGGGTACCGGAAGGTCGCGGGCGTTGGTCCACGGCGATGCCGGCCACGGCAACGCGCCCAGGTGGCTGCGCGAGGACAACGTCTTGCCGGCCAGGGTCGAGAACCGCTCCAGGAACTGCAGATTGCGGTAGTCGCTCAGCGCCCAGCCGGCTAGCGCGATCGCCGTCGGTTCGAGCTTGGGGACGTGCTTGGTCTGGGCCACCTTGTGCCGCAGGTGCACCAGGATGTCCGGGATCGGGATCCGGACCGGACAGACGTCCCCGCAAGCCCCGCACAAGCTGGACGCGTAGGGCAGCGACTTGTCCAGCTCGGTCTCGATACCGCGCAACTGCGGGCCGAGGATCGCACCGATCGGGCCCGGGTACACCGAGCCATAGGCGTGGCCGCCGACCCGCTCGTAGACCGGGCAGATGTTCAGGCAGGCCGAGCATCGAATGCAGCGCAGCGCGGCTCGTCCGATTGGGTCGGACAGCACCTTCGTCCGGCCGTTGTCGACTAGGACGACGTGCACTTCCTGCGGCCCATCACCGGGCGTGACCCCGGTCCACAGCGAGGTGTACGGGTTCATCCGCTCCCCGGTGGACGAGCGCGGCAGCAGCCGGGTGAATACCTCCAGGTCGGCAATCGTCGGCAGCACTTTCTCGATGCCGACCACGCTGATCAGAGTCTCCGGGAGGGTCAGGCACATCCGTCCATTGCCCTCGGATTCGACGACCACCAGCGAGCCGGTCTCGGCGATCGCGAAGTTCGCGCCGGAGATGCCGACCTTGGCCCGCAGGAACTTCTCCCGCAGGTGGCGTCGGGCCGCACCGGCCAGTTCGGCCGGGGAATCGGAGACATCCTCGGGCGCCGGGGTGCCGTACTGCTTCATCTCGCGCAGGAAGATCTCACGCACCTCGGCGCGGTTGCGGTGGATCGCCGGAACCAGGATGTGGCTGGGACGATCGTGCCCGAGCTGGACGATCAACTCGGCCAGGTCGGTCTCCCAGGCGGCGATGCCGGCCTGTTCGAGCGCCTCATTGAGGTCGATCTCCTGGGTGGCCATCGACTTGACCTTGACCACTTCGTCCACGCCCTTGGCCTGGACGAGCCCGATCACGATCTGGTTGGCCTCGGCGGCGTCCCGAGCCCAGTGGACGGTGGCCCCGTTGCGGGTCAGGGACTCCTCCAGCTGGGCCAGATAGGTATCCAGATGCCGCAGCGTCCGGGTCTTGATCGCCTCACCGGCTTGGCGCAGCTCCTCCCAGTCGGCCACTTCGGCCACCCGCTCGGCCCGCTTGGCCCGAATCGTGGTGGTGGCATACCGCAGGTTCTTGCGCAGCTGCGGGTCGTCGAGCTTGGCCTTGGCGTTCTTCTGAAACTTCGGCATCCCCAAGTAGGTGGACGAGGGTGCCGGCGTCCGGCGGGCCTGCGGCTCGGCGGTCATCGTGCACCCGCCTCGGTCTGGGCCAGGATCTGGGCCAGGTGAATCGGCTTGATCCCGGCACGTTCGCGGTGCAGCAGCCCGGTGATGTGCATCAGGCAGGCGTTGTCGCCGGTGACGAGGTACTCCGCCCCGGTCGAGCGGACGTTGCGGGCCTTGTCGGCGCCCATGGCCACCGACACGTCCGGGTTCTTCACCGAGAAGGTGCCGCCGAAACCGCAGCACTGATCGGCATCGGGCAGGGCGACGAGATCCAGCCCCTTCACCTTGCTGAGCAGCTGGTAGGGCCGATCCCCCACCTTGGCCACCCGAACCGAGTGGCAGGTCGGGTGATAGGTGACCCGGTGCGGGAAGTAGGCGCCCACATCGGTCACCTGCAACACGTCCACCAGGAACTCGCTGATGTCGTAGGTGCGCAGCGCCACCTCGCGGGACGCCTTCGCCAACCCGGCGTCACCGCTGTGATCGGCCAGCATCGGGTGCTGATGCCGCACCGCCCCCACGCACGAGCCGGACGGCCCGACGATGTAGTCGTAGGACTCGAACGCCTTCACGTAGTTGCGGACGTTCGGCACGGCGGCGTCGTAGTAGCCGGTGTTGGTGAACAGCTGCCCGCAGCAGGTCTGCTCCAGCGGGAACTCCACCGTGCAGCCCAGCCGCTCCAACAGGGTCACGACCGCCTTCGGCGTGTCCGGGAACATGACGTCATTGATGCAGGTCGCGAACAGTGCGACTCGGGGACCGGCGGCATCGCTCGGCATCGCTCCTCCTTCGGCCCGTCCAGTCGAGCCCCGGGCTCCAGTGCCCGCCACAGTCGTCCCTATTGGTCAGACCAATTCAGATCATGGACCTGCCGCGTCCTGGCGTCAAGCGACGCCACAGTCGGCGACAATGTCACAGTGACCGTTGAAGAGGATCGATCGGGGCTGCACGCCTACCAGATCGTGCTTCGGCATATCGAGGCAGGCATCTTGTCCGGCGAGCATCGAGCCGGCGATCAGCTCCCCACCGAGCGCGATTTGGCCACCCAACTGTCGGTGAGCCGCTCCGCGGTCCGGGAGGCCATGCGCGTCCTGCAGACCCAAGGCCTGATCACCTCCAGCACCGGCCCCGGCCGCGGCACCCGAATCGCCCCGGCCCGAGGGGACGCCCTGGCTCGGCTCTTCCAACTTCACCTGTCGCTGTCGACGGCCGCCGATGCCGATCTCACCGAGACCCGCATCGCTTTGGAGCGCTCCTCCGCAGCGCTCGCCGCGCAGCGGGCCACCCCGGAAGCGCTGCTGCGCCTGCAGGCTGTCGTGGACCAGAGCGAACTGGTCGAGGCGATCGACCAGTTCAACGCCCTCGACACCGACCTGCACGTCCTGATCGCCCGGGTGGGCAGCGCCGATCTGACCGCCGATCTCACTGTTGGCCTGCGCGAAGCCGTCCGGGAGCGGATCCGCACCTTGTCCCAGGCGTTGCCCGACTGGCCCGGACACCGCGCCCAGCTGCTGGCCGAACACCGGCAGATCATCGAGGCGATCACCAACCGGGACGCGACAGCAGCCGCGAACCTGGTCGAACAGCACATCCGGCGGGCCTATCGGACGCTGGGAATCACGCCCGAGGACCACCGGACGCACTGAGCGACCCGGATCCGTCCGGCTACCCCAGCAGGGCCGTCCCGTAGTGGCTGATGATCAGCACGGTCAAGCCCAGCAACCAGGCGACCACCACGAAGGCGTCCACTCCGAGCCGCAGGGCCGACAGTGCGGCTTGTTGTGCCCGTGGCGGCAGGAACAGATTCCCGTCGCGCAGGTTCACGTGGGTCAGGGTCACGAACACCAAGGTGGTCGACAACGTGACCAGCAGGCACCACGGGCACAGCGCCCCGATCACATACATGGCCTGGAAGAACAGCCAGTAGGCGAAGACGAAGCCAATCGTGTACACGACCTGCGCCGCCAGCATGAAGCCACGAGGGAACTTCACCCCGGCCAGGCTGGCCACGGCGATCGTGATCACCACCGGTTCGGCGATCAGCCCCAAAAAGGCATTCGGGAAGCCCAGCAGGCTGGCCTGCCAGGACGCCCCGACGGTGCCGCAGCTGATCACCTGGTTGATGTTGCAGGCCAGGTTTGCTGACGGATCCCGAGCCAGTTCAATCGCGTCGACGCTCAGCACGAAAGAGGCGAGCAGACTTAGACAGGCGGAGAAGATCATCGTCCCGAACAGCCACCCGTTGGTCTGTCGGAACCGATGCACCCGCTCAAGGACGTCGCTCACTTGGCTGCGGCCTCGACCGCTGCCTTCAGCGCGCCGGCCTGGGTCGGGTTGCCGGCGAACTTCTCACCGTTGATCTTCACGGTCGGCGTGCTGTTGACTCCCGCAGCGAATGCCGACTGGGTGGCCTGGACCACCGCAGACTCATTGGCCATGGCGGTGAAACTGTCGGCGACCGCCTGGCTGACCCCGACTCCGGTGGCCAGCGCCTTCAGCTGATCGTCGCTAGGTCCGGGCGTTCCCTCTTCCGGCTGGTTCTCATACAACGCGGCGTTGAAGGCCAGCGCCTTGTCGGGCTCTGCCTTGTACACGGCGAACAGCGCATTAGCCGAGCGCGTCGAGTAACGGGCAGTGCCGGACTGCTCGTCGAGGAACGACATCGGGTGAATCACGAGACGCACCGTCCCGGCGTCGATCATGGACTTCAGATCGGCGCCGTTGGCCCGCTCAAACTGGCCGCAGTAGGGGCACATGAAGTCCTGGAACACGTCGACGCGCACCTTGGCGTCCGCCTTGCCAATGACAACGGTGGACTCATCGACCGAACCGGCCGAGGGCGTGGCCGGGACACTGCCGACCAGGGCGAAGACCGCCCAGATGACGGTGCCGACAACGGCCAGGCCGGCTACGGACATCAGGATCGTACGAACACGGCGCTCACGCTGGACGCGCTGCTGTTCCTCGCGCAGCCGCTGCCGGCGACTGTCGGGCTGGGGCTGATTGCCGGGCTTCGCCGGCGACACACTCTTCTTGGACATGGTTGCTCTCTTGGTTGCTCGGAGTGCCCGGCAGACGGCCAAGGCACAGTGGGTGCGGCAACCAACGGACCTGGGCAGCGCACAGCCACCCGCCCGCAACGGCGGTCACCGCAATGGTGAGTCAGCAACCACAAGGAGGGCCACGCCGCGACTGCGACGACGGCAGCGTCCGGGCAACCCGGACCGGAACCGCAACCGGGATCAGCGCGCGCTGTGGCGCCATCACCCGAGGAACAAGGCGGACGGCCAGTCGCCGTCGCAGCCAGCTGCGCAGCTGGCGGAGCACCCCAGCAGCCCACCAGCCGACTCCGAGCGCCCCCAGCACCAGCATGGAGCCGAACACCAAGGTCATCACGGAGACAGCGAAGGAGACCTGGACGACCGCGCCGAAGTTGTGGCCAGGCAGATACGAGCCGTTCGGGCACGCCGCCGAGGCGCTGAACACATGCAGCCGCAGCCCGATCTCACCCAGACCGCTCGCCGCCGGGTGCAGACATACGCTGGAGTCGATCCGCAAGAGCGGAAGCACCTGTCGCAGTCCGATCAGGCCGCTGAACGCGAGCAGGCCGGTGGCGAGCAATCGCCCCCAGTTTCGCCTGCTCCGCATGCTGTGCTCCTGTCGAGAGTTGCGGCAAGTGTAGCTGGGGTCGGCTCCGACCCCAGCTCCGCGTGAGCCGATGTGCCTGCCTGGATTGACACGGGCGCCCACATTTGGCACCGTTCGGCGCAGGGAGAGTTCGATTTCGGGGGAGCGAGCGGGCTCATTTTGGGGGAGCATTCTTTACGCCTTTCCAGATGAGACCAGCCAGGGCATCTTGGACCGGGGGGCCAGATGACTGTGCAACACCCGGGCGGGGCGGTCCGCCCGGAAGGTGGGGGGGTGTCCGGTACGCCGGTTACGCCTGCCCTACTTCGCGTTGCCTTCACCCTGACCAGCATCGGCCAACTAGGCGTTCTCCTCGCCCTCACCCTGGCGACTGGAGCCGTGGCCGGATGGGGATTCACCTGGATCACCAGCGCCGAAAACCCCATTTTCGGGTATCTCTGCGCACTGTTGTGGACGGCACTGGTTCTGGTCGGTTGGGAACTGGCGGCAATCATCGGGAAATGGCTGCTGATCGGACGAGCTCGCCCTGGCACCCTCGATTTGTGGAGCCTTCACCATTTCCGGTTCTGGGCGGCAACCCGGCTGGTTCGCGGCGCCCCCGCTGCCCGGCTGGTGGGCTCGGAGTGGCAGCGCTGGCATCTGAACGCCAGCGGAGCGCGGATCGGGCGTGGCACCGTCCTGCTCTGCGCAACTCCCCCGGTCCCCGACCTGGTTGAGATCGGGCCGCACAGCTTCGTGGGTGAGCGGACGCTGCTGTCCGGTTATCGCCACGCAGACGGGGCGCTGGTCCTTGATCGCGTGCAGCTCGGCGCCGGCGCCGTCGTCGGCGACGACTGTGTGCTGGAACCGGGCAGCTCGCTCGGCGATCACGCCCGACTGGCCGGATCGGCCAGCCTGCAGCCCGGCCAGAGCGTTCCCTCCGGCCAGAGTTGGCATGGTTCGCCGGCCCGTCCGGTCGATACCGAGCTGCCGAATCAACTCCAGCTGATCGCCCGACCGCGGCTGGGCGCGCCGGCTCGGCGGGTCGGCTATGCGATCGCCCAGCTGGTCGTCTGGGTGGCCGGGCTGGCTGTCGTAGCAGACGCCGTCTCGTGGCTGGGTCGCTATCTGCTCACCGAGCTGTTCCCGGCTGCGGTGGACGGGTCAGCCTTCGGCCTTCCGATCGCGCTGGGCTGGTCCCTGGCCTTGGCCGCGGCAATGCTGCTTGTCGTCTTGCTGGCCATGGTGGTGCTGTCGGCCGCTCCACGGGCCGTTGCCGGCCTGCTCGAGGACGGAAGGGTGTTCCCGCTACCGGGGAGCCGGTGGGCGCTGGTGCGAATGGCCCGGACGGCCTCGAACCTCCCCTGGTTCAGCGTCTTGTTCAACGGCTCGGCATTGGCGACTCGGCGGCTGCGGCTTCTCGGCTGGCGGCTGCGGCAGCGTCCGGGGAGCATCGAAGCATTCGGTGAGGGCGTCGGCCAAGCCAATCCGCTGGCCGTCAGCTGGGGCGCGGGCAGCACGGCCGGCGACCGACTGTGGATTGCCAACCTGGAGTGCTCGGCAGACGCGTTCCGGGTGGCCCCGGCCCGGATCGGCGCCGACTGCTCGCTGGGCGATGAGGTCTCGTGGCCGAGCGCAGCCCGGCTCGGCGACAGCTGCCAGGTCGCTCCCCGCACTGCGGTGCCGGTGAGCGGACCGCTGCGGATCCGGGTCAGCCTGCATGGCAGCCCGGCCGTGGAGAGCGAGCGCCAGTCGTCCGAACGCAGCGAGTGGGGCCGATCGCTGCCGGAGCTCTACCGTCAGCTCGGTGACCGGGCCCGGGCGGACGTGGCGACCATCGGCCTGCAGCTGCTCGTCGGCTGGTGCTGGCTGTCGCTGGCACTGCTTTTGGTGCAACTCCTGGTGGTCGTCGGCTTGCCGGACTGGCTGGTCGGTTTCGGCATTCTGGCCGGAGCGAACCTGATCCGCTGGGGCTGCTGGCTGGGAGTGGAGGCGATCGCCCGCTCGGTGACCCCGGCCCGCTCGGTCACCTTCGCAGTTCGCGACCCACGGTTCAGTCGCCACCATCGGGTCCGCAGCCTGGGCCTGGAGCCGCCGAGGATCTTGGACGGGACGGCGCTGCGCGTCGGCTGGTGGCGGCTGCGTGGAGCCCAGGTGGGCCGCTGCGTGTTCGACGATGGCGCGACCCTGAGTGAGCCGAGCCTGGTTCGGATCGGCGACCAGGCCCAGTTGGGCCACGGGGCGTCCCTGCAGAGCCACGAGACCAAGGACGCGGTCTACTCGCTGGCCGAGATCACGGTGGGAGACCGGACGGTGCTGGGCGCTCACGTCCTGCTGGTAGCTGGAACCGAGCTCGGCGCGGACAGCTCGGTCGCCGCCGACTCCGTCCTCTTCGCTGAGGTGGGGCCGGCGGGGGGCAGCTGGCTGGGGAATCCGGCGCGGATGACCCTCGAGCCGACCGACGACCTGGTAACCGCACCGAAGCCGATCTTCGCTCCCCCACCCGAGACACGTCCTGCACCGAGCCGCCCGGTGGCCCGCGCAGTGCCGAAACCCTCTGCTGCGGACCCCGTCCTATCGCCGGTCGCGGCCCCAACCACGGTGCTGTCACCATCTGCCGAACCTGCGACGGCCGCTTCCGCCACCACGCCGACGCAGCCGCAGACACCGCAGCCACCACGGCCCCGGATCGGCAAGCGACTCCGGCGATCGACCTCGGTCAGCGAGCCGCCCGCCGCGACGGTCGCTGCGCCGATCCCGCCGGCTGAGCCTCGCCCGGTGCCCGCCCCGGCTGTCGGTCAGCACTTCGCCCTGCTGGGTACCAGCTTCGGCGCCGAGCGGATCGCTGTGCCGGAGCTGGCGGCCACCATCGCTGTGCTGGATCTGAGCGACACCCCTTTGATCGACCTGAACCTGCCGCAGACGCTGGCCGGCTTCGGGATCCCCGAGGAGTGCCTCGAGGACGACCTGAGCCTGCGTGATGCCCCGATCAGCTCCAGTGCCGAGATCCGGTCGCTGCTGGCTCGCGTGCTGCTGCGGCAGCTGCTCAGCACCGCTCACCCGCAGTACCAGCCTGAAGAGTGGGGCTTCATCCGTGCCTCATCGGGTGGGCTGCGTCCGTTCTGGCCCACGACAGATGAGGCGATCAGCATTGGCCGGTCGGACGCCGCCGTCGTCGCTGCCATCGCGCCTGGGCCGATCGGAGTGTCGGTGATGGCCGAGTTCGGTGACCACGGCCGGGAGCCGGCGTCGGTGGAGGCGCTCAGCCAGCGCGAGTGGGACTGGTTGACGCACCGCGGGCATGCGACCAGTGGCACCTCGCTGACCCGGATGGCCGCACTGAAGAGCGCAGCGATCAAGGCGGTCAGCGAACTCGGCGCAGCCAAGGCCACCGAGCTGGACACCATCACGACGCCGAACGCCATTCACTGGCATCGGCCCGACGGGACCGAACTCGTCCTACCCTGCACAGTCTGGCCGCGGCTGGTTGGTCGGGTGCAGCATTGGATCGCAGTGGTCGGATCCGTCGACAGCGAACTCGGGGAAGACGACGCACGGGGGGTGGTTCACGATGGCTGGACCTGAACGGGTCACGGGGACCCAGTACCGACGCGCCTTGGTAACGTTGGCCGCGGTGCTGGTTGTTGGTGGCGCGTCGCTGACCTCACCATCAGTGCTCAGCTCTCACCCGGCTTCGCCCAACAGCAACGTGCCGACCGTGCCGATCGCCAGCCCGACCCCGGGTGCCAGCGCCTCGCCGGTTCTTCCGCCCGGGACGGTTGCCGGCACCGCAGATCCGCCTGAGTCGTCCGGGGTCCCGACGATCAGTCCGACACCGACGGTCACGATGACCAACATGCCCGTAATCAAGGTGAAGCGGGTCAGCGTTCCGTTCACGACCGTGACCCGCAAGGACCCCCAGCTGGCCAAAGGTCAGACCAAGGTGCTGCGGGCCGGGGTGGCCGGGCTGAACGAGCTCACCTACACCGACGGCAAGCTGACCTCGACCAAGGTGGTCCGCAAGCCGGTGTCGAAGCTGGTCTCGATCGGCACCCGGACGACCAAGCCATGGTTGACCGGCCAACAGTGCGTGTTCGAGCGGCATGCTCCCGTCGTCCGGGTGACCGTCAACGATCCGGACAAGGTCGGCTATCACCTGTGGATCGTGTGGGGCGAGAACAAGCGCGACTACAAGGCGTCCGGAACGAAGTCCTTCGAGTTCCAGGCCGAGTGGCAGAAGCTGCGCTGGACCAACTGTGGGATCTGGCTGAGCTGAGCCCCGGCTGAACGCCGCTACTTGGAGACCGTCACCTTCACGACCTTGCCAGTAGCGGACGTGGTCAGGCTGTCACCGGAGTACGTGACGCTTAACTGCCGAGTGCCGGTCTTGTTGAACACGAAGGTGAACTTCGCGACGCCCGCGGAGGTCTTCTTGAGCGTGACCGTCCGGGCCAGCTTGCCGTCGAGGTACAGCTTGACGGTACCGGTGGGCTTCGCGGAGCCGGCAGAGACCTTCACCTGCACGGCAAGCTTGGTCTTGAGCAGCTTGGCCTTCGACGACGCCAGCGAGATCTTCGCGGCACTATTCGCCTTGCCCACCGTGTAGCTGAAGCTCGACGTCTTGGTGACGCCACCTTCGGAGTAGCTGACCGTGACGGTCCCCTTCGCGATCTTCGCCGAGGAGAAGCCGGAGAGCTTGGCGCTGCCCGTCACGGTTCGGCTGGAACCGTCGCTGTAGCTCGCCTTCACCACCATGCCCGAGGTGCTCAGCGAGTCACCGATGCCATAGGCCAGCCGGGACGGCTTGGTGAGGGCGATCGCGGTCAGCTTGGTCGAGGTCGTGGTGCCGGAAGCCAGGGCCTTGTACTGCGAGGTCAGCCCGAACACCCCGGCCACATTCGAAGCCGCATACTCGGCCGACGACGCCGAGAGCGCCTTCTGGCCCGCGGTGGCCAGGTCCGGGTAGACCACGTTCGCCACCGGCTTGATCGACCAGGTCTTGCTGTTCTGCTCTTCGACTCGCACGGTGCCGGCCATGAACAGCACGGACGCTCGACGAATGTGCGAGGAGTCGGTGATGATCGTGTAGGTGGTGTACCCACCGAGCTTGTACAGGATCTCCATCGAGTACCGGGCGTTGCCCACGGTGCTGGTCGACTTGGACTCGCTGATGATGCGGCTTGAGGCGACACCATTGGCCAGCAGCCAGGACTTCATCACGGCTGCCTCGGTCTTGCCATTCTTCGGGGCACCGCCGCTGACCAGGATCTTCGAGTTCGGATAAGCCTTCAGCGCCTTCGCGGCCAGCTTCAGCCGGCGCTCGAGCTTGGTCGACACCTTGCCTGACGAGGTGAGCGCAGAGCCCAGCAGAATGAAGACGTGATTCTTGGTGGGCAGACCGGAGGGGACGGCGGTGTTCATCTTCATCCCGGCCGTGACGTCGGCCCAGTCTTCGACGAAGTCGCGCCAGACCTTGCCCTGCCACGACGACTGCTTGGTCAGCGCTGCAACCGCAGCGTCACGTCCATCGAAGTCGCCCTTGCCCTGCAGGTAGATGGCCTTCGCTCGGAGGCTGGTGGTGTCGGTGCTGGTCGCAGCGGATGCGGGGGCAACCGGACCGGACAGCGCGATCATGCCGGCGAGCGCTGCACTGAGCAACGTCGCAATCAGGCTTCGCACAGTGGCGGACTGCCGCATCGCCTCACCCTTCTCCGTGCTGCTGAGTGGGGGTACTTCAGCAGCTGCTGGCGCGCCCGGGACGGGCACCACCGGTCTCCTGCTGGGGGCCGGTGTTTGTGAGTCTGGCAGCCGTGACAGGAGTGCACAGAGTTACTTGAGGGTTTGCTGACTAGGGGTTGAGGGTTATTGCGGGCCAAAAGCGGCCCCCCATCCGGGGACGTTGGCGTCCCGTCCAGAGACCATCGTCGCAAGTCAGACGGACGAACTGACAGACTCAGGAACGTGCTGACTGTGACCGTCCCTGACACCGACTTGCTGGACCGTCTGCAAGACCTTTCGGGCCGGGTCGAGCTGGTCCTGTGGGACCTGCTCTCGCCGCTGCCCCCCGATGTTGCCGAACGGGTGCGCATGGTCCAGATCGGTCACTATTGGGTGAAGCCGGACCGTTGGCGCCGATTGGCTGAGGTGCCGAACTTGCGTTACGTGCAACTCCCCTCGGCCGGCTTCGACCACGCGCTACCGCTGATTCCGCCCGGAGTCACGTTGTGCAATGGCCGCGGCGTGCACTCCACGGGCACAGCCGAGCTTGCGGTGGCGCTGATCCTGGCGGCTCAACGCGGCCTTGCCGAGGCGCTGGAGGCCCAGCGGGAGGGACGCTGGTTCAACCCGGAGTTGCCGTCGCTGGCCGATCGCCGGGTGCTGGTGGTCGGAGCAGGCTCGGTGGCTCAGGCGGTGATCGAGCGGCTACGCCCCTTCGAGGTCGAGATCACAGTGGTGGGCCGGACAGCTCGTCCGGGCGTGCACGGGATCGACGAGCTGAGCGACCTGCTCGGACAGGCCGACATCGTGGTACTGACGGTCCCCTACTCACCGCAGACCCACCAACTGCTCGACGCCGGACGCCTGGCCGCACTTCCCGACGGCGCACTGGTGGTCAATGTCGCACGTGGACGGGTCGTGGACACCGAGGCCTTGCTCGCGGAGCTGAACAGTGGACGGCTACGGGCGGCACTGGATGTGACCGATCCGGAACCGCTGCCCACCGATCACCCGTTGTGGCACGCCCCGAACACGATCATCACCGCCCATCAAGGCGGAAACTCCGATGCCACCTACCCGCGAGTGGCCGCCCTGTTGCGTCGCCAGCTGGAGCATCTGCTGGCCGGTGAGCCGCTGGACAACGTGGTCGCCCACAGCTGAGTCATCGGTGGGGCCGCGTCCGCCGAAATTCCTCAGTATGTCGCCCACAGGGGGTCTAGTTGACCCGCCTCCCGGCTGGCACCCTTGAGTTGTGTCCGCCAACACTCAACCGCGATTTGACCGCGCCCAAACGCCGGAACAGAGCGCCGTCATTGCCAGGCTTCAGCATGGCTTTGCGGCCCATCTGCAGTCCGAACCTCTCAGTGTCACCCGCTGGCTCATGTACGGCCAGGCACGGCTGTATGTGAAGACCCAGACGGGCCATCCCATCGGCTGGGTGGACGTACGCACCGGTGAGCGCGTCATCGAGGTCCCCGAGATGCAGCCCGCCTTCGAGGCGGCGATTGCCGCCGCCCAGCCTGGCATTCCCGCCGCCTACACGCCCCGGCGCGCCCAGCTTCAGTCCGTGACAGCTGGCCGGGGAGCCAAGACGGAGACACCGGCACCACGCCGGTCGGTTCCCGACCCGGATCAGCCGGTCTGGTCGGTAGTCACCGAGGCTGGCAAGCCGAACACCCGGCGTCGCGGACGACGCTCTGCTGCGACGCCCAGCACTGCCGCCACCTCGCAGACCTCCACAGAGCTCGCTGTGCCGCAGCAAGAGCGGTTCCGGTTCGGACCACTGGACGCC
Organism: Actinomycetales bacterium Actino_02; assembly: GCA_001603275.1. Lineage (GTDB taxonomy): Bacteria > Actinomycetota > Actinomycetes > Propionibacteriales > Propionibacteriaceae > Propionicimonas. Next base: position 34,351 of record LUYM01000016.1, on the reverse strand, counting down.
CTGGCCGACCGGCTCCGCCTGCGTCACGGTGCCGCCGAGCAGCAAGTGCTCGCCCGCACGCTGAGCGGCTTCATCGGGCGTCAACCCGGCTGGGACTACCTCACCGCCGCCGATCTCGGCATCACTGACGCCGCTGTCGACTTCCTCGTCGGCGGGCCGAGCGGAATCTTCGCCGTTGACGTGATCACTCCGACCATGGCGGCCTTTCGCGGAACCGGTTTCGCCAAGCGCGCCAGCATTGTGCTGACCAACGCTATGGAGACTCCGGTCTGGGTCCGCCATGTGCTTGTCCCGATCGGCTTCAGCACCGCTGAGGCCGCCCTGCTTCCCACCGAGTTGCCGATGGTCTCCCGCCGTCAGCTGCCGGGCTTCTTGCTCCGGCAGCCGCACGTCCTCAGCGCCGGCGACGTGGAACTCGCCCTCGGCTACGCCCGGCTGCAATGGACCTGGCGTAGCTGACCCAGAGCCTGCTGCCGGCGGACCCGCGGACACCTGTCCGCCGGCAGCAGAACCACTCAACTCCCCACGGACTCCCGCAGCTGGGCGAGGATTCGGCGCAGCATGCGTGAGACCTGCATCTGGGAGACTCCCAAACGCCGGGCGATCTCACTTTGGCTGCACTCTTCGGCGAACCTCCACTCCACCACCACTCGATCGATCGGGCGCAGTGAGCTGAGCGCATCACGAAGCGTCAAGCGTTCCGGCAGCGACTCCAGCTCCTGGTCTTCGACCGGGAGCACGTCGCCGATGGTGGCCTGCGCGCTACGCCCGTCGAGCGGCGCCTCCAGCGACAGCGGATGGTAACCGCCGCCTGCGGACAAGACTTCCGCGACCTCCCGGTGCTCCTGCCGGGTCACGGCAGCGAGCTCGGAGATCCTGGGTGGGCGACCGAGTTCCTGCTCCAGGTCGCGTCCGACCTGGTCGAGGCGAGCTCGACTCTCCTGGATCGACCGCGGCGGGCGGACCATCCAGCCGTGGTCGCGGAAGTAGCGCTTGAGCTCTCCGGTGATGGTCGGAACGGCAAAGGACAGGAACGGCCGCTCGGCTTCGAGTCGGAATCTGGTGACGGCCCTGACCAGGGCCAGCCGAGCGACCTGAACCAGGTCGTCCCGCTCGACACCGCGATTGACGAAACGATTGGCAACGGCATCGCAGACACCGAGATTCAACTCGACCACCTCTGCGGTGATCGCCGCCCTTCGGCTCGGGTCTTCGACGCGAGCGAGGGTCGAGAGAAGCGACTGCGTTCGGCGGTCTCTTCTTGTGGATAGAGCTGTTGGCATGACGACTCCCGAAGGGATCACGCCTGAGGTCAGCCGTTTCTTGACCGCCCCCGACTACTTCGACCCTCACACAGCACTGCCGCCCTCACAAGCCCTCTACTCAATCCCTGGTAGTCCTCCCCGGCTCGACAAAGCGGACCTGACGGTGCTCACACCAGGCAACGACCATCGACGCAGGGAAGCCAATGCCACAGATCTCGCCACCACCTGTTTGGCTCCGGCGAGGGTGGGTACAGCATCTGCACGGTGCACGGCGGAAGGAGAACAGCGATGCCCATGGTGGAATGCCCGGTCTGCGGAATGACGATCGACAGCGAGTTGGCTCCGGCCAGCGCAACCTTCGACGCGCAGACCTACCAGTTCTGCTCCCAGGGGTGCCGGGACCAGTTCCTGGCCGACCCTGGCAGCTACGTCGGGAACACCGGTTCGTGAACATCAGCGTTCCATTCCCGGACCAGGAGCCGCTCGAGCAGCCGCGGATCCCGACCGATCCGGACCCGCTGCCGGACGCCCCGGTCAACCCCCACTGGGGCGACCCGGGGCAGCAGCCGGGCCGCGGCGCTCCCGAAGAGCACCCTGATCCGTCACAACCGGACGTGGTCTGACCACACCCCTCAGACCACGTCCGGTTCCTCGCCGGTCTGGAGGATGCGTTCAGCGAGTTCACGGACCCGCAGATTCCGATCCTGACTGGCGGCACGCAGCCGGTCGAAGGCATCCTCGGGCAGGATCCGATGGCGTTCGACGAGGATGCCGACGGCCTGCCCGACAACGCGATGGCTGGCCACAGCCTCCTCCAGCTGTGCTTCACGCCCCGCCGCACGTTCTGCGTCGGCCAACCGTTGCACCGCATTGCTGAGAGCCTGGGCCAGCAGGTCGGCGACGACGAGTTCGTCGGGTCCGATCCGTCGTGGACGTGGGAACTGCACCCAGGCCTTGGCCTGCCACTCCCCCGGCAGGCCCGGCAACAACAGAACACCGGGTCGGTGAGTGATCGTGTCTGGGCTGGTAGTGCCCTTCAAGGCCGCGCGGATGTCGGCTGCCACCTCACGGGGCCGCCGAAACAGGCCTTTGGTGAACAGGATCTTCTCGGTGCCCGAGCGCACCGAGATCGTCGGCTCACCGTCAAAAAGCCGCCGGAAACTGCACTCGGCCGCCTCGAGCAGCGACTCCAGATCGTCCGCCGTGGCCAGATTGACGGCCGCCTGCGCGGCCTCGCGCCGGTGTTCCAGTGCCGCGCGATCCCGGGTGAGATCTCGGACGATCCGCAGACGGGCCACGACTGTTCCGTCACGAGAGGTCAGACCCGCGCCCCGAGACTGAACGACCAGCGGTCGTCCGTCGCGGCGGAAAATGATCAGGTCTCGCTGCAGCTGTGCTCCCGAGCCGGTCTCTCGCAAAGTGCTTGCGACAAGCTGATACGCCGCTGGATTGTCCACCTCGGACGGCCACCAGGGGAATGGCGGCTCGAAGGGTGTTTCGTCGGGAGAGTAGCCGGTGAGATCAGCGAACGCCTGGTTGAATCCGACCACACGGTCTGCCGGATCGAGGATCAATACCCCGTCGGTCACACTGTCGGCGATCACTCGCAGCAGCCCGAGCACCTCCGACACGTCCACCGGCGCGTGCATGCGCCCCAGCGCCGCCCACGCGGTGCTGAAGCCCGCATCGAGTTGCTCAGCACTCACCGGCTGGCTGCCTTGCAACTGGTCGTCGTCAACATGCGCGGCCTCCATCAGTCAGCTCCTTCAGGCGGATTGGGTTACCTGGGCGGATGTGCTTCCTCGGACGATGCTGAGAATCTACGTCCGCACGCCAAACCGATCGAGGCGCACTTCTAGGGATACGCACACGCAACACCCGCACCGGCAAAGCGGGCCGGAGCGGGTGTTGCAGTCGAATGCTGACGGATTGCTGTCAGGTCAGCCGGCCGCCCCGATCAGCGGGACGGCCAGTAACCCTATTGCGACCATGGCCGATGCCACGACCACCCCCGTGAAGACCCACAGCAGGGAGGCCGACATGAGTCAGTTCTTGTCGTTGTCCATGACGTCGCGGCCGACCTCTGCGGCCTGATCGGCGGCATCGCGGATGCCGTCCTTGATGGCCTCGCCGGCCTTACCGGCGGCTGCCTTCACCTGATCGAGCTTGCCTTCCGTCTCGAGCCGCTCGTTATCGGTGAGCTTGCCCCAGCCTTCCTTCACCTTGCCCTTGGTGTCATCGACTGCGTGACGGGCCTTATCTTCGATTCCCATGACGGGCTCCTCTCGTTGCCGTTGTCGGTTCAGTACCCGAGTCGTCTCCGGCCGAAACTGGTGCGACAACGTCAATCGAAGGTTGCCCTCGGCGAGGCTGGGTATTGGGTGTCATGAGTGAAAGCAGCGAGCCGGCCGGCTTCCCAACCCAGGAACAGCAGCCTCCGGGGCTGACCGAGCCGATGAGCCCAGTGCCCGATCACGGCGAGCACAGCTACGTTGGCCACGGCCGGATGACTGGGCTGCGAGCGATGATCACCGGTGGCGACTCCGGCATCGGGCGCGCGGTGGCCATCGCCTACGCCCGGGAAGGCGCCGATGTGGTCATCGTGCACCTGCCCGAGGAGCAACCCGACGCCGACGAGACCCTGCGCTGGGTCGAGCGAGCCGGACGCGACGGCTTCTCGATCGCAGCTGATCTGCGTTCGGTCGAAGCCTGTCGATCGGTGATCGCAGCCGCCGTCGAGCAGCTCGGCGGACTGGACGTCCTGGTGAACAATGCCGGGTTCCACTACACCCGAGACGGTCGTGGAACGATCGACGGGTTGGAGCCCGAACTCGTCGAACGGGTGATTCACACCAACCTGACCGCAGCCTTGTGGCTGACCCAGGCTGCCCTGCCGCACCTGGACCCTGGCGCCTGCATCATCAACACCAGCTCGATCCAGGCCTACGCCCCATCCGGGCACATGATCGACTATGCGGGGACGAAAGCGGCGATCAACGCGATCACAGCCGCCCTCGCCGAGCAGCTCGGGCCCCGCGGAATCCGGGTCAACGCCGTCGCTCCGGGCCCGATTTGGACGCCGCTGCAGCCGGCCACCCGTAGCGCCGACGAGGTGAGCAGCTTCGGAACCAGCTCACCTTTGGGCAGGGCCGGCCAACCAGCCGAGGTGGCCCCCGCCTACGTGTACCTCGCCTCTCCGCTGGAGGCGTCCTACGTGTCGGGGAGCATCGTCGGGGTCACCGGCGGCCTGCCGACCTTCTGAGGCCCCATTGACGGCACTGCCACGCGGAGCGGTTTCAGCCACCAGAAAGCGGGTTACTTACTCGAATGCTGCAAAACGTGGCATCCGACAGACAGCTGCCTTGGCAGCAGGACGGAGTTGAGATGAACAACGACAGCATCGACCCGGGCACCAGCGCCAACGCCTACGAGCTGGACGACACCGAACCCTCGGTGGCCACCAGCGAGCAGTCTGAGGGCGACGCCGCACTGGCCGCGAACGACTATCCCTACGAGAGCGCCTCGGCCGATGCCGAGGAGGACTACCCACCAACACTCGTAGGACCCAACGATCCCGCCCAGGACTACGTCGACTCAGCCGACTATGTCGGTGGACTGGCCGACATCGGCCTCGCGGACCCGGAGCTCGAGCAGGTGCTTGAGGAGTCTGACTACGACGAACCGGACTATGCCAACCCGGAAGACCTCTCCGCTGCCGGGAACCCCGGCCCTGGCACTCAGGCGACGCCGGAGAACGCCCAGTTCCCTGAGGGCTCGGGCAATCCGGGCCCAAACCTGGACGCCGACGAGCCGAGCGGTACCGCACAATTCCCGTCCGGCTCAGGCAACCCCGGGCCAGGCAACTCCGAGGTGGTCGATCCCGAGCCGTCCGGGTCGGGCAATCTCGGCCCGGAGGCCGAGGACATCCCTGAAGCCGGTCTCGACCTGAGTGAGTTCGCTGCAGCATCGCCGATGATGCCGGGCCTGGCTGCCGCGATGCCGCCGTTCCCGCCCGGCGGCGCATTGCCGCTGCCGCCCGAGCCCGGCCCGGACATTCCGGATCCGCACATTCCCGGCGAGGACGAACCCGAGCCGCCGATCCCCGACACCGAGCTCCCCGAGCCTCCGGTTCCCGGCGGCGGCGCGGGAGAGCCCATGCCTACTCCCGGACTGAGCGGTGAGCCGACCATCCCCCTCCCGGGTGCTCCGGGGCTGACCGGCGGCCCGGGGATCACCGGGGCGCGGCCACCGCTGCGCCGCCAGAGCATCGATAGTGGACTCCCCCGCGCCACCCTGCTGCTGGTTGCCTCGGGCGTGACCGCACTGCTGGCGATGCAGTTCATCTCAATCGGCGTGGCCCTGGGCCTCGCCGAGCTGATCGGCATCACCTGGTCGATGCTCACCGTGGGCGTCGTCTGGTTCGTCGGGGCCGCCGCGCTCGGTCTGGCCAGTGACACCCGGCCGGCTCGTCGCGGAGTGCTCCCCGAGGCGGTCGACTCGGTGGGCCTCACCGGTTTGCGCGGACGACTGGCCTGATCGTCCGGCGTTCCTGATTCCCGAAGACCCCGGCTCGGCTTTGGCTCCGTCCGGGGTCTTCGTCGGCCCGATGCGGGTCGGGCCTAGTGGTTGCGTATGGCGTCAATCAACTGCTGCTTGCGCATTCGGGACCGTCCCTTGATGCCGAGTTCCTTCGCACGATCGCGCAACTCTGCCAGGGTGCGGTCGGGAAGATTCTCCGCCGTGGCTCCCTTGCGTCCAACCTCGCTGCGCGAGGACCTGGCGGCGGCATTGGCGATCCGGGCAGCCTTCTGTTTGCTCGCTCCGTCGTCGCGTAGCGCCTCATAGAGTTCGGGGTCCTTCACGGAGGGCCCGGGCTGGCGTTCTGGCATGACAACTCCTCCTTGTCGAGTTGCCCCATCGGTACCCGCCTCGCCGGCGATCGACGCACAAGACCCGATGCCGAGCCGGACCTCGTTGTCGGCTCCGGCACCGGGCGCTCTGGCAGGGGCGGGGTCGCGGACGTCCCACGGACGCGACTTGCCAATACCCCACCTCCGGCAAGGCCAAACAGGGAGTCGGCTCCGCCCGGCTGGGTACTGGACGGAAGTGGCCAGCCGGCCACCGGAACCCGAAGAGGACGCCATGACAGACAACGATTCCCCGACCGAATCGGCTCGCCATCCCGACCAGCCGGACGACGCCGCACAGCTCGCCGAGCCGACGCCGACCATCACCACTCAGGAGTCGGGCAGCGCATCCGGCGACGAAGGACTCTCGCTACGCACCGACACCGGCGATTGGCAGGAGGCCCCCTCACCGGAGCCGAATCCAGGAGATCCCGAGCCGGTCGCTGAACGGATGCAGGGCGGCGACGACCCGGCCTCCGACCAGCCCGGCCAGGCCGGGACCGGCGCGGCACGCACCGCCGAAGGTGAGGTCGTGCGCGAAACCGACTTCTACCCATCCGGCCTGCCCGGGCCCAAGACCGACCGGGCCTAGCCGTTACCCCCACACGCTCCCGGGTACCGGAGTGGAGAACGCGCGATGACAAAGGAGCAGCAATGGGAACCAAAGGACTGGAAGACCTCTTCAAGGAAACCCTTCAGGACGTGTACTACGCCGAGCAAGAGATTCTCGGATCGCTGAGCGAGCTGGAGTCCGCCGCTGAGTCCGAGCGGCTGCGCAACGCCTTCGCCCACCACCGCGGCGAGACCGAGGGCCAGATCGCCCGGCTGGAGCAGGTATTCAGGGCGCTCGGCGAGGAGCCGAGCACCAAGAAGTGTGACGGGATCGAGGGCATCCTCAAGGAGGGCCGCTCGGTGCTGCGCGAGTTCGGGGGCAGCCCGGCTGGGGATGCTGCCCTGATCGCATCCGCCCAGGCCGTCGAGCACTACGAGATCACCCGCCACGGGACGCTGCGTCGCTGGGCTTACCTGTTCGGGCTGGATCAGGCCGCACAGCTGCTCGGCGAGACCCTCGACGAGGAGTCCTCCACCGACGATCTGCTGACCGAAATCGCCGACGCCATGGCGAATGCGAAGGCTGCCGCGCTCGACTGACCGCTGGCTGACTGTGGTCGGGTTGAGTGCTCACCCCGACCAATTCGCTGCTCTGACAGTCCGGCGGCAGCACCTGGATCGCGGCAGGCTCAGCGACGAAGCCCCAGTCAGAACGCCGTCCGACCCGCCCGGAGCCGAGGGGTCAACGACGCTCCGGACGGGTCGGCTCCGGCGGAGGTGGCAGCCTCCACCCTCTCGACGTCCAGGTCAGCCGTACCGGTACTCCACGCCCATCGTCGGCTGCGGGTATTCCCAACTGGTCAGAGCGGTGCCCAGTCCGATGACACGGCAGGTGCCGCACTCCAGACAGCCGGCGTAGTCGAACAGCTGGCCGCCATCGGGTCCGAGTTTGTACAGCCCGGCCGGGCAGACCCGAACCAGCTTGGCGAACTCGGCGGCGGGGGCCGGGTGCATCGGCTCGATGTGCGGATGCCCTTCGTCGACCTCGTACTTGTTCAGGCCGAGGTACTCGTCGATGTTGACCGCGGTCGGTGGCAACTCACTCACAGCGCCCTCATCCCCTTGTTCAGGTCCTTGACCAGGTTCCACACTCCGACCTGTTTGGCCAGCGGCAGCAGTTGCTTGCGCATCGGTCTGATCGGAGTGCCGTCAACCAGGAAGAGCGAGCGCATCGCGTCCCGGGCGAGCTTTGGGTACTGCCCAAACATCCGCGGGGTGCTCTCCATGAAGTGCGGGAACCGGCGCAGCGTCTTCATGTCCTGCAGCACGAAGCTGTCCTCCAGTGCCGTCCGGTAACCCCCCAGCCCCGCGGCCGATGTGTCACCGGCTTCGAGGGCGGCTGCAGCGCTGCGCCCGGCCTGTTGCCCCGCCGCGATGGCCAGATCCATTCCACGAACGGTGTAGCCGGCGTTGATGCACATCAGCGCCGACTCGCCGGCGAGCAGCACACCGTCGCCCACCAGCGGCGGCATTGCGTCGTAGCCGGCCTCGGCGACCAGGTGCCCGGAGTGTTCGACCACCTTGCCGCCGGCGATCATCGCCGCAACGCCCGGGTGCTGATTGAACTCCTCCAGCAACTGGTAGATCGGGACCGGCGACTCGGCCAGGTCGGATGCAGTGGCCACCAGGCCGATGGAGATCGAATCGACGTTGGTGTACAGGAAGCCGCCGCCCACTCGTCCGCCGGTAGCAGCGCCGACGAACAACCAGGCAAGGCCGTCGCCGGGAGCACACAGCGCCCGATCGGAGATCACCTGCGCGGGCAGCTCGATCACCTGCTTGATCCCGACCGCCACCTGATCCGGACGCGGGACCGTCGCTCCGACGGCCTGCGGGGTGAGCAGCGAGTTCACCCCGTCGCAGAGCAGGACCACGTCCGCACTGATCTCGTCCCCACCGGCCCGGACCCCGCTGACCCGGCCGTCGGCCATGATCAGCGACTCGACCGCGATCCCGTTCACGTACTCGGCGCCGGCCTGTTCGGCTTGCCCGGCCAGCCACGGGTCCAATCGAGCCCGCAGCACCGTGTACGACTCGTAGCGCTCATCGCTCATCAGCGCGTCGCTGGCCTCCAGGGTCGTTGCTGCATCGGGGGCGAGCAGACTGATTCGCTCGCGGGTGACTCGCCGCTCCAGCGGTGCACTCTCGGCGAAGTCGGGGAAGACCGCGCGCAGGGCATGGGTGTACAGCCTTCCGCCAGAGACGTTCTTCGCCCCGCAGTAGTTGCCGCGCTCCACGACCAGGACGCTGCGTCCAGCCTTGGCAAGTTCGTAGGCAGCCACCGGGCCGGCACAGCCAGAGCCGACCACGATTGCGTCGAAATCAGCCACCAGGTTCCTTTCGTCGGCGAGGGCGATCCCCTCGCGATGGGTTGGGTCAGTCGTTCGGCAGTGAGCTGGCTTCACTGAGGGTGAGGTGCCGAGTTTCCGGAGCCATGAACACCGACAGCACCAGGGCAAGCACCAGTAGGCCGGCACCAGTGAGCATCGTCGGACCGATGCCATAGGCGGCCAGGAAGATCGGCAGCCCGTAGGTCGAGATCACCACCCCGATCCGGCTGATCGCGATGGCCACCCCGACGGCGGTCGCCCTGACCTCGGTCGGGAACATCTCGTTCGGGTAGAGCCACTGCAGGATCCCCGGTCCGCCGGAGAAGAAGGCGTACAGCGCAAATGCGGCAATGATCACCACGATGTGCGCGGCCGGCCAGATGCCGGGAATCAACAGGCCCAGCGCCATCAGCGCCAGCGAGCCGATCAGCAGCGGACGCCGCCCTAGCGAGTTCAGCCAGTACATGGCCGGCACGGTCCCGATCAGGAAGAACAGGCTGACCAGCGCCTCTCCGAGCACCGAAAGACTGCCCTCACCCAGACCGAAGGCCGACATGATCATCGGTCCGAAGGTGTACATCGCCCACATGGGCACCACCTGGCACAAGATCAGCACGCCCAGGAACACCACTCGGCTGCCGTAGCCGGCGCGGAACACCGAACCGAAGCCGGCCCGGGTCGGAGCCTCATCCTCCAGCTCGATCTCGGCCCCGAACACCTTCCGCATCACCTGCCGGGCCTCGTCCAGCCGACCCCGCTGGCACAGCCAGCGCGGCGACTCGGGGATGTCGTGGCGGCCAATCAGGAGCACGATGCACGGCACCAGAGCACTGCCGAGCATCCACCGCCAGCCCTGATCGACCGAGTAGAGCCCGTACCCGACGAACGCGGCCGCGGTCGCGCCGAGATACCAGGCCCCGGACACGATCCCCATGCTCACCGCACGCTCACGGCGTGGGCTGAACTCGGCGATGAGCGAGGTGGCGATCGGGTAGTCGGCTCCGATGAAGAAGCCGAGCAGGAAGCGCAAGGCGATCAGCTGCCAGGCGGCGTCCACGAAACAGGCGGCCAGCGAAGCGATGCCGATCGCCGATACGTCCAGGATGAACATGGTCCGCCGGCCCAGTGCATCGGTCAGCCGGCCGCCGGCCAGCGAGCCGAAGAAGATCCCGGCCAGTGCGGCGGCTCCGGTGGCGGCAACCTCGGCCTGGCTCAGCCCCAGCGCAGGGGTGAGCTGGACCAGCGCCACCCCGATCAGCGAGAGCACATAGCCGTCCAGGAATGAACCGCCGCTGGAGAAGAAGATGATCTTCTTCAGGAAGCGGTTCATCCCGGCGTCGTCGATCAGCCGCGGGCCGGCCGGGACGAGTCGGGAGTCGTCCCCACTCGTCCCAGCAGGTGCTACTTCCATTCGATGATTCCCCAGTTCAGGTGCGGCTTGGCGTCCGGGGCGTCGGTGTCGACCAGACGGAACCGGGCCTCGTGGTCGCCGACCTGCCACAGCTGGGTGGTCAGTGAGGTGCCCGGGTGCACCGGCGAGGTGATCCGGGTCTTGAACCGGGTCAGCCGCTCCGGCTCCCCGGGGATGAAGGTCCGGATGAAGTGCCGCATGACCACGCCGGCATAGCTGATCGCGTGCAGGATCGGACGGGGCTCACCGTTGGCCGCGGCGTAGTCCCAGTCGATGTGCTGGGGATGGAAGTCACCCGAGAGCCGGTAGATCAGTGCCTGGTTGAACGGGATGGTCTCGACCACCTCGGCGTCCGGGGCCCGATCGGGCATCTCGACGACGTCCTTGGGGGCGGCCGGGCCACCCCAGCCGCCGTCGTAGATCAGGCAATCCCAGGACTCGTTGGTGCACAGCAGGGTGCCGTCGGAGTCGTAGGTGTCGCCGATGTGCTGAGCCAGCAGACCCTTGCCCTCGCCACGGTCGTAGAGGCCGGCCAGCTTCACCTTGGTCTCGACCCGGTCGCTCAGCTTGGTGATGGGTGCATGGAACCTGATGTCGAAGCCCCAGTGCAGGGAGCCGGCGTAGTTGTAGCCGTAGTCGATGGTCCTGGTCACCTCGGAGTCGACGATCAGCATCGCGGCGAACATCGGCAGCACCTTCAGCTGCGGATCCCGCTCGTCGTGCTCGTTGAGGTAGATCAGATCGTCCCGGCCGTCGATGCCGGCGCCGCAGCCGAGCGCGAACAGTTCCAGGTCGCGAAAGCTGTAGTCCCGGACGAACGGGCCGTACGTCTGGCCCACCATCTCAGTCTTGATCCTGCCCATCAGTGGTTCCCTTCATCAGTCCCGCGGCATTGCGGTTCAGCTCGTTGTAGGCGGCATTTCTCGATCTTCATCGAGGCAGTTCTGGGGAAGTCGTCAACGAACTCGACATAGCTGGGCACCTTGAAGGCGGCCAGCTGTCCCCGGCAGTGCTGGAGGATCTCGGCGACACTGAGTCGCGCCCCCGGCTGCAGCCGCACGTAGGCCAGGACCGCTTTGTCTCGGATCGGGTCCGGGACGCCGATGACGGCGGCCTCCGCGATCAGCGGGTGCGAGGTCAGCACACACTCGACCTCGCTGGCCGAGATGTTCTCACCGGCCCGCTTGATCAGGTTCACCGCCCGGTCGACGAAGTAGAACCAGCCGTCCTCATCGCGATAGCCCTCGTCGTGAGTGCGCAGCCAGCCGTCCTCGCTCAGCGCGGACGCGGTCGCGGCCGGGTCGTCGTGGTAGCCGAGCATCAGACTGACCCCCGGCGTCCCCTTGATTCGGAACTCGCCGATCTCACCTGGCGGCAGTTCGTTGCCACAGTGGTCGAAGATGCCGACCTCGTAGCCGAGTCCGGCTCGTCCGACCGATGGCCACCGCCGCGCGCCGACCGGCGGATCGGTCACCGCCCAGCCGATCGACTCGGTCGATCCGTAGGAGTTCATCAGCCGCAGCCCGAATCGGGTCTCGAAGGTCTGCTTCTCGGCATCGGAGAGCGGCATGAAGTAGAGCGCCTCGCGGAGCTCATGATCGGTGTCGTCGGGTGCGGGCGGCTGCAGCAGCAGGGTGCGCACCATCATCGCAATCAGCTGGACGACACTGGCCCGCTCCCGGCGCACCTGCGACCAGAACTGGCTGGCCGAGTAGTGCTCGGCCATCACCAGCGTCGCGCCGGCGACGAGCACCGGAGTGAGGGCGGCCAGCTGGAAGTTCGAGTGGCAGGCGGGCATGGTGGTGAACACCCGGTCGTCGGCGCGCAGCGAGGTCTGCCAGACGCCGTAATGACCGGAGAACACCAGGTTCGCGTGGGTGATCATCACCCCCTTGGGGGCGGCGGTGGTGCCGGAGGTGTAGAGCAGCTCGGCCACCTGTCGGCCATCGAGCTCCGGGGCGACGACCGGCTCGCTCGACTGCTGCGCACACAGCTCCCGGAATCCCCGGACTCCAGCTCCCTGAGCCTGCGGAGTGCCGTCCCGGTCGCCGACGACGAGCACGGCGACTGCGCTGAGCCCGGCTTCGGCGCGCAGTCGTTGATGCGTCGGCCACAGGTGCGGCTCCACCACCGCCCACTCGGCACCACAGGCCTGGTAGGCCCGCAGCAGCTCGGTGGGGGTTGCGTCCATGCCGAGCGGCACGACGATCGCGCCGATCTCGGTGAGCCCGAAGAATGCAGCCAGCATCTCGGGACGATTGCGCACCTGGAGCACCACCGGGTCGCCGGACCGGACGCCCACGCTGAGAAAGGCGTGGGCGGCCTGGTGGATGAGTGTGGCGAACCGGGCGTAGCTGTACTCGGTCCGGCCACCGGTGGCGTCCAGATGCACCAGGAACTGGCGATCACCGAAGTCTCGGCAGGCTGCCGCCCACAGCGAGGCTGTGGTCTGGCCCGTCGTGATGTCGGCCACCGCGAGTTCCCTTCTCCTTCGGATGCGGCTACAGGCTCTTGGTGAGCTCGGGCAGCACCTGGTAGAGGTCTCCGACCACGCCGAAGTCGGCGTGGGCGAAGATCGGTGCGTTCTTGTCGGAGTTGATGGCGACGATCACCTTGGAGTGGTTCACTCCGACCAGGTGCTGGACTTGTCCGGAGATGCCGATGGCGAGGTAGAGCTCGGGCTTGATGGTCGCCCCCGAGACGCCCAGGTAGCGCTCGGCCGGCATCCAGTTCACGCCCTCGGCGATCGGACGGCTGCAGGCCACCTCGGCCCCGAGCTTCACGGCCAGCGCGCGGGCCAGTTCCAGGTCGGCTTCGGCGGCGAACCCGCGTCCGACCCCGACGACCCGCTTGGCGCCGGTGAGGTCGACGCTGGTCCCGCCCTTGGCCCGGGTCTCCACCAGTCGAAGACCACCGGCCGGGGTGAGGCTGACGGCTTCACTCTGGCCCGCCCGGACGCTCTCCTCGGCGGTCAGCGCGCCCGGTGCTACCACCAGCACGCACACCGGCGAGATGACCTCGTCGGTCGCGACCGCCAAGCCGCCGTACACCAGGCGGGTCACCTGCAGGCTGTTACCGCGGACCACACCGGACGCGGTGAGCGGGCTCACGCCAAGTCGGGCGGCCACCTGGCCGGCCAGCAGGCGTCCGGTGGTGGTGGCGTCGGTGAGGACCAGCTGCGCACCGCGGGCCGACAGCAGATCGGCCACTGCGCAGGCGTAGGCCTCGACCGGAACCTCCGGGCTGACCTGGACGGTCAGGCTGAGATCGGCGCCGGGCAGCACCCCGGCGCCGAGACTGATTGCGACCACCCGGTCGCCGAGTGCCCGTGCGGCGCAGGCGAGGGCGTTGCCGCCGGTCGCGTCGTGGGCGATGATCCAAACCTCGGTCATGTTGCTCCTCACAAGGACTTCAGGAAGGCGGCCAGCGCAGCCGCGGTGTCGGCGGGGTCTCCTTCGACGACCTGGCGGCGTCGATCGACCTGTTCGGGGGCGAGGACCGAGACCAGCCGTGCGGTGGCCGCGACCGGCTGCCCCGAGACCTGGGTCACCGGCTTCTTGCCGGCGGCGAGGATGTCCTTCATGCCGGCGATCCGCGGGACGTTGGCCCCGGCGGTCAGGCTGATCACTGTCGGCAGGTCGGCGTCGATGACCTGCTCGGCGTCCTCCAGGAGGCGCTCGACGCGCACGCCGGAGTCGGTCAGGCTGATCGCGTTGACCTGGTTCAGGGTCGGACGCCCCAGCAGTGCTCCGAGCTGATTGCCGACCTGCTGGGCGTACCGATCGGAACTGCCGGCACCGAGGAGAACCAGGTCACACTCCCCCAGTTCGGTGATCGCGGCGGCCAGCAGGCTGGCCGTCTGGAAGCTGTCGGCGTCTGGCTCGCCGCTGACGATCACCAGCGAGTCCAGCCCGCGCGACAGGGCGTCCTTACGCAGCTTGGTGTTGTCCCATTCGGCTGCGCCGACGCTGATGCCGACCACTTCGGCGCCGACCTGATCGGCCAGTTGCCGAGCGGCCTCGATCGCGTTCAGGTCGTACGCGCCGATCCGCGGCTGGGCCCGGGTGAAGTCCAAGGACCGGTCGGGGCCGACAGTGATGTCGGCATCATCGGGTGCGGCCTTGATGCAGGCAACGATTCGCATCGGGGTCCTTCCTCAGTTGGATTGCTTGATCACGCCGGCCTCGATCAGGCCGTCGATCGCTTCGGGCGAGTAGCCCAGCCGGGTCAGCACGTCGGTGCTGTCGTAGCCCTGGGCCGGCATCGGCCGCCACACCTGTCCGGGGTGCTGGTCGAACCGCGGGAAGACTCCCAAGCCCTTGAACTGCTCACCGTCGGCGGTCTGCCAGTCCTGCCAGACGCCACGGGCGGCCAGGTGCGGCTCCGCGACCAGGTCGGTGAACTCCATCACTTTCTGGGCCGCGATCCGATGGGCGGAGAAGTCCGCCTCGACCTCGACGACCTTGCGGGTGGCCAGGTACTCCTCCAGCTTCGCCTCGATGAGGGCGGCCTTCGGGCTGGACAGCCACAGGGCGCTGCAGTCCTCGGGGTAGTCGGGGGTACCCCACAGCTCCCCCAGGCCGATCTGCTCGAGCAGGTACTTGTTCTGCGGCACCCCGTACACGCACAGCCCGATGAAGCCGTCGACGCACTCGTACTCGCCGATCGCACACAGGTTCTGGTTGCGGGCACCCGGACGCGGCCAGACCACGCCAGCGTTGAGGTAGTCGACCAGGTAGTACTGGCCGATCGCCAGCAGCGACTCGTACATGGCCACGTCGATCGACTCACCGACTCCGGTCAGTGCGACCTTGTGCAGCGCGGCCAGGGTCGAGCTGAGGATCATCAGCGAGTTGAAGTAGTCCCCGGCGTACGGGCCGGGGTTCATCGGCTGTTCCGGGGTGCCGTTCTGGCTCATGTAGCCGGAGTAGGCCATCACGGTGAGGTCGTACGCGGCCCGGGTGACCATCTCGGGTACCCCGGTCTGGCCGAAGCCGGAGACGTGGACGATCACCAGCTTGGGGTTGATCTGCCACAGCACTTCGTCGGTGAGGCCCTTCTTGGCCCAGGTGCCGCCCTTGCTCGACTCGATGAAGACATCCGCCTCGGCGAGCATCCGCAGGAGCACCTGCTTGCCCTGCTCGGAGAAGTAGTCCAGGGCGACCGAGCGCTGGTTGCGCCGCTCGGCCTGCTTGATCCAGGCGGTGTCGCGGATGGTGTCGCCGGAGCCGGTGTTCTCCAGCCAGGTGACGTCGGCACCCCATTCGGCCATCAGACAGGCAGCCTTGGGCACGGCCAGCTCCATGGCGGCGTAGACCACCTTCAGGTCGTCCAGGACTCCGAAGGTCGGCTTCTGCGTGGGAATCTGCATGACCGGGCCTCAGTTCGCGTACTGGCGCAGGACGCCCTTGGCGACGGTCAGGATCATCATCTCGTCGGTGCCGCCGCTGACCCGGTCTACCCGCAGGTCGCGCCAGATCCGCTGGATCCGGTGATCGCCGGCCACTCCGACTCCGGCCATCACCTGCATCGCGTCGTCGACCACGGAGAAGGCGGCGTTCACGCAGTAGTACTTGCACATGGCCGCCTGAGTCGCGGTCATCTCGTCGGTGTCGTAATGCCAGGCCGCTTCGTAGACCATGTTCTTCATCGCGTTGAGCTTGATGGCCATCTCGGTGAACTTCAGCTGGTTGAGCTGGAAGCGCCCGATCGGCTTGCCGAACTGCACCCGGACGTTCGCATAGCGGGCGGCATCCTCGAAGGCGGAGATGGCCACCGCATAGTCGCTGGCCGCAACCAGGAAACGTTCGAAGTCGAAGTCCTTGATGCCCCGGCTGAAGCCGTTGCCCTCGCGTCCGAAGATGTCGGATTCGTCGAGTTCGACGTTGTCGAAGTAGACGTCGGAGCAACTGTCCATCCGCAGGCCGAGCTTCTCCAGCGGCTCGATCCGGATACCGGGCAGGCTCATGTCCAGAAAGAACTCGGTGAAGCAGTCCCGGTCCTCGCTGTTGCGGGCCATCACCACCAGGAACGGCACATGCGCCGACGAGGTGATGAAGGTCTTGTGCCCGTTGAGGTAGATCTTGCCGTCGCGGCGGGTGTAGTTGGTCTGCAGGCTGCCGACGTCGGAGCCGGCTCCGGGCTCGGTGCAGGCCGAGTTCCAGATCTGCTTGCCAGTGCCGACGTAGGCCAGCACCTTGTCGATCTGCGCCGGGGTGCCCTCGCGCAGAATCGTGTCGAAGCATGGCAGCTGGTACAGCACATAGGTCGGCGCGCCCCAGCGCCCGAGTTCCTCGTAGACCGCGGTCAGGGTGACCAGACCGAGTTCGAGGCCACCGTGGGCTTCGGGCAGCATGATGAGGTCGAAACCGAGGTCACACAACGCCTTGACCCACCGCTCGGGGTAGGTGTGCGTCCGATCGCACTCGGCGAAATAGGCCTCCCAGTTCTCGCGCTGCATCAGCTCGCGAACGTTGTCCACGAACAGCTGCTGCTCGTCGTTGAGCCGGAAATCCATGGGAATACTCCTTGTCAGTCGGTGAAGGCGTGGCGAAGGAAGTCGCCACCGTGGCGCAGCGCGACCACGGCCGCGTCGAGCATTCGAGAGTTGTGCAGGAAGGCGTGCAGGACGCCGGGGAACTGTTCGTGCCGGCAGTCCACACCGTGGCCGATGAGGATCTGTTCGAGCGCCGTGGAATCGTCACGGAGCGGATCGAACTCCGCCGATGCCAGATAGGTGGCCGGGACGCCCCAGCTGAGGTCGGCGCTGAGGCAGTCCAGGTATGGGCTGCGCATCGCAGCGGAGTCGGCCAGGTAAGCGTCCAGGTAGTAGTCGAGGTCGGCCTCGGTGAGGCCGTCCCAGGGGCCGCCGAGCAGGCGGCGTGACGCCGAGTCGCGCAGCCCGAACAGGCCGTAGTAGAGGATCAGCGCCTTGACCGCCCCGACGCCGAAGCCCTGATCGCGCAGCAGCAGCGTCGTTCCCAGGCACATGGCCGCCCCGCCGGAGTCGCCGGCGAAGGCCAGCCGGGTGCCGTCGAGGTGGTAGCGGCCCGGCTGATCGAGCAGGTGCCGCGCCAGGGCGGCAGCCTGCTCGATTGCGACCGGGAACTTCGCCTCCGGAGAGAGGGAGTAGTCCAGGCCGATCACGGCCGCGCCGGAATCGGCGGCAAGGGCCCGCATGATCCGATCGTGAGTGTCGAGGTTGCCCACAACCCAGCCGCCCCCGTGAACGTAGATGACAGCCGGCAGATCGACATCCGGCACCGGCAGGTAGCAACGGATCGCCACCTCCCCGTGCGGGGTCGGAATCCGGTCGTCGATCGTCGCCGCCATCACCGGGCCACCCTCGTTCCAGTAGCGGCGCTCACGGCCGTAGGCCAATCGCTGCTGGTCAAGGCTGACGTCGGTCGCATAGGCGTCCGGGGCCAGTTCGGCGGACTTGTCCAGAACCGCCCGCATCTGCGGCGAGATCAGGTCCAGGACAGGCAGCTTGTTGTGGGCAACCATCGCTGACTCCTAGGCCGCGACCTCGGCGGTCGCGTCAGCGGCCACCTCGGGACGGGCCTTGCGCAGGTAAGCCCACAGCGCCAGCGACGACAGCGCGGCCAGGACGGCCGAGCCGATCAGGATCCAGAAGATCTCCTGGTAGGCGCCGGCGGCCACTGTGCCGGCCGCGTCGGTCTGGGCGTCCATGATCGACCCGAACCAGGTGCTGGAGAAGGTGTCGGGCAGGAAGCCGATGATCGACAGGATGCCGGTGGCTGCACCGAAGTGGCCCAGCGGAACCTTGCCCTCGGTCAGCTGTGCGGACACCACGCCGAAGGAGCCGTTGGCGATGAAGCCGAGCACCACCACCAGGACGCACGCGATCACCATCACCGCAGGACCCGACGGCAGCATCATCATCGCGAGCAGGGCGACGATGAAGACCACCGAGCCGGCTGCGATCACGACCGACGGACGGAACTTGTTGGCGATCCAGCCGAAGATCGGGCCCGACAGCAAGGTGATGCCGTAGTTGCGGATGTTGGCCACGATGGTGGCCGCAGCCAGCGAGACTCCCAGGACACCGGTCATGTACGGAGTGGTGTAGGTGACCCCGGTGTAGAAGAAGTAGACGAAGAACAGCGAGACGGCTGCAATCCAGACCACCGGGTCACGGAAGGCCGCGGTGAACTCGCCCAGGCTGAAGCCGCCCTCGGTCTTGATCTCGCCGGCGAACTTCGGGATGAACAGCCAGGAGAGGATGCCGAGGATCAGGATGACGGCGCTGAGGAAGAACAGGTAGATCGAGACGCCCAGGTGCAGGTTCTCACCGACGGCGGCGACGATTGCGGTCGAGACCAGGCCAATCAGCAGTCCGGCGATGCCATAGAAGCCGTAGGACAGGCCGATCCGCTTGGGGTACTCGTCCTCCTTGGAGACTAGGCGGACGAGCTTGTAGCGCACGCCCCACCAGATCAGGATCGTGGTGACGCCCATCAGGATGAACACCGCGTACAAGACGGCGAGGCTGGGCAGCATCGCGTAGATGAAGGTCAGCACCGCCGTGGAGATGAAGCCGACCGAGGACAGCGTCCGCATCCGGATCTTGTCGGCCAGGATTCCGGAGGGCAGGTAGCAAATCAGGGCGGTGATCGCGTAGGCGCCGAAGACGGCGCCGAGTTCGGTGTTGGTGACGCCGAGCGCCTGCTGCAGCGGATCGTAGAAGACCGCCTTCAGGTACGCCGGTGCGTAGATGATCGAGCTGCCGATGCTCGCGAGGATGAGCAGGAACCAGCGACGACCAGAACTCAGGTCGGCGTAAGTCTTCTCATTGCTCGTTGAGTTCGCCATTGAGACTCCTTCGAGGTGTTCACAGCCACCTCCCGTCGAGCTCAGGGCGAGTGGCTTGGGACGCACGGGCCCCGGGCGTCACTCTCTCGATCAGCAGCTCGGCCGCGCACGCCCGAAGCGTCCCCAAAACGGCGTGAACCCGAAGAGCATCAGGTTTCATCGACCCCACTCACCAGAATCTGGCGATACTGGCCAGACCTCGTAGCTGGCACACTAGTGAGCGAGTCCGGCGTCCACAGAAGCACGCTAGCTGGCATCGTCGGCACCAACTCGATCCCCTTCTAGAGCACAGGTCCACCCCGCCGGAGAGGCCATTGGATGAGCGCAGTCCCGAGCGGACCAATTGCTCGGATCGTTCTCGACTCCCGGCTGAAGTATCTGGGCCTGACCCTGGTGCTCGCCTGGCATTACTGCTTGTGGTTCGTGCCCACCTCGTTCCCGACGACGTTCCTGCTCGATGACCGGATCACCTTCGCCTGGCTGATCGCGCTGGGCGCCGCGGCGGCCGTCCCACTGGTGCTCGCCTGGCGACTCGGACGCACCCGACACCTGGACACCCGCCCGCTGATGATCTGGCTGGTGTCCGGACTCGGCTCGGCCGGCACGGCAGTGCTGTGTTCGCTGGGGATGCTCGCTGAGGGGCCTGAGGTCGCCTACTGCTCGGCCTTCGTCGTCGGGGCCTGCGCCGGCGTGCTGTGGGTGATGTGGGGCGAGCGACTCGCCTGCCAGAAGGCGCGCTTCACTCTGCGTCGGGTGGCCCCTACTTACGGCGGCTTCCTGTTCGCGTTGGTCCTGCTCACCTGGGTCGCCCCTGGCTGGAGCGCGACGGCGCTGGTGAGCCTGCTTCCACTGGCGTCCGGCCTGCTGCTGCAGTTGCAGACCTGTGAGGTGCCGTCCGGACCACCCAAGCTGCTGCCGAGCAAGGCGGCGACCCAGGGGCGGCACACCATGGTGATCGTCACGCTGATCTCGTTCGTCGCCGCCTATGTCTGCTACTACACGGTCGCGATCGTGCCGTGGGATGCGTTGGGGACGGTCGCGAACAGCTTCACCGTCGGCATCCTGATCGGGGCCGCGCTGATTCTGGCCTTCGCCGGTTTGCAGGCCAGCTCGAAGGCGCCGCGGTCGGCGTTCCGGGTCTACCCCTGGCTGCTGCTACTGCTGGTGATCGCCTGTGTGATGTTTTTGGCCGACGAACGGCTCGACAGCGCCGCGTTCCTGCTGGCAGTGGCCATCTCGTCGCTGTTCGAGATCCTGCTCACCTTGTACATGGGTGTGCTCACGCAGCGCGGCTACGCGCCCCCGGCTACCGCGTTCGCCCTGTCCGGCAGCGCCATTCGAGCCGGTATCTGTCTGGGCAATGGCACCGCATTGATCTATGAGCGGGTACCGGGCTGGCATGACCTACTGGTCCGTCCGACCTTCGTCGCCCTGATCGCACTGTTGGCCGGCATGTTGATCACGATGGTCCGACAGGAGTACGCGATCGAGGAGCTGGCCCGCAGCCCGCAGGCGGAGTCCGAGCTGGCCTCGCTGGTCAACTCGGTGGCCGAGGAGTACCGGCTGTCCGAGCGAGAGCGTGAGATCATGGCTCTGATCGGACGCGGCTACACCGCCTCCGCCGTGGCCGAGAAGCTGGTGATTTCGCCGTACACCGTGAACACCCACATCCAGCACATCTACGCCAAGCTCGGCATCCACAAGCGGGCTGAACTGATCGCCTACCTGAACCGAACGGGATAGCAGCCGGCCACAGACCAGAGGACACCCCCGTCCGGGTGACAAAGTGCCTAGTGACAGCACCAATTCCAGTGTGGAATTCCGCTTGGGTACCAAGAATTGCGCAGCTGGTGCAATAGGTTGGCTCGAGTGGGGTGCCATCCGTGGTCCGCCCGCCCCACCGCGGTGCAATGAGGAGCCGATACGGCCATGCTTGGCGCTCGAAAAGCAAGCTGCATAGACATTCCCCAGATCCGACCAGATCGTGCCCGATCTCGCAGGTACCGACTCGCCTCGATCGTGGCGCTGTGCGCGACGATGTTCGGCCTCGCGATCGCGACCGCGACCCAAGCGGCCGCCACACCTCAGCTCGATAACGGGACCGTCCTCAGCTTCCCGTACCAGTACTCGGGGACATTGACCTCGCAGTCGTGCATGAACCCCGCACGCGGCTTCAGCTTCTACGGCGACATGTACGTCTCAGCCAACAACTACTCCAGCGCCAGCTTCTACATCGAACACGGCACGTTGAGCGACCCCTTCGTGCAGGTGCTGGCCGACCGCACCCACGTCCTCAGTCAGGATGACGATGCCGGCGTCGGCCTCGACGCATACCTGGCCTCGGCGAGCATCAACACCAGCGGCTTCCTCGCCGCCACCACCTACTCAGCAAACGCGACCGGCACCTACACCTTGTACTCGACGGTCCCGCTGACGCTGCTCACGCAGTGCCCCCAGGTGATCACCGTCTCCGCCCCGAGCAGCCTCACCTACGGCGGTACGGCCAGCTACACCGCGAGCACGAACATGGGCCAACAGGTCACCCTGAACTCGCTGAACCCGCTGGTCTGCTCGGTCTCGGCGGCCAGCTACGGCACCAACAACGTCGGCACCTGGACGATCAGCACGACCGGTGCGGGCACCTGCACCCTGGAAGCCACCCAGAGCGGCAGCTCTCAGATTGAGGCGGCTCCGGCCGTCCGCAGCAGCTTCACGGTCGGACCCAAGACGGTCACTTTGTCCGGGCTGACCGCGTCCAAACGCTATGACGGCACCACCACTGCGTCCGTCACCGGCACCCCTGCCCTGTCCGGTGTGGTCGGCTCCGACCTGGTCAGCGTGGCCGGAACCATCACCAGTGCCAGCTACGCGTCCGCGTCGGCCGGAACCCAGACGGTCACCGTCAGCGGGCTCACCCTGAGCGGCCTGATGGCCGACCGGTATCAGCTCAGCAATACGATCACCGGCGAGATTCTGAAGGCCGAGCAGACCCTCAGCCTGACCCTGCCCACTTCCATCAGCTATGGCGACGTGAAGAGTCTCAGCGCATCCTCCAGCGCAGGCCTGACCGTGACGGTCACCTCGCTGACCACCTCGGTGTGCACAGCATCGGGAAGCAGTCTGACCGCAGTCTCGGCCGGCACCTGCCGGGTGCGGGCATCCCAGGCCGGCACGTCGAACTACGCCGCGGCAACCTCGGTCGACGCCGAGGTCAGCGTGGACGTCCGGACCCTGACCATCTCGGGCCTGACTGCCGCCAAGACCTACGACGGAACCACGGCCGTCTCGCTGAACGGTACCGCGGGCCTGTCGGGAATCGTCCGCAGCGATGCGGTGAGCCTGACCGGTAGCATCACCGGAGCCAGCTACGACTCAGCCACCGCGGGCAGCCGGACGGTCACCATCAGCGGGCTCAGCCTCAGCGGCGCGATGGCCGCCAGCTACCAGCTGTGCAACACCATCCCCGGCACGATCAACAAGGCGTCTCAGACGGTCAGCCTGCACCTGCCGGGCAGCCTGAGCTACAAGGAGTCCGGCTCATTCAGCGCATCGGCAAGCTCCGGCCTGGACGTATCGATCACCGCTCTGACGCCGAGCATCTGCACGATCAGCGACCACACGCTGACCGCGATTGCCGCGGGCACCTGCCGGGTTCAGGCGACCCAGTCGGGCAACACCAACTACACCGCGGCCGACCCGGCCGAAGCCGAGCTGAACATCGCAGCCCAGCCGCTCACCCTGTCCGGACTGACGGCCACCAAGACCTATGACGGCGACACCAGTGCCGCAGTGACCGGCACTCCGGAACTCGTCGGCGTGCTCGACGGCGACCAGGTGACCCTGGCCGGCGAGATCTCCGGCGCCAGCTACGACAGCGTCCGGGCCGGGTCGCGGATCGTGACCGTGAACGGGCTCAGCCTCGAGGGAGAGCAGGCCGGCAACTACCGGCTGATCACCACGATCGCCGGCGAAATCACCCAAGCCT
Source organism: Actinomycetales bacterium Actino_02 (assembly GCA_001603275.1). Lineage (GTDB taxonomy): Bacteria > Actinomycetota > Actinomycetes > Propionibacteriales > Propionibacteriaceae > Propionicimonas. Next base: position 11,006 of record LUYM01000016.1, on the reverse strand, counting down.
CACAGAGCCTGAGTCTGCACCTGCCCGACAGCCTCACCTATGGCGAGTCGAAGGAGTTCACCAGCTCGGCCAGCTCCGATCTGTCTCCGGAGATCACCTCGCTGACCCCCGAGGTCTGCGCCGTCTCCGATCGGACGCTGGCGGCGGTCGCGTCCGGCACTTGCCGGATCAAGGCCGTCCAGCTCGGCAACAGCGACTTCTCCGGCGCCGACGCCGTTGAGCGGGAAGTCGAGGTGGCCAAGCGGACGCTCACCCTGACCGGCCTGACAGCGAGCAAGGACTACGACGGCTCGACCGACGCGTCGATCACCGGCACCCCTGGCCTCAGCGGCGTCCTCGGCGAGGACGAGGTGAGCGTGTCGGGCTCGGTGACGAGCGCCAGCTACGAGGCCGCGGGTGCGGGCAGCCGGACCGTGACCGTCCACGGGCTCGGTCTGGACGGGGACGATGCGGCGAACTATCGCCTCGATCCGCACATCTCCGGTCAGATCGATCCGTCCAACCAGGTGATCAGCTGGTCGGACTACTCGCTGGTGCCCAGCCGCAGCGGCGATGACCTGCCCGCGGCCGCCACCAGCGGTGAGGGCGAGCTCAGCTATGCCGTCACCGATGCCGGCTCGGCAGGCTGCTCGCTGAACGAGGGCAAGCTCAGCTTCAGTGATCTGGGTACCTGCCGGCTGCAGGCCGTCGCGGCCGCCACCGAGAACAACCTGGAGGCGCGCACCGAGATCACGGTGACGGTGGCCAAGCTCGACCGCAGCCTGGGCTGGGAGCTGGCCTCGGAGTGGCCCTTTGCCGACAACGGTTCATCGGTGCCGGCCGCAACCACGCAAGGCGACGGGACGATCAGCTACTCGGTGGTCGACGCAGGCGGTGCCGGCTGCTCCCTGGATGGACGCACGCTCACCTTCGACGCGGCCGGCAGCTGTGTGCTGCGGGCGCAGGTTCCGGCCACCACCGACTACCAGGGCGCCTCCGCCGAGCTCGGAGTCACCGTGGTGGCTGGCCCGCCTCCGGCCGTCCCTGAGGTTGCCGTGACCATGGGCTTGAAGCAGGCGTCGGTGTCATGGACGCCGTCGGCCAACAACGGCGGTGCCGGCGAGGTGCACTACACCGCGACCGCCCATCCGGGCGGGGCGAGCTGTCAGACCACCCAGAACTGGTGCGTGGTCACCGGCCTGAACCCGAAGACGACCTACACCTTCACCGTCGAGGCAGCCACCGATGCGGGCTCGACCGATGCCACTCCGGCCGACGGGAAGTACACCGCTCCGAAGTCGGTGGCCCCCGGCGCTGCCCCGACCAGCTCCACCGGTGACACCAGCGCGACGGTCACCGACCGTCATGGCCAAGCGTTCTCGAGCGTGACCGTTGGCGCCACCCTGCAGGTCACCGTCAGCGGCTTCGCCCCCGGTTCGCGGGTCTCGATCTACACCTATTCGACCCCGTTGCTGCTGGGTGAGGCGATCGCCGACACCGACGGCAATGCCAGCGTCCGGCTGAATGTGCCCAGCAAGCTGGAGGCCGGCGGGCACACGATGGCCGCCTACGGCTTCGGCACCGACGGCACCAGCGTCCGCGCCGTGGCCACCTACAAGGTCCGGGTGCCGCAGGTCGAAACCGGCGACGGTGACAACGACGCCGACGACAACGGCAGCTACCTGCCGCCGGCCCAGCCCGAGCCGAGCCCGTCCGCGGCACCGTCGGAGGTTCCGAGCGCGCCGACCACCCCGGTGGCTTCGCCGTCCGTCCCGAGCACCAGCGGCTCGGACGATGCCCCGGTGGTCAGCCCAGCCGAAGACCAGAAGACGATCGGCGGGGTCAGCTACCCGAGCTACAACCCGACCTCGGCCGAGCATGCCGACGAGTCGGCGAAGACCATCCTGACCTCCCTGACCCTGCTCAGCGTCCTGACCGCCGGTGCGGCCGGCGCGTCGGCGATGGCCGCCAGCGGAGGGGTCGCTGCCGCGACCGGAGCAGCGGGCACGGCGGGCGCCGGCGGCCTGGGCAGCGCCGCGGCCGGGGCGGCCGCTGCCACTGCGGTTGGGGCAGCCCGGGGTCGACGCGGCAAGGGCACTCTGAAGGGGGTCAAGGTCAAGCACCACAAGTTCCGCTATGAGGCGACGGCCTGGGGTGATCGCTCCGCGACCTGGATCTCTCCCCTGGTCACCAGCTATGACGCGTTCAGCCTGAGCGCACCGGCGCGGCTGAACACCTGGTCGCCGATGGTGGCCCGGCTGTTCGGCGATGCCGCCTACCTGCGAGCGATCCTGGGGACGTGGTCGCTGCTGATCCACGTGGCCGGGGTCGTCCTAGGCGTGGCCGCGGCCTTCTCGGCCGGGCTGGTGGCGGTGCCGCCCACACTGGGCTTGGTGCTGACCATTGTGGTGATCTCCTGCCTGGACGCCGGGGCCGGCTTCGGCGCAGCCATCGCCTACGGAGTCACCATCACCATCGGCGGCGGACTCAACTCCCCCGAGGCGCTGCGCAGCGTGCTGGCGATCAGCCTGGTGTTCTTCGCGGCCACGCTGGCTGGAACGGCGGCCCGTCCGCTGCGTCGTCCGCCGTCGTCGAGCCCGGCCGAGCGCTTCGACCGGATCACCGACATCGTGCTGGCGACGCTGATCGGCGCCTGGGCGCTGTCGGCGATTGTGAAGTCGACCTCGGCCATCGCCGGCGCGGAGTTCCCGATCGTGAACAGCACCAACGAGATCGTGGCCATGTTCGCTGCCGGCATGGTGGCTCGCTACCTGCTGGAGTCGATGGCCGCCCACTACTACCCGCAGCGGCTGGCCGCGGTAGCTCCGCCGAAGATGGGCTTCCCGAGCCCGCGGCAGCAGATCATCTCCGCGGCGCTGCGGACGGCGCTGTACCTGTTCTTCGCCTACGTCTACATCGGCCTGAACTGGTACCTGGCCTTCGGTGCGGTGCTGTTCTTCGTGCCGTCGGTGATTGCGGCCTACCAGATGAAGCTGCCCAACCTGCCGAATGTGGTGCGCTGGCTACCGAAGGGTCTGATCAAGACCGTGGCCATGCTCATCATCGGTGGCGCCTTCGCGGCGTTGGTGAAGTGGCTGGTGCCCGATCCGGCGCAGTTCGTTCAGGTGGCCTTCGTGGCGCTGGGCCTGCCCGGGCTGGCGCTGGGAATCATCGGGTTCTTCGCCCGCGAGGGTGAGACCTTCGAGATGACCTGGCTCTACCGCTTCTTGGGGATTCCCCTTCTGGGCTTCGGCGCAGCCTTGGCGACGGGAGTGCTGGTTCTCTTCTGAGCCTTCTTGGCCTTGTCGGGCTCGCGATCGCCGTGCCGGGCTTCGCGGGCGCTCTGGGTGCGCGACGAATTGACGGTGCGTCCGCGGACGATGCCGATGAACTCCTCGATCAGCGGGTTGTCATCGCCGACCCGCCAGGCCAAGCCGATCGTGGTGGCTTCGGCGTCGGTGAGCGGAAGGATGGCCAAGTCTTTGCGGCTTTGGGTGCGGGCCACCGACTGCGGAGTCAGCCACAGGCCACCGGCCCAGGCCGTCCGATCGGCTGCGTCCGGCGACTCCGGATCGGGCAGGATCGGCTCGCCGGCCAGGTCGTCCAGGCTGACCTCGTCGAACTCGGCCAGCGGGTGATCCTTGGGGACAACCACGACCGGCTGCTCTTCATACAGTGGGATGACATGTAACCCGTCGCGGTCGATCGGCAGCCGAACGAAGCACATGTCGAGCCGATCGTCACCGTCGATCAGGGCGTCCCGCTGCTCGACGCGGGGCACTTCGAGGGTCTCCAGGGTGGCCCGCCGGAACCGTTCGGCCCAGATTCGGCGCCACTTGGTGAGCGTCACTCCCGGGACGAAGCCGATCCTCAGCCTGTCCGGCCGTGCGTCGCGCTGGCCCGCCGGCTGCTGGTTCTCCACCCGGTTAGGGTAACCCGGCCCGCGGCCAGCTACGCTGATCCGGTGAGCCAGACAATGAAACCCATCACCGCAGCGGCCAAGCTCGGCATCTACCTGCCCGCGGCCCCAGCCGAGTTCCAGAGCTCACCGATCACCCGCGACGAGCTGGACGCCCTGCGCGACAACCCGCCGGAATGGCTGGTCGAGCTGCGCCGCAACGGACCGTTCCCGCGCGACGTGGTCGCCGCCAAGCTCGGCGTCTCCCGCTCCGGCCTGGTCCGCGGCGGCATCACCGAGGCCCTGACCGCCGACCAGATCGGCGAGCTGATCGCCAATCCCCCGCGCTGGCTTCACGTCGAGCGCGACGTCCACCAGAAGGTGATCGCCGAGCAGGAGCGGATCAAGGCCGCCAACAAGGAGTCGTAAGCCCCCGGCAGGCTAGTCGCCGCCTCACCTCCTCCGATCCTGAACGACGACACTCTCCGGCCAGCTGTGCTGCCGGAGAGCGTGGCGTCGACTCAGAACCCGGTGATCTCCTTGAACCGAACCTTGCCGATCTCCTTCGGCTCGCCGCTGCACAGTGCCTTGAACTTCCACCGGCCACCGGCGTCGATGGTGTTGGTGTTGGCGAGGCAGGTGCCGGCATTCGCGCCGCTCTTGTCCAGTACATCGAAAGTGATCTGGACATAGGTGTTGATCGGCTCAGTGGAGTTGTTGCGGACGTAGCCGGTAACGAAGATGGCGAACTGGTTCGACTTGTCCACCTTCCAGCCCTTTTCCAAGGTGAGTCGCTCGGTGGCCGGTTCCGGCTCTCCCTGGGTGGGCTGGGAGCCCGGCGCCGTGCTCGACGGCGGCGCTGAGACATCCACGGCAGGCTTGGATTGGCTGGGGGCGGGGGCAGCGGAGCGCTGGCCACCGCCCAGGGCGTTGCCGAGGATTCCGAGCACAATCACGGCCAGCACCCATACCCACCATCTCTTGAACCATGGCTTGGCGGGCTTGGGCTCCGGAGCGGGGGTGGCGGAGCCCGGGTACGGACCGGGCTGGCCGGGCTGAGGAAGGGGCGGGTTGGTCATCAGGACCTCCTAAATTCAACGATTTCGGTTGGCTCTCAGCCAAGCCGTTCCTCGATCGGGCCGGTATCGTCCGATCGGCTCGGAGCACCCCCGCCGATCGGATGCGAAATCGGTGGCCAGGATCACCCGATCGGCCACGGCGCCATCCGCGGCCGAGCCCCTACGATGCCTGTGTGTTGGAGTACACCCCGATTCCTGACAGCGACCGTCCGCCGTGGTGGCGTACGGCTGGCTACCTCGGCGCGACCGCTTTCATGGGCCTGTTCTCGCTGGTGTTCTCCCCGATCGGACGGGCCGTCACTCCGGGGGCGTCCGGCGCCCAGACCCTGATTCTCCTGGTGGGACTGTTGGCCTGTCTGGGGTTGCCGGTGCTGTTGTGCTGGCGCCATCGGATCCCGTTCACTGTCACGTTGGTGACCGCCGCGGTCGCTGTGGTCATGCCGATCGGCAATGCCCTGCTGCTGGTGGCGCTGAGCACGCTGATCGGCCGGCGTCGCGGCCCGGCCGTCTGGTGGACAACCGCGGCCGCCGGGTTGGCCTCGGCATGGGTAGTGGTCGCGGATAGCCTCGCCCAGCCGCGCGGTGCCTCATTCTGGAAGGCCTGGCTCGGGCCTCAACCGAGTGACTACTCCGAGCCTTATGATCTCCCGGCACTCTGGGTCATCGGAATCATCGCGGCCCAGCTCGCCGTGGCGATCTCCCTGGGCTTGCTCGTGCGTTCACGTCGAGAGGCGCGCAGCGCCGGCGAGGCGGTCACCGTCGAGAAGGAGACCGTGGTCCGACTCGGGGATGAGGTAGCCAGACGAGAGGAGCGCGAGCGCATTGCTCGGGAGGTCCACGATGCGATGGGATACCGGCTCAGCTTGCTCAACCTCCATGCTGGTGCGCTCGAAGCCAACTCGACCAACAACCCAAGAGTCGCCGAATCGGCGCGGCTGATTCGCGAGACCGCCGCCGCCACGATGGACGACCTCCGTTCGCTCCTCGCGGTCCTTCGTGAGCCGATGGGTGCAGACCAGCCGTCGGTCTCGCTCGTGGACTTGGCGCAGGTCGTCCAAGAGTCCTTCGGTACATCGCAGCCACTAAGTTCGTCGATCTTCATTCAGGATGCCGAGACTGCGGATCCTGCGCTGGCTCGTGCGGTGTATCGGATCGTCCAGGAGTTGCTCACCAATGCTCGCAAGCACGCTCCAAGCCAACCAGTCGCTCTGTCCGTAACGGGAAGTCCATCTGCCGGTGTAGTGATCGAGACCCGTAATCGCTACGTCGGTGTGACCGTTGCGCCAATGGGTAGCTCCCGCGGTCTGGCCGGAATAAGCGAGCGGGCCCAGCTGCTCGGCGGGACCGTCCGCTCCGGCCTTGATGGCACCGACTTCCGAGTTCGCGTCGAGCTCCCCTGGCGGACCTCCGGGCGAGGCTAGGAACCGCCAGCGCGGGCTTGGCTAGCCATAGACTGCGGCCGTGCCCACCCAGTTGATGCTTGTCGACGACGATCCGATGGTGCGAACCGGCCTGCGGTTCATGCTGGAGAGCGCGGACGACCTGAGGGTGGCCGCCGAGGCAGGCAACGGTGAGGAGGCGATCGCCATCGCTCAAGGTGGCGGCCTCGATCTGGTGCTGATGGACCTGCGCATGCCCGGCATGGGTGGAATCGCAGCGACCTCCGCGATTCGGGCACTACCCGCTCCCCCACAGGTGATTGCGCTGACCACGTGGGATGTCGACGATGCCGTGCTGGCCGCTCTTGATGCAGGCGCCGCGGGGTTCCTGCTGAAGACGTCTGCACCGACGGAGATCATCGGAGCGATCCGTGCGGTGATGGCCGGCGATGCCGTCCTCTCCCCGCGCAGCACGCGCCAGTTGCTCGACCAGCTCGGACGCAGTCCCGCGCTCCCCCAGCAGCGCGCCGCTCAGCAGGCTGTGGCCCAGCTGACCCAACGCGAGCGCGAGGTGGCGGTGGCTGTCGCTCGGGGGCTCACCAACGCCGCCATCGGCGCGGCGCTCTACCTGGCCGAGCCGACCGTGAAGACCTACGTGGCCGCGATCCAGAGCAAACTCGGGGTGGCGAATCGGGTAGGGATCGCCGTGCTTGCCGAGCGGGCGGGCCTCCTCGCCGAGGGCTGACGAACCAGTCGGTGCCACCGTAGGTGGTTATGCTCAGTAGCGAATCGTTCGAGTTGAGAAGGACACGTATGTCACAGCGCGAGACTCTGGCCGACGGGGATCCGTCCGGCTACCAGGCGGCTGAGGCGCAGGAAGGCTCGCACGCGCGCCGACTAAACAGCCTGCGCGCGGCCGTCCTCGGCGCCAACGACGGCATCGTCTCCACCGCCGGCATCGTGATCGGCGTGGCCGGCGCCACGCTGGAGTTCTTCCCCATCTTCACCGCCGGCATCGCCGGCCTGACCGCCGGCGCACTGTCGATGGCGGTCGGTGAGTACGTGTCGGTCAGCGCCCAGCGTGACACCGAGCAAGCCCTGCTCGACAAGGAGCGCCGCGAACTCGAGGAGATGCCCGAAGAGGAGCTCGCCGAACTGGCCGGCCTCTACGAGGCCAAGGGCCTCGACCCAGAGCTGGCGCTGCAGGTGGCCGTCCAGTTGCACGAGCACGACGCGCTGGCCGCTCACGCCGAGACCGAGCTGGGCATCGACCCCAACGAGCTGACCAGCCCCTGGGTGGCTGCGGTGTCGTCCGCGGTCTCGTTCACCATCGGCTCAGTGCTGCCGCTGCTGGCGATCCTGATCGCCCCGACCGACCTGAAGATCCCGATCACCGTCGCGGCCGTCGTTGCCGCCCTGCTGCTGACCGGCTACCTCAGCGCCCGCGTCGGCGGCACCCCGGTGTGGCGCTCGATCATCCGCAACGTCGCCGGCGGCCTGCTCGCCATGGGCATCACCTATTGGATCGGACGCCTCGTCGGCCACACCCTCGGCTGAGTCGCGGACGGACTCGCGGTTGCAGGTAGTTCGGCCACCCGAGGCAATCCACAGCCCCTGAATACAGGACATCGGCTCGGGTGTGGTGGCGGCCTCACCCGAGCCGATGGATATGTCGTCAAGCAACCTGCGGGGTTCTTGCCGTCCTCAGTGCTGACTCATCTGCGGGCGGCCTGGTTTCGGATCCATGGCCCGGGGGGAGCCCATCACCTGATCGCTACATGCCCCGGGTGGATGGGGCATGACACAACCTTGCATTGTGTGGGCTGCGCGCGCATCCCGTGATCATCCCCATTTCCACACGGTAAGCAAGTTCATCGGTTTTCGCTGAGCGGCTGCACACCGACTCACTAGAAATACCTGATGCCGTGGCGCGAGTGTGAGAACATCATGCGCAGTTCGTTTGGCGAGGATCGCTGAGATGCGAACTGGGCCGGCCCGCCGACACCGGACCCGAAGGAACCATCATGGACGCCGGTGCGAGCACCACGACGGCCGCCGCTGCGCACGGCGTCGCCGCTGGCCCTCGGACGCGCTACGTGGGGATCGCTCTCCTGCTGTGCTGGACCTACTCAGTGTGGTTCGTCACTTCTCCGGTCTCCAGCCTGCTTCAATCCGGCGACACCCTCGTGCTGTCGCGGTTAACCACAACTCTCACGTCCGTGGTGGTGCCGCTGCTGTTCGTGTGGAGCCTCGGTCGGACCGCGCGGATGCCTGTTACCCCAGCTCTCATCTGGGCCTCCGCCATGTTCGCCTCCGTCGCCAGCATGGTGTCCGGGCTGCTGGACCGGTCCATGCCGAACCCTTGGCCGTACTTCGCGGTGAGCCTGACCACCGGAACCTTCAGCGCCATCCTCTGGCTGATGTGGGGCCAGCGGCTCGCCGACCAGGCCGCCGACTTCGCGATTGAACACATCGCGCCGGTGTACGGCGGACTCCTCCTGGTGACGGTCATTACGACGGCCGTGATCCCCAACCCGGCGCGCAGCCTGGTGATAGCGGCCTTCCCCCTCGCCTCCGGCCTCCTGCTGCACCTCGACCTTCGGCTACAGACTCACACCAGAGCTCCAAGGCTGCTGCCACGCGCGACCAGGGACGACGCCCGGCGTCCCATCGTCACCGCGGCCGTGGCGTCGGCGACGGCTGCCTTCACCTGCTTTCTGCTGGTGATGATCATCCCCCTCACCGGCCTGCCGTCGGATGTCTACCCGTTCGCGTGGGGCGTGATCTGCGGCGCCGTCCTGATCCTGGCCTATGCAGGACTCCGGCTCTGGACTCAGCGCCGCGGGTACAACTTCTCGTCCTTCGCCTGGCTTCTTCTCCCCACGATCGCCGCTTGTGCTATCTATCTAGCCACCCCACAAACGCACTTGCTCGAGTTCCTTCTCGCGCTTGCCACCTGTTTGCTGCTGGAGTTGCTTCTGGTGCACTTCATGGGCGTGTTGACTCTGCGTGGCTACCTGTCGCCGTTGGTCGCTTTCGCGATTTCGCGCAGCGCGTTCCGCTTCGGGGTTACCCTCGCGATCATCGTCGGCACGGTCTTCGCTCGGATGCCGCAGGTCGCCACAGTCGCACTGGCCCCCACGTTCGTGGTGCTGATCGTGGGCCTGGCCGGCTTCGCAATGACCATGGTTCGCCAGGAGTACGTCATTCACATGATCACCACCGGACCCCCGGAGGCCAGTGACTTGGATGCCATGGTCGATTCGGTGGCCACGGAGTTCCAGCTCTCTGAACGTGAACGTGAAATCGTCGCCCTGGTCGGACTCGGCTACTCCGCTAACGCTGTTGCCGAGAAGCTGGTGATCTCGCCCCACACGGGTCTGCTGCACGGATAGGTGACAACTGATCTGGCTTGCCCGGGAGGGTGGCCTGAGAGGATGTTGCTGTGCCTAAGCCGTACCCAAAGGAGTTCCGGGACGATGTGGTTCGGGTCGCGCGTGGCCGCGAGCCAGGCGTGACGGTCGAACAGATCGCCAAGGACTTCGGTGTCCATCCGATGACCTTGTTCAAGTGGCTGCGCCAGGCCGATATCGATGATGGGGCGAAGCCGAGCCCTTCACGGGTGGACTCGGTGGAGTTGCGGGAGGCCCGCAAGCGGATCCGGCTGCTGGAGCAGGAGAACGAGGTGCTCAGGAGGGCCGCGGCGTACTTGTCGCAGGCGAACCTGCCGGGAAAAGGCTCTACCCGCTCGTGAGTGAGCTCGCCGGCGATGGGATTCCTGTCGCGGTGACGTGCCGGGTGTTGAAGCTCTCCCGCCAGCCCTACTATCGCTGGCTCGTTCATCCGGTGACCGATGCCGAGCTGGTCGAGGCTTACCGGGCGAACGCCCTGTTCGACGCCCATCGTGATGATCCGGAGTTCGGCTACCGGTTCTTGGCCGATGAGGCCCGCCAGGCCGGCCAGCCGATGGCTGAGCGCACCGCGTGGCGGATCTGTGCCGACAACGGCTGGTGGTCGAGGTTCGGAAAGAAGCGCGGCAAGAACGGGAAGAAGCCTGGTCCGCCGGTCCACGACGACCTGTGCGCCGTCGTCGATGAGAAGGGCCGGACCCGGCACGAGTTCACCGCCACAGCACCCAACGAGCTGTGGATCGGCGATATCACCGAGCACTGGACCGGTGAGGGCAAGCTGTACCTGTGCGCGTTCAAGGACGTGTACTCCAACCGGATCGTGGGCTACTCCATCGACTCCCGGATGAAGTCCCGCCTCGCCGTCACCGCCCTCAACAACGCCGTCGCACGCCGTGGCCAGGTGGCTGGCTGTGTGGTTCACACCGACAGGGGCAGCCAGTTTCGGAGCCGGAAATTCGTCGGCGCGCTCAACCGCCACCACATCGTCGGATCGATGGGGCGGGTCGGTGCCTGCGGCGACAACGCCGCCATGGAGAGCTTCTTCTCCCTGCTCCAAAAGAACGTCCTCAACCGGCACGCCTGGGCCACCCGCGAGGAACTCCGGATCGCGATCGTCACCTGGATCGAACGCACCTACCACCGCCGCCGGCGACAAGACGCCCTCGGCCGATTGACCCCCATCGAGTACGAGACCATCATGACCACGACAGCCACTCAGGCTGCGTGACTAACCACTGTCACCTGATCGTGCAGCAGACCC
>LUYM01000015.1 GCA_001603275.1 Actinomycetales bacterium Actino_02 | reverse complement strand
ACCCGCCGCAGTGCGAGGCGGCCGCGTCGTGACCGGCTGCCCGGCCACCGGCCGCAGCGGACGCCGCCATTGCAGCCGGGCAGCCCCGACCAGCAACTCGGTCAGTCGGGTGCACAGTGCTGCATCGAGCAGGCCGATCAGCTCCGGCTCGCTGAGCCGGCAGTACCGGGCCAGCGCCGCCGGCGAGCAGCCGGTCGCGAGCAACTCAGTGATCATGAGGGCCGTCGGTTCGGCGCTCACCCAGAGCCGACGCTGGCCGAGCAGGCGATCAGCATCCAGAGCCAGCAGGGCGCGCGCCGCCGGGGCCGGCAGCCGGTTGCGGTGGCGTCCATCCCGGCCGAAGAGCAGATTGCGGATCAGTGCGGGGGAGAGGCCGGTGGCCAGCGCGACCACCGGCCAGGGCAGGCCGGTCTGGTCGAGCAGCCGACGGACGTGCGCGCGGAAGGGTGCCGCCAGCACCCACAGATCATCACTCACACCCTAGATAGACGAATCCGGGGCCCGACTGTGAGTCGGACCCCGGAAATTCTCGTGCGGTGTGGGTCAGATCAGCGCTGCGCCCTGGTGAAGCCGGCCGCCTGAGCAGCCTCTTCGCTCTCGAACCAGACCTCGGCGATGGTGCGGTCGTAGGCGGCCATCCCGGGGACGTGATACTTCAGCGAGCGATCATTGCCCTTGATCTCGAAGCCGGCCGGCGGCTCGTCGCCCACATAGGAGCCCGGGCCGTACGGGCTGGACGAGGCCTCGGACGCCGTCGGGGCAGCTGCGGGCTCGGCCTCGCTGACCGGAGCGGCCTGCGGCTCGGTCTCGTCGTCGCCGAACAGATCGTCATCGTCGAGCGTCGGATCGGCCACGTAGGTGCTGTTCTTCGGGACGTGGTTCTCCCAGCCGGTCGCCGGATCGGCGAAGAGCTTGCGGACGGCCACGAACACGCCGCCGAGCAGGGCGCCGGCCAGCAGGACTCGTCCGAAGACCTTCCAGCCGGAGCGCTTCTTCTTTCCGGAGGCCTTCTCCAGTTGCGCAGCCAACGCCGTTGCTGCGGCCGCAGCCTGGATCTCCTTGGCCAGCGGCTGGGCAGCCAGCTGCCGCAGCTGGGCGGCCAGCGCCGGCAGGACGTCGTCCTGGACGCGCTCGCGGGCGTACTCGACGGTCGGCGGGATCCGCTCCAGGACGTCGTCGACGGCCGGACGGACCTTCTTCACGGTGGCGTCCACAGCGGGCGAGACCCGGCTCAGCGCATCGTCGATGGCCGGTTGAACCTTCTCGAAGGTGTCGGCGGCCAGCCGTGCGCTACGGATCTGGGCTTCGCGCAAGCCGGGGCGCAGTTTCGCGTAGGTCTGGTCGGCGAACTCACCACCTTCGCGCAATGCCTGCTCGACATAGGGAGACAGGCGCTCCACCGCAGCCTGGGTACCCTCTTCCACTGAGTGGAGCAGTTTCTTGGTCTTCATGTGCCTCCGTTGCTCAGCTCACAAGTCGTGCCTGGTCGTTAGTGACCACCGTACCCGCCCAAGGCATCGGCTACCCAGCATCTGCAACGATGGGGGCGAACAGAAAGGAAGGCCCGCATGGCCCAGACCGCAACTCTGCACACCAATCACGGGGACATCGTGATCGAGCTCTTCGCCGATCACGCGCCCAAGACCGTGGACAACTTCGTGGGGCTCGCCTCCGGGACCAAGGAGTACGCCGACCCGCAGACCGGCGCGCCGACCACCGGCAAGTTCTACGACGGGCTGATCTTCCACCGGGTGATCGACGGCTTCATGATCCAGGGCGGCTGCCCGCTGGGCACCGGCACCGGCGGTCCTGGCTACCGCTTCGCCGACGAGTTCCACCCCGAGCTCAGCTTCAACAAGCCGTACCTGCTGGCCATGGCCAATGCCGGACCCGGCACCAACGGCTCGCAGTTCTTCATCACGGTCGCGCCGACGCCGCACCTGAACCGTCGTCACACGATCTTCGGTGAGGTGAAGGACGCCGCTTCGCAGCGGGTCGTCGACTCGATCGCCACCACCCCGACCGGCCGGATGGACCGTCCGGTGGAGCCGGTGGTGATCACCTCGGTGGAGATCACCGAAGCCTGATCAGCGTGTCAGTGGGACGAAAGGGGACGGTTCCCTTTCGTCCCACTGCTGCGTTCGGGACCGGTGGGGACGGTTCCTTTTCGGTCCGCCGGGCAGGGGGACTCGCGTAGGGTCACCGGCTGGAGCCGCGGCGCTACCGGTACTCGTGGCTGTGCTACCGATACAGGTGCGGCGCTACCGGTAGACGGGTAGCTTCACGACGGACGGGTAGCGCGGCGGACGGACGGATAGCGCGACCGACGAGGGCGCGGTGGGTCAGCCGCCGATCGAGAACGCGGCTTCCAGATCGAGCTTGGAGTAGGCCTGGAAGGCGATGTGGGTCTCGGTGCTCAGCACGCCAGCCACCCGATTCAGCTTGTCGGCCACGGTGGCGGCGACCGCGTCCACGGTCGGCACCCGGACCAGCGCGATCAGATCGACCTTGCCGGTGACCGAGTAGACCTCGGAGACGCCGTCGAGATCGGCGATCTCCTGGGCGATCTCTGGGATGCGGGCAACCTCGGCCTCGACGAACACAATCGCGGTGATCATGGGCCTGATCTTAGGCCGTCGCGAGCACGACCGAGTCGGACGCCACCGCGTCCGCCTTCTCGGCGGACGGCTGCGCCTCCGCTGCCCCCACCGGGGTCGGTGTTGCTCGCAGCTGCTCGCCGGCGCTCGGGCCCACCCCCAGCGGCCAGCACCAGTCGCCATCGATCTCGATCAGTCGGACGCCGGGCAGCTCCAGCCAGTCGGCGATCCGCTCGGTCTCCTCGATGATCGCCGCTGGGGCCGGACCGGACGGAGCCGGCACCCACTCGGCGGTGGCCACCGCGTCCCGGGCCACCTGCTGGGGGATCTCGCCGGGCCGAGCCAGGGCTGCGGCGACCAGCCGTCCATGCCGGATCACGTGGATCTCCCAGCCGTCCTCGGTGCGCCGGGCGGCCACGATCTGGGCACAGCCCGCCAGGCTGGCCAGCCGGTGATGCCGGACCACCGCCCGTCCGAAGCTCTCCAGGCGCTCGGTGAGCAGGCCGGCCTCCTCGAATCGCTCGGCGGCCACCAGTTGGGCCAGCCGCGGGCGCAGCGCGGACACCAGCGGACGGAAATCCCGGCTCAGACAGGCCCGGACGCCCTCGACCAGCTCGCCGTACTCCTCGCGACTGATCGTGAACTGACATGGGGCCGGGCAGCGTCCCATCCCGGCCAAGGCGCAGGCCGGGCTGGCTTTTCGGGCCGACAACCGGGCCGAGCACTGACGCAGCCGGAAGGCGTCGTAGATGGCCAGCATCGCCTGTTCGGCCGACTCCCGACGCCGGAACGGGCCCAGGTAGGTGGCGCCGTCGCCGGCGGTGCGGACGATCGACAGCCGCGGGAACGGCTCATCGGTGAGCTTGAGCCACAGCTGGCGTTCGGGGAACTTGGAGCGGCGGTTGTAGCGCGGCGAGTGGGCGCCGATCAGGCGCAGCTCCAGGACATCCGCCTCCAGCGGAGTGCGGCAGACCGTGGTCTCGACCGAGGTGGCGATCCGGACCATTTCGTCGATCCGGGAGCGGGTCTCGGCCGCGGTGAAGTAGCTGGCCACCCGCTTGCGCAGGTTGCGGCTCTTGCCGACGTAGAGCACCTGGCGGCGCGGACGTCCGTCCGGCCCGGGGAGCTCGGCGATGAACTGGTAGATGCCCGGCGCGGAGGGGACGTCCTTGGCCAGCGTCCGCTTGGCTCGGCGCTGTGGGGACACCTGCCGGGTGAACTCGAGTAGTTCGGGCAACGTGTGCGCGCCCAGATTGCCGATCCGCTCCAGCAGCCCGTGCAGCACGTCGACGGTGGCCTTGGCGTCGTCGAGGGCGCGGTGGTTCGGGGTGGTGGTGGCTCCGAAATGGGCGGCCAGGGTGCCGAGCTTGGCATTGGGCACCTCGTCGCGCAGCAGCACCTGCCGGGCCAAGGCGAGCGTGTCGACAACGGCCGGGTTCGGCCAGGAGTAGTCGTAGCGCTGGCAGGCTCGTCGCAGGAAGCCCATGTCGAAGCGGGCGTTGTGGGCGACCATGACGCTGCCGGCGGCGAACTCCAGGAAGGCCGGCAGCACCTCGGGCAGTTTCGGGGCGTCGGCGACCAGCTGGTCGGTGATGCCGGTCAGCACGGCGATCAGCGCCGGGATGTGGGCGTTCGGGTTGACCAGGGTCTGGAACTCGCCGATCACCTGGCCGCCACAGACCTTGACCGCGCCGATCTCGGTGATGGCGTCCGCCTCGCCGCCGCCGGTGGTCTCCAGGTCGACCACACAGAACGTCACCTCGGCCAGCGGCTGGCCGAGATCGGCGAAGCTGGGCTGAACCAGAGCTGACGGACTCACCTTCGTGACGCTAGCCGTCCGGACTGACAACCCCGTCCCGCCACCGCCGCGTGTCGGGGACGGTTCTGACGAGTTGCTCTGACCAGGGTGGACGGTATTGGAACCGTCCCCATTCCGAGCCGTCAGCAGGGGCCGTGATCGATCACCCAGAGGGACTTCCCAATCAGGACGTAGAACCGGTCCCCGACGGCGGCCATCGCTCGCACCGTGGTCTGCGCGGACGGGGCCGGCGAGTTGCTCTGATCAGGCTGGACGGTAATGGAACCGTCCCCGGGGAGGGGGAGTTCGCGCCAGCCGGCGTCGCAGCGGACGAACAGGTCGGCCTGAGGACCGTTGCCGGCCAGCACCGGACGGCCCCGCCAGAGACCGATCTCGGGCACCGGGTCTGTCGAACCGGCGGCGGTGCCCGCGGCTGACCCGGTCGGGGCCTCGGCGGGCCCGACCGACGGGTTGGCCCCGGTGGTGATCGTCCAGGTCAGGAGCTGCCCATGCACCCAGCCGGCCACCCAGCAGGTGTCGCCGTCGGCCGGACAGGTCACCGCCTGCGCCCGGGCCAGGCCGGCGCCCTGCGCACCGGCGATGGTCGGTTCCAGTCGCGTCCACGCCCCGCCGGGGCTGCCCACCCAGACCAGCGGACGTTGCTGCAGCGGCTGAGTCAGCAGCACTTCGTCCCCGGCGATCACCAGCTGCTCGCCGCCACTGGCCAGAGCGCTGAAGCCCAGCTGCGAGGTCTTGGTCGAAGCCAACTCGGCCGGACGCTCAGCCGACTCGCGCCAAGTGGAGCCGGAGTTCTGGTAGAGCGCGGCCCGGGCTCCGCTGGCGGTGGTTCGGCTGCCCAGGATGAGCGGCTTGCCGTCCACCCAGTCGGCGCCGAGCAGTGGGCCGGCGTCGTGGCCGCCGAAAGTGAAGAAC
This sequence comes from Actinomycetales bacterium Actino_02, assembly GCA_001603275.1. Classification (GTDB taxonomy): domain Bacteria; phylum Actinomycetota; class Actinomycetes; order Propionibacteriales; family Propionibacteriaceae; genus Propionicimonas. The sequence continues at coordinate 33,301 of LUYM01000015.1, read as the reverse complement.
TCCTGCGGATGGCTGGTCAGGCTGCTCGCGGCCAGCGAGCCGTCCCAGACCGTCCATCGCGGGTTGGAGTGAGCGCCGCTGATCATCGTGCCCAGGGCCTGCACCTGGTCGCCGTGCACCGCCAGCTGGACGAGTTCGGCAGCCTCAGCCTCGGGTCCGTCCGGGTGCAGGGTGAGCGTCGAGCTCTGGCCGGTGGCGCTGATCCGAGCCAGGGTCGGTGCGCCGGACGTGCTGCCGCCGACCAGCAGTTGGTCGCCGGCGCCGGCCAGGCTGGCCGGCTGGAGCGTGCCGAGCTCGACCTGCCGCCAGCTGGGCGAGGTCGAGCAGCCGCTGACCAGCACTGCTGCGGCAACGATCAGGGGCCAGCTCGGCTTCATGCGCGCACCCTAACCGCGGACGATTTCGGCAAAGTGTCAGTGGCAGCACAGATGCTCAGGACATGGACGTGATGCGAGTGGATTGTGGGACGTGCCGAGCGCGCGGCCCGGCTTGCCAGGACTGTGCGATCTCAGTGCTGCTGGGGCCGATGCCGGACGAGGTCTTGCTGGACGGTCCCGAGCGGGCAGCGCTGGCTGCGCTGGCCGGCTCCGGAATGCTTCCGCCCCTGCGGTTAGCGGTCAGTGAACGAACCGTGTCACCCGTTGGAGTTGTCTTTCCGAGGACTGCCCCTTAGGATTTTCTCAGTTTTACTTCAGCGACTCTCAGGTCGCGGGTACTGGGAGGTTCTACATGCCGGTTGGCTCCAGGTTGCGAGTACTTGTCGTCGTAGCCAGCGCCACGGTGTTGATCTCTACCTCGGTTGCCAGCGGGATCGCTCAGGCTCAGCCGACGCCCAGCCCCGCGCCGAGCCCGTCCGCAAGCAGCAAGGCTGTTGCGGCACCGCGCACTGCGGCCGAGGCCAAGGCGCAGGTCAAGGCCCTCACCGAGAAGGCCAGTGAGATCGGCGAGCAGTACGACGAAGCCACCGACGCCTTGGCGGACGGCAAGGCCCGACTGAAGAGCCTGCAGGCTGACATCGCGACCCAGCAGGCGAAGGTCGATGCGCTGACTGCCGACGCGCGCAAGATCGCCCTGATGCAGTTCCGCAACCGCGATCTCGACCCGACCGTGCAGGTCTTCACCAGCGGCGATCCTGAGTCTCTGATGTCGCGGCTGTCCACCGCCGACAAGGTCGACGACAACATGGAGAGCACGTTGGCTGAGCAGCAGGCTCAGCAGGCGAATCTCGACGACCTCAAGCGTGCGCTCGACGCAGAGGTTCAGGCGCTGGCCGATCAGGAGCAGAAGCTGGCCGACCTGAAGGCGCAGATCGACGACAGCGTCAAGCAAGCTCAGCTTCTCTACACCCAGCTCGATGAGCGAGAGCGGGCTGCTCTGGACAGCGACGAGGGTGACTCGACCACCTTCGACCCCGGTGAGCTCTCCCCGGGCGAGGCGAGCGCCAAGGCGCTGTCGGTGATCAAGTACGCCACCTCCAAGGTTGGCAACTCGCAGTACGTCTGGGGCGCATCCGGCCCGCACTCCTTCGACTGCTCGGGTCTGATGCTGGCCGCCTACCGCACCGTCGGCATCTCGCTGCCGCACTCGTCGCGGGCCATGTCGCAGATGGGACGCGCGGTGTCCCGCGCCGACCTCAAGCCCGGCGATCTGATCTTCTGGTACAGCCCGGTCCACCACGTCGGTATGTACATCGGCAATGGCAAGATCGTCCACGCTCGCAACGTCCGCTCGGATCTGGTGATCCAGAGCCTGGCCAGCTACCCGGCACCGTGGGCAGGCGCTCGCCGGATTCTGGGCTGATCACTCGACAGCTTCGGCTATGGCCAGCAGCGTTGCTGCTGGCCATGACTGCATGCAGCGCCGCACCATCACCCACCGCGGCACCCAGCCAGACAGCACTCGCGACAGCACCAGCGCGGCAACTCGCGACGGCGTGGGCCGCGAAGGACGCTTCGGCCTTCTCGTCCGTCTTCGGTGGAGCTGCGCCGGCCACAGCTCAAGCCCAGCGCTGGTTCCAGCTGTTCACCGCAGCCGATGGACGCCTGGAGGCCACCGGCTCCGGACAACTCACGGTGACCACCCGGTTCCCCGGCGATCGGCGTCCGGCCACTGAGTCCGTGTCGCTGACGTCAACTGCCGAGGGTGGCATCGCCGTGGTGAGCGCCCCGGGGACGCCACTGTGGGCACTCGAGCCGGCCCGGCTGACCAGTTCGCCGGCCGGTAGCGTCCTCACCGCCGCCGATGCCGATCAGGCGACCGCCTGGCTGAGCGTGGCGGCGCGCGCCGAGGCCGCAGTCCGCGCCTCCGGAGTGGTGGCGGACTGGTCGGGGGAGTTGGTTCTCGAATTGCCGAGCTCCGCGGAGGACTTCACGTTGCGCACCGGCAGCGGCTCCGATCAGGCCTCTGCGGTCACCAGTTGCCGCTCCGGGACGCCGCGGATCGTGGTCAACCCGGTGTTGGCCGACTACGACGCAGACGTCCGATTCGCCACGCTCACCCACGAGGCCGTCCATGCGGCCACCGATTCGCCGTGCCGCAACGGCCTGCCCTGGGCGGTGGAAGGGCTGGCCGAGTCGGTGGCGGCCGCGGCCGATCCGGCCACGGCTGCGGCCAACCGTCAGCTGGTGGCGGAGTATCTGGCGAGCCATCCGGTGCCGTCCGCCCTGCCTGAGGAGCTGCGCACGCCGACCGACTATGCATTGGCTCAACTGGCCGCCGATCAGGTGCGACGGCGGCTCGGGAAGCGAGCGACGGCGTACTTCGTCCGAGCCACCGATGCCCAACTCAGCGCTGCGGAGATCGCCCAGGCGACAAGCTGGTATCGCGAAGCCCTGCGCGTCCTCGCCCGCTGACTCCGGTGCCCCCGAGGGCTTCCCTTGTCGTCGAGCGCCTGTCCCCAGGCACGAGCCCTCGACGAGAAGGCGAGCCCTCGACGTGCTCAGTGGCGATGGTCGTCGATGAACTCCACGGTGCCGCGGAAGATGGTCTCCTTGTCGTGGTCCATGGTCGCCACGTGGTAGCTGTTCATCAGGATCCGCTCGGAACGCTCCTCGCTGGAGACGTGGCTCATGATGAACGCCGTCGAGGAGGCCGGGACGACGTGGTCGGTCGCCGAGCGGTAGACCACGATCGGGCAGCTGACCAGATCCAGGCAGGCCCGGACGTCCACCCACATCCGCAGCATCGACGCGGCCGCCTTCAGCGGCGTCCGATCGTAGGCGTGCTCGTCGGCGTCGGGGTCCTTCAGGTCTGAGCCGATCGCCGACATCGACGGCACGAACTTCGACAGGAACGGGGCGAAGTTGGTGTTGAAGAAGCCCAGCACGGCCGGGTTCACCAGGACCAGTCCGGCCACATCGTCGGGATAGTGCTCGGCCAGCCGCAGGGCGAGCGCACCGCCCATGCTCAACCCGGTGGTGAAGACCTGATCGCATTGGGCCCGCAGGCTGAGGAACTCACGTTCTACGCAGCTATACCAATCCTGCCAACCGGTGAGGTTCATCTCCTGCCAGCTGGTGCCGTGGCCGGGCAGTCGCGGCACCGCGACCCGATGTCCGGCGGCCTGGGTGGACTTCGCCCACTCCAGCAGCGACCACGGGGACCCGGTGAAACCGTGACAGAAGAGGACGCCAATCGGCCCGGTACCGGCGTGGTACGGCCGCGCGAAATCGCTGACCTGCATTGGCTCATCGTAGGCTGTTGGCCAGTTTCACGGGCAAAGGGCGCGGATGTACGACTTCTTCAAAACGCTGCTGTTCATACCGCTGGTGCGGTGGCTGTTTCGAGCCTCGATCACCGGCACCGAGAATCTGCCGTCGACCGGCGGTGCGCTGGTGGCCAGCAACCACCTGTCGGCCGGCGATACCTTCATCCTGCCCGCGATGCTGAGCCGCAAGCTCACCTTCCCGGCCAAGGCGGAACTCTTCCGCGGGGACCGTGGCTTCGGGTCGAAGGTGGTCGCGTGGTTCCTGAAGACGATCAAGATGGTTCCGCTGGATCGCTCCGGCGGTCGAGCCAGCCTGGACGGGCTGGCGCCGGTGCTGAACGTCCTGCATGAGGGCGGACTCGTCGGGATCTATCCCGAGGGCACTCGCTCGCCGGACGGACGGCTCTACAAGGGCCATTCCGGCGTGGCCCGGATGGCGCTCGCCGCCGACGTCCCGATCATTCCGGTGGCCATGTTCGACACTCAGACCGTCCGTCGACTGGGCATTCCGTGGGTCAGCCGGCCGCGGATCGTGATCGGCGAGCCGCTGGACTTCTCCGCCTACGCCCACCAGCACGAGGACCATGCGCTGCTGCGCTGGGTGACCGATGAGGTGATGGCGGCCATCCAGGAACTCTCCGGGCAGACCTATGTGGATGCCTATGGATCGTCGGTGAAGCGGGGCACCTTGACCGCTGCCGAGGCCGACGCCCGGATTCTGCCCCGTCCAGGCTATGGAGCCACCCCGCCCCCTGCGGTCTCCGGCGGGCTATCCTGACCGGCGTGTCCGAACCGATTCCGTCGCTGGCCGAACTGCATGCCCTGGGCGCTGCCCAACAGCCGGCCTATCCGGATCCGGATGCGGTCGCCAAGGTTGTAGCCGAACTGCGGAACCGTCCGCCGCTGGTGTTTGCCGGTGAGTGCGACGAGTTGCGCGGCCGGATTGCCGAGGTGGCGGCCGGACGTTCGTTCCTGCTCCAGGGTGGCGACTGCGCCGAGACCTTCGAGACGGTGACCGCCGGCAACATCAAGAACAAGCTCAAGGTGCTGCTGAGCATGGCTGTCGTGCTCACCTACGCCGCGCAGGTGCCGGTGTTGAAGGTGGGCCGGATCGCCGGCCAGTACGCCAAGCCGCGCAGTCGGGACACCGAGACCCGGGGCGGAGTGACCCTGCCGGCCTACCGTGGCGACGCGGTGAACGCGCTCGCCTTCGAGCCGGCGGCCCGGCAGCCCGACCCGCGTCGGCTGCTGGACGTCTACAACCACTCCGCGGCCACGCTGAACCTGCTGCGTGCCTTCGTCAAGGGTGGTTTTGCCGACCTGCGCGCCATGCACAACTGGAACGCCGACTTCGTCCACAACTCCAACGTCGACTCCCGCTACGAGGAGCTGTCCGACGAGATCAGCCGCGCGCTGGCCTTCATGGTGGCGTGTGGCGTGGACAACGACCAGTTCCGGACGGTCGACTTCTACTCCAGCCACGAGGCGCTGCTGCTGGAGTACGAGCACTCGCTGACCCGGATCGACTCGCGCACCGGCTTCCCGTACAACACCAGCGCTCACCTGGTCTGGGCCGGCGAACGCACCCGCCAGCTGGAGGGTGCCCACCTCGCCTACCTCAGTCGGCTGCGCAACCCGCTGGGGCTGAAGGTCGGTCCGAAGACCACCGGAGCCGAGGCCCGGGAGCTGGTCGAACGGCTGGATCCGAACGCGGAGCCGGGGCGGCTGACGGTGATCAGCCGGATGGGTGCCGGCTACGTCCGCGACGCCCTGCCGCCGATCATCGAGGCCGTCGAGGCCACCGGACGCAAGGTGGCCTGGGTCTGCGACCCGATGCACGGCAACACCTTCGAGACCGCCACCGGCTACAAGACTCGCGCGTTCAGCCAGGTGGCCGAGGAGCTGAACGGCTTCTTCGACGTCCACCACGAGCTGGGCACCTGGCCTGGCGGCGTCCATGTCGAACTCACCGGTGATGACGTCACCGAGTGCGTCGGAGGGGTGGACGAGCTGAACGAGGCCGACCTGGCCAACCGCTACGAGACCGCCTGCGACCCGCGGCTGAGCCGCAACCAGTCGCTGGAGCTGGCCTTCCTGATCGCCGATCGTTTGACCGACGGACGCATCCACCGGGTGAACCCGGTGCAGGAGTTTCAACCGGAGGATTTCTGACGTGATCGACCTACGCAGCGACACCCTGACCCGACCGACGCCAGGGATGCTGCAGGCGATGACTGCCGCGCCGGTCGGCGACGACGTCTACGGCGAGGATCCGACGATCAACGCCCTCGAGGCCAAGGTGGCTGCGCTGCTCGGCCATGAGGCCGGGCTGTTCGTCACCACCGGGTCGATGGGCAACCTGCTCGGCGTGTGGTGCCTGGTTCAGCCGGGCCAGGAGGTGGTCTGTGACGTCCGTGCCCACATCGCCCGGGCCGAGATGGGTGCCCACGCCGCTCTGCACGGCACCACGATGCGCACCTGGACGTCCCCGGACGGAGTCACCGACGCGGCCACCATCGCCTCGGTGATCACTCCGGATGCCGGCCCCTACCTGGTCTCGACGGCCGCGGTGGCACTGGAGAACACTCACAACTTCGGCGGCGGCACCGTCCAGCCTTATCAGCATCTGGTTGAGGTGGCCGCTCTGTGCAAGGACGCCGGGGTCGGGATGCACCTGGACGGTGCCCGGCTCTGGAACGCCCACGTGGCCACCGGCGTTCCGCTGGCCGACTACGGGCGGCTCTTCGACACCGTCAATGTCTGCTTCTCCAAGGGCCTGGGTGCGCCGGTCGGCTCGATGCTGGTCTCCAGTGCCGACAACATCGCGAAGGCCCGAGTGCAGCGCAAGCGGCTGGGTGGCGGCTGGCGGCAGGCCGGAGTCTTGGCTGCCGCGGCCGACTACGCCCTCGAGCATCACCTGCCCCGGCTGGGTGAGGATCACGCGGCCGCGAAGGCGTTCGCCGAGCAGGTTGCCGCCATCGCCCCAGACGCGGTGGACGTGTCCAGCGTGGCCACCAACATCGTGGTGCTGAGCACCGGTTCGCGCCCGGCCGCTGAGGTGGCCCAGGCGGCCGCCGAGGCCGGCGTGCTGGTGTCGGCGCTGGGAGCGCACATGGTGCGGGCAGTCACCTACCAGCAAATCAGCCTGGATCAGGCGGCCAGCGCCGGACAGCTCCTCGGTCGGATCCTGGCGGCCTGACCTCGACGGGCGCGCCTGCCGAGGAGCCTCAGCTCACCGATCGGACGAAGTCGGCGACCTCGTCCAGCATCTCCACCAGGTGCTCGGGCTGGCCGGTCCAGACCTGACGGGCGGTCGGCAGCCCGGCCCGGATCATCGAGGCGGCCAGGTCGTCCACGGCCATCCCGCGGGGAGCCGGACGGGCCGCGATCTCGGCCGCGCGGACGCGCAGCTCCGGGCTCAGCCCGTCCCACCAGGTCTGCAGAGTCTGCGTGTGGATCACGCCGCCGATTCTTCCATGGCGGCGGGCGGTCGAATCTTGGTGCGGGCCATGTGACAGCATGTGAGCCGTGAAAGCTGCCGTCCTCGGGTCCCCGATCGCGCACTCGCTGTCGCCGCTGCTGCACCGGACCGGCTACGCCAGCCTCGGCCTGGACGAGTGGAGCTATCAGCGCTTCGAGCTGACCGCCGCCGACCTGCCGGGTTTCCTGGCTGGGCTGGACGAGTCGTGGCGCGGCTTCAGCCTGACCATGCCGCTGAAGCAGGCCTGCCTCGAGGTGGCCGACGAGGTCAGCCCGCTGGCGGCCCGGGCCGGGGCCGGGAACACCTTGGTGCGCACCGAGTCCGGCTGGCGGGCCGACAACACCGATATCCCCGGGCTGGTCGCCGCACTGCGTCCGGCCTGGCAGGGGTGGACGTCGGCAGCCGTTCTGGGCGCCGGCGCGACGGCCCGCTCGTCCGTGCTGGCCCTGGAGGAGCTCGGCGTCACCGCGGTCACTGTCTACGCCCGCCGCCCGGAGCAAGCCGATGATCTGATCTGTTGGGCCGCCTCTGCCGCGCCCGGAGTGCGGTTGACCGCGGCCGACCTGGGTGCCTGGACTTGGGGTGGTGAGCCGGCCGTGCTCTCCACGCTGCCGGCCGGGGCGATCGACGGGTTCGGCATCGTCCCTGGTGACGGCCTGCTTTTCGACGCTGTCTACGCCGGCTGGCCGACCCCGTTGGCCCGCTCCGCGGAGGCGGCCGGACGCACAGTGGTCGGCGGAGCCGAGCTGCTGCTCGCCCAAGCGCTGCTGCAGTTCGAGCAGTTCACCGGACGCCGGCCGGACGCCGGCCTGCTCCGCGCGGCCCTAGCCGCAGCCATCGAGCCCAAGATCGTCTTCGTCGGCTTCATGGGGGCCGGAAAGACCACGGTGGGGCGAGCGGTGGCCGCCCGACTCGGGCGTCCGTTCGTCGACACCGACGAGCTGATCGCCGCCGTCGCCGGACGCAGCATCGCCGCGATCTTCGCCGAGGACGGGGAGCCGTTCTTCCGCAGGCTCGAGGCCGAGGCCATCATCGAGGTGCTCACCGGGGCGCCGGCCGTGGTGTCGCTGGGCGGGGGAGCGGTGGGCTCTCGGGCCGTCCGTGAGGCGTTGGCCGGGCATCGGGTGGTGTTCCTCGACGTCGGCTATGACGAGGCGTTGGCCCGAGTCGGGGCTGACTCCGGACGTCCGGTGTTGGCCCGGCCGGACCTGCCCCAGCTGTACGCGGCTCGCCAGGAGCTCTACCGCGAGGTGGCCACGGTGACGGTGTCGTCGGAGGGTGAGCCGGGGCAGACCCGCGCCGAGCTCAGCGACCAGATCACCGCCCGGGTCCTGACCGCCCTCGGCTGAGTGTCGCGGACGCCTTGTCGCCGGGACGACGCACTGGCGCCCTGGGCGGCTACCGAGCTCCGGCGGCTTCGGCCACCTCGATCAGCGCTCGCATGGCCGGACTCGGCTGACCCAGCCACACTGCGCGCAACTGCCGGGCGATCGCCAGGTCGTCCACCATCACCGCACGGAGCATCCCGCCGGCCACCGACGCGCGGACGGCCAGCTCGCTGAGGACCGCCGGTCCAGCCCCGGACGCCACGGCGACTCGCACCGCCGCATTGCTGGCCAGCTCCAGCGCCGGCGCGGCGAGCCGTCCGTGGCCGGCCACTGCCTGCTCCAGGCTGACCCGGGTGCCCGACCCCGGCTCGCGAACCACCAGGGGAGTGGCCAGCAATTCGTCCAGACTTACCGGACGAGTCCGCCGAGCCCACTCGTGGTCGGCGGCCACGACCACCACCAACCGGTCGGCGGCCACCACCTGGCTGGAGGCGCCGGCCGGCACCGTGGCGGGCAGTTCGGGGCTCTCCACGAAGCCGAGCACGTCGGCTCCGATCAGCCGTCCGACCTCGGTCGAGTTGGCCACGGTGAGGGCGATCTCGACGTCGGGCCACTCGCGGCGGAACGTGCCGAGCCAACCGGGCAGCAGTTCCTCGGCGATGGTTTGGCTGGCCGCGATCCGCAGCGGAGCCGATGCTGGGCGGGTGAGCGCGGACGCGGCGGTGAGCAGTCGCCGGTTGGCCTCGACGACATCGCGCGCCCAGTCGATCACCAGCGCTCCCTCGGTGGTCGGGACGCTGCCGCGGGCCCCTCGGCTGAATAGCCGCACGCCCAACCGCCGCTCCACCCGATGCACGGCCCGGCTGGCATTCGGCTGAGCCAGCCCCAGCGCGTGGGCCGCCAGGCTCAGGCTGCCGAGCTCTGCGGTCTGGATCACCACCAGCAGGTCATCGACCCGCGGATAGTCGTGGAGCCGTTCAGTCATGCGTAAAAGGTATCGCTGAGATGCGCAAATCGGGACTACTGCATATCGTGCAGGGCATTTAGGCTGGTCGGGTGCCTGAGACTGCCGCTCGTCCCGTTCCGCCCGTCACCGCTACCGGATCGTCGATCTGGGTCGGGATCGGCCTGTCCGCGGCGGCCGCGGGCATCTCGTGGGAAGTGGGCCTGCTCGTCCCCGGGCTCAGCGCCATGCTGGTGGCCATCCTGTTGGGGGCGGTGCTGGCTAATGTCCTGCCCACCGATCATCGGCTGATGGTGGCCGCCCGGCCCGGCCTGGCCGTCTCGGCGCGGCGACTGCTGCGCGCCGGAGTAGTCCTGCTCGGCCTGCAACTGGTGCTCGGCGACATCCTGGCGTTGGGCTGGCCGACCGTGGTCGGTGTGGTGGTGATCGTCGCCGGCACCATGGCCGCCACCCTGGCCATCGGACGCCTACTCAAAGTGGGCGGCACTCAGACCCTGCTGATCGCCGGTGGCTTCTCCATCTGTGGCGCCGCTGCCGTCGCCGGCATCGACGGGGTGCTGTCCAAGCGCAAGGACGAGGAGGCCGCCACCGCGGTCGCCCTCGTGGTGGTCTTCGGGACCCTGATGATCGCGCTGATGCCGTCGCTGGCCTTCGCGCTGCACCTGGACCCGCGCACCGCCGGGATCTGGACCGGAGCGTCCACCCATGAGGTGGCCCAGGTGGTGGCCGCGGCCGGCATCATCGGCCCGGACGCGCTGAAGGTGGCCGTGCTGGTGAAGCTGGCTCGAGTGTTGATGCTGGCTCCGGTACTGGCGGTGATCTCCTTCCGGCAGCGTTCGGCCGGGCTGGAGCCCGGTGCGGCTCGTCCGCCGCTGGTGCCGCTGTTCGTGGCCGGCTTCATCGCCATGGTCGCCGTCCGTAGCCTGGGGGTGCTGCCGTCGTCCGTGGTGGACATCGCCAAGCTGGTCCAGGGCTGGCTGCTCGGCGCGGCGATGTTCGCGCTCGGCACCTCGGTGCACGCCAGCGTGCTGCGCCGCACCGGAACTCGTCCGGTGATCCTGGCCGCGGCGGCCACCGCGGTGGTGCTGCTGATCGGCGGGGTCGTCGCCTTCGTGAGCCGCTAGTCGCGCCCTCGTCGGCAGAGGAACCGGCCTGTGGGAGAGTTGGACGCATGGACGTGCTGGTCATCAACGGGCCCAACCTGAACACTCTCGGCACTCGCGAGCCTGAGATCTACGGCAGCACCACGCTGGCCGAGATCGAGGCCGGGCTGCGCGCGCAGGCCTCAGCCGCCGGGCTGAGCCTGGACACCTTCCAGAGCAACCACGAGGGCGAGATCATCGACCGGCTGCACGCCGCGCGCACCGATGGCACCCGCTTCGTGATTATCAACCCCGGCGCGTTCACCCACACCTCGGTGGCGATCAGGGACGCCTTCGCCGCGGTGGCGGTCCCGTTCGTCGAGGTGCACATCTCGAACGTCCACGCCCGCGAGGAGTTCCGACGGCACTCCTACCTGTCGGACCTGGCCGTTGGGGTGATGACCGGCTTCGGGGTGCAGGGGTACGCCCTCGCGTTGGAATTCGCGATCGCTCGACTGGGTAAGGAGTCTTGATGCAGCTCACACACTTGGGGCATTCGGCGGTGCTGGTCGAGATCAACGGCCTGCGATTCCTGCTCGATCCGGGCAACTTCTCCACCGGGTGGCACGGGCTTACTGACCTGGATGCCATCCTGATCACGCATCTGCACCCCGACCACGTCGATCCGGCCAACGTGCCCGCTCTGATCGCGGCCAACCCGGGCGCCCGGGTGCTGGTCGAGCCGAGCGTGATCGAGGTCCATCATCTCGAGCGGGCTAAGCCGATCACTGCGGACTCCAGCATCAGCCGCTCGGGGGTCACCGTGGCCGCCGTCGGTGGGCTGCACGCCGTCATCCATCGCGACATCCCGCAGATCGGCAATGTCGGGCTGGTGATCAGCGCCGAGGGGGAGCCGACGTTCTTCCATCCGGGCGACTCGCTGGCCGCGGTGCCGTCCGGGGTGGACGTGCTGGGCGTCCCCGCGTACGGACCCTGGGCTGCCATGAAGGAGACCATCGACTTCGCTCGGGCCGTGGCCGCCCCGCAGGGTTTCTTGATTCACGACGGCTTGCTCAGTGAGCGTGGCTGGGGCCTGGTCTATGGCCGGATCGGCGACATGACTCCGACCCAGGCCGTCGACCTGCGCGACGGCCGTCCCTGGACCCCCGCGGCATAGTTCGGGGACGGTTTCATTACCGTCCAAGGTTCACCGAGCGGCAAGGTTGGACGCTAATGGAACCGTCCCCACCAAAGCGGGTGACGAGGCCGGACGGTAATGGAACCGTCCCCAAGAAGGCGTTGGCGGCCGAGCCGAAGCTCGACCGCCAACGATGCTCGGGCCCCTCTTGGCCGTGAGCCATACCTACCCGCCAGCCGGTGAAGGCTCGGGCCGGATTGGACCGGTCCCCCCGAATCGATCCCATCCGCAGCGTTCCGGCTCCCCCAAGGGCCATCCCGCTGATGACTCGCAGAATCCCCATTCCGCGAATCTGGTGGCCGACGCTCGACACCCCCGCGCGAGCTGTTGCCGGCCCGGGCCACAAGTGACCCGTTCACCAATAAAGACACTAGCTCGTCGTCACGATGACGCAAGCTCACGAAGTTTCTGTGAGAAACTTTCCCGTCCGCCGCGACGAGCGCCGGCTCAGCCGATGGACAGGGTGATCTCGGAGCCAGTCTTCGCCTTCTCGCCCTCGGCCGGATCAGTGCCCAGCGCCGTGTTGCCGAACCAACTCTCGCGCTTGACGTTCACCTTGAAGCCCAATGCGGCCAGCTTCTGGGTGGCCGCATCACCGCTCAGCCCGCGCACCGGTGGCACCACGGTGAACTCCGGACCCTTCGACACGATGAAGGTGATCGTCGAGTTCTTCTCGACGTTGCCCTTCTTCGGGTCCTGAGACACCACCGAGCCGGACGGCACCTTGTCGGAGAACTTGTCGTCACCGCGCTGCACGACCAGACCCGCATTCTGGTAGTAGGTCTGGGCGTCGGTGAACGGCTTGCCGACATAGCTGACGATCTTCACCGGTGCCGGGCCCTTGGACACCTTCAGATCCACCGGCGTCCCCGGCTTCACCATCTGATCGGCGGGCAGCGACGCACTGATCACCTGGCCGGCCGGCGCCGAGTCGTCGTAGACCTCGTTGGTCTTGCCGAGGGCCAGATGGTTGGCTTCCAAGGCGATCCGGGCATCGTCCACGGTCCGACCGACGAGGGACGGCACCGGATACCGCTCCGGACCCTTGGAGATGGTTGCGGCCACCGTTCCGCCACGCAGAATCTGGTCGTCGGCCTTCGGGTCGGTGCTGATCACCTGGCCGGCCGGGACGTCCTCGCTGTAGCCGGGGCTGAACGTGATGCTCAGGCCGTTCTTGGCGGCCAGGGCCTGCGCCTCGGCCTGGGTCAGGTTGCCGAAGTCGGGCGTGGTGGTGAACCGACCGCTGAACCAGTACCAACTGCCGGCCCCCAGAAGTGCTGTGATCACCAGGAACACGATCAAGGTGATGATTCCGCGGTGGCGCCGCTTGACCTGGCGTTGGGCCAGCGGCACGGCCGCCGGTGAGGGCACCTGGCGATCGAAGTAGGGCATGCCGTCGGTGGCACCCGGCTGGCCGGGGCTGAGCGGCGTGGACGGGGTGAATCGCAAGGTGGCGGTCTGCTGGATGCTCGACGGCATCGCCACCACCGGCACCGGGGCGGTGAGCTGGTTGCTCGGGTCCAATGAGGTCTCGCGCATCCGCGCGGCCAGCGCAGGGTCGGAGGTGATCCCCGACTCCAGGGCGGCCCGGGCTTGGCGCAGATGATCCAGAAGCACGGAGGCGTCCGCGGGACGATCGGCGGGGTTGCGGGCCGCGGCGGCCAGCACTAGGGCGTCCAGGTAGTCCGGAATCGCCTGACGGGTGTTGCGCCACTGCTCGGGGGCAGCCGTCGACGGTGCCCGCAGGTCGTTGTGGACGTGGCTGTAGGCCACCTGAATCGGGGTGTCGCCGGTGTGCGGCTTGGCTCCGGTGAGCATCTCGTAGAGGACCACGCCGAGGGCATAGACGTCGCAGCGGGCGTCCGCGCGTCCGTGGGTGACCAGTTCGGGGGCGATGTAGGAGACCGTCCCGATCAGCATCCCCTGCGCGGTGGCGGTATGCGCGGTGACCGCCCTGGCCAGCCCGAAGTCGGCCACCTTCAGCTGGCCGCGGGTCGACAGCAGGACGTTCTCCGGCTTCAGGTCGCGGTGAATGATCCCGGCCTCATGGGCGGCGGCCACGGCGGCAGCGATCGGCAGCATCAGATCCAGCGCCCGCTGCGGCGCCATCGGGGACTCCCGGGTGATCACATGCCGCAGCGTCGAGCCCTCGACGTACTCCATGACGATGTAGGGACGCCCGGAGTCGGTGCCCTGGTCGAACACGGCCACCACATTCGGGTGGGAGAGCCGGGCCGCCGAGCGGGCCTCACGGTCGAAGCGGCTGACGAAGTCGGCATCCGAACCGAGGTTCTCATGCATGATCTTCAGCGCCACGGTGCGGGTCAGCCGCAGGTCATTGGCCAGGTACACCGTCGCCATTCCGCCGCGAGCCAGCTTTCGAACGACCTCATAGCGGCCGTCGACCAGTTGGCCCACCAGGGCGTCAGTGTTACTCATATTCGGCTACTCGGGCTCCGGACCAGTCGGGGAAGTAGGCCGTCCAGACCTACCGGCGATTGTAGAGCCCGTCCCGAATCGCCCCCCGCCGACCCGCCGCGCGGCTAACCTGGGCCGATGACTGCACTGATGGGGTTGGCCACCCGACTGGGACTGGCCCGATTGATGCTGATCACCGGCACCCGGTCCGGGGCGGACGAGTTGGCCGGCTTCGCCGACGCGGCCTTCTCCGGCGGGGTGGACCTGATCCAGCTGCGTCAAGCCGGGGCCGAGGAGGACGAGCTGCTGGCCTGCCTGCAGGCCGTTCGGGCCGTCGGCTACCGCTACCAGGGCCTGGTCAGCGCCTACGAGTCGGGGCACTTGGCCCGGCGTTTCGATGCCGACCTGCTGCAGTTGCCCGAGCGCGGGATGGCTGCGGCCAAGGCGCGCGGCTACCTGCATGAGTACGCGCTGGTCGGACGTTCCTGCCACGGCCCGTCCGCGATCGACGCGGCACTGGCCGATCCACAGGTCGACTTCCTCACCGTCGGCCCGGTGTTTCCCGACGCCGGCCCCGGGCTGGCGCTGATCCGGTATGCCGAGCAGGCGGCTCCGCCGTCCGATCCTGCGGCCAAGCCGTGGTTCGCGATCACCGGGATCACCATCGACAACCTCGATCAGGTGCTGGCCGCCGGTGCCCGCCGGATCGCGGTCTCCCATGCCATCACCGGAGCCGACGACCCGTCCGCCGCTGCCCGCGCCCTGAAGGATCGGCTGCGCCAGGCCTGGAACGACGATCCGGCGATGCAGGAGTTCACCTTCCGGGCGTTTCGGCGCTGAGGCTACGGGGCAGCTTCGACACGCTCAGCCAACCGGCTGGGGCGGTGCCAACGGGTTCATCGGTGCCTGAGCTTGTGACTCCTTCCCGGCCCTGAGCGTGTCGAAGGGACGGGGCCGGCGGAGTTGCTCGGATCGGCGCGAACCTGACAAGCTATTCAGCGCATGTTGACCTTCGGATACCCGGTCGCCCGCTGAGCCTGGACACCACAGCGCGTCAGTGTGATTCGGCGCGCCCTGGGACGGCCCGGATTCCCCGGGTGTCCAGCAACAGTCCCGCTCTCTGATCCGGCCGGACCCCTGCGTCCGGTCGCGGGAACACAAGGAACAACATTGTCCGAAATCATCATCACCACTCTCGATCCGCAGCGCCGTCACGACGCTGCGGGCATCGTCCGCGACGCCTTCTGGGATCTGTACCGGCCCGGCTGCGTCGAACACCTGATCCTCGATCTGGCTCACACGGCCCCGGAGTACCTGCCCGGGTTGGAGCTGGCCGCCGACCTCGACGGCGACCTGGTCGGGGTCGGTCTGGCCACCTCGGCCACCGTGATTGCCGCCGATGGTCGTCCGACCGCTGTCGCCTATCTGGGGCCGCTCGCGGTCACTCCCGAGCACCAGCGCACCGGGATCGGTGGGGCACTGTTGCGGGAGTTGCTGCGGCGCTGCACCGTCCTGGGGTTGCCCGGAGCATTCCTCTACGGCGACCCCGGTTACTACGGACGGTTCGGCTTCGCCGACGCGGCGAAGTGGTCGGTGACCACCCCGGACGGGGCGAACTTCGACGCCTTCCAGGGAGTCGAGCTCCGGCCCGGCGCCCTGGACGGGGTTGGCGGACGCCTGGTGGAGTCCTCCATCTTCGAGGTCACCACCGAGCAGGCCGACGCCTTCGACTCCGGCTTCCCGCCGCGGGAGAAGCACGTCACCGATACGCAGTTCTGAGGGTTCGGGGGCGGCTTCGGTCGCCCCCGGCTCAGGCCTGGCCAAGGCTCAGCCAGTGGGCTTTCGCGGTCCCTGAGCGTGTCGAAGGGACGACTCAGGCCTGGCGTTGGGTGGCCAGCACGACCAGCCGGTGCAGCGCCGTCCGGGCTGGTTCGGCGATCCGCGCGTCCAGCACGGCGGAGGCGTGGGCGGCGGCATCGGCGATCTCGGCCTCGGTGGCGGCCAACGCCCCCGAGTCGACGATGATGGCCTGGGCCTGCGCGACCTCGTCCGGGCTGAGCGGACGGCCCAACAGCCCGGCCAGTTGCTCGGCTTGATCCCGCGGGGCTCGGGCGATGGCATTGGCCACCAGCACGGTCAGCTTGCCCTCACGCAGGTCGTCGCCGGCGGGCTTGCCGGTCAGCTCGGCATCGCCGAACACGCCCAGCACATCGTCGCGGAACTGGAAGGCCCGGCCCAGCGGGGAGCCGAACCGGCCCAGCAGGTCGAGCAACTCGGGTGATCCGCCGCCCAGCGCAGCCCCGATCTGCAGCGGACGGATCACGGTGTAGCGAGCGGTCTTGAACTCCACCACGCGGCGGATCTGCTCGTCCACCGATTCCGGGGCGTCCAGCACGTCGGCCAGGGCTCGGCCCTGCGCAGTGACGTCCAGGTACTGTCCGGCGGCAACCTCGGCCCGGACCGCGGCCAGCAGCGGCTGCGCCTGAGCCAGTCGCTCGGCCCCGGAGGCATCGGCCAGTTCCACCGCCCAGGCCAGCAGCAGGTCGCCGAGCAGGATCGCGCCACTGCGGCCGAAGGCATCGGCATCGCCGCGGCCGTGATTCGCAGCGTGCCGGGCGGCCAACTGCACGTGGGCGGCCGGCAGCCCACGCCGGGTC
The DNA here is from genome assembly GCA_001603275.1 of Actinomycetales bacterium Actino_02. Taxonomy (GTDB): domain Bacteria; phylum Actinomycetota; class Actinomycetes; order Propionibacteriales; family Propionibacteriaceae; genus Propionicimonas. Next base: position 16,467 of record LUYM01000015.1, on the reverse strand, counting down.
GCCGAGCCGTCCAGGACGTCGTCGTGGATCAGCGCCGAGACATGCAGCAGATCGAGGCTGGCGGCCACCTTCAGCACCGATTCGGGCGCCTCGTTGCCGCCGGCTGCGGCCAGGTAGCCCCAGCAGCAGAAGGCTGGACGCAGCCGCTTGCCGCCGGCGGTGAAGGCTCGGGCCAGCGCACCGAGCTCGTCGATCGCCGGACCCACCTCGGACAGCCGGGCCACCGCATCGTCCAGGAAGTCTGTGATGGTGGCGCCGACAGCTGCGGGGAGGGCGGCCGCGAGCGGCTCGGATGCGTCCAGAGTGACCACGCACTGAGCCTAGGCCACCCAGAGCGAGCTCGGGTGGCCTAGCCTTGCCGCCATGTCGTCGCCACAGCCGTCCATCGCCCAGCTGCTCGCTGACGGTGGTCGCCCGACGATGTCGTTCGAGTTCTTCCCGCCCAAGGATGACGCCGGGTCCCAAGCGTTGCTGGCCGCGATCGATGCGCTGGAGCCACTGGCCCCGGACTTCGTCTCGGTGACCTACGGTGCCACCGGCTCCAGCCGGGAGCGCACCATCGAGGCCACCCGGCTGATTCAGCCCCGGACCAGCGCGATCACCGTCGGCCACCTGACCTGCGTCAGCCAGTCGATCGCCGACCTGAGTGCCGCGATCGACGCCTACGCCGAGGCCGGCGTCCGGCACATTCTGGCGGTGCGCGGCGACCCGCCGGGCGGCCCGACCGCGGCCTGGCAGCGGCATCCGGACGGCCTGGACAACGCCACCGAGCTGGTCGAGCTGGTGAAGTCGCGCGGCGACTTCTGTGTGGGGGTGGGCGCCTTCCCCGACGCTCACCCCGACCGCAAGGACGTCGAGCTGGACGCGCAGATCCTGGCCGCCAAGCAGCAGGCCGGGGCCGAGTTCGCGATCACCCAGCTGTTCTTCGATGCCGATGCCTACTTCCGGCTGGTCGAGCGGGCCGCCCGCCATGGTGCGGACCTGCCGATCATCGCCGGGATCATGCCGGTGACCAACATCGGCCAGATCGAACGGTTCGCCGGCTTCTCCGGTGCCGACCTGCCGACGGCGGTCACCGATCGGCTGTACGCGGTGGCCGACGATCCGGTCGCGGTGCGCGAGGTCGGCGTCCAGATCGCCGTGGAACTGTGCGACCGGCTGCTGGCCGGGGGAGCGCCGGGGCTGCAGTTCTTCACCCAGAACCGCTCCAAGGCCACCGCCGAGATCCTGGGACGTTTGCGCCGGATCCCGGCGCACAGCTGAGTTGCCGGTCGGGTCGCCTCGCTAGTTGGACAGCGGCTCGCGCCAGCTGCCGGCACCGTCGATGTCGATGGTGACCAACCGCTGGGTGGGCCGGGTCAAGGCGACGTACAACACCCGGATGCCGCCCGGGGACTCGGCGACGATCTCGTCCGGACCGACCACCACGACCGCGTCGTACTCCAGGCCCTTGGCGTTCAGCGGGCTGAGCAACGACAGCCGCGGATCCGGGGGCAATGTGATTGCGCCGAGCCGGGACGGTGCGGCAATCACGGCCACGGTGCCCTCGACGGCTGCCAGTTGCTCGGCCAGCACCCGGTTCAGTTCGTCGGCCAGACCGGCCGAGGTGGTCTGCAGCAGCGCCGGCTCGATTCCGGTGGAGCGGACCGCTGTTGGCAGATCGGCCGCCGGGAAGTGCGGCTGGACGATCTTGGCGGCCAAGTCGAACACCTCGGCCGGCGAGCGGTAGTTCGTCGACAGCCGGAACCGGCGGCTCGGTGCCACCCCGATCAGCTCGGTCAGGGCACGCTCGGTCTCGGTGACGTCCGGCCAGGAGCTCTGTGCCGGGTCGCCGACGATCGTCCAGCTGGCTGCCGGGCCGCGCCGACGCAGCATTCGCCACTGCATGGGCGTGATGTCCTGGGCTTCGTCCACCAGCAGGTGGGCGAAGGTGTCCTGCGGGTCGGCGTGCGGGTCGACCTCGCGGACGTTGCGCAGCTGATCGGCCACGGTGACCAGTTCCTGCATTCGGGAGCCCTCGTTCAGGAAGACCAACTCGTCGGACTCTTCTGCGGCCTGGATCGGACCGAGCAGGGCGACCAGCTCGTCGAGCAGGGCGATATCGGCCACGGAGAAGTCCGGGTGGCCGTAGCTATCGGCCAGCGCCGCGCGCTCCTCGGCGTCCAGCGTGCCGGCCGCGACCGCGTCGACCACACCCGGATCGGCCAGCCTGCGCAGCACCTGGGTGGCTTCCAGGTCGGGCCACCAGGCGGCCAGGAATCCGCGGACGGCCTCCTGGGAGCCGATCAGATCGTCGATGGTCTCGTCGTCAAGCTCCCATTCCGGCGGCACCTGGCGGCGCAGCGCGGCCAGGATCGCCGCGGTGGCCTCCCCACGGGCCTGATTGGGACGCAGTCGAGCCAGGATGTCACGCCGGATCCGGTCGACCTGTGCCACTGACAGCTTGAGCACTTCGCCCTTGACCGAGGCCCAGACCGCCGGACGGTCCGGGTTGAGGCTGATCAGCGGCAGCGCCACCAGTTCCTTGAGCACCTTCAGCATTCGGGTGGAGCCCTTGATGGTGGCAGCCAGCGCGGTGTCCTGGCGGGAGGCGGAGAAGCCGAGCACGTCGACGGCCACCTGGCCGATGGCGCGCAGCATCACCGAGTCCTCACCGAGGCTGGGCAGCACCCTCTCGATGTAGTTCATGAACAGCCCGCTGGGGCCGATCACCAGGATGCCGCCCCGTTCGAAGCGGCGCCGGTTGGAGTAGAGCAGGTAGGCCGCCCGGTGCAGGGCCACCACGGTCTTTCCGGTGCCCGGGCCGCCGGCGATCACGGTGACGCCGGAGTGCTCGGCGCGGATCGCCTCGTCCTGCTCGGCCTGGATGGTGGCGACGATGTCGCGCATCTTCGGGCCGCGGGCCCGCTTCAGGGCGGCCATCAGGGCGCCTTCGCCGATCACCGGCAGATCGCTGCGAGCGGCGGACGAATCCAGCAGGTCGTCCTCGATGCCGATCACGATGTCGTTGCGGCAGCGCAGCACCCGGCGGCGAACCACGTCCATGGGGTCGTTGGCCGTGGCCCGGTAGAACGGTTCGGCTGCCCGGGCTCGCCAGTCGATGACCAGCGGCTCGTAGTCGTCGTCACGGACGCCGATCCGCCCGATGTAGCGGATCTCGCCGTCGTTGTGATCGAGCCTGCCGAAGACGAGGCCTTCGTGCTCGGAGTCGATGATCGCCAGCCGCTTGGCGGCGGCGAAAGCGAACGCGTCCCGCTCGAAGAGCGCGGTTCCGTCCTCCTCGCGAACCCAGGTCTCCCGATCGGAGCGGTAGATGTCCTGGCCGGTGGCGGCGACCCGCCGGGCCGAACGAGCTGCCTTCTCCAGATGTTCGTAAACCAGGTTGACGTGGGCCTGTTCAATGGCCAGTTCGCGTTCGAGAGCGGAGTGGGGTGCCCCAGCTGAATCCACGTGGTTTCCTTCGCCAAAGGTGAGCGACGGACAAGTCTACGCCAGCGAGCCAGCCTCCGTCTCGCCTGTGTCCGGACAGCTTGGGGACGGTTCCATTACGGTCCGCCCTCGACTGTTCCCGCTACCGATCGCAACTCGCGCTACCGATCTTTCGGCAGCGAGGGTTCCATTCGGTAGCGAGAGCGGGGAGGTGGGGGACGCCGAGCTCTCCGAAACGGTTCGCGGACGGCGCTAGCGACTGGCCCGAGTTGTGTACCTCGTGTGCAGGCTTCCGCGGAGGATCACTCCGATTGCGAACCCGCCGGCGCCGGGGATGGCATAGCCGAGGCCCATCAAGAACGTCCAGCCGATCGCCGGTGGGTAGTAGACGGCCGACGGCACAGCCACAGCGGCTATCAGGCAAAGCGCGACGGTGAGGAGATCGCCGCCGCGCCGAAGGCCCAGCAGCATCATGCTCAAGAAGGCCATCAGTAGCGGCGTGATGAGGAGGAGCAGGCCGTCCAACCATGAGAACCGAACTGGGGAAATGAGCGCGTTGCAGAGGAATCCTGGTGCTCTGACATCGCAGGCCTGCTCGAGCAGAGCCCAGATCCAACTGAAGCCGGCCACGGCGCCGATTCCGGCCAGATAGGGCCAAGCGTCCCGGAGTGGTCCTCGGCTGAGAAGTCGGTGGCCCTGCGAGATCCCCCGTGCGGATGCGCCTATGCCCAGGCTCAGGGTCGCGATGGCCGCCGCACTGCTCAGCTCGGCAGGTCCAATTAGTTGGACTGTGCTGGGTGCAAGCAGGTAGGCCAGGTAGTACGTCACGTGGAAGACGACGTAGAAGCCGATGGCGGCCGGCCAGTCCCAGCTTCGGACGGCCCCGAGGACGAGCGGACCGCAGATCATCGCCAGCGGCGCCCCGACCAGGGCGGCTGCCATCGCGGCGAGGACCACCAGGTCGAGCGAGGGGCCCGCGAAACTGGGCAAGGGTGTGCTGCCTGCGAGGGTGGCGGCCAACAGGTCGAGCGAGCGGTCCAAGAATCGGAGCAAGGGCGTGCTGCCTGCGAGGGCGGCGGCCACGAAGAACGGCCATGCCTTCGCGAAGCTCTTCACCGATGCCTCTCTGTCGGAGGTCAGGATTGCTGCTCGGTGAGCTCAGTCTGGCACGGGTGAGGTTCGCCAGGACGCAGACCAGGGCGGGAGCTTGGGGGGATCGGTGCGGCGCGGACAGCTCCTGCTTTGTGCCTCCGGGGAGGTAACGACCGCGTCCTGCTTTGGGCTGGCAGACGCCGGCGCATGTGTGTCGTCGGCACAATCGGACGAATAGTGGTCGCACACTGGCACAATGACCCTGCCTCCGGGCAGATCGCGGCTCTCGATTTGGGGACGCCCGTGCTCCTGCCGTACGCTTGACCCTTGCACGACCTGTGCTTGCAGGCGCGTGCGCTCATTTGGCTTCAGCGATTGGGAGTAATGGCGAAGAAGGAAGGCGCCCTCGAACTCGAGGGGACGGTTGTCGAGGCACTGCCGAACGCAATGTTCCGGGTGGAACTGTCGAACGGTCACAAGGTGCTTGCGACGATCAGTGGAAAGATGCGGCAGCACTACATCCGCATCATTCCGGCCGACCGCGTCGTCGTCGAGCTTTCTCCCTATGACCTCAGCCGTGGGCGCATCGTCTTCCGGCACCGGTAGTCACCGCAAGAATCCACCACCAGTCCGAGCTCGGGGGATCCCCCTGTGCCCGGCGATGAGTCAGAAAGTTGCTCGATGAAGGTTCAGCCGAGCGTCAAGAAGATTTGCGACAAGTGCAAGGTCATTCGCCGGCACGGTCGCGTGATGGTGATCTGCGATAACCCGCGCCACAAGCAGCGCCAGGGCTGAGCTTCGGCTCATCCGGGCCCCGCGGTCGCGGGACGCGGACACCGGCCTTCGGGCCATGTGACAACTGAATATCCCCGAGAGGGGACGGGTCGAAAGACCCGAGCGGCTTCGGCCGCACACCAGACAACGTGATCGCAACGGCGAGGTTCACCTCGGCGACACCCCCGGACGAAGGCCGGGGCCCCTACCTGGGTAGCGGGACGCATCACGCCAGACACCTTCGCGAGTCGGCCAGACCGGCTCGATTACCTGAGAGGTATGTGCATGGCACGCCTGATCGGGGTCGATCTGCCGCGCGAGAAGCGCCTCGAGATCGCCCTCACTTACATTTTCGGCATTGGCCGTACCCGCGCCAAGGAAACCCTGGCGGCCACTGGCATCAGTGGCGACATCCGTGTCCACCAACTCACCGACGACCAGCTCGTTGCGCTTCGCGATCACATCGAGGCCAACTACGAGACGGAAGGCGATCTGCGACGTTCCGTCGCCGCCGACATTCGCCGCAAGATCGAGATCGGCTCCTACCAGGGCCGTCGTCATCGTATGGGCCTGCCGGTTCGTGGTCAGCGCACCCGGACCAACGCTCGCACCCGCAAGGGTAAGAAGAAGGCCGTCGCCGGGAAGAAGAAGGCCCGCTGACCGCGGTCCTGACACAGGAAACCAGGAGTAACTGAGTTGGCTACTGCAGGACGTACCGCGGCCCAGAAGGCTGCGAAGACCAAGCTGCGTCGCAAGGAAAAGAAGAACGTCGTCGCCGGACAGGCGCACATCAAGAGCACGTTCAACAACACGATCATCTCGATCACCGATCCCACCGGTGCTGTGATCGCATGGGCCTCTGCCGGCACTGTCGGCTTCAAGGGCTCCCGCAAGTCCACCCCGTTCGCTGCCGGTATGGCCGCTGAGGCCGCCGGCCGCCGCGCCATGGAGCACGGCATGAAGCGGGTGGACGTCTTCGTCAAGGGTCCCGGCTCCGGCCGCGAGACCGCGATCCGTTCGCTCGGTGCTGTCGGGCTGGAGATCGGCCCGATCGCCGATGTCACCCCGGTGCCGCACAACGGTTGCCGTCCGCCGAAGCGCCGTCGCGTCTAGTACCTGAGCCGAAGAGGAGATAGAACATGGCCCGTTACACCGGCCCAATCACGAAGAAGTCCCGCCGGCTCGGCACCGACCTGGTGGGCAATGACAAGGCCTTCGAGCACCGTCCGTACCCGCCGGGTATGCACGGCCGCGGCCGCACCAAGGAGAGCGAGTACCTGCTTCAGCTCAAGGAGAAGCAGAAGGCCCGTTTCGCCTATGGCGTTCTCGAGAAGCAGTTCCGTCGTTACTACGAAGAGGCCAACCGGCAGTCCGGCAAGACCGGTGACAACCTGTTGATCATCCTCGAGTCCCGTCTGGACAACGTCGTTTACCGTTCCGGTCTGGCTTCCACCCGTCGCCAGGCTCGCCAGCTCGTGGTCCACGGCCACTTCCTGGTCAACGGCAAGAAGGTGAACATCCCCAGCTACCGGGTGAGCGCCTACGACGTGATCGACATCAAGGAGAAGTCGCTCAACCTGACCCCGTTCGTCGTGGCTCGTGAGACCCACAACGCGCAGGTGGTTCCGGGCTGGCTCACCGTCCGTCCGAACAAGGGCCGGATCCTGGTGCACCAGTTGCCGGTCCGCGAGCAGATCGTGATCGACGTCACCGAACAGCTGATCGTCGAGCTCTACTCCAAGTAAGACCCTGATGCTCCTCCCCACCGCTTGGCGGGGAGGAGCATTGGTGCAAGACCCGTCGTCGGTCAGAGCGGCCGGCGGGGAGTAATCACCGTCAAATGGTGGGCGGTGGAAAGGAAGTCACATGCTCATTGCTCAGCGTCCGATCCTTACCGAAGAGGTCGTCGACGAATTCCGCTCGAGGTTTGTCATCGAGCCCCTGGAGCCGGGCTTCGGCTACACCCTTGGCAACTCGCTGCGTCGCACGCTGCTGTCGTCCATCCCGGGCGCTGCGGTGACCAGCATCAAGATCGAGGGTGCCCAGCACGAGTTCTCCACCCTTCCCGGTGTCGTCGAGGACGTCACCGAGATCATCCTGAACCTGAAGTCCCTGGTCCTGTCCAGCGAAGAGGACGAGCCGGTGCTGATGTACCTGCGCAAGTCCGGCGCTGGTTCGGTGACCGCTGCCGACATCGCCCCGCCGGCCGGCGTGGAGATCCACAACCCGGATCTGCACATCGCCACCCTCAACGAGGACGGCAAGATCGAGATGGAGCTGGTCGTCGAGCGTGGCCGCGGCTACGTCTCCTCGGTCCAGAACAAGAACCCGGACGCCGAGATCGGCCGGATCCCGGTCGACTCGATCTACTCCCCGGTGCTCAAGGTCACCTACAAGGTGGAGGCCACCCGCGTCGAGCAGCGCACCGACTTTGACAAGCTGATCGTGGACGTCGAGAGCAAGGCCTCGATCAAGCCGCGTGACGCCGTCGCCTCTGCGGGCAAGACCCTGGTCGAGCTGTTCGGCCTGGCCCGTGAACTCAACGTCGATGCCGAGGGCATCGAGATCGGCCCGTCCCCGGTGGACGAGCAGCTTGCCGCAGATCTGGCGCTGCCGGTGGAGGAGCTCAAGCTCACCATGCGCAGCTACAACTGCCTCAAGCGCGAGGGCATCCACACCGTCAGCGAGTTGGTCTCCCGTTCCGAGCAGGATCTGCTGGACATCCGCAACTTCGGCTCCAAGTCGATCGAGGAAGTCAAGCTGCGTCTGCACGAGATGGGCCTCTCCCTGAAGGACAGCTCGCCGGGCTTCGACCCGCTGGGTGCCCTGTCCAACTACGACAGCGACGTCGATTACGACGACTCGTACTGAGCAACAGGAGACATTGAACATGCCAAAGCCGACTAAGGGCCCTCGTTTCGGCGGTAGCCCGGCGCACCAGCGGATCATCCTGGCCAACCTGGCCACCCAGCTGTTCCAGCACGGGAAGATCACCACCACCGAGGCCAAGGCCAAGCGCCTGCAGCCGCTTGCTGATCGGCTGATCAGCAAGGCCAAGCGTGGCGATCTGCACAACCGTCGTCTGGTGCTGCAGACCGTCACCGACCCGGGCGTGGTGCACATCCTGTTCGCCGACATCGCTCCGAAGGTTGCCGAGCGCAACGGTGGCTACACCCGGATCACCAAGATCGGGCCGCGCAAGGGCGACAACGCCCCCATGGCCGTGATCGAGGTCGTCACCGAGACCGTCGAGGAGTCCCGCAAGGCCAAGGAGAAGGGTGCGGCCAAGAAGGCTGAGCCCGCCAAGGCTCCGGCCGCCAAGAAGGCCCCCGCCAAGAAGGCTCCGGCCAAGGCTGAGGTCGTCGAAGAGGCTGTCGTCGAGGCCGTTGCGGACGAGGCCGTCGAGGCTCCCGTCGTCGAGGCTGCTGCCGAGGAGGCCCCCAAGGCCAAGAAGGCTCCGGCCAAGAAGGCTGCTGCCAAGGACGAGGCCGAGGCCTGAGTCGCCCATAACCACAGACATCGCCCGTCCCCTCTGGGGGCGGGCGATGTCTGTGTGTGGCGACTGGATCGGCCAGTCAGCACCGGCGCAGCCGGTGGGTCTTAGTGGGCGACGTGGAAGCGGCGCCGGGTGTGGGTCGGCTGTTCGATCTCGTCCAGGACGGCCAGGGCCAGGTCGGCGGCGGAGATCTCCGACTTGCCGTTCTCGTCGGAGATCAGCACGTCGTCGCTGATCCGGTAGTTGCCGGTGATCGGGCTGGACAGCCACGACCCGAACTCGGCCGCGGGGCTCACGTAGAACCAGTCCAGTTCGGCGGGCGCCTGCTTCAGGGCGTCCAGCTTGCGCAGGCCGACCAGGATCTCGGGGAGCACGTCGGCGGGCGGGTTCATCACGTCGAACAGTCGGGGGCCGTCGGGTGCCACCAGAACGGAGGAGACGCCGCCGAGGACTCCGTAGCGGAAACCGTGTTCGGCAGCGAGCCGTCCGGCCTCGCTGAAGACGAGCTCGGCCTTGTCGGCCATGTCGCCGCGCGGCGAGAGCGCCTCAAAGACCACGTCCGCGCCGTCGACCGCCTGGGTCAGGAAGTCGACATCCAGCAGGTCTCCGGTGAGGTAGGTGACGCCGTCGATGGCTTCCTTCGGTGCTCGACGGCTGACCGCTGTCACCTGATGTCCACGCTTGGCCGCCTCGGCCGCCACTGCCGCGCCACCGTACCCGGTGCCGCCCAGCACTGTGATCTTCATCGTCCTGCTTTCGGTTGTCGGTTCACTTGTCCAACCACGCCCGGCCGGACGGTATTCCGGGTGGCGCCGGCAAGGCGGACTATGCCCGGCGTTCGATGAGTTCGTAGAGCCGCCCGTCGGGGGCGACGAAGTGGGCGTAACGCAGTTCGGAGTTGCCGGACGGCTCGTCGTCGGTCTGGATGCCTCGAGCGCGCAGCTCGGCGATGGCGGCGTCCAGGTCGTCCACTTCGAAGCCGACCGAGCGGTGCGTCTCACCCAGCTCGCCCGGCTCCGAGACGGCGAAGTAGCTGCCGTCGGCCAGTCGGAAGAACTCGGCGGTGTTGCCGTCCAGGCGGACGGGGCTCAGCCCGAACACCTCGCTGAGGAAGGCGCTCATCTGCTGGTGGGCGGCGGTCGCGGTACCGGCGAAGCTCAGGCCGACGATCTGCATGGATTCAGGCTAGCGAGCCGGCAGCGATGAGCGCGGGCAGCTCGGCGAGGGCGACGTCGCGAGCGACCGGCCCGTGACCAGGGATCAGCCATTGCGCGTCCAGGCTGGTCAGCGCGCTGAGGGCCTGTTGCGCCTGGGCAGGCTCGTCGGTGAACGGCGCCGGGGCCAGGCCGCGACGTCCGGTGAGCACATTGCGAGTGGTCAATGCGTCGCCGACGAACAGTGCGCCGACGTCGGCGAACTGAAAGGCCACGCTGCCCGGGGAGTGCCCGGGCAGTCCGATCACCTGTGGCCGGCCGGGGACGTCCAGGATGGCCGGAGCGTCGAAGCTGGTCACCTCGGTCAGCCACTCGGTGCTCAGTCCGCCGTGGGTGGCCGCATAGCCGAGAAACTGGGCCACCGCGAGCGGACGGGTCTTGCCCCAGCCGGTCTCGGGCTTGGGCCCACCGGTGGCGCGGCCGGCATCGGCGGTGTGGACGTAGACCGGCACGCCATGCTCGCGCCGCAGCCGTTCGGCGAAGCCGATGTGATCGGAGTCGCCGTGGGTGAGGATGACGGCCCTGATGTCTTCGGGGTCGGCCCCGATCAGGCCCAGCTCGCGCCGCAAGGCCGACCAGTGACCGGCCAGACCGGCGTCGACCAGCGTTAGGCCGTCCGGGGTGGCGATCAGATGGCAGGCGACCAGGTCGTTGCCGATCCGGTGCAGTCCTTCGGCGAGCTTCATGCGAACTCACCGGTGCGGGGGCCGATCAGCAGCAAGGCGGCCTGGTTCGCGATCAGCAGTGCCCCGAAGCCCAGCCCCAGCCACAGCTGGCCGGCCGCTGCCAGGCCGGCGGCCACGGCGAGCAGCAGGACGGTGCCGATCAGCTCACGAGCCGTCAGCGGAATCGGGCTGTTCGCTCTGGGGGCCAGGAAGATCCCCCAGACTGTGGCCAGAGCGACGGCTCCAGCGATCCCGCCGACGAGCCGCCAGCCGGACGGGACGATGTATGAGCCCAGGTAGGCGGCCGTGGCAACTCCGGCCAGCTCCAGGGCGAATCTCATGGCGAGGTTGATCATCGAAGCTCCTTCTTGTGATGGCTACGTTACCTAGCTATCATGGCTACGAGCAATAGCCAACCTGGAAAGGGGGCAGCAATGCCTACCCCGGCGCGTACGTCCGTCGAGCAGATCCTCGCCGCCGGAAGGCGCCTCGTTGCCACGGACGGGCTGGAGGGCCTCACCATGGCCCGAGTGGCCGAGCTGGTGGGCGTCCGAGCCCCCTCGCTCTACAAGCGGGTGCCGAGTCGAGCGGCCCTGGTCCGGCTGGTGGCCACCGACCTACTGGCCGAACTGGGGGCGGCGCTGGCTCAGGGAGTGGGGGCCGGCGACCCTGAGGCGGACCTACGCGAGATGGCGCGGACGCTCCGGCGCTTCGCGATGTCCGAATCCAGCCTGCTGGTGCTGGTGTTCAGCCCGCTGCCCGACGGCATGGCGCCCGACCCCGAGGAGGTCGTTCGCAGCGTGGCGCCGCTCCTGGCGGTGACAACGCAACTGGTCGGTGCACAGCGATCTTTGCCGGCCGCCCGCACCCTGACGGCGTGGCTCACCGGCTTCGTCCGGATGGAGGGGCAGGGATCCTTCGGCCTCGGTGGCAGCGTCGATGAAGCCTTTGAGTTCGGGTTGGACGTGATGTTGGCGGGCTTGCGGGGCGTGGCCGGGGTGAGCTGACAAGGGCGGACGGTAATGGAACCGTCCCCGGGGTGTGGGCTGGCAAGGGCGGACGGTAATGGAACCGTCCCCGATGGTCCCAGCTGGGCGGGGATTGGGTTCTGCTCTAGGTCTTCGAACGGTCTCCCCGCCCCGACTCCGTTGTCCGGCGGGTACCTCTGCCTGGGTGGGGGCAGTTCGGGGAAAGGCAACGCCCCCAGGCCGCTCGGGGGAAGTGTCGGTCTGGGGGCGTTGGCTCAGGTGGTCAGCGAGTGGCCTTCTTGCCGCAGCCGCCCCAGGGCTGGACGCCGCGCTTGGCGTAGAGTCGGTTGGCTACGGTGATCTGCTCGGCCTTGCTGGCCTTATGTGGCTTGGCGGCGAAGTCGCGGCCGCCAATCGCGCGCCAGGTGGCCAGGTTGAACTGGAGTCCGCCGTAGTAGCCGTTGCCGGTGTTGATGTGCCAGCGACCGCCGGACTCACACTTGGCGATCTTGGACCACATCGATGAGCGCGCCGTATTGAGCGCCTTGCCCTTGGTGCCGACCTCGATCACGGCCGTCACCGGCGCCACCAGGACGTTCTCGCTGACCAGCAGCTTGGCCGTGGTCTTCCCGTTGGAGGTGGTGATGGTGTAGGTCCGCTCGGCCGAACCGAGCTGGCCGGGGGTGATCACCTTCTTGGTGCCCTTGCGCATGGTGTCGTTGGGGATCTTGGTCACCTCGAAGGGGATCGTCTCGGTGACGGTCGTCGTGGTGGTGACCACCCGGTAGACGGTGATCTTCATCTTCTTCTTCAGCACCGTGTCCAGGGCCGGCTTCACGTAGTCATCGGGACCGAGCGTGATCTGACGATCCAGCAGCAGGTCGGCGACGGTGACCGCGCGAGTCTTGAGCCATTTCGCCTTGCTGGTGCCCACCTTCAGCCGGATCCACTTGGCCTTGGCGGTGAGATTGGCGGTGGCCTCGCTGCCGGTCACGACAGTGGTGGCGGCCACGGTGGCGGTGTCGATCGGGGCGATGGCCTCGGCGATCGTGGCGGGCGCGCCGACCAAGGAGAGGGTCAGCGCCAAGCCGATCAGGGTCTTCTTCACAGGTTCCGTCCGGGGATCTCGAGGGGCGAAGCGCTTTTCAGCCTGCCCCATCCTGAGAGAATGGTCAAGTTTTCTCAGGAAACTTCTGAGGTCCTGACTCAGGCGCAGGTCCAGGGACGAGTGCCGGCCTTGGCGTAGTAACGGTTGGCAACGGTGATTTGTTCGGCCCGGCTCGCCTGGTGCGGGTAGGCCGCGAAGTCGCGTCCGCCGTTGGCCTTCCAGGACGCCAGGTTGAACTGCAGGCCGCCGTAGTAGCCGTTTCCGGTGTTGATCGACCAGTTGCCGCCGGACTCGCAGCGAGCGATCCGGTCCCACATGGACGCGCGGGCCAGGTTGATCCCAGCTCCGTTGCCGGTGACCTTGGTGCCGACGGCGATCACCTGAGTGACCGGCTTGGCCAGAATCGTCTCGCTGACCAGCTCGCGGCTGGTCTGCTTGCCGTCGATCACGGTCGTCCGATAGACACGGGCGGCCTTGCCCTTCTTTCCCGTGCTGACTACGCGGGATTCACCGAGCCACAGGCTGGAATCGGACTTCTTGGTGACCGAGAACGGCACCGACTCGGTGGTGGCCTTCTCCGAGATCGAGACTCGTCGCAGGACGACCTTGTCACCCTCGGCGAGCACTTCCGTCGGCAGCGGGCTCACCCGATCGGCCAGGGAGGTGGTCAGACCCTGCTCGGTGAGCAGGTCGGCAACCGTGTTGGCATTGGTGGTCAGCGTGCGGGTCTTGCCGTCGGCGACCAGGCGCACCTGCTTCGGGGTGCTCACCGTGACCTCCAGGCCGGAGCGCGGCACCGGGCTGGCCAGGGCCACAGACGTCCAGGCGCGGTTCAGGTCGGGAACCCGGGCGGCCAGCGCGTCGGCCAGCTCCACCTCGGTGGTGATGAAGGTGCCCTGCGAGCCGTCCAGGGTCAGCGTGATCGGCTTGGCGTAGCGGACCGTGATCACCGAACCGTCGGCGACGGCGCTCTGTGGGGCGGGGGAGACTTCGTCCTGTCCGGACACCGTGACTCCATTGGCCGACAGGACGTCGGCGACGGTGAGGGCGAAGGTGGAAGCGGGGCGCTCCACTCCGTCCACGACCAGCCGGACGTCCTTGTGCAGCGCGGCGCCGGTGGCGATGCCGCCGCCGGTCAGAGCCAGCGTCACCGCAGCAGTGGCGAGGTGCTTGAAAGCCAAGAGAAATCCCCCAGGGATAGGCAACTGGTTCAACCAGCCTGCCCGATCCTGAGAGATCGGTCAACTTCTCTCAGGAATCTCCCTGGGGGATTCGGTGTCAGTCAGCCCTCGGTCAGAGGATGTCGGCGGCCTTCGCCTTGGCCAGCCGCTGCGCGACATCGGCCCAGTTGACCACGTTCCACCACGACTTCACGTAGTCAGCCTTGACGTTCTTGTACTGCAGGTAGAAGGCGTGCTCCCACATGTCGAGTTGGAGCAGCGGCAACTGGCCGACGGGCAGGTTGTTCTGCTGGTCGTAGAGCTGGTTGATGTTGAGCCGCTTGCCCAGGGTGTCCCAGACGAGCATCGCCCAGCCGGAGCCCTGCAGGGAGTTGGCGGCCGCCTCGAACTGGCCCTTGAACCCGGCGAAGGAGCCGAAGTACTCGTCGATCGCGGTGCCGACCTCACCGTCCGGTTCGCCGCCGCCGTTGGGCGACATGTTCTTCCAGAACACCGAGTGGTTGATGTGGCCACCCAGGTGGAAGGCCAGATCCTTCTCCAGCTTGGGGACGGCTGCGAAATCGGCCTTGTCGCGGGCCTCGGCGAGCTTCTCCAGTGCGGTGTTCGCGCCGGCCACATAGGCAGCGTGGTGCTTGCTGTGGTGCAGCTCCATGATCTCGCCAGAGATGTACGGCGCCAGTGCGCCGTAGTCGTAGTCGAGATCGGGCAGCGTGTAAGCCATCTTCGTTTTCCCTTCGTAGCGGTCTATGGCAATCATTCGCCTCAACCCTGCTACCTGGGTGACTATTCCGCTCGGGTCGGTGCGGCAATTGCCTCCGCAAAGGCGGCCGGACGTGCGGCCTGGCGCAGGACTCGCAGCAGCGGGATTCCCAGCAGGACGATCAACACGGCATTGGTGAGCGCCCGGCCCAGATTCCACCCCATTGAGGTGGCGATGTTGTACAGCATGAACCGATGCAGGTTCTCCAGCGGCCCCAGCGTTGCATCGAAGGAGATCTGGGTCTCGTTGCCGATGCCGAACGGCCAGAACGAGAAGTCCATCACCCAGCCGTAGGCGAAGGCCGAGACCATGCCGTAGCCGGCCAGCAGCCAGATCTCGGTCCAGCCTCGCGCCTTTGGCAGCAGCCCGGCGAACAGGCCGACGAAGCCCGCAGCGAGCATCTGGTAGGGCAGCCACGGTCCGACGCCGGAGGTGATCAAGGCCGAGGTGAACAGCGTGATCGCGCCCAACGCGAAGCCGAAGCCGGCCCCGAACACCCGACCGGCCAAGATCATCAGGAAGAAGATCAGCTCGAAGCCGGCCGTCCCTGCGCTCAGCGGGCGCAGCACCGTCCCCACCGCAGCCAGGACGCCCAGCATGGCCAGGGTGCGGGCGTCCATCCGTCCGCCGGCCACCTCAGAGAGCACCACCGCCAGCACGGTGGACAGCGCGATCGCGAACATGATCGGTGCCTGGGTCGGTGACATCCCCGACTCCGGGCGCAGGAAGAGCGGCCAGCTGAAGGCGACCGCACCGATCACGACGGCGGCAGCCATCGCGACTTGGGAGCGTCGGGTCTCCATCACAACCCCCGGGCGACGTCGTCGGGGGTGAGGATCCGGGCCGGGGCGAAGACCTTGGCCATCTGCGGGGCGTAGGCAGGAGATGAGATCAGCAGGGCGGCCGTCGGGCCGTCGGCGATCAGCTCACCGTCGGACATCAGGACGGTGCGCTGGCTGGTGGCCGCCGCGAACTCGACATCGTGGGTGCTGATCAGGACGGCCACGCCGGTGCCGGCCAGCTCGGCGATGATCCGGCGCAACTCGGCCTTGGCCCGGTAGTCCAGGCCGCGGGTCGGCTCGTCCAGCAGCAGCACCGGCGGACGGGCCGCGAGCTGGACGGCCAAGACCAAGGCGAGTCGCTGCCCCTCGGAGAGGTCTCGTGGGTCCCGGTCCGGATCCAGCCGCACCCCCAGCGAGTCGAGCAGTGCGGCGGTGGTGCCCGGCTCGGCTTCACTCTCCCGGTCGGCCTGCTCACATTCCGCGGCCACACTGGGCAGGTACAGCAGGTCGGCCGCGGTCTGCGGAACCAGGGTGACTAGCCGACGTGCCTGGGTCGCGTTCAGCCGGCGCGGGTCCTGGCCGTCCACCGAGATCTCGCCGACGCAGCTCACCGCTCCTTGCAGCGCCCACAGCAGCGACGACTTACCGGCACCGTTGCGGCCGAGCAGCGTGGTGATCGAGCCGACCGGCAGCTCAAGGTCGACCCCGGCGACTGCGGTGGTGTGGCCGTAGTGAACCTCGATGCCGTGGGCGGCCAGTGCGATCGGTCCGGTCACGGCCGGCCGCGACGGAGGTGGTGAGGGGAAGATTCCTTCGGCGAGCACTCGGCGGCGGGCTTCGCGGACGCTCAGTGGCACCTCGGCCCAGCCGGTGGCACGGGCCAGCTCGGCCAGCGGCGGGCGGACGCTGGCCTGGGCCAGGACCTGGCGGGGGTCGCCGTGAACCAGGCGGCCGTCGCCGGGCAGCCAGATGATCGAGTCGGCGGCCTGCATCACTCG
>LUYM01000014.1 GCA_001603275.1 Actinomycetales bacterium Actino_02 | reverse complement strand
GGCCAGCCGGGCTGCCGCGGTCTCATCGGCGGCGGCCCTGGCCGCGGCCGCGGCCAGTCGCTCGGCTCGTCGGGTGGCGGACGCCTGCGCGCCACCGTCGACGACGAGCCCGATCAGCAGCAGGATCGAGAGCACGATGGCCGCGACGAACGGCGCCATCGACAGGCCGCGCTGGTCTCGCCTCATCGCCACCTCCTGGGGTGCCTCCATTGTGGCCGTTCGGCGCGCGTTTCATCAGCGGTTATGCACAAGGCATCTATGGCTTGGTCTAGGTAGGCTCCAGGTTGAAAGTTCATTGCTCAGGATTGGAAATCAACGAAGATGGTGCACAAGGTCGCTCTGCTCACCGCCGGCGGGTTCGCCCCCTGCCTCTCCTCCGCCATCGGAGGACTGATTGAGGGCTATACCGAACACGCCCCGGAGGTGGAGATCATCGCCTACCGCAACGGCTACGAGGGCCTGCTCAAGGGAGACATCCTCGAGGTGACCCCCGCGGTGCGCGCCCGAGCCAGCCTCCTGCACGAGTACGGCGGCTCCCCCATCGGAAATTCGCGAGTCAAGCTCACCAACGCCAAGGATCTCGTCAAGCGTGGCCTGGTTGCAGAAGGCCAGGATCCGCTGAAGGTGGCCGCCGAGCGTCTGGTCGCCGACGGGGTCGACGTGCTGCACACCATCGGTGGTGACGACACCAACACCACCGCCGCAGATCTCGCGGCCTACCTGGCCACCAATGACTACGGACTGACCGTGGTCGGGCTGCCCAAGACCATCGACAACGACGTGGTGCCGATCCGGCAGTCGCTGGGTGCCGATACCGCGGCCGAGATGGGCGCCCGGTTCGCCAAGAACGTGATGGCCGAGCACAACGCGGGAACCCGGATCCTGCTCATCCACGAGGTGATGGGACGCAACTGCGGTTGGCTCACCGCGGCCACCGCCCGCAAGTACCACGAATGGGTGGAGAGCGTTGAGTGGCTGCCCGAGATCGGCCTGTCCGAGGAGGCCTGGGACGTGCACGCGGTCTTCGTACCGGAGGCCGAGATCGACATCGCCAAGGAGGCTGAGCGCCTGCTCGAGGTGATGGATCGGGTCGGCTGCGTGAACATCTTCCTCTCCGAGGGGGCTGGGATCGCCGACA
The DNA here is from genome assembly GCA_001603275.1 of Actinomycetales bacterium Actino_02. GTDB lineage: Bacteria > Actinomycetota > Actinomycetes > Propionibacteriales > Propionibacteriaceae > Propionicimonas. The sequence continues at coordinate 149,011 of LUYM01000014.1, read as the reverse complement.
TCGTGGCCGAGATGGAGCGCGAGGGCCAGGAAGTGGCTCGGGACGCCTTCGGGCACATCCGGCTGGAGCGGATCAACCCGGGAGCCTGGTTCGGCAAGCAGTTCGCGCAGATGCTGCATGCCCAGAAGGTGCTGGTCCAGAAGTCCGGCTACTACTCTCGCTCGGCTGCGGCCAACGCCTTCGACCGCGCTCTGATCAAGTCGATGACCGACCTCGCCGTCGATGCCGCACTGGCCGGCACCCCAGGCGTCGTCGGCCATGACGAGGAGAACGGCGACGTGCTCAGCGTGATCGCTTTCGACCGGATCAAGGGCGGCAAGCCGTTCGACCTGACTGAGGATTGGTACGTCGAACTGCTGGAGAAGATCGGTCAGCCCAAGCCGGTTCCCGCTCCCCCGGCCGCGCACTGACGCTGACTGCCCACGGCCCTGGACCTCAGCGCTGGAGGTACTCCTCCAGCCGGTCCAGGGCCGTTGCCAATTCCGCGGTCTCACCGCAGAAGCTGAGCCGCACCTTGGTGTGCCCGTCCACCTGATCGAAATCGACGCCGGGAGCCAGGGCAACGCCGGTATCGGACAACAGCTGCGCACACCAGCGCTGGCTGTCACTAGTCAGATGGGTGACATCACACCAGACATAGAAGGCGCCGTCCGGCGGCGCGAAGCCGGTGATGCCCAACTCGGGCAACCGCTTCAGCAGCAGCTCTCGGTTCCGGGCATAGCGCCGGACATGACCGTCCAACTCCTGAGCCGCCTGCGGCCCAAAGGCTGCCAGCGCTGCTGCCTGAGAAACGGCCGGTGCACAGATCGCCAGGTTGCCTTGCAGCAGCTCCACCGGCCGGGCCAGCCACTGCGGCAGCACGGCCCAGCCGAGCCGCCACCCGGTCATCGAGTGGTACTTCGACAGCGAGCCCAGCACGACAGCCTGATCGTCGACGGCTGCCGTCGCGCAGGGACGTCCGTACGAGATTCCGTGATAGATCTCATCGCTGATCAGCAGGCAGTCGTTGGCCCGGCACCAGGCAGCCAGCGCGGCCAACTGGTCGGGGTCGATGATCGTGCCGGTTGGGTTGGCCGGCGAGGCGATCACCAAGCCGGCCGGCTTGGTGGGCAGCGCCTCCAGCAGCTCGACAGTCGGCTGGTAGCGGCTGGCCTCCCCCACCGGAAGGTCGGCGACCTGGCAGCCCAGGCTGAGCAGGGTGTTGCGGTAGGCCGGATATCCCGGACGGGCCATGGCAATCACATCACCGGCCTCGAACGCGGCCAGGATCACCAGGCTGAACGCGGCAGAAGAACCGGTGCTGATCACGACCCGATCGGCGGACACGTCCGCGCCCTGCGATCGGTAGTAGTCGGCGATCAGCGCCCTGAGGTCGTCGCGCCCTGCTGAGACCGTGTAGCCCAGCACCTCATCCGCCACCGCCTGGGCAGCGGCCTCCCGCACCACCCGCGGTGCCGGAGTGGCCGGCTGGCCGACACACAGCAGGATGGCATCGTCGTGAGTGCGCTGGCGCTCCGTCGCTGCTCGAGCGACCTCCATCACGTGGAACGGCGGCGTGCCGCCACGCCGGGACGGGCTCCTGGTCATCGGGCTCTACCTCGCAAGCGCGCCACCAGCATTGCCACCAACGCCCCCAGACCGAGCCCGGTGGCCGCGCCGACGGTGTAGCCGGTGCCCAGACCCACCCCCAGGCTGCGTCGAGCCACGGCTGCTGACACCCAGTGTTGGCCCGGCTTGGTCTCGACGGTCTCGGGTTCGCTCGGCTCGACGAGAGGCGGCTCGAGTTCGGCCGCGAGCGGAGCCTCGGCGGTGGCCAGCCAGGCGGCCAGGTACAGGATCAGCGTGGCGAACAGGTTGAGGAACAGCATGGCGATGATCACCGGCCCGAACAGACTGGCCGCGAGATTGCCGGAGAACACCCCGATCAGCGCGCCGGCGACGAACTGCAGCGCGACCAGCGCCACCGAACCGATCACCGCAGCGGCCCGGACCAGCCTCGGCGGCACCGGATGTGGTGAGAACCATCGAAACAGCCACCAGAAGATCACCACCCCGACTACCAGCGAGATCACCAAGGACAGCACCCGCAGCGACAGGGCGGCGACGGCGCCGGTCACTCCCAGCCATCCGGCCACCGTGCTGCCCAGAGAAGTGGCCGCCCCGGTAGCCGCGAAGCTGGCCAGGATCCCGGCGATCAGCGCGACCAGCGCCGCGAAGTTGACCGGTAGGTCCAGATAGAACGGCAGCGCCTCGTCGGGACGGTCGACGTCGGAGCGCATCAGCACCCGGGTGGCCCGCTTAAGGTTGCCGATCCAGTTCGTCCCGGTCCACAAGGCGATCAGCAGACCCGTCGTGCCGATCCCTGCCCAGTTGCTCAGTGCATTCCGAATCACCGGTTCCAGCTGTTTGCCCAGGTCGCCGAAGGCCGCCAGCTCATCGCTCAGATAGCTGTTCAGCACCACCAGCGAGTCCGGACGCCACACGGTCAGAGTGAGGCCGAGAGCGGAGAACACCAGCATCAGCACGGGGACCATGGACAGCACCGAGTAGTAGGCGATCGCCGCAGCCGCATTCGCCCCACCGCGCACATTGAACCGCTCGACGGTGCGCAACGCATGGGCGACCCAGGCGTGCTGGCTGAACCGATCCCACCATTCCTGCATGGACTCAGAGTTCCCCGGTCTGATCCTCATATGCCGAAACCGGAGCACAAGTACAGATCAGGTTCCGGTCCCCATAGGCCCCATCGATCCGGCCCACTGCCGGCCAGTACTTATCGCGTCCACCGGAGCCGACCGGGCCCGTGGCGAAGCCTGCGGGGAACGCACCCAGATCGCGCGAGTACGGGTGATTCCACTGGCTGCCCAGCACCCGGGCTACTGGGTGCGGCGCGTTGTGCAGAGGGTTGTCATCGGACGGCCAGATCCCCGCGGCCACCTGGTCCATCTCGGCCCGAATGGCGATCATGGCATCGCAGAAGCGGTCCAGTTCAGCCTTCGACTCCGACTCGGTAGGCTCGATCATCAAGGTTCCGGCCACCGGGAAGCTCATCGTCGGCGCGTGGAAACCGAAGTCGATCAAGCGCTTGGCCACGTCGTCCACACTCACTCCGGTGTGATGACTGAGCTCCCGCAGATCGATGATGCACTCATGAGCCACCAACCCCGACGCCCCGGTGTACAGCACCGGGTAGTGCGGCGCGAGTCGGTGGGCAACATAGTTGGCCGCCAGGATCGCCGTCTGTGACGCCAGCTTGAGCCCATCAGGGCCCATCAGCGCGATGAAGGCCCAACTGATCGGCAGCACACCGGCCGAGCCGAACGGTCCCGAACTCACCGGACCGTAGCTAGTCTGCGGACCGGCCGTCGGCACCAGAGGATGGTTCGGCAGGAAAGGTGCCAAGTGCGCCCGCACCGCGACCGGTCCCACGCCCGGGCCACCGCCGCCGTGCGGAATCGCGAAGGTCTTGTGCAGGTTCAGGTGACTCACGTCGGCGCCGAAGCGACCCGGACGGGCCAACCCGAGCATGGCGTTCAGGTTGGCGCCGTCGACGTAGACCTGTCCGCCGGCCGCGTGAACCCGCTCGCAGATCTCGGTGATGGTGTCCTCGAACACGCCATGAGTGGACGGATACGTCACCATCACCGCGGCCAGTTGATCGGCATGGGCGTCGATCTTGGCACGCAGGTCATCCAGATCCACCGAACCGTCCGCCGCTGTGGCCACGACGACCACCCGCATGCCGGCCAGCACGGCAGAGGCCGCATTGGTGCCGTGAGCCGAGGCCGGGATCAGGCAGATCACTCGCTCCCCCTGGCCCTGCGCCAGGTGATACGACCGGATCGCCATCAGGCCGGCGAACTCGCCCTGGCTGCCCGCATTCGGCTGAAGACTCACCTGGTCGTAGCCGGTGATCTCGGCCAACCACGCACACAGCTGCTCCACGAGCTCGGCGTAGCCATTGGCATCATCAGCCGGAACGAACGGGTGCAGCCCGGCAAAGCCCGGATAGCTGATCGGTTCCATGGCCGCAGCGGGGTTCAGCTTCAGGGTGCACGACCCGAGCGGGATCATCCCCTTGTCAAGCGCGAAGTCCCGGTCGGCGAGAGTCCGCAGATAGCGCATCAGCTCGGTCTCGCTGCGGTAGTTGCGGAACACCGGATGGGTCAGGAACTCGCCACTGCGGTGATGATCGGCCAAGCCACCCCACTCGGCCTGGGTGGGCGCCGACGCCCCGAAAGCGCTGGCGACCGCTGCCAGTTCGCCCTCGCTGACGCCCTCGCCGATGCTGACCCCCACCTGATCGGCGTCGATCAGCCGCAGGTGAATCCCTGCGGCTCGAGCCGCAGAGACGATCTGGTCGGCGCGTCCCGGCGTGTGCACGGTCAGCGTGTCGAAGAAGGTTCCGCTGGCCAGCTCGAATCCGGAGGCGACCAGCGTCGCAGCAAGCCGCTTGGCTGCCGAATGGGCGCGCATCGCGATCGCCGTGAGCCCCTCCGCCCCGTGATGGACGGCATAGAAGCCCGCCACCACGGCCAGCAGCACCTGCGCCGTGCAGATGTTCGAGGTGGCCTTCTCGCGGCGAATGTGCTGCTCACGAGTCTGCAGCGCGAGCCGGAAGGCAGGCACCCCGTCGGCGTCCTTGCTCAGCCCGACGATTCGGCCCGGCAGCTGGCGTTCCAGGCCGGAACGGACCGCGATGAAGCCGGCGTGCGGACCGCCGTAGAACAGTGGCACGCCGAAACGCTGCGCACTACCGACGGCGATGTCGACACCCCATTCGGCGGCCGAGCCGATCATGGTGAGCGCGAGGAGGTCGACGACCGCGATCACCTGGGCTCCGGCTTGATGGGCCCGTTCGCTCAGGTCGACGAGTTCCGCGTGGCTCGGCAGACTGCCATCGGCGCCCGGCACCTGCACGACCACGGCGAAGTAGCTGCCACCGTCGAGGGCAGCCGCCATTGCATCTTGGGCGACCTCGACCTTCACCCCGGACGCCGCGCACCGAGTCCGCAGCACCGCAAGACTCTGCGGCAGAATCTGCGGGTCGACCAGCACTGCGTCGCCCTTGCGTGATGCCCGGCGGGCAAGGGCCACAGCCTCGGCCACGGCCGTGCCTTCGTCCAGCAGGCTGGCCCCGGCCACTGGCAAACCGCTCAGATCGGAGATCACTGTCTGGAAGTTGGCCAGCGCCTCCAACCGCCCCTGGCTGATCTCGGGCTGGTAGGGCGTGTACGCGGTGTACCAGGCCGGGTTCTCCAGCACCATTCGGCGCAGCACCGGCGGCGTCACCGTGGCGTGATAGCCCAGGCCGATCATCGACACGCCGGGGTTGTTGCGAGCAGCCATGGCCGCCAGCTGGCGCTGAACCTCGTACTCAGACAAGGCGGCGGGCAAGGCCAACGGCTCAGTCAGCCGGATCGCCTGCGGGACGACGGCATCGCTGAGCTGATCGAGGGTCTCGAAACCCAGGCTCGCCAGCAGCTCGTCACGGTCAGATTCGATGGCGCCCAGGTGTCGCGCGAAGAAGTCAGTCATAGCACGACAAACTTATCCTGCCCCGCCGGGCAGGGCCCTCCGCGACCGGCTCAGCCGGCGAATCGCGCGCGGCGGCGCTGCGAAAGCTCGTCGTCGGACGGGGCCGCCGGATCTTCGGCCCGCTCGGCCGGAAGCTCGTGCAGGGTGCCCTCGATGTCACGCCAGACTCCGCCCAGCGCGATCCCGAACATGCCTTGCCCGCCCTTGAGCAGGTCAATCACCTGATCGTCGGACGTGCACTCGTACACCGAGGCTCCATCGCTGAGCAGGGTCACCTCGGTCAGATCGTCCACTCCACGCGCGCGAAGATGATCCACAGCCGTACGGATCTGCTGCAACGAGATGCCGGCATCGATCAGTCGCTTGATCACCTTCAGCATCAGCAGGTCACGGAAGCTGTAGAGCCGCTGCGTGCCCGATCCCTCTGCCGTGCGGACCTCAGGCACCACCAGTCCGGTCCGGGCCCAGTAGTCCAGCTGGCGGTAGGTGATGCCGGCGGCGCGGCAGGCCACCGGTCCGCGGAAGCCCAGGTCGTCGGGCATCGGCGCGAAGTCGCCCTCGAAAAGCAGATCCTGCACGTCCTGGCTGGCAGCGACTGCCTCATGCCTTGCGTCCATTGGTCCAACCTCTTCCGATTCGGCGAACTACCTCGCTGGGATTCAGACGCTATTCCGCGGCACGGATCGCGGTCAACGACACGCCGGACGCCTCACCGGGAGGTCACCGACTCTGAAGGAGCACCTCAGAGTTTCTCCGGGCCGCCCGAGAAGTCGTCGGGGTTGACGCTGTCCAGGAATTCTCGGAACCGCTCAACCTCCTCATCTCCGGCCAGCGGCACGCCTCCGGTCTCCGGCGGCAGACCGTACTCGTCCAGGATCTCCGGAGCGCACAGGACCCGACAGCCCACCCGCAAGGCCACCGCAATGGCGTCACTGGCCCGGGTCGCGATTCCCCGATTCGGGAAGACCAGCTCGGCGTAGAACTCCCCCTCATCGCAGGCGGTGAGCCGCGCCTCGATCAGCGGCTCAGGTAGAGCCAAGGCCAGCTGTCCAGCGACATCGTGAATGCTGGGACGGTTCTCGTCCGGCTCATCGGTGGCTCCGAAGATCGCCGCAGCGCCGCTGTGGCTCATCCAGATCGGCAGCCGACGGCCAAGGCCACCGACCTCGACCAACACCACGACCGGAGCAGTCTCCACCCCGGAGACACGGATTTCGGCTACTCGGACCTCGATCATCTCGGTGGTCACTGTGGCATCTGGGATCGCATGATGGCCGCGTGCGCATGCAGCACCAGCTGCATCACCTCGGCCGGCAGCGCACGCGAGGTGGGGTTGCGCCGCAAATGCGGCGCGATCGCCTGTTCGATCAGCCCGACTTCCCGCTCAGCGGCCTGCTTGACCACCCGCAGGTGGCGAGCGTCCATGCCGAACGCCGCAAGCTTGCGGGCGATTACCGCCACGGTCAGCGCGTCCCGGCCGTAGTAGATGGTGCCGCGGCGAGGAACCACCAGCTGGTGCTTCTCCAACTCGTTGAGGGCAGCGTCAGTGAGACCGCTCAACTCCAGCAACTCACGCCGGGTCACTCGGATGGCCCGCTTCGGCGGCACCGGCCGGGGCGCCAAGCTGTTGGCCTGCTCGACCGCATCGGCCTCGCTGGAGGCAGCAGCCGAGGACGACAGCGCCGGCGGCTGCTGCCCGCGATCCATCATGTCCAGGTGTTCGCGGATCACCTTCAGCGGCAAATAGTGGTTCTTCTGGACGTCCAGGATGTAGCGCAGCCGCTCAATGTCGGACTCGGCGTAACGCCGGTAGCCCGACGGCGCCCGTTCCGGTGAGATCAGCCCTTCGGATTCGAGGAACCTGATCTTCGAGATGGAGATGTCCTCGAACTCGGGCTTGAGCACGGCCAGCACCTGACCAATGCTGCGCAGCCCGAGAGCCATCAGCCCTGCCCGGAGAAGAACACCATGCGGTACTTCCCGATCTGCACCTCATCACCGGATTGCAGGGCCTGCTCCTGCTCGACCAGCTGCTTGTTGACGTAGGTGCCGTTCAGGCTGTTCTCGTCGCTCACCCAGACCAGGCCGTCCTTGCGGGTGAAGCGAGCGTGGTGCCGGGAGACGGTGATGTCGTCGAGGAAGATGTCACAGCGCGGGTGCCGTCCCGCAGTCACCACGTCGGAGTCGATCAGAAAGCGGCCATCGGCATTACCGGCGCGCAGAAGCACGAGCAGCGCGGAGCCGGACGGCAGCGCGGCGATCGCCGCAGCATCGGCATCGGGCAGGTCCTCAGTGCGGAACTCCTCCACCACGGCCGGGATCACCCGGGTAGTGTCGCCCGACAGCTTCGCCAGACTCGCCCCGCAATGCGGGCAGAAATTCACAGTCTCAACCAAATCGTGGCCACAGGCCGGACAACTCAGCATCACACAACCTCCTCTCCGCGCTGCGGAGCTCTACAGTTGAGGTTCAGCCTAACCCGCAACCTGTTCGGCGTAGCTGTCCGCATCGAGCAAGTCATCCAACTCACTGGGATCGGAGAGCTCGATCTCGAACAGCCAACCGTCACCGTAAGGGTCAGAGTTCACAGTCTCGGGCGAGTCACTCAGCAACTCGTTCACCGCGGTGATCACACCGGTGGCAGGTGAGTACACGTCCGACACGCTCTTGGTGGACTCCACTTCTGCACAGGCATCGCCCAGAGCGACTTCCTCGCCGACCTGGGGCAATGAGACGAAAACCACGTCGCCGAGCTCGCCGGCGGCAAAGCTGGTGATGCCCACCCGGACGACATCACCGGCGCCCTGGCGCACCCACTCGTGCTTGGGTGTGTAGCTGAGATCATCTGGGTACACCGGTCACTCCTCATTTCGTCGCACAGCACCTCTCGATGCCGGGCAACACCCTACCCTCAACCAACCGGTGAGGCTCGGATCAGGTCTGCGGAGCGCGCCCGCGATTCAGCGGGAATCGGCGAATCACCTCGACGCCCTGGCCGAGGTAGAGCAGGCCAGACCACCAGTACAGGGCTGTGCCCCAGATCACGCAGGCCCAACCGGCCACCCGCATGCCGATCTGCCAGGCGTCGTCGCCCGAGCCGAGCAGAACCAGCGGGAAGGCGTACAGCAACGCGAAGGTTGCGGCCTTGCCGAGGAAGTGCACCGGCAGGCTGACGAAGCCGCGCCGACGCAAGGCCGGCCAGATCGTGGTGAACATCAACACATCCCGGGCCGCCAGGAGAAACACCAGCCACCACGGCACGACCTCGCGGATTGCGAATCCGATCAAGGTGGCCAAGATGTAGAGCCGATCAGCCAGCGGATCGAGAACCTGGCCCAGCCGCGAGCGCTGATGCCAACTCCGGGCCAGGTGGCCATCGAGCCAGTCGGTGGCGCCGCCCACAGCCAGCACCACAACGGCCCAGACGTCCGCCTCGCGCACCAACAGGAGGTAGAGGAAGAGCGGCACGCCAGCCAAGCGAATGAAGCTCAAGATGTTGGGCACCGTGAACACACGTTCGGTGTCGTAAGGTTCGCCAGCCACTCGCCCAGCCTAGGCCACAGGCCCTAGCTGCGGTCCCAGGCCTCGGCCAAGGCCGCCCGCGTATCGCCCAGCAATTGCGGAATCGCCTTGGTCTGCCCCACCACAGGAAGGAAGTTCGCATCGCCCAGCCATCGGGGAACGACGTGCTGATGCAGATGTGCGGCGATGCCCGCGCCCGCGACCGAACCCTGATTCACGCCGAGGTTGAATCCACCCGGCGCCGACACCGCGCGGAGCACCGTCATGGCCTTCGCCGTGAGCTCACCGATCTCGGCGCGCTCGGCGGGGCTGGCTTCGGTCCAATCCGCGATGTGCCGGTTCGGGCAGATCAGCAGGTGTCCAGGCGCGTACGGGTACAGGTTCAGCACCACAAAGGCCAGTTCGCCACGATGAACGATCAGCGCCTCGGCATCGTCCAGGTCGGCCACCCGACAGAACGGGCAGGCCTCGGCCGCCGCGCTCTCCGGCTTGTTCTCGCCCTTGATGTACACCATCCGGTGCGGCGTCCAGAGCCGCTGGTAGCCGTCGGGATCCCCCGGCAGCCCGGATGCCGCCTCGACTTCGGTCATCGGCGCGGCGGACGAGTGTTCGCGATGATCTCGGCGATCGCGTCGTCGATGGCCACCCCGTTGTTCTGGCTGCCATCGCGGTAGCGGAACGACACCGCACCCGCAGCGGCGTCCGCCTCACCGGCGATCAGCATGAACGGGACCTTCTGGGTCTGGGCATTGCGGATCTTCTTGCCGAATCGGTCGTCGGAGCGATCCACCTCGACCCGGATTCCCGCATCGGTCAGCTTGGCCGCGATCTGAGCCAGGTAGTCGTCGTACTCGGCGGCCACCGGGATGGCGATCACCTGGACCGGTGCCAACCAGGCCGGGAACGCACCCGCGTAGTGCTCGGTCAGCACGCCGATGAACCGCTCGATGGAGCCGAACTTCGCCGAGTGGATCATCACCGGCTCGGCCGGGTGCCCGTCCGGACCGGTGTAGGTCAGGCCGAAGCGGGCCGGCTGGTTGAAGTCGTACTGGATCGTCGACATCTGCCAGGTGCGGCCGATCGCATCCTTTGCCTGGACGGAGATCTTCGGTCCGTAGTAGGCGGCACCGCCGGGATCGGGGACGAGCTCAAGGCCGGACTCCCGGCCAACCTGCTCCAGCACCGAGGTGGCAACCTCCCACTGCTCGTCCGAGCCGATGAACTTGGTCGACTTCGAACCCTCGGTGTCCCGGGTGGACAGCTCCAGGTAGTAGTCGTCCAGGCCGAAGTCCTCCAGCAGGTTGGTGATGAAGGTGAGCAGATGCTTGACCTCATCGGCCGCATGCTCGGCCATCACATAGGAGTGTGAGTCGTCCTGGGTGATCATCCGAACTCGGGTCAGCCCCTGCAGCACGCCGGACTTCTCATTGCGATAGACCGTGCCGAACTCGAAGAAGCGCAGCGGCAGCTCACGGTAGGAGCGACCGCGGCTCTTGAAGATCAGGTTGTGCATCGGGCAGTTCATGGCCTTGAGGTAATAATTCTGGCCGTCGTCGTCCATGGGCGGGAACATCCCATCGGCGTAGTACGGCAGGTGCCCCGAAGTGTGGAACAGGCCCTCCTTGGAGATGTGCGGGGTTCCCACGTAGGAGAAGCCGGCCTTGATGTGGGCTTCCCGGACGTAGTCCTCCATCACCCGCTTCAGCACGCCGCCCTTGGGGTGGAACACCGGCAGACCGGCGCCCAACTCCTCGGGGAAGCTAAACAGATCAAGCTCGGTGCCGAGCTTGCGGTGGTCACGTCGGGCCGCCTCGGCGAGCCGCTCGGTGTAGGCGACCAGATCCTCCTTGGTCGGCCAGGCGGTGCCGTAGAGCCGCTGCAGCTGTGCGTTGGCCTGATCGCCACGCCAGTAAGCGGCCGAACTGCGAGTGATGGCGAATGCCTTGAGGTAGGAGGTGTCCGGCACGTGCGGACCGCGGCACAGGTCGCGCCAGGCCACCGAGCCGTCCCGGCGGACGTTGTCATAGATGGTCAGCTCACCGGCACCGACCTCGACCGACGCGCCTTCTGTAGCGTCACTGTTGCCCTTCAGGCCGATCAGTTCGAGCTTGTAGGGTTCGGCCGCCAGTTCTTGGCGGGCGTCGGCGTCGCTGACCACGCGACGGACGAAGCGTTGCTTCTCCTTCACGATCCGGCTCATCGACTTCTCGATGGCCCGGAAGTCGTCCGGAGTGAACGGGGTTGGCATCTCAAAGTCGTAGTAGAAGCCGTCGGTGATCGGCGGGCCGATCCCGAGCTTGGCCTCGACGAACAGCGACTGGACGGCCTGGGCTGCCACGTGCGCGCAGGAGTGCCGAATCACGTTGAGGCCGTCGGCGCTGTCGATGGCCACGGCTTCGACCACATCACCTTCGACGAGCTCGGTGGCCAGGTCGACGAGTCGTCCATTGATCCGTGCCGCAACCACGGTGCGATCACCGTCGAAAAGGGCCAGCGCAGTAGTGCCGGTCTCGACCGTCCTCGCCTCGGGCTGGGACTGAAGAGCTGACACTGTGATGGACACGGACACGGGTGGACTTCCTTTCCTTGCGGCTTCATAGTCTGCCGCAGATCGGCGAGTCGTGTAGCGCGGCGCCACGGCGTCCTCGGCAGGTCGGACCCTTCCCACCGCGGCCGACGAAGCCGTCCGAGAACCGTTGTCGGGTCGGCAATGCCGGCTCGTGACGCCCGGTTTTGCGGGCAGTCCGTGGCTTAGGTTATGGTTGCTCTCGCACTTGCGCCGGACGCAAGAGCGTGCGGACGTGGCTCAGTTGGTAGAGCATCACCTTGCCAAGGTGAGGGTCGCGGGTTCGAATCCCGTCGTCCGCTCGGAGAAGGTCTCAAGATCTCGACTACGAGACCGGCTCTCGCCGGTGGAGTGGCCGAGAGGCGAGGCAACGGACTGCAAATCCGTGTACACGGGTTCAAATCCCGTCTCCACCTCGGGCGGCTGGCGCAGCGGTAGCGCGCTTCCCTGACACGGAAGAGGTCACTGGTTCGATCCCAGTGTCGCCCACGATCGGCTCCCCGCGAAGCCGAGAGTGATTGCTTGACGCGGGCGATTGGCGCAGTGGTAGCGCGCTTCGTTCACACCGAAGAGGTCACTGGTTCGAACCCAGTATCGCCCACCATCATTCCCACCGCGTTGTTCCGCTATCCGAACACGCCAATCTTACATTCTGGATCGAGCGCCGCCGGCACGCGTACCGATTGCTCCCGCGTAACGCGTGCGTAACAGCCCATCTCAGTATTCAGACACTCATCTCAGCGAACGGTACGAGAAATTGCATAACGAGATGGTTACGACCACTCTTATGTCTGACAGGAAACCCGGCAAGGGAGCCGTCCTCTTCAACAGGAAGGCACGCGCATGACTGCCCCAGCACTTGTGATGGTGGCCCGCGGAAGCGCCGACCCGATGGTGGCCCAGGTCACCCACGAGTTGCGTAGCGGATTGCAGCAGTTGCGTCCGGAGATCTCCATTCATGGTGCCTTCCTCGAGCAGAGTCCGCCCTCTGTCGGCCAGGTTGCCGATCAGATCGCCGCGGCCGGCATCGACGAAGTCGTCCTGGTCCCGCTGCAGTTGACCCACGCCGTTGACTGCTCCCCCGTTCTCGACGAGACGCTCAATCGCTCGCGCTCACGCAACCCCAAGCTGCGGTTCACCATGTCGCGACCGATCGGCCCCGAGTTGAGCCTGTTGACGATCCTCGACCAGCGGCTGCGGTCCTCGCTCAGCCAGGCTCGCTGCCTTGAGTTGGATGGTCTGGTGCTCTCCGCCGATTGTGGTGGCGATGTCCGCGGCAGCTCGCTGCTGGCCCGCCGGGCCCGGCAGTGGTCGACTCACCACCGGCTGCCCTGTCTCACCGCCGTCGCTGACGAGTCCGGCCCGTCCGTCGCTCAGGCCATCATGAGCCTGCGCGCCCAGGGTCGTCGACACATCGCGGTTGGGTCCTTCTTCCTAGCCGCCGATGAGTCCTACCGCGCACAGTCGGATCTGGCCTACCGCTACGGTGCGGTTGCCGTCAGCGAGCCGCTGGGCGCGGCCCGTGAGGTGATCGATCTCGTCTTGGCCCGTTACGCCTTCGCCGCCATGGATCTCCTCGACTTCGGCATGGAGGACGTCGAGGACGAGCCGGTGCCCGAGCGCCACCTCAGCGTCGTCGGCGCCTGAGCTAGCTCGCCTCCACCCGAGCCTGCTCGGTGGCAACGTCGAATTCTGCCGGCGGCCACTGCAGGTTCATCCCGGCGAGAGTCTCTCTGAGAAGTTCGGCCACCGCCCAGTTGCGGTACCACTTGTGGTCGGACGGGATCACATGCCAGGGGGCATCGACGGTATTGCACAGCTCCAGCGCCGCCGCATAGGCCTCCTGATAGGCCGGCCACTTCAGACGCGCGTCCACATCCGCGGGGTTGTACTTCCAATACTTGCTGGGGTGGGCAAGCCGCTCGGCGAGTCGGCGGCGCTGCTCCTCGAAGGAGACATTCAGCATGCACTTGATCACCCGGGTGCCGCCGGCAACCAGCTCTGCTTCGAACTCGTTGATCTGGGCGTACCGCCGGCTCCATTCAGCTTCGGGCACCAGCGACTCCACCCGCACCACCAAGACGTCCTCGTAGTGGGAGCGATCGAAGATGCCGATCATGCCCGGACCCGGCAGCGCCTGCCGGATCCGCCACAAGAAGTCATGAGCGCGCTCCTCGGCGGTGGGCGCCTTGAACGCTCGCAGCTGGGTACCTTGGGGATCCACCAGGCCGATGGCGTGGCGAATCACCCCGCCCTTGCCGGAGGTATCCATCCCTTGCAGAACCACCAGCACCCGGGAGGCTGTCTCCGGCTCAGAGCGTCCGTCTGCGTAGAGGACTTCCTGTAGGTCGGACAACTCGGCGCCGAGTGCCTCGGTCTCCTCTGCCGAATCCGACTTCCCCTCCCCGGGGTAGCCGGGCGTGGCAGCCGGATCGAACCGGGCAAGGTCGACCGGCCCCGCGGGGACCCGCAGCAACTCCGACAGCGGATGGCCGACCTTCTTGGCTGATTTGGAGCTCATTGCAGCAGTCTTACCCCATCGCGCAAGAGGGTGTGAGTGCTGCTGCCACGATTGTGAGATGAAGTTGCCGCTTCTGCCTCCTGTCGAGCCGATGCTCGCGCGCCCCACCTCGACGATTCCGCCGGGAATGGGCTACGAGCCCAAGTGGGACGGCTTTCGCTGCCTGGTCTTCCGGGACGGCGGCGAGGTGGTGCTGTCCAGCAGAAACGGCAAGGACCTCAGCCGATACTTCCCCGAGGTCGTCCGGACGGTGCTGGCCGGGACGCCGCAACGCTGCGTTCTCGATGGCGAGCTCGTGGTGGTGAACGGCGATCGGCTGGACTTCACTCTGCTCAGCGAGCGAATTCATCCGACAGCCAAGCGGATCGCCGAGTTGTCGGCCCGCACCCCGGCATCGCTGGTGCTGTGGGACCTTCTCGCCGAAGGTGATGACCTCCTCCTCGACCTGCCGTTCGCCGAGCGCAGGTCTCGGCTGGAGCGAGCCTTGGCCGAGCCAGCCGACGGCATCCATCTCACCCCGATGACACAGGACCGAGAACTGGCCGAGCACTGGTTCACCCAGTTCGAGGGCGCAGGGCTGGACGGAGTGGTGGCCAAACCCCTCGACCAGCCATATCGTCCCGGCGAGCGGGCGATGTTCAAGATCAAGCACGCCCGGGAAGCCGACGTTGTGGTGGCCGGCTACCGGCTCGACAGCGCGTCCACGGTGCCGGCGGTCAGCTCGCTGCAGCTGGGGCTGTACACCAGCGACGGCACCCTGCGCTTCGTCGGGGCCAGCTCGGCCTTCGCCGGATCCATCCGCCGCGATCTGGCCGCACTGCTGGGCGAGCTCGATCTGCCCGACAGTGCACCGCACCCGTGGGCGGACGGGAGTCCCGAAGGCGGTGCGCCGCGCGCAACCAACCGCTGGAACGCTGCACCCCGGCAGACCCAGTTGATCTGGCCGATGCTGGTCTGTGAGGTTGGCTATGACCATCTCGAGGGCGAGCGCTTCCGGCACACGGTGCAGTTTCGACGATGGCGCCCCGACCGGGAGCCGACCTCCTGCACCTTCGAGCAGCTGGCCGAAGTCCCCCGTTTCGACCTGGCCGGCATCCTGGCCCTCGACGCCTAGGCCGAGGCGTCCCAGTTGTCCGGGTTCTTCCGGCTGGGCTGCACCCGAGGCGGCTCGCCGGGCATCTTGGGATACTCCGGCGGATAGGGCAGCTCGCCCTCTCCGGCGGCGGCATCCCGCTCGTACCACTCGATCAGACCAGCCACCGATCCCGGGGTGATCGTGTCGAGTTCCGCCCACGGATCGCCCAGCCGCGCGAAGCGATCCGGCATGGTCACCACGGTGAAGTCCTGCGGCTGCACCTGCTCCAGCTCGGCCCAGGTCACCGGAGCCGAGACCAGCGCCTCGGGAACCGGCCGGATCGAGTAGGCCGATGTCATCAGTCGGTCCCTGGCCATCTGGTTGTAGTCCAGGAAGATCCGCGAGCCGCGTTCCTCCTTCCACCAGTTCACCGTGACCAACTCCGGACGGCGCCTGGCCAGCTCCCGTCCCGCCGCGATCACGGCGTGGCGGGCCGTGATGAAGTCCACCGGCTCGATCCGGACGAACACGTGGACGCCTCGCCCACCGCTGGTCTTGCAGAAGGAGCTCAGCCCCGCCTCTTCGAGCACCTGGCGCAGCTCGATCGCCGCCTCGACCGCCTGCGCGAAACCCGTTCCGGGCTGCGGATCCAGATCGAGGCGCAGCTGATCGACAAGCTCCGCCGCGGCGCGGCGAACCGGCCAGGGATGGAAGCGCAGCGTGCCCAGGTTCGCCATCCAGACCACGGTGGCCAGATCGGTCGGTGCCACTTCGATAGCGGTACGTCCCGATGGGAATCGCACCTCGACGCGACCGACCCAATCCGGGGCGTTGGCCGGAATCCGCTTCTGGAAGAATGCCTCCTGCGGCTCATCGTCGGGGCCCGGCACCCCTCCGGGCCAGCGCTCCATGGCGGTAGGACGATCCCGCAGCGCACGGACGATCCCCGGACCGATGCTGAGGAAATATCCGACCACATCGGCCTTGTTGAGCTTCACAGAAGGGAAGTAGACCTTCTCCGGGCTGCTGATCCGGACCTCGTGTCCGTCCAGTTCGAACAGCAACTCTGCTTTGGCCATGGGTCAAGGCTAGGGTGCGGCCGCGGCCACGCGGTCAGGCAGACAATTGCGAAGGAGCATCAGATGGGCTTGAAGATCGAAAAGACCCCCGAGCAGTGGAAGGCCTTGCTCTCCCCGCTGGAGTATCGGGTTCTGCGCGAGTCGGGCACTGAGGCACCCTTCACCGGGGAGTACACCGACACCACCGCGGCCGGCATCTACCGCTGCCGCGCCTGCGGCACCGAGCTGTTCCGCAGCGACCACAAGTTCGAATCGCACTGTGGCTGGCCGTCCTTCTACACCACGGCCGCCGAGGACCGGGTGGTGTATCTCGAGGATCGCAGCCTGCCCGGACGCCCGCGGGTGGAGGTGCGCTGCGCTGCCTGTGACTCCCACTTGGGCCACGTGTTCGAAGGCGAGGGCTACGGCACACCAACCGACCAGCGCTTCTGCATCAACTCGGTCAGTTTGACCTTTGAGCCGCTCAGCACGCCGGTCGACGGCGCGCCCAGCGCCGGTTGAGGGCCCGGGTTCATTAGGCTCGGGCCGTGGCCGCACGGTTCGAGCCGACCCCATCACCACTCTTCCAAGACGTGGTGACTGCGATCGTCGAAATGTCTTGGCGACCGGAGCTGAGCGTGGAGGAAATCCCGGCTCCGGCCAAGATTGCGCCGTTCTCGGTGGCGATCAGCGCCGAAGTTGAGGTCGCCGGTGATGAGTTGGGCAGTGGCCGCCTGGTCGTCCTCCATGATCCGGCCGGCAGCGCGGCCTGGGAGGGCGAGTTCCGCTGCGTCACCTATGCCCGAGCTGAGGTCGATGCAGAAATGGCGATCGACCCGTTGATCACCGAGGTGGGTTGGAGTTGGTTGCTGGACGCTCTGGAACGCAACCAGGCCGCCTACACCGCCCCCAGTGGCACCGTCACGACAGTAGCGAGCCGCTCATTCGGCGGGATTGCGACGGAGGGCCTGCGCGCCGAGATCGAGTTGCGCGCGTCCTGGACGCCGCTGATCGAGACCGCCGCTGATTTGGTCCGCCATCTGGAGAGCTGGGGCGACCTGGTGTGTCAGACCTCGGGCTTGCCACCTCTGCCCGAGGGCGTGGTTCCGATTGCTTCGCGAAGGGCGAGCTCGTGGTTGAGGTAGACCAAGCAGAGGCCACCGCGCCTGTCGTCAGCTATCCGGTGTTGGCTACGCCGGCCGACGGCATTCCGCCTCTGGTGGATACCGAGGAAGCACTCGCGGCCAGCATCGCCGCGCTGGCAGCAGGGCACGGGCCGGTCGGCGTCGACACCGAGAGGGCGCACGGCTATCGCTACACCGCCAAGGCCTATCTGATTCAGCTGCGCCGAGAGGGTGCCGGCACTCATCTGATCGACCCGACGGCCTTCGAGAACGGCCAGCCGCGAGCCGACCTCTCCGCATTGGCGGCCAAGCTGGCCGGCGTCGACTGGATTCTTCACGCCGCCAGCCAGGACCTCCCCTGCCTGGCCGAGGTGAAGCTGCTGCCCACCCAGCTCTTCGACACCGAACTGGCCGCCCGCCTCCTCGGTCTGCCCCGGGTGAACCTGAGTGCACTGATGGAGCAGGCCCTCGGGCTGTCACTGGCCAAGGAGCATTCTGCTGCGGACTGGTCCAAGCGGCCGATCCCGGAAGACTGGCTGAACTACGCCGCATTGGACGTCGAGCGGTTGGCCGAGTTGCGAGAGTGGCAGATCGACAAGCTCACCGATACCGGCAAGCTCGATTGGGCCATGCAGGAGTTCCAACACCTGGCAGAGCACGCCAATGACCCGACAGTTCCCCGCAAGGAGCCCTGGCGCCGGCTCACTGGCCTGCACAACCTGCGCAGCCTGCTGGGCCTGGCCGTCGCTCGGGAGCTGTGGCTGGCACGCGAGGAGATTGCCCGGCTTGAGGATCGGGCGCCCGGCCGGGTGCTCCCCGACCGCAGCGTCGTCGAGTTGGCCCGGGTGGTGGAGAGCTCTCGCGAGCGAAATCTGGATCGAACCTGGATTCGCGGCGTTCCCGGTTTCGCCAAGCGGTCGGCACTGCGCAACGAGCAGCATTGGCTGGCTGCGGTCAAGCGAGCTGTCCAGCTACCCAAGGCCGAGTACCCGGCACGGCACTTGGTCCCCGACGGGCCGCCGCAGCCCCGCGCCTGGGAGCGGCGCTGGCCGGACTCCTTCGAGCGTTTCAACCGGGTCCGTCCGGCGTTGATCGAGCTTGCCGAGAGCCTGGAACTGCCCGTGGAGAACCTGCTGTCCCCCGACCATTTGCGGCGGCTGCTGTGGGACTCTCCCGCGACCATGGACGCCGCCGAAGCCGATCGGCGACTTGCCGAGTCCGGTGCCCGTCAGTGGCAGCGCGAGCTGGTCGTACCGGTGATCATTCGGCTCTGGTGAGACTCTGGCGCCGCTCGGTGGCGGCGATCTGCTCGGTGGCGAACCGGGCCAGCTGCTGAGCGGTCAAGCCCAGTTCTTCGAGAATCTCGGGACGGGCACCCTGGCGCACGAACTGTGCGGGCACTCCGAACTCGCGGATTCGTGTGTCGATTCCGGCTGCACGGCACTCCTGGGACAGCCGGGCCCCCAGACCGCCGACGATCTGGTTGTCCTCGACGGTGAGCACCAACTCGTGTCGGGCCACCAGCTTCAGCAGATCGGTGGAAACCGGCAGTGCCCACACCGGATCGACCACGGTCGCGCTGATCCCCTGCTGGGCCAATCGGCGGCCGACCTCGACGGCCATGCCGCACAGTTGGCCGTAGCCGACGATCAGGACTCGCCCATTTCCTTCACCGAAGAGCACGTCGACGCTTCCCGACTGTGCGACGGCCGGCAGTCCCTCAGGAAGAGCCTCTTTCGAATAGCGGATCACACTGGGCCGGTCGTTGATCTTCACCGCAGCCCTCAGCGCGTCGCACAGCCGCGCCTCGTCGCGCGGTGCCGCCAACGTCAGCCCGGGGACCAGCCCCAGCACCGATGGATCCCACACCCCGTGGTGGCTCGGCCCGTCCGGACCCGTCACTCCGGCGCGATCCAGCACGAAGGTCACCCCCAGCCGATGCAGCGCCACGTCCATCAGGACCTGATCGAAGGCGCGGTTGAGGAAGGTGGCGTACACGGCCACCACCGGATGCAGCCCGGCCGTGGCCAACCCCGCCGCGCTGGTGACGGCGTGTTGCTCGGCAATCCCGACGTCGAAGACCCGATCCGGGAACAGCTTGGCGAACCGATCCAGTCCGGTGGGATGCAGCATGGCCGCGGTGATGGCGACCACCTTGTCGTCGGTGGCAGCGATCCGGGCCAACTCATCGCCAAAGGCGTCGGTCCACGATCGCACGCCAGGCGCCAGCGACTCGCCGGTGACCTCATCGATCACGCCAACAGCATGGAAGCGATCCTGCTCGTCCTGCTCGGCGGCCTTGAAGCCGCGCCCCTTCTGAGTGATGCAGTGCACCAGCACCGGGGCGTCGAAGTTCTTGGCGCGTTGCAGGGCCAGCTCAACCGCGGCAATGTCGTGACCGTCGATCGGGCCGACGTACTTCAGACCCAGGTCGGAGAACATGCCCTGAGGAGCCAGGACATCCTTGACGCCCATCTTGAAGCCGTGCATCAGGCCGTAAATCATCTGCCCGATCACCGGCGCACCCGAGACGGTGTCCTTGATCCGGCGCAGCATCCGCTCATAGCGACGATCGGTGCGAATCGCCGTCAGCTGCTTGCCCAGGACGGACAGCTGAGTGGCGACCCCACCCACGGTCGGGGTGTAGGAGCGCCCGTTGTCGTTGATCACGATCACCAGGCGCTCGTCCTGGGCGACCGCGATGTTGTTCAGAGCCTCCCAGGCCATCCCGCCAGTCAGGGCCCCATCCCCCACCACGACGACCACGTGATCCTCACGTCCCTGCAGCCGGAAAGCCTTGGCCATTCCGTCCGCCCAGGACAGCCCGGCTGATGCGTGGGAGCTCTCCACCCAGTCGTGCGGCGACTCGGCACGAGAGGGGTAGCCGGACAGGCCACCCGGCTTGCGTAGCGTCGGAAACCCGGCCTGACGCCCGGTCAGAATCTTGTGGACATAACTCTGATGGCCGGTATCGAAGATGATCGGCTCGGCGGGAGAGTCGAACACGCGATGCAGCGCGATGGTGAGTTCGACAACGCCCAGGTTCGGACCCAAATGCCCGCCAGTACGGCTGACATTGCTGATCAGGAAGCCCCGGATCTCCTCGGCCAACGCCGGGAGCTGGCTGGGATCCAGCTTCCGAAGGTCCTGGGGACTGCTGATCTGGTCGAGAAGCGGCACTCCAGGAGTCTACGTCACAGCCGAGCGCGGACCCGCGCACCGCCGAGGGCGTCCTCTACTAACCGGGCCTCCCGGCGCAGCCGCTGAAGCTGGGCCATGGCCTCCTGCCACACCTCCGCAGCCTGCCCCACCACCTGCGGCGGCACTCGTTGCGACAAGGAGAAACGAAGTGTCCGCAGATCCAGCTCACCGGCCCGCAGCGCGCCGTCCAGCTGCCAGCCGGCGAACCGGGCAAGGACGAGTGGCTGACGTCGCAGCACCGGATGATTGCGGAACTCCGCTGGGCAGCAGTCCAGGAGGAACTCGACTGCGCTCAGCTCCCAATCCGGCGAACCAGGGGGCCAAACCCGCTCGGGCCAGCCCGGCGGCACCCCGAGGACCTGGCCTGCATTCATCCCTTAATCGTACGCCTGTGCGATTCAGGCCACCAGCCACCAGCTGATTGCGCCGATCGCGATCGCCACGAGCAGAGCCAGACCCCAGTTCGCCCAGAGCCGGAATCGTCTGCTCGGTGCCCACTCATGGCTGACGAGTGCGGCAGCCAGCGGCACCAGGAGGGCAAGCCCCCACCACCACCACTCCTCCAGCCGATCGACGGCCACCAGCATGGCCGCCCATCCCGTGGCCGCGACCGCATAGCGCCAGCCCAGATGAAGCAGCAACGCCAGGATCACCCAGCCCAGCGCCAGCCCGGCTAAGCCGCTGACCACTGCCCAGCCAAGTCGGCAGTCGGCGCCGGTGTCCTCGCCGGCCGCCCGGCAGGCCACCGTTCCGACGCTGACGTTGCCCAACACGACCACTCCGGCCGCAATCACCACGGCACCGAGGCTGGCCAGATAGGACCAGGCGATCCGGGCCGACAGCGGCAGGACGTCGCGAGCCGGAACGGGATCCGTCCGCGACGCCCTGGCCCGCTTCGAGCTCATCGCTGCAGCAGGGAGCGCAGCACGTACTGCATGATTCCGCCGTGCCGGTAGTAGTCGGCCTCACCGGGGGTGTCGATCCGGACCACGGCATCGAAGCTGATCGGTGCCGCTCCCCCAGTGGCCGTCACACGGACGGTCTTCGGCGTGCGACCCTCGTTGAGTTCAGTGACGCCTGCCACCGAGAACTCCTCGGTCCCGGTCAGCCCCAGCGAGGCTGCGTTCTGGCCGTCGGGGAACTGCAGCGGCAGCACGCCCATGCCGATCAGGTTCGAGCGGTGAATCCGCTCGTAGCTCTCGGCGATGACAACCTTCACGCCCAGCAGGGCGGTTCCCTTGGCCGCCCAGTCCCGGGACGAGCCCGAGCCGTACTCCTTACCCGCCAGAACCACCAACGGCACCCCGGCGGCTGCGTAGTTCACGGCGGCGTCGTAGACCGTGGTCACCGGCGCGTCGTCCGCCTGACCCGCAGTGAAATCCTTGGTGAACCCGCCCTCGGTGCCCGGTGCCAGCTGATTGCGCAGCCGGATGTTCGCGAAGGTGCCGCGGATCATCACCTCATGGTTGCCGCGGCGGGAACCATAGGAGTTGAAGTCCTTGCGATCCACCCCGTGCTCGGTGAGGTACTTCCCCGCCGGGCTGTCGGCCTTGATCGAGCCGGCCGGCGAGATGTGGTCGGTGGTCACCGAGTCGCCCAGCTTGAGCAGCACCCGGGCACCGGTCACATCAGTCACCGGAACCGGCTGAGCCGGCATGTTCTCGAAGTACGGCGGACGCCGCACATAGGTCGAGTCGGCCTCCCACTCGAAGGTGTCACCGGTCGGGGTTGGCAACGACTGCCAGGTCTGATCGCCGGCGAACACGTCGGCGTAGCGCGAGGTGAACATCTCCGCGGTGATCGATGAGCTGATCACCTCATCCACCTCAGCTTGAGTGGGCCAGACATCGCGCAGGTACACCGGCTGACCGTCCTTGCCGATGCCGAGCGGCTCAGTGGTCAGGTCGAGATCCATCCGTCCGGCCAAGGCGTAGGCCACCACCAGCGGCGGGCTGGCCAGATAGTTCATCTTCACGTCCGGGTTGATCCGGCCCTCGAAGTTCCGGTTGCCCGACAGCACCGCCGTGACTGCGAGATCGGCGGCATTGACGGCTTGGGAGACCTCGGGAATCAGCGGACCGGAGTTACCGATACAGGTGGTGCAGCCGTAGCCGACCAGGTTGAAGTCCAGCGCGTCCAGGTACTTGGTCAGACCGGACTTCTCGTAGTAGTCGGTGACCACCTTCGAGCCCGGCGCCAGCGAGGTCTTCACCCACGGCTTGCGAGTGAGCCCGGCCTCGACGGCCTTCTTGGCGACCAGTGCGGCACCGATCATCACGCTCGGATTGGACGTGTTGGTGCAGGAGGTGATCGCCGCGATGGTCACGGCACCGTGGTCGATGGTGAAGGTGGTGCCGTCGGCCAGGCTCACCGAGGTGGGCTTGGACGGCCGGCTGAGCGAGGCGTCCTCGCCGTAGGTATGCGGGGCCGCGGAGCCGTTGGTCCCGGTCTGGGACGGGACGTCCGAGGCCGGGAAGGACTCGGCCACCGCCTCGTCATAGCCGACCGGCTTCTCATCCACCACGTAGTCGCGCAGCGCCTCGGCGAAACCCTGCTTGGCATTGGCCAGGATCACCCGATCCTGCGGACGCTTCGGGCCGGCGATGCTGGGCACCACCGTGGAGAGATCCAGTTCCAGGTACTCGGAGTACCGCGGCTCATGACTCGGGTCATGCCACAGCCCCTGAGCCTTGGCATAGGCCTCCACCAGTTCCAGCTGCTCGGCCGGACGTCCAGTGAGGCGCAGGTAGTCAATGGTCTTTTCGTCGATCGGGAAGATGGCGATCGTCGACCCGTACTCGGGGCTCATGTTGCCGATGGTGGCCCGGTTGGCCAATGGCACCTCGGCCACGCCGGAGCCGTAGAACTCCACGAACTTGCCGACCACCTTATGGGCGCGCAGCATCTCGGTGATGGTGAGCACCAGGTCGGTGGCCGTGGTGCCCTCGGGCAGCTTGCCGGACAGCTTGAAGCCGACCACCCTCGGGATCAGCATGGACACCGGCTGGCCAAGCATGGCGGCCTCAGCCTCGATGCCGCCCACGCCCCAGCCGACGACCCCGAGGCCGTTGACCATGGTGGTGTGCGAGTCGGTGCCCACACAGGTGTCCGGGTAGGCCTGCAGGACGCCGTTGACCTCGCGCGGGAACACGACGCGGGCCAGGTGCTCGATGTTGACCTGATGGACGATGCCGGTGCCCGGCGGGACGACCACGAAGTCGTCGAATGCCGTCTGGCCCCAGCGGAGGAACTGATAGCGCTCGCGGTTGCGCTGGTACTCCAGCTCGACATTGCGGGTGAAGGCGTCCGGAGTACCGAACAGGTCGGCCACCACCGAATGGTCGATCACCATTTCGGCAGGCGACAGCGGGTTCACCTTGGCCGGGTCGCCGCCGAGTTCGGCGATGGCTTCACGCATGGTGGCCAGGTCGACCACACAGGGAACGCCGGTGAAGTCCTGCATGATCACCCGGGCCGGGGTGAACTGGATCTCCCGGTTCGGCTCAGCTGCCGGATCCCAGGCGCCCAGTGCAGCGATGTCCTCGGCGGTGATGTTGGCACCGTCCTCGGTCCGCAGCAGGTTCTCCAGCAGCACCTTCAGGCTGAATGGCAACGTGGCCGAACCGTCCACGGCGTCCACCCGGAAGATCTGGAAGGTCTTCCCGGCCACCTCAAGATTGGTCGCTGCGCGGAAGCTGTCGATGCTCATTGGACCTCCATCGTCCCCAAGATATCTCGATGTCGAGATACTAACTCAGCCTAGCTCGCTCGGCCAGCAGCGCAGCCCCGTCGAGACCCGCTTCTATCTGGTCCTGCGGCGCTGCGCGATCCACTCCTGCTCGAGATCGGGATCGGTGCGCACCAAATAGACCAGCGGACAGTCCTGCGGACCTGTGACGTCCAGCTGGCAGAGATTGCAGATGTCACCAGGGCGAATCGGGCACTTGGCCTCGACCGTCCGGCGCTTCGGTTGCTCGTTCATCTGGGTTCAAGAATGGCAAGGCATTCAACATGGTGGGTCAGCGGGAACAAGTCGTAGGCGCTCACAGCCGTGGTTCGGTAGCCCAGCTCGGCCAAAGTACGCAGGTCCCGCCCTAGGGCGGCCGGGTCGCAGGCGACGTAGGCGATCCGGCGTGGCGTCCGCGTGACGATCCTGGACAGAACCTCGGCGCCCGCGCCGGTGCGCGGCGGGTCCAGCACCACCAGATCGGCGCTCCGGGGCAGCCGAGCCAATCTGCGGCCCACATCGCCCGCCACGAAGGTGCCCCCCGGCACATTGCGGCGAGCAAGCCCGACTGCCGTTGCCGCGCCCTCGATGCCCCACACGCGGCAACCGGCCGCGGCCAGCACTCCGCTGAACAGTCCGACCCCGCAGTACAGGTCGAAGGCAACCTCGCCCGGCTCCGGCTCAAGGCCGGCCAGGACGGCCTCACTCAGCGTCCGCGCGGCAGCGACATGCGGCTGCCAGAACCCATCGCCGGCCACCTGATACCGCAACTCCCCGACGTACTCGGTTACCTCGACAGACTCGTCGGCGCCGAAGTAGTGAGCCTCGGCCGTCGCCACCGCGCGCAGCTCTCCCCCAGCCCGAGACTGCACCGGCGGATCCGCGATCTGCGGCAGCGCGATCCGGCAGCCACCGTCGGGCAACGGGACGATCTCGCGCGAGCGGTGGGCCAGCAGTCCGGGGCGACCCTGATCATCGACGCGGTAGCGCATCCGGCCACGCCAGTGCAGCGGAGACGGGGCAACGTCGGCGATGGCCCCGGTGAACTCGTACCCGGCCAGGTGAGCCAACTGCTCGACGACCACCTGGCGCTTCAGCTCACGACTGTGGGCAGCACTGACATGTTGGAAGTCGCAGCCGCCGCACAGCCCGGCGACCGGGCACGGCGGCTCGACTCGATGCTCGCTGGCCTGCCGGACGGCCACCACCACGCCCCGCGCATAGCGTCGGTTCACGTCGGTGATCCTGACGTCGACTCGCTCACCGCTTAGCGCATGGCGGACGAAGACCACCTGGCCCTCATGCCGAGCCACGAAGTGACCCCCGTGCGCCACCGGACCGATCTCAAGCCCGGTGATGAGGTCTCCAGGCTGTAGCGGGCTCACCGCCGAGCCGGCCGATCGTCGGTGTCGGTCATCCGCACTTGGCCACTGCCGGGACGCCGCCACGCGGCTACATTGTCCCGCTTGGCGCGGTCGATGGCATACCGCGACGAGGCCAGCAGATATGGCACCGAGGTCACCATCACCCCCTGCATAAAGTTCAGCCGAGCCTTCAGGATCAGGCCCGTCTGGTTGTGCAGCACACTTTCCCACCAGTGACCGACCACGTACTCGGGGATGTACACGCAGACAACGTCCCGCGGGTTGTCGGAGCGGATCCCCTTCACATAGTTCAAGAACGGCCCGGTCACCTCCCGGTACGGCGAGGCGATCACCCGCAGCGGCACTTCCAGCCCCTGGGCCTCCCATTCAGCGATGATCGACTTGGTCTCGGCCTCGTCGATGGACACGGTGACGGCTTCGATCGAACTCGCCCGGGTGGCCCGAGCGAAGTTCACTGCGCGCATCGTGGGCTTGTTGACTTCCTGGACCATGATGACGGCCCGAACCCGGCTCGGCAGCAGCCGTGCCTCGGTCGGGCTGACTGCGGTCTCCCGACGGACCTTGTCGTAGTGACGCCGGATCGAGCGCATCAGAACGAAGACCACGGCCATCGCCAACACGGCCAGGTAGGCCCCGTAGATGAACTTCGAGGCCAGCACGATGATCAGCACCACACCGGTACCGGTCAGGCCGATGGCGTTGATGATCCGTGAGCGCTGCATCCGCGAGCGCTCTTTCGGATCCCGCTCCGTGGCTAGGTGCCGGGTCCAGTGCCGCATCATGCCGAACTGGCTCACCGTGAATGACACGAACACCCCGACCACGTAGAGCTGGATCAGCGACGTCACCGAGGCGTCGTAAATCAGCACCAGCGCAACCGCCGCGGCGGCCAGCGCGATGATGCCGTTGGAGAAGGCCAGCCGGTCGCCACGGGTGTGCAGCGCCTTGGGCAGGAACCCGTCCCTGGCCAGGATCGAGCCGAGCACCGGGAAACCGTTGAAGGCGGTGTTCGCAGCCAGGATCAGGATGATCATGGTCATGGCGATCACGAAGTAGAAGCCCGGCGTGAAGTTGTCGAAGATCGTCCGGGCCAGCTGACCCATCGCCGTTTCGTGGGCGATCTCTACCGGAACGCCGTTCCGGGCGAAGTGTGAGTGACCCTCCGGATCGACCAGCTTCAACCCGGTCAGATTGGCCAGCACGACGATGCCCGACAGCATGGTGATCGCGATGCCGCCAAGAAGGGCGAGGGTGGTGGCCGCGTTGCGGCTCTTCGGCTCACGGAAAGCCGGCACGCCGTTGGAGATGGCCTCCACACCGGTCAGCGCAGCACAGCCGGACGAAAAGGCCCGCGACATCAAGACCAGCATGGCCACTCCGGCCAACGGCTCGAAGGCAGGCGAGCCGATCACCTCCAAGCCGGCGGTGGGCGCCTGCAGGTGCTCGCCCAGCCCGAAGATCCGGAACAACCCCCAGCCGGTCATGCCGAGCACGCCGATCATGAAGCCGTAGGTGGGGATCGCAAAGAAGGAGCCCGACTCCCGCACCCCGCGCAGGTTCATCCCCATCAGCGCCAGGATGCCCAGCGCCGCCACCCACCCTTCGTGACCTTCCAGAGCCGGGAAGATCGCCTTGGCGTTCTGCACGCCGGAGGACACGGACACGGCCACGGTCAGGACGTAGTCGACCAGCAGCGCAGAGGCGACCACGAGCCCGGCACTCGGGCCAAGGTTCACCGTGGCGACCTCGTAGTCGCCACCGCCGGACGGGTAGGCGTGCACGGTCTGGCGGTAGGAGAGGACGACGATCAGCATCACAGCGGCGACAGCCAGCGCGATCTGCCAGGAAAAGGCGAAGCCGGCCATGCCTGCCAAGGACAGCGTCAGCAGGATCTCGTCCGGGGCGTACGCGACCGAACTCAGAGCGTCCGAGGCGAACACCGGAAGGGCAATTCGCTTGGGCAAAAGCGTTTCGCCAAGTTGGGCGTTGGCGAGCTTTCGGCCCACCAGGAGCCGCTTCACCATGTCCAGCACGTTCACGTAGACGCACCCTATGCCACCTCGGCGTCGAAACCCACCTGTGTCGCCGATCTGCCCCGCCGTGCCGACCCTGCCAGCCCCGGTTGGGCGGTGTAGCGTCAGCTCAGGTCGCGGTGATTCAGCGCCGAGCGCCAGTGCCGGTAAGGTCATCCACGCAGCAACAGCCATTACGAGCGGAGGCGTCGGCGATGCACATCGTCATCATGGGTTGCGGACGCGTGGGGTCGTCCCTGGCTCGGGCCCTGGAACGCCGCGGGCACTCGGTCGCAGTGATCGACATCGTCCAAGACGCCTTTCGTCGGCTCGGCCCGGACTTCCAGGGCAAGACCGTCAAGGGAGTCGGTTTTGATCGCCAGGTGCTGATCCGCGCAGGGATCGAGAAGGCGGACGGCTTCGCAGCGGTCTCCAGCGGCGACAACTCCAACATCTTGGCCGCCCGAGTCGTGCGGGAGACGTTCGAAGTCACCAATGTGGTGGCCCGGATCTACGACCAGGGCCGCGCAGAGGTGTACGAGCGGCTGGGCATTCCCTCAGTCGCCACCGTGCGCTGGGCCGCCGACATGGTGCTGCGCCGACTGTTGCCCTCGGGTTCAGAGCCGCAGTGGCGCGACCCGTCCGGTTCGGTCCGACTGGTGGAAGTGCACGTTGACCCTGCCTGGGTCGGCACCAAGGTGGCCGCCATGGAGAAGGCGTCCTCCTGCAAGATTCCGTTCCTGATGCGGTTCGGCTCCGGAATCGTCCCCAACGACCAGACGGTGTTCCAGGACGGCGACCTGATCTATGCCGCCGTGAGCAACGAACTGGTCACCGATGTCGAAGACACCCTCGGCCAGGCCCCGGCCGAGCACTGAAAGGCACAGGAATGCGGGTAGCCATTGCCGGGGCCGGGAACGTCGGCCGGTCCATCGCTCGTGAGTTGATTGCCAACGGCCACAAGGTGCTGTTGATTGATCGCGACCCGAACGCCATCAAGCCCGACAGCGTCCCCGAGGCCGAGTGGTTGCTGGCCGACGCGTGCGAGCTGGCCAGCCTCGAAGAGGCCAACCTCGACTCCTGTGACGTCGCCATCGCGGCCACCGGTGACGACAAGGCCAATCTCGTCCACTCGCTGCTGGCCCGGACCGAGTTCGGAGTGCCCCGCACCGTCGGCCGGGTGAACCACCCGAGCAATGAGTGGATGTTCGACGAGCTGTGGGGTGTCGATGTGGCCGTGTCGACGCCGCGCCTGATGTGCGCGCTGGTCGAGGAGGCCGTCACCGTCGGCGATCTGGTCCGGTTGTTCAGCTTCCGCGGCGGTCACACCAACCTGGTCGAGATGACCCTGCCGGAGGGCTCGCCCCGGGTCGGCACCCGGGTGGCGGATCTGGATCTGCCCGGGGATGCGGTGCTGGTCACCATCATCCGCGACGGTGCCGCTCGCGCACCGGAGCGTGATTCCGCTCTCGAGGCCGAGGACGAACTGCTGTTTGTGGCCAACCCCAGCTATGAGGCGGCGTTGGCCCAGTACCTGGTCCCGCGCGCCGTGGCCGAGTAGATCAGACCGGCACCAGTTCGTAGAACGGGTTGTATAGGCGGCGCTCGCCGTCCACGAAGGACACCCGGCCGGAGACGATGAGTTCCCGGCCGGCCGTGATCCCCGGAATCGCCCGACGCCCCATCCAGATCAGGGTGACCGTTCCCGACCCGTCGGTGAACTCCGCCTCCAACCACGGCGTGCCGCCGCGCGGCTTCATGCTCAAGATGGCGATCGTGCCGCGCATCCGGGCGAACTCTCGGTCCTTCACCGCGCTGATCGGGTTGGCTCCGACCTCTTCGACCACCTTCT
Organism: Actinomycetales bacterium Actino_02; assembly: GCA_001603275.1. Taxonomy (GTDB): domain Bacteria; phylum Actinomycetota; class Actinomycetes; order Propionibacteriales; family Propionibacteriaceae; genus Propionicimonas. The sequence goes on along the minus strand of LUYM01000014.1, from coordinate 119,430 downwards.
GACGAGCCTCGGACTCAAGCTCGGCATTGGACGCACCGAGTCGGCGCAACGCCCGGACCAGGCGATTCTCAGCAGCCATCACTGCACCCCTTCCGGCAGCTTGAGCCCGATCACCTCGCCCGGCACCATCGGCTTGCCGCCACGTCGTACCACCAGGTTGCGGAAGAACTCGACGAAGGGCAGCGCCTTCGGATCGGCCGGATCAGCCAGAGCGGCCTCGCCCAGCAGAGTGCCGCGCAGAAGCCAGCGCGGACCCTCCGCGAACCACACCTGAGAGACGTGGAACAGTTGCTCGCCCTTGGGACCCGGCTGCGGGATCACTCGCTTCAGCTGCGGGCCGAACGGGCCGTCCTCGAAGGTCGCCTTGCCGCCGGCGGTCTCGGTCTCTTCGACCAGTTCCTCGCGCAGATCGTGGGCCAGGCCGCCGCTCACCGGCGCCGCGAACAGCACGACCTCCAGCCCGGACTCCTCCCACACACAGGTGATGGCCTGGACCACCCGTGTCGCCTCGTCGACCTGCAGCTGGACCCCCAGCCCCTCCCAGGGGGTGACGATCAGCGAGCCCAGATCGATCCGGTTGACCGCATCGTGGCCGAGCTCAACCTCGTCATAGTCGAACGGACCCTCGGCCCGCCAGTCGACCTCTGCCAACTCCGGCGCTTCGGGAGGCTCGACCGCATCCAGATCAGAGTCGAGCTCATCGGCGTCGGTCGCGTCCACCTCATCCAGTTCGGTGACCGACTCGTCAACGACCGTCGCCTCGGTCTGGACGTCCTCGACCTTGCGTTTGCGACCGAACATCACTTACCCACCTCAGTTTCCGTGTGCTGCAGCGAAGGGCCACGCCACTGGGCCACTCCTCCGGTAGAACCGTAGCCGCCCGAACCCCGATCGCTGTCGGGCAAATCGTCCAACTCGATGAAATCGACGACCTCGACCCGCTGCACCACCAGTTGCGCTACCAAGTCGCCCCTGGCCAGCGTGATCGGGGTGTGCTGATCGGTGTTGAGCAGGCAGATCCGCACTTCACCGCGGTATCCGGCATCGATGGTGCCGGGGGCATTCACGATGGTGAGCCCGCTGCGTGCGGCTAGCCCCGAGCGCGGATGGACGAAGCCGGCCCAGCCCTCCGGAAGCACCAGAGCAAGGCCGGTGCCGACCACCTTGCGCTCGCCGGGAGCCAGTTCGCAGTCCTCGGAAATGGCCAGATCAGCGCCGGCATCGCCGCGATGGGCGTAGCGCGGCACGGGCATTCCGGGATCGAGCCGGACGAAGCCGACCGGGGTGCTCTGGCTGGTCACGCGCGCAGTCTAGCCGCGTCCGACCATTGCCCGGCGCCGAAGGGCACGGCATGATGCCAAGTGGGAGGTAGTTGTGGAAATCTCGGAGAAGTTGGTCTGGAGCCTGGTCACGGCAGCCACGTCCACCATCGCCACTGCCGTGGCGGTCAAGGTGGTCACTGCTGCCTGGGAACTGGCCACCGGCGACGAGCCGCCGGAGCCGAACGACCCGCAGGTACCCCTGCGTCGCGCCCTCACCTGGGCGCTGGCCAGCGGGGTGGGCATCGGGCTCACTCAGCTGATGGCGAACCGTTTCGCTGCGTCGCGATGGGCGGCAGCCACCGGTAAGCCTGCGCCGCGAGTCGGCAAGACCACGCTCAGAATCTGAGCGCGGGCCCGCCGACAGCGGATTTCAGCCTGCGCAGTCCACGCAGTAGCTGATACCACCGCGTACTTCGGCAATCTGACTGCGGTGCTTCACCAGGAAGCAGGATCCGCAGGTGAACTCGTCTGCCTGTCGGGGCAGGACGCGAACGGTCAGTTCCTCATGAGAGAGGTCTGCGCCGGGCAACTCGAAGGCCTCGGCCGCTTCGACCTCATCCTCATCGACCTTGCCCGAGTTCTTGTCGTTGCGTCTGGTCTTGAGTTCCTCGATCGAGTCTTCGCTCTCCTCGTCACTCTTGCGAGGAGCGTCGTAGTCGGTCGCCATGACTTCTTGTTCATCTCCGTTCCGGGGCGGCTGATTGCGGCCTTATGGTGCCAGGAATGCATACCACATGCGCGCCCCGTCTTATTCGCGCAACAGTGGTGCTTGTGCAGATCCACGGCCGGTCCACACCGGCATCTGCCCATCGGCTTGGTAGGTTACCTGCGTACGCAAGCCGAAAGAGAGGCGATGACGCACAACGAGCCGCCGGCCAACCCTGGTGTCGCGCTACGTCCGTCGCCGGAGAGCTCACCGCTGGAGATCGACATGGAAAGCGCTCTGACCCCGAGGGAGATTCAGGCGCGCATCCGCAGCGGCGAGAGCGTGGCCGAAGTTGCTCGTCTCGCCGGGATGACCACGGACTGGGTGGAGCCATTCGCCGCCCCGGTGATCGCCGAGCGGGAGTACATTGCCGCCCAAGCCCAGTCACATCCGGTGCGACGCAGCGGAGAGACGATTGCGCACCGCAACCTGGCCCAGGTCGTCGCCGATCGACTCGGCTCTCGCGGGGTCGAGCTGGAATCCGTCATCTGGGACGCGTGGAAGCTCGAGGGACGCCGTTGGCAGGTACGGGTCGAGTACGAGTCCGGAAAGGCCCGTCGCGAGGCCCTGTTCAGCTACGACGCCTCGGGACGATTCTCGGTGGCCGAAAACGATGACGCCCGCTGGTTGCTCGGGCTGCACTCCGCCTCACACGGCCCACAGCCGGGCCGCCGCCGCCGTGACGAGGAGGCTGAGCCCACCGTGGGCCTCAACGAGGATCTGGCCTTGGTCCGAGTGGTGCAGCCCCGCGTCGATGAGGCGGCAGACCCCGAGGACACCCAGCCGCTGCCGGACGATTACGTCGGCGAGGACACCGACGATGCCTACACCGAGGCCGAGTTGGCCGAGGTCGACGGGGTCTACGACCTCGTCCCCGGCCACGACTCGAACCTGGACGTCCTCTACGACATGCTGTCCAGCTTTGATGAGGACTCCGTGCAGATCTATGCCGGCCTGATTCGTCCGCTGGACGGCTCGGCAGCGGTGCCGGTGCTGGACGCGGTCACCGACCCCGAACCGGAACCCACCCCTGAGCCGCAGCCCGTGGTGACCCAGCTACACCCCGTTGAGCCCGAACAGCTCCCCTTGCCGGCCGACGAGCCCACCGAGGCAGCCCCGCCCACCCGGGGCAAGCGCAAGCGGGCTCAGGTGCCCAGCTGGGACGAGATCATGTTCGGGTCTCCCAAGAAGCGCGACTGAGACCTAGCTGCGCTCGAAGGGCAGCGGCTCCGGACTGAGCGTGACCGCTGCGATCTCCTTGGTCAGGCGGCGTCGATGGTGCCGACGGCACAGCACTTGGTAGGAAATCTGCCCCGAGTCGGTGTCGCCGACCACCACCTGGCTGCCCTCGGTGACCATCACGCCGTCGACGGTCCGCGCGTTGTGGGTGGCCGGCTCGCCACACCAACAGCGTGGACGCACCTGCAGAATCTCCATCCGATCGCACAACTCGACAAGTCGTCGCGACGCCGGGAACAGCTGGGTGCGGAAGTCGGTCAGGATGCCGAAACAGAACACGTCGATCTGCAGCTCATCGACGATCCGGGCCAGCTGGTCGATGTGACCGCTGAGGTAGAACTGGGCCTCGTCGCAGACCAGATAGTCGATCCGCTTCCCGCCGGTCAGCTCGGTAACGACGTAGCGCCAGAAATCGAGTTCATCGTCGACCTCCAGGGCGGGCGCGTCCAGCCCAATTCGGGAGCTGATCACGGCTCCGCCGGCCCGGTCGAGTCGGGTGAACAGCCGTCCCTGACGTCCGGCGGAGTTCTCGGTGTAGGCCACCTGGAGCGCCAGCGTCGACTTGCCGCAATCCATCGGCCCGGTGAAGAAGATCAGTTCCGCCACGTCGGCCATTCTCGCCCACCGCGGACGACTACGCCTACTCCGCGGCTTCTCGGTCGGAGGACCACTAGGCTGCCTACGATCGCAGTCAGGCCGACGAGAGGATGCCGACAATGCAGTACCGCCCACTGGGACGCACCGGACGTCAGCTCTCCGCCATCGGCCTGGGTACCTGGCAGCTGGGCGCCGACTGGGGCGAAGTGAGCCCTGCCGACGCCGACGCCGTCCTGGCCGCCTCCCTGGACGCCGGGGTCACCCTCTTCGATACCGCCGATGTCTACGGCGATGGACGCAGCGAGTCGCTGATCGCCAGTTTCCTGGCGGCGCGGCCGGGCCATCGGGTCACGGTGGCCACCAAGATGGGCCGACGGATGGCCCAGGAACCGGCCAACTACGTCCCGGAGAACTTCCGCGCCTGGACCGATCGCTCTCGGCGCAACCTTGGCATGGACACCCTCGACCTGGTCCAACTGCACTGCCCGCCGACTGCGGTGATCGAATCCGATGCCACCTACGACGCGCTGGACGACCTGGTGGCCGACCACACCATCGCCGCTTACGGAGTCTCGGTGGAGACCTGTGAGCAGGCGTTGGCGGCGATCTCGCGTCCGCGGGTCACCAACGTGCAGATCATCTTCAACCCGTTCCGGCTCAAGCCGCTGGATGAGGTGCTGCCTGCCGCCGCAGCCGCCGGCGTGGCCGTCTTTGCCCGGGTGCCGCTGGCGTCCGGACTGCTGTCAGGGCGCTACACCAGCACCACCAGCTTCGCCGCCAACGACCATCGCAGCTACAACCGGAACGGCGAGGCCTTCGACCGTGGCGAGACCTTCTCCGGCGTCGACTACGAGCTGGGTCTGCGCGCTGCCGCACGTCTGGCCGCCGCGCTCCCCGACGGAGTGAGCCTGCCTGCCGCAACGCTGGCCTGGATCGCCTCCCGACCGGGGGTGACCACCGTGATCCCCGGGGCCCGCAATGTCGCTCAGGCGGCAGCCAACGCGTCCGCAGCACAACTTCTCGACGGCGGCTTCGATCTTGCCGCCTTCGACGCGGTGATTCGCCAGACCTACGACGAGTTGCTTCGCGACGCGATTCACCCGCTCTGGTGATGGCGCTAGTCGCGCACCCCTGGCCGATCCTCGGCCCCCGGCTCCGACTCCCTGACCGCTTCTGAGTACTCTCTGCGAAAGACTTCGCCAGGTACCACCCACGAGTTGCCTCGAGGATCGGTCACCACCCAGGAGCCGTCGTCTGCTTCGGTAGGGCCCTCCAAAGACTGGATGACTTCGCCCGTACGAGCTGGCCGAGCAGACACTTCACCGATCCGCCGGTACTGACTTCCCGATACCAACTCGTAGAGGTGATGGAACTCAGATGCCGCAACCCCCCGCTCATCACCGCTCGGACTGCGCACCCACCAATCCCCCGCGCAAGACTCCAGCTCGTCACCGTTCGCCGTTCGCCACACCGTAGGTCGAGTGAGTTGAGTTGCGGTGACAAGGCCTCGTCGCGCAAAGCGTCCGCCGGAATGCGGCTTTTCGGGCGACATTGCCTCACCTCCGAGTCTGAGAGTCCGATTCTGCCATTGACGCCAACCTGTTGACGCTAGGCTCACGTCACGATAGCCGCGCGCTTGGAGCCCAGTGAGGAGGCCTGCTCATGCCCACCTCTCAGACGCATGATGTGGAGTTCCCGGCCGCCGTCGAAAGGGCCGAAGAGATCGCCTCACGCGGCCAGGCTCTCTACTTTCGGGCCACTCGACTCAGGCTCGGCCTGGCGATCCTTGCCGGCCTATTGATCGGACTATCCCCGTTGTCACCGCATGAGGACGAGAATGGGTGGGCATTGGCCTCAGCGGTCTGTTTTGTGCTGGCCTTTCTCGTCGAGTTGTGGCTGCATCGCCAGCAGCCGCAACGGGTATGGGCGACCGGGCGAGCAGTCGCTGAGTCGTACAAGACTCTGGCGTGGCGGTTCGCAGCCGGCGGCCTCCCCTTCCCGGACTCGCTCGAGACTGAAGCAGCAGAGGACAGGTTCGTCCGCCGTCTCGCGGATGTCGTTCGTGACACCCCTGCCACGCCGATCGACATCGTCGATCTGCGACCCACAGCGTCCATGCGGGCCTTACGCAGCGCCCCGCTGTCACAGCGCAAGGCCGCCTACCTCGCATCGCGGGCCGAGGATCAGCTCCTGTGGTACGAACGGAAGGCCTCCTGGAACTCCGCGATGGCTCACCGCTGGTCTGTGGCTCTGCTTACTCTCGAGGCCGTCGGCGCCCTCCTCGCCCTGGCCACCGGCCTCCATCTGTGGCGAGTTGATCTGGCCAGCGCCATCTCGGCGGCCATTGGCTGCGCAGTGGCCTGGATGGCCGTGCGCCAGTATCAGACCCTCTCATCGACCTATGGAACGACGGTCGGTGAGTTGCGCCAGGCCGTGCGTTCGCTCGTTGCTGCTACCGACGAGATCTCGTGGGAGCGTGCCGTCGCTGACGCCGAAGATGCGATCAGCCGGGAGCACACCCTCTGGCGGGCCCAGCGCCGCGAGAGTCATGGCCGGATCTAGCTGGACGAGAGCATCTTCACCGTGAAGTCGCGTCGATTCGCCACATAGACACGGCCCCGATCGTCCGCAATCACTCCGGTCGGTCCGCGTCCCACGATGACGTCCGGCACAGCCCGCTTCCGAGTCGCCAACGAGATGACGCTCATCGTCCCGCCGCCGCGGCCATCGGTGTTGTCCTGGTATCCCGAGTTCGACACGTAGAGAAGCTGCTGCTTCTCGTCGATGCACACTCCGCCCGGGTGCACGCCGACCTCGATTTCGGCGACCGCCTTCGCGCTCTTCAGATCGATCACCGACACCGTCTTGCCGTGCGCGTTCGCCACGTAGGCGAATGCTCCGGCAGCGTCCACCACGCAGCGGTAGGGATAGCTCCCCACGGGGACGACCTCGACGTGAGAGAGATCCGGGTCGACCAGGTATACCTGGTTCGTTCCTCGACACGTCACGACCAGTCGATGACTCAGCGGGTCGATGGCCATTCCCGCCGGGTAGTCCCCCACCGTGATCTCTCGCTTGACCTTCTGCGTGTTCACGTCGACGACAGCGACCCGGTTGCTTCCGCCGCCAGAGACATACGCCAGGCCCCGCTCCGGGTCGGCCGCGACGCGGAAGGGATCCTGACCGATTCCGCCCTTGACCTCGCCCAAGGTCTGGTGGGGGTTTTTCAGGTCGAGAGTCCACAAGGAGCCTCCGGCCGGTTCTGGCTTGTTCCCGGATTTCTTGGTCCGCCTGCCCAGCACGTACAGATGTCCGGCCGAAGCGTTCACGGCCACGCCCGTGATCGAGCACTTCAGGTCCACCGACGGCAGCGGCTCGGGCTGGCTGGGGTCGATCACACCCAGGAGGCCGCGATCGTCGTTGCAGGCCACGTAGATCCGGTCGGCGCCAAAGGCCAGATCGGACGGTTCGTTCTTGCCGAAGCCGTAGTCCCGCACCATGACCACGGCCGGTCCGCTGACGGTGCCAAGGCCTTGGACCGTGGCTTCCGGAGTTGAAGCGGCGGGCAGGTTCTCCTGCGGCCGACTCACCTGCGAGGACGCCCACCAAGCCACGCCTCCGACGGCGGCAAGCCCGACTGCGCCGGCACCAATCAGCAGACCGCGCCGCGATACACCGGTGGTTGGGCTGGGAATCGAGCGCGGGGGTGCCTCGTCCTGCATCGCCCCGAGCAGCGCGCCCGCGACAGCCTTGGCTCCCCCGTGCCAGTCGACCCACTGAGTGGAACTCAGATAGTAGGCCAGCTGTACTGGCTGCACATCCTCGACACGAACCCAATAGACCGGCTTCCGAAAGCGGTCGGCCAGAGCCATCTCGCGCTTGACATGGGGACTCTGGTCGGCGGCCGCACTAAAGATCAGCACCATCCGATCACAGCTGTGAATCGCGTTCGCGATCTCTTCGTCCCAGATCGAGCCGGGACGAATATCGCGCGGCGCATACCAACTCATGACGCCGTGCGCTGCAAGAGCGCGAGCCAGCGAATCGGCATAGCCGTGTTGGGCACTGACGTGACTGAGAAAGACAGTCATAACACCTGGGACCCCCGAAGCCGCTACCGCTATGCGCACAGGGTATTGGTGGGCCGACCTGCATAGGGCTGATTTCGGCGATTTGCGCCGTTACCCAGCACTCAGCCGATCAGCAGCGGGATTTCCATCTCGGCGGCCGTCAGCGATCCGTGCATGCCTACCAGGGACATCTCCCGCGGCAGGGTTCTGGTCATCACGGCGCCATCGTCGCTGCGAGCCACCAGGACGTCGCCAAAGCGCGGTGCCAGGCTCGGGCTCAGTGGGCCGAACCAGCCTTCCGCCGCCGCCTCGGCACGGGTGCGTACCCAGGCGCTCTCCCCCATCCGATCCCGCCAGCGGGCTGCCACGGCTTCCGGCTGAGCGGTCATCAGTTGGCGGAAGCGGGCCTCGCCGGCAAAGGCGGTGACCCCTTCCAGCAGCGTCGGCTCGTCCTCCACCACCAGGCGGTTGTCGGTCGGCACGTTGACCATGCCATGGTCGCCGGTGATCACGATGCACACCTCGTCGGACAGCGCAGAGCGCACGGCTCGGACCAGCGCGTCCACCTCGGCCAGCCGCCGCAGCCATGCCGCCGAGCCGACACCGCGCTCATGGCCGGCGTGATCGAGATTACGCTCGTACAGATAGCCGACAGCCCGCTCGCCGAGGCTCATGGCCTGTGCGGTCAGTTCGACTCTGCGGGCCCGGTCGGACTCGTCGTGGACCGGCAGAAAGGCCGGCCCGCGCAGCGCTGCGGTGCTCAGCCCACTACCGGCGAAGTGGCCAGGAGCAATCACGGCGGTGGCGACCCCGGCCGTCTGCAGACGTTCGAAGTAGGTCAGTTGTGGCTGGACGTCCAGCGCGCTCACCGCTGCCGGCCAGCGCAGCGTGGCCAGCACCTGGCGGATCGGCGGGTACCAGAACGAGTAGCCGGCCAGGCCGTGCCGGCCGGGAGCCAAGCCAGTACCCAGGCTGGTGATCGAAGTGGCCGTGGTGCTGGGCACGCCGCAGGTCAGCTGACGCCCGCGCAGCGAGGCCAGATAGGGCGCCTGGTCGGCGAACTCATCCAGCAGAGACGCACCCAGCCCATCGATCAACACCACCAGGTACTTCTCCGATGGCGGCAGGCCGATCACATCGTCGGTGTGTGGCATCCCGAGCTGGGCGCCGATGCTGGGCAGCAGGTCGGCCAGACTCGTCCGTCCGTAGTCCGGCAGTCGAAGGCTCACCGGCCGCCGCCGCTGACCTGCTGCAGAGCCGAGCCGAAGGCGACCAACTCGGCGACCTTTTCGCGCCCGTCGGCCGCCGCGCTGATCCGGACGGTCAAGTCGTCGCCGGCCAGCATCCCGGTGTAGCCGTGGTCGGCCTCACAATCGGGATCGGCGCAGTGCGCCGGCTCCAGGTCGACGCGCCGCATCGTCCCCCAGGTCACTGTCAGCCAGGCCTCACCCACGCCCGCCTTCCGAGAGCCGTAGCGCTCCGGATGCGACACAACCTGGCTGAGCGCCACCGAAGCAATCCGCACCAGCGGGATCGACTCGGTGGTGGTCAGCGCCTGCGGCGCCTCGCCCGGGGTGTCGTTCTCGTCGGTGTGCGAGACGATCAGCCGCGAATCGGTGACCACCAAGACCGACAGATGCCGCTGGATCTCGTCGCGATTGAAGGTGGCCTCGTGATGCACCAGATGGGCGCGGGCCGACTCGGCACCCAGCGCCAGCGCGATGGAATCGCTGACCAGTTCGGGAAAGTAGCCACAGTCCCGAATCTCGGCTTCCAGAGCCTGCGGCAGTCGCGGCTCGGCGTGCGGCGTCATTGAACCATCTTCCCACGCGGGGTTCGCTCAACCCCAATTCCGGGTGGCTCCCTTAGGGTGTGGGAGTGAGCACCCGCCCATTCTTCGCCGCACGCATGGAAGAGTTCTTCGATCGTCGCGTCGAGTCGTTCCTGCGTGCCCTGGGCTGGACCGAGAAGGTGATCTGCTACACCGGCTACGGAACCGCCGCCAGCGCTCGCGTGCTGGGCCGCGTGATTCTGGTGCCGCGACGCGCCCGCACCGGGATCGGACGGGCCACCGAGGAGATCATCCGTCGGCGTGGCTTCCGCAACTTCGTGGGTGCCGCCTGCGTGCGGGTGCCGGTCACCATCTGGATCGGCGATCAAGAGGTGCACTCGGTCACAGACCGGGGTGGCTACATCGACCTGCGGGTGCGTCAGCCCCATCTGGAGCCGGGCTGGCAAACCTTCCGGGTGCGCAGCGCCGGCTCGGAGGTGGCCAAGGGACGCGTCGAGATTGTGGCCGACGACGTTCGCTTCGGCCTGGTCTCCGACATTGACGACACCGTGATCTCGACCTGGCTCCCCCGTCCGCTGATCGCCGCGTGGAACTCCTTCATCCGGGACGAGTCCGCCCGCCAGGCCGTGCCCGGCATGGCCCGGCTCTACCAGCAACTCCTGGCGGAGCACCCAGGCGCCCCAGTCATGTACATCTCCACCGGAGCGTGGAACACCCACGGCTTCCTGGATCGGTTCCTGTCCCGCCACGGCTTCCCTCCCGGCCCGATGCTGCTCACCGACTGGGGCCCGACCAACACCGGCTGGTTCCGCTCCGGGATGGCTCACAAGGCCGAGACTCTGCTGCAACTGACCAGGGACTTTCCGAACATCTCCTGGGTGCTCGTCGGCGACGACGGTCAGCACGACCTGTCGATCTACTCCGATTTCGCTCGAGTCGCCCCGGACCGGGTCCGGGCCATCGCGATCCGGCAGCTGTCTCCCGCCGAGCAAGTTCTGGCTCATGGCACGAACACGACCCTGAATGAGCAAGACGACGTCGCTCCGGAGATAGCCTTGGTCCTCGCCCCAGATGGACGCGGCCTGCTCAGCGGCCTGCGCAGCCTGGAGCCAGGTCCCAACGACGTCGAAGAGAGGTAGGCCTTCTAGATGGTCGCCAAGCCACCGCCGGTCGATGAGGACTTCAGCGAGCGGATCGTCGATATCGACGTGACCGAGGAGATGGAATCCAGCTTCCTCGAGTACGCCTACTCGGTGATCTACTCTCGCGCCCTTCCCGACGCCAGGGACGGGCTGAAGCCCGTTCAGCGCCGGATCCTGTTCACCATGGATCAGATGCGGATTCGTCCGGACGCCTCGCACGTGAAGTGCTCCCGGGTGGTCGGCCAGGTGATGGGCCTGTACCACCCGCACGGCGACTCGGCGATCTACGACGCTCTGGTCCGGCTGGCCCAGCCTTGGTCGATGCGACTGCCGACCGTCGACGGCCATGGCAACTTCGGCTCGCTGGACTCCGGCCCCGCCGCCATGCGATACACCGAATGCCGAATGGCTCCGGCCGCTGTCGCGATGACCGCGGACCTGGAGGCAGACACCGTCGACTTCCGGCCCAACTATGACGGCAAGGAGTCGGAGCCTGTTGTTCTGCCGGCCGCCCTGCCGAACCTGCTCGTCAATGGCACCACCGGCATCGCGGTCGGGATGGCCACCAACATTCCGCCGCACAACCTGATCGAGGTTGTCCAGGCGCTGAAGCACCTGCTGTGGCATCCCGAGGCCGATCTGGACGAGCTGATGCGGTTCATTCCGGGCCCGGATCTACCCGGCGGCGGCAAGATCATCGGCCTGGACGGCATCCGTGAGGCCTATGCCACCGGACGTGGCAGCTTCCGGGTTCGGGCCTCGGCCCGGATCGAGCAGGTGCATCCCCGGCGCAAGGGCATCGTGGTCACCGAGCTGCCCTACATGATCGGCCCCGAGCGGATCATCGAGCAGGTGAAGAACCTGGTCAGCACCAAGAAGCTGGCGGGGATCTCGGACATCAAGGACCTCACCGACCTGGCCAATGGCACTCGCTTGGTGATCGAGATCAAGAACGGGATCAATCCTGACGCCCTGCTGGAGGAGCTCTACCGGCTGACCAAGCTGGAGGACTCGTTCGCGGTGAACTCCGTGGCGCTGGTCGACGGGCAGCCGAACACTCTGAGTTTGAAGCAGTTGCTGGAGGTGTACCTCGGGCACCGGCTCGAGGTGATCCGGCGACGCTCGGCCTTCCAGTTGGGCAAGGCGCAGGATCGGCTGCACCTGGTCGACGGCTTGCTGATCGCCATCGTCGACATCGACGACGTGATCGCGATCATTCGCTCATCCGACGATGCCGCACAGGCTCGCGTCCGGCTGATGGATGCCTTCGAGCTGAGCGAGATACAGACCAACTACATCCTGGAGATGCAGCTGCGGCGGCTGACCAAGTTCTCTCGGATCGAGCTGGAGGCCGAGCGCGATCGATTGCTGGCCACCATCGCCGACCTGCGGGAACTGTTGGACTCGCCCGAGCGGCTGCGCCAGACCGCCGCCGCCGAGCTGGACGAGGTGGCTCGGGCCTACGGCACGCCGCGACGAACCATCCTGCTCGCGGCCGGCGGAAACCAAGTGACCGGAGCCAAGGCGGCCGCCGCCAGCCTGGAGATCGCCGACGAGCCGTGCTGGGTGATGCTGTCGTCGACCGGTCTGCTTGCCCGCACCGACAATGACGAGCCGCTGCCCAGCGCCGGCCCCCGAGCCGGACATGACGTGATCGCTTCGGCGATCCGGACCACCGCACGCGGCGAGTTCGCCGTACTGACCAGTCGCGGACGGTTGCTCCGCGCCCAGGCGATCGACTGCCCGGCTGTGCCGGTCACGGCGGCGGCACCGAACCTGCAGGGTGGATCTCCGGCCACCGAGCTGCTCAGCCTGGAACCCGGCGAGCGGGTGCTGGGCCTGAGCACGCTGAACGAGCAGACCTTCGGCTGGGCATTGGGCACAGCGCAGGGCGTGGTCAAGCGGGTGAACCCGGAGATCATCGGCAAGGACGCCTGGGAGATCATCCGGCTCGACGACGGCGATGAAGTGGTCGGGGCCGTCGAGCTCGCCCACGACCTCGACGAGTTCGTCTTCATCAGCTCCGACGCCCAGTTGCTGCACTTCCCGGTGTCGTCGGTGCGTCCGCAGGGGCGCTCCGGTGGCGGCATGGCCGGCATCCGGCTCTCAGCCGGGGCGCGGGTCGTCCACTTCGGGGTGAGCGCCATCTCCGATGCCAGCGTCGTCACGGTAGCCGGCTCGTCCTCGGCGCTTCCGGGAACCGATGCCGGCAGCGTCAAGGTGACCCCGCTTGCGGAGTACCCCGGCAAGGGCCGGGCCACCGCCGGAGTGCGCTGCCAGCGCTTCCTCAAGGGCGAGGACGTCCTCCAGCTGGCGTGGGCCGGTGCCGATCCGGCCATCGCCGCCGCCGCCAGTGGCGCACCGATCGACCTGCCGGCCACGGATCCGCGACGCGATGGCTCCGGTACTCCGGCCACCCAACCGATCGCGGCTGTCGGCTCTCGCTATCACTCCTGAGCCGGACCGCGCCGAACTGGACGTTCAGACTGTCCGGCTGGGAACTCCACGCAACTGCAGCATGCGGTCGCGCAGCGAGTCGTAGACCGGGCGTCCCTTCAGCGCCGTGGTCATGAACAGCGCGGCAGCGGCCGCGGCGAACATCGCCAGGGTCAGAGATGCCGTCGCGGTCATTTCGGTGATCAGCACGATTCCGGTCATCGGTGCCCGGACCGATGCGGTGAACAGCGCAACCATGCCGACCAGTGCGAACGGCACCGGACTCTGGCCGAGCAGTTCCGCCGCAGCGGCACCGCCCAGCGCAAGCGCGAGAGCGTGAAAGGCCGCTCCCAGCAGTGCACCGAGAGCCAGCAACGGCGCGAACAGGCCGCCAGGGGTGCCTGAGGCGTAGGACAGCGGTCCGGCGAGGAATCGGACGGCGAACAGTCCCAGCAACGTCCACAGGGCCAGGCCCTGCCCGCTGAGGATGGTCTGGGCGATCTGGGAGCCGCCTCCGGCCGCGAGCGGATCGACCCAGAGCAGCAGACCGATCAGCCCTCCGATGATCGCCGCCCGCCCGGTCGGGTTCAGCCGCATCCGATCGGTACCTCGCAGCAGCTGCATGACCAGCGCGTTGTAGACGACGCCGGCCACCCCGGCAACCAGGCCGAGCACCACGTACACCGGGAGCGCACCCACGCCCGGCGAAGCGACCGGGCCGACCGCGAAGTCCGGACGATCCGGAATGATGAACCGCGACACCCAGACCGCCACCGAAGTCGACATCAAGGTGACCAGCATCACCCGCACCCGGAAGGACTTGGTCACCTCCTCGATGGTGAACAGCGCACCGCCGACCGGTGCGTTGAAGGCGACCGCAAGGCCGGCCCCACCGACTGTCGTGTACAGCAGCTTTCGTTCGTAGTCGCTGAGCCGAAACCAGCGCCCCACTTCGGCCCCGATGGTCGAGCCGAGGTGGACGCTCGGGCCCTCCCGACCCATCACCATTCCCGAACCGATCGCCGCGAGTCCACCCAGGAAACGCGACGGCAGCACGGCGGTGCCGGGGAGCTCCTCCTGCTCGTGCCAGACCGCTTCCACATCCTGAATGCCGCTTCCAGATGCTCGCGGGGCCAGCCGGGTGAACAGGTGGCCGATGGTGGCACAGCCGGCGACCAGCGCCACCGGCACCAGCCAGCCCACCCCAGATCCGTGCGCCCAGACCATCAGGGCAGCGCGCTGAGTCTCGGCCTGCTCCAGAAGCCACCGGAACACTCCGCCCAATAGCCCGATGCCGGTCGCGGCCACGACAGTGGCCACGCTGAACACCGCCATCTTCCGTCGGGACCCGAAAGGATCGATCTCTGCACCGAATTTCACCCCGGCAGCCTACGACCTTGCTCTGGTCGGCAACTCGGGGCGTCCGAGCGGTACCGGGAGTCACGAGGGGTCCTCACCGGCATGCTCACCGATCCGCTAGGTATCACCACTGACCCAATGTCCCCCGGCGTCGCTCCACGGCCTAAGGTGACCTTCGTGGATGCCTCCTTCGATGATCTCCTGCAGGCCAACAAGCGCTATGCCACCTCAGCGCCCCGCAACTTCGACGGGTACGCCCACGCAGGCATTGCCGTCGTCACCTGCATGGATTCTCGGCTCCAGCCCCTGGAGATGCTCGGGCTGTTCCTCGGAGAGGCCAAGATCCTGCGCACCCCCGGCGGGCATGTCACTCCGGACGCGGTCTTGGGCTGTGCCCTCGGCGTCCAGCTACTCAAGGTCGATCGGATCCTGGTGATCAGCCACAGCCGCTGCGCCATGGCGTCCGGCGACGATCAACTACTTCGGGATCGGATCCGCGCCGAGCGTGGCGTCGATGCCTCCGGCCTCGAGTTCGGCGCCGATCCTGACCAGGAACGCCGGCTTCGCGCCGATGTGGCCATGCTGGCCGCCCATCCACTGATCGCCGGGCAGGCCAGCGTCGGTGGCTTCCACTACGACGTGGATACCGGCCTGTTGGCCAGGATCTGCTGAGTCCTACTCCCGTCCCCGCCGGAAGCGCCGCTTGAGACGCACCTCAGCCGGCAACGGCGGTGCGGTGAGCCGGGAGGTGGCGCCGCGATAGCCCTCGACTCGTCCGAAGCGGTCCTCCGGCGCCTGATTCCACTCATCGCGCAGCCGGACGATGTCCTCGTGACTACGGCCGATGAAGTTCCACCACATGACGATGCCTTCATCGAACGGCTCGCCGCCGAGCAGCATGATCCGCGCCGGCTCGTCGGTCGGATTCGTAAGTCTCACGTGATCCAGACCCGCATCCCGCACGCCCAGCACGCTGCGATTCAGCCGCACCCCGTCGAAGTCGACATGACCGGTATCAACGAGAACGCCATGCTCATGGCAGGGGTCGACAGCCAGCTCCCAGGTGGCGCCGGGTGCGAGCACCACTTCCGCGCCCAGCAGCGGGGTCTCGGTGTGGACGGGCGAGCGCACCCCGGCCAGCTCACCGATCAGGATCTTGGCCTGGACTCCGTCCTGGTCGTACTGCTCAGGGACGTGATGCTGGAACTCCCGCACCAGATCCTGGCTTTCCTGCGGCAGCACCACCCACAGTTGCACCCCGTGCAGCAGGTCGCGGGCCGGCGTGGAGACCTCGGAGTGAGCGATCCCGTAGCCCGAGGTCATCAGGTTCACCTCTCCGGGGCGGACCATGGCGTGGACGCCGCCGGAGTCGCGGTGCTCGATCTCTCCCTCGAACAGCCAGCTGACTGTTTGCAGGCCAGTGTGCGGATGCGGCGGGACGTCCATGCAGACACCCTGCTCAGGCCCGTAGTGATCGGCGAAGCACCAGGCACCCACAAAGGAGCGCCGTAGTGAGGGCAGCGTGCGGCGCACTCGCAGCGCATCGGCACCACCCAGCGCCACATCCTTGGGTTCGATCAACTGGACGTGCTCGGGATCGTGACCCTCGGGTACCGGACAGTCCACAAGCTCAGACGTGGCCTCGGCGTTACTCATCTCGCCCCTTCTGCGCAGTCTCCGGGTGTAGCCGGAAGCCTACGTCAGCGGTGGAGCGGACTCAGGCGTCGATTCGATCGGCGTCCAGCGCGTAGGCACCTTCGACGATGAACTCCTTGCGCGGGCCGACGTCATTGCCCATCAGCTTCTCGAACACTGCCTCAGCCGCGGACGCCTCGTCCACCCGCAACCGACGCAGCGTGCGGCGCCGAGGGTTCATGGTGGTCTCCGCCAGCTGGTCGGCGTCCATCTCGCCCAAGCCCTTGTAGCGCTGCGGCTCCTTGAAGGACTGGCCCTTCTTGGTCAGTTCGGCCAGCTTTCGCCGGTACTCGGCCTCCGAGTAGGTGTATAGGTACTTCTCAGCGCCCTTACGTGGGCCGATCAGCTCGAAGCGGTGCAGTGGCGGCACCGCGGTGTAGACCCGTCCGGCCTCGACCATGGGACGCATGTACTTGAAGAACAGCGTGGCCAGCAGGGTGCGAATGTGGGCACCGTCGGCGTCGGCGTCGGCCATGAAGATGATCTTGGAGTAGCGGGCCGCGTCCAGATCGAAGGTACGTCCCGAGCCGGCACCGACCACTTGGATGATGGAGGCGCACTCGGCGTTCTTCAACATGTCGCCCACCGAGGCCTTCTGGACGTTGAGGATCTTGCCCCGAATCGGCAGCAGCGCTTGGAACTCCGAATCCCGGGCCAGCTTGGCCGTACCCAGCGCCGAGTCGCCCTCGACGATGAAAAGTTCGGTGCGATCCAACTCGGTGCTGCGGCAGTCGGCCAACTTGGCCGGGAGGGTCGAGGACTCCAGCGCATTCTTGCGACGCTGCGCCTCCTTGTGTGCTCGGGCCTGGACCCGAGTCCGCGAGGCCGAGACCACCTTCTCCATCACGGCGCGGGCCTGTGGCCGCTGCGCTGCCTTGTTCGAGGTCAGGAAGTCGCCCAGCTCGGCCTCGACGATCCGGGCCACCAGCCGGGCGACCGGCGGTGTGCCCAGCACCTCCTTGGTCTGGCCTTCGAACTGAGGCTCGGCCAGTCGGACGGTGACCACCGCGGTGATGCCCTCGAGGACGTCCTCCTTGGTGATCTCCTCACCGGCCTTCAGCAGCCGAGTGCCGTCCAACCCACGTAGGAAAGCCCTGGTCAGGCCACGCTCGAAACCGGTGACGTGAGTGCCACCCTTCGGAGTGGCGATGATGTTCACGAAGGAGACCACCTGGCTGTCATAGCCATTGCCCCAACGCAGCGCAACGTCGACGTCGAGCGTTCGCTCCACATCGGTGGGGGTCATCGCACCGTGCTCATCGAGCATCGGTACCGTCTCGGTGAACTGATCCGAGCCCCTCAACCGGAGCACCTCGGTGACGGCCGTCCCAGTGGACAGGAAGTCGCAGAACTCACCGATCCCGCCATCGTGCTTGAACACCTCGACCTCTTCGGTCTCGCCGCGAGCGTCAGTCACCCGCAGCTCCAGGCCCGGGACCAGGAAGCTGGTCTGCCGAGCCCGGGCCAGCAGCTGAGTGCGCGAGAGCTGGGCATCCTTGAGGAAGATCTGGCGATCTGGCCAGTAGCGCACGCGGGTACCGGTGACCGTCTTGCCTACCCGACCGACCTTGCGTAGCTCGTTGCCGGGAGTGAACGGCGCGTCCGGCCCCGGGCCGTCGAAGACGCCGGGGACGCCACGGCGGAAGCTCATCGCCCAGGTGGCGCCGTTTCGGTCCACCTCCACGTCCAGCCGAGTGCTCAGGGCATTGACCACCGAAGCACCCACGCCGTGCAGGCCACCCGTGGCGTTGTAGCTGCCGGCACCGAACTTGCCGCCGGCGTGCAGCTTGGTGAAGACCACCTCGACACCGCTCAGCCCGGTTCGCGGCTCGATGTCCACCGGGATGCCGCGGGCGACGTCGTTGACCTGGATGCTGCCGTCGGCGTTCAGCCAAACGTCGATCCGGTCGCCGAAGCCGGCTAGGGCTTCGTCCACGGCGTTGTCGATGATCTCCCACAGGCAGTGCATCAAGCCCCGGGTATCGGTGGAGCCGATGTACATGGCCGGCCGCTTGCGAACCGCCTCCAGGCCCTCCAGCACCAGAAGGTGCCGCGCCTCGTAGTCTCTGCCCTCGCCTGGCTTGCCCGTACTCACTGCCGAAGGTTATCTCGGTCGTGTGACAGTTCTTTGCATTCGGGTAACGGTGTCGGCCGAAGCGGGACTTCTCCGCCAGGCTGCCTACACTGGACGCCTCGGGAACAAACAAGGCGGTGTTCATGTTGATCCCGGTGCCGAGAGCTCTGCTGATGAGGGTGAGAAAGTGAGGAGCGAGATGAGTACTAGTTTTGCCGAACCCCTGACCGCTGCGGATCGCTGTGATCGCTGTGGCGCGCAGGCCTACCTTCGGGTGACACTCCCCTCCGGTGGCGAACTGCTCTTCTGCGCACACCACGCAAAGGCGCACTCCGCCAAGCTCAACCAGGTCGCGCTGCGCATCCAGGACGAGACCAGCAAACTCAACTGATTCACTGACCTCACGAGGGCCCCGGGAGCGACTCCCGGGGCCCTCGTGCCTTGTCCGCCTGGGATACTGCGGGCATGAGCGTGATCGAAGCCGTCCGGGGCGACCTGACAGTTCAGCGCGCCGACGCGCTGGTCAATGCCGCCAACTCCACCCTGCTCGGCGGCGGCGGAGTGGACGGGGCGCTGCACGCGGCCGCCGGACCGGAGCTGCTGGAGGCTTGCCGTCGCGTTCGCAGGACGCAGTACCGCGACGGACTGCCGGTCGGTGAGGCGGTGGCCACCGAGGCCGGTCAGCTGCCCGCCCGCTGGGTGATTCACACCGTCGGCCCGAACCGTCATCGTGGCCAGGATGACGAGGCGCTGCTGGCCGCCTGCTACCTGCGCAGCCTGGACGTGGCCACCGAACTGGGCGCGCACACTATCGCCTTTCCCGCGATCGGTGCCGGCGCCTACGGCTGGGACCCGGTCACCGCGGCCCGGGTGGCCGTACGGGCGGTAGCCGACCATCCGCGTATCGGCATCGAACGAGTGAGCTTCGTGCTGTTCAACGACCAGCTGCTGGACGCGTTCCGCACCGAACTCAAGGGCCTCCAGCGATGATCGGCGCTTACGGCAGTTGGCCGTCCCCGGTCACCGCGCAGCAGCTCACCGCCGCAGCGCTGCGACTCGGCACCGGAATCATCGATCAGGGCGTCCGCTACTGGACCGAGGGCCACCCCGAGCAAGGCGGACGAGTGAGCCTGTGGCGGCAACCACCAGGCGCACCCGCGCAGGAGCTGACCCCGCCGGAAGTGAATGTCCGCACCGGGGTCAACGAGTACGGCGGCGGCGAGTGGACCGCGGCCGACGGCCTGGTGGCCTACTGCAGCTCACCGGACGGCTCTGTCTGGCTGCAAGCCGCGGATCACCCGGCCCGGATGATCGCTCCGGGCGACGGCTTTCGCTATGCGGCCCTGTCGCTCGCCCCGGACCATGGACTGCTGCTGGCTGTCCGTGAGGATCACCGTGAGCCGGGCGAACCGCCGCAGACGATCGTGGCGCTGGGCCTGGACGACGCCAACGCGGACGGCGGACGGGTGTTGGCGGCCGGCGCCGACTTCTACGCCCACCCCAGCCTGAACGCTGCCGGCCTGCTGACCTGGTGCGAGTGGCGGCATCCAAGCATGCCCTGGGACCAGGCGGCCATCGTGGTGGCTCCGCTCGCCGACCCGACGGCCCGGGTAGAGGTTGAAGCCCGTCCCGGAGTGTCGGCGCTGTACCCGTCCTGGGCGCCCGATGGCGCCGTGATCTACCTCAGCGACGCCACCGGCTTCTGGAACTTCCAACGCTGGCAGGACGGCCGCAGCCAGGAGCTATGGACGGCACCGTACGATTTCTGCGGGCCACTGTGGGCGCTGACTCCGGTGCCCTACACGATCATCGACGCCACCCGGATCGGCTGCAGCTGGCTGGACGACGGGTTTGCGCGCCTTGGCGTGCTCAACTTCCACAGCACACCGCGGCTCGTCGAACTCGCCTGCCCTGCCGTCAGCGCGAGCCTGGCCGGGAACGGCGACCGTTGTCTGGCCCTGCTGGGGTTCGCCGATCGGCCCGCCGAACTGGTCGAGCTGGACTGGGCCACCGGCTCCAGGCAGACCGTCCAGCGGGCCGGCGCCTCGGCGCCTGACGGGCTGGCGGTGTCGACGGCCCAGCCGATCACCTGGGACAGCCCCGATGGGCCTGTGCACGGCTGGTTCTATCCACCGGTCAGCGCCGACTGCCGGGCCCCTGACGGCGAGCTGGCACCGGTCCAGATCTGGACCCATGGCGGGCCCACCGGCTTCGCTGGGCCGGAGTACAGCGTCGCCGTTCAGTTCTGGACGTCACGCGGCATCGGCATCCTCGATGTTAACTACTCCGGATCGACCGGCTATGGCCGGGCCTACCGCGAGCGGCTTCGGGGCAACTGGGGTCTCAGCGACGTTCGCGATTGTGTGGACGGCGCCGCAGCGCTGGTCGCTGCCGGATGGGCCGATCCGGCCCGACTGAGCATCCGCGGCGGATCGGCCGGCGGCTACACCACCTTGGCCGCACTGACCAGCACCCATGTGTTCGCAGCCGGCATCAGTCTGTACGGGATCGGCGATCTGGAGATGCTGGCCACCGACACTCACAAGTTCGAGTCGCGGTATCTGGACTCCATGGTCGGACCCTATCCGCAAGCCCTCTCCACCTATCGGGCCCGCTCACCGATCCATCATCTGGATCGGCTCAGTTGCCCGATGCTGATCCTGCAGGGTGCCGACGACAAGGTCGTCCCGCCCAGCCAAGCAACGGCCATGGCCGAAGCCGTCCAGGCCAAGGGCCTTCCGGTTCGACTGCGCATCTTCGACGGCGAAGGTCACGGGTTCCGCCGGGCCGCCACGATCATCGAGGTCGCTGAGCAGGCCCTGGACTTCCTGGCGGAGGTGCACGGCTTCACCCCGGCCGGTCGCTAGGCTGCTCAGATGCGCTACGTGGTCTGGGACTGGAATGGGACACTGCTGAACGATCTGGACTGTGCGATCTCGGCCACAAATCAGCTGCTGGACGAGTTCGCACTCCCCCGGCTCGCCGGGGTTGACGACTACCACCGGGTATTCCGGTTCCCCGTGCGGGATTACTACGGTGACCTGGGTTTCGACGTCTCCGCATCCGGCAATTTCGACGCTGCGTCCCGGCGATTTCTCGAGCTCTACCTCGCTGCCGCACGCAGCTGCTCCCTGCACGATGGGGCCACCCAGACTCTGGCCGCCCTGCATTCCGCCGGTATCGGCCAGGTGCTCATCTCGGCCTCGGAACAGACCAACCTGACCATGCAGGTGACCCCGTTCGGCCTGGACGCTTGGCTGGAACAGACGCTCGGGCTCAGCGACATCTACGCCGCATCGAAGCAGATGCTGGCCGAGCGCTGGCTGGAGAGCACGGGGATAGACCCGGACCAGGTGCTGTTCGTCGGCGACTCCGGGCACGACTACGAGATCGCGGCTGCGCTGGGTGCCCGATGCGCCTTGTACAGCGGCGGCCACCAGTCGCGCACACACCTGGAATCACTACCGGCGCCGGTCATCGACGACCTGCGAGAGGTCGTTGCGATGGTCGGCGTCGACTGACCAGCCTGCGCGTCGAACTCAGTCGAGGTAGTCGCGCAGGACCTGCGAGCGGGACGGGTGCCGCAGCTTGCTCATCGTCTTGGACTCGATCTGCCGGATCCGCTCCCGGGTCACCCCGTAGACCTTGCCGATCTCGTCCAGCGTCTTGGGCTGGCCGTCAGTGAGCCCGAATCGCATGCTCACCACGCCGGCCTCACGCTCGGACAAGGTGTCCAGCACGTCGTGCAGCTGCTCCTGGAGCAGGGTGAAGTTCACCGCCTCAGCCGGGACGACTGCCTCGGAGTCCTCGATCAGGTCGCCGAACTCGGAGTCGCCGTCCTCACCCAGCGGCGTGTGCAGCGAGATGGGCTCGCGGCCGTACTTCTGGACCTCGACCACCTTCTCCGGGGTCATGTCGAGTTCCTTGGCCAGCTCCTCCGGAGTTGGCTCGCGGCCCAAGTCCTGCAGCATCTGGCGCTGCACCCGGGCCAGCTTGTTGATGACCTCGACCATGTGCACCGGGATGCGGATGGTGCGGGCCTGGTCGGCCATGGCGCGGGTGATGGCCTGCTTGATCCACCAGGTTGCGTAGGTGGAGAACTTGTAGCCCTTGGTGTAATCGAACTTCTCGACCGCGCGGATCAGGCCCAGGTTGCCCTCCTGGATCAGGTCCAGGAAGAGCATGCCGCGACCGGTGTAGCGCTTGGCCAGCGAGACGACCAGTCGCAGGTTCGCCTCCAGCAGGTGATTCTTGGCCCGGCGTCCGTCCTCGGCGATCCACTCCAGATCGTCCAGGTCCTTGCCGGCATTGTCTTCGTTGAGGGTCTCCTCGGCGAACAGACCGGCCTCGATCCGCTTAGCCAGCTGGACCTCCATCTCGGCGTTCAGCAGGGCGACCTTGCCGATCTGCTTGAGGTAATCCTTCACCGGGTCCGCAGTGGCTCCGGCGACCATCACCTGCTGTTCGGGCTCGTCGGCGTCGTCGGCGTCCGACAGGCTGAACCCGCCGTCCTCCACCAGTTCCTGCTCGACCTTGGCTTCCTCGGCCGGCTCAAAGCCGGACTCATCCACATCGTCGAGCGTGCGCTTGCGTCCGCCCACGGTCAGGACGACATCGTCGCCCTCCCGTTCGAACCGAACCGCCTCGCTGGGAGCGACCAGGACCTCTTCGACGGTGACGTCTTCGACCTCATCATCGTCGATGATCTCGTCTTCGCTCAACGCGTCCTCAGCGGGTTCGCTATCCTCGGCGAGTTCAAGGTCGTCGTCGACGACATCCTCGATCACCGCGGCGGCAACGGCCTGGGCCGGCTTGCGTCCACGCTTCTTGACTACGCTTTCAGAGCTGTCCACTGCTTCAGACACCGACGCGGCCTTGGAACGGGGTGACACGGGCAACCTCTCGATAATGCGTTTCAGGGCGCACAACAACCGGGTGTTGTCAACGCCTCAGTGGTCCATTCTGACACGCAACCCCCAATACCCCAACTCGACTCAGCCCTTGTGCGCAGGCGCGTCCCGGTTCGCGGGCCTAGGCTGGATCTCATGTCTGCGCCCCGGCCTCCCCTCGCCCCCCGCGTGCGTTCTCGAAGAAGCCGCCACGGCGAGACGGTCAGCGACTACTACGCCTGGATGCGCGACAAGCAGGACCCTCGACTGCTGGCCTATCTGCACGCCGAGAACGAATACACCGACCAGGTCACCGCCGATCTGGAGGGGCTCCGTCACGACATCTTCGACGACCTGGCTGCCCGCACCAAGCAGACCGACATGAGCGTGCCTGAGTTCGTGCATCATCCCGGCCTCGGGGACTTCTGGTACTACGCCAGGACCACCGATGGCAGGGACTACCCCAGCTACCACCGCTGCCCGGCGAGCTCTCGTGACCTGATTCCCGATCCCGACCAGCACGCCCCCGAAGGCGAGCAGCTGCTGTTGGATGTGCAGGCACTGGCCGAGGGTCGAGAGTTCCTGGCTCTCGGCACCTTCGCGGTTTCGCCCAACGGACGTCTCGCCGCCTACTCCGTCGATGCCACCGGCGACGAGCGCTACCAGCTCTTCTTCCTCGACCTCATCACCGGTGCACTCCTTCCCGACCAGCTCCCGGAGGTGGCGGCCGGTGGCGACTGGGCGCTCGACGATGCGTTCTGCTACCTGACCGTCGACGACTCCTGGCGCCCGGACCGGCTGTGGCGACACCGCCTGGGCAGCCCCGACCCGGACGAGCTGCTCCTCGCCGAGCCCGACGAGCGCTTCTGGCTCGGTGTTGACGCCTCTCGCGACCACCGCTGGCTGATCGTCAGCGCCGCCAGCAAGGACTCCACCGAGTGCTGGATCGCCGACCTCACCGTCCCCGGGGGGCCACTGCGCAGCGTTTCGGGCCGAACCGAGGGCCTGGAGTACGACGTCGAAGTGGCCAACGACCGACTGTTCATCGTCCACAACCTCGACGCCCCCGATTTCGCTCTTGCTGAGGCCGACTTCGACTGCCGCAGCGTCGACCAGTGGCGTCCGATCTGGCCGGGAGAGCTGGGCGTGCGACTGCTCGGCGTGACCGCCTACGACCGCTGCCTGGTAGCCGGCGTGCGGCGCCGCGGCCTGGCCACGATCACCCTGCGCCCTCGCGACGCGAATGGCGATCCCGGCGCCGAGGTCGAGCTGGAGTTCGACGAACCGCTCTATCAGGTCGATGCCGACGACGGGGACGAAGCCGACACCGATCGCATCCGTTTCGCCTACCAATCGATGGTCACTCCCGACCAGGTGATGGAACTCAGCCTGGTCGACGGGTCGCGGCGACTGCTTCGCTCGCGGACCGTGCTGGACCACCCGCTCTGGGGCCAGTACCGTCCCGAGGACTATCGGCAACGCCAGGAATGGGCCACTGCCGCGGATGGCACCCGGGTGCCGATCTCTGTTGTCTATCGCGCCGACACTCCCCTTGATGGCAGTGCCCCATGCCTTCTCTACGGCTACGGCGCCTACGAGGCCAGCACCCCGGTGTCGTTCTCGATCGCCCGGCTGAGCCTGCTCGACCGAGGCTGTATCTACGCCATCGCTCACGTGCGCGGCGGCGGCGAGTTGGGTCGATCCTGGTACGAGGACGGACGCCTGACCCGCAAGACCAATACGTTCACCGACTTCCTGGCCTGCGCCACTCACCTGGTCGACTCCGGCTACACCAGCCGCGATCGGCTGGGCATCGAAGGTGGCAGCGCCGGAGGGCTCCTGATCGGAGCGGTGCTCAACCTGGACCCGGAATGTTGCGCCGCCGCGCTGGCCGCCGTCCCCTTCGTGGACGCCCTGAACACCATGCTGGATCCTGAGCTTCCCCTCACCATCGTGGAATGGGAGGAGTGGGGCGACCCCGTGCATGATCGGGCGGCCTACCAGCTGATGCGCAGCTACTCCCCCTACGAGAACATCCGCCCGGTGCGCTACCCGGCGCTGCTGGTGACGGCCAACCTCAACGACACCCGGGTGGAGATCACCGAGCCGGCCAAGTGGGTGGCTCGGCTGCGGCACGACAGCGCAGGTGGCGAGGTGCTGCTACGCACCGAGCTGGTCGCCGGCCACGGCGGGCGCTCCGGGCGCTACCAGGCGTGGAAGGACATCGCCTTCGAATGGTCCTGGTTGCTGGACCGGATTCGACCCTGATCGGTGAAGCCCCCTACCGCCCAGGTAGGGGTGGCATCAGACCACGGTCTTGATCTGGCCTTTCGGCTTCCTTTCCAGGTGTCGTCGGGCATGTCTGGGGCACAAATCACGGCCCTGTGCACGTTGTACTGGATGCACACCGAAAGGGAGTTCACGTGATTGCTACCGCACACCGCATCCGCAGCACCGAAGGGATCGACGGGAAGGACGCCGTCGGCCTGTACCTGGACGGGATTGCCAAGACCCCGCTGCTCACCGCACCTGAGGAAGTCGAGCTGGCCCGCCTGATCGAGGCCGGACGATTCGCCCAGGCTCTTCTCGATGGCACCGTCGAGGCCGACGAAGCGGTCCAACTCCGCGGTGACGCCACTGACGAGGAGCTGCAGACCATTGCGGACGAGGGCGAGCGAGCCATGCAGCGGTTCATCACCGCGAACCTCCGTCTGGTGGTTTCAGTAGCCCGCAAGTACGGACGCGCCCAGCTCCCGCTGCTCGACCTGGTCCAGGAGGGCAACACCGGCCTGATCCGCGCCGTCGAGAAGTTCGACTACACCAAGGGCTTCAAGTTCTCCACCTATGCCACCTGGTGGGTGCGGCAGTCGATCTCCCGTGGGATTGCCCAGCAGGGACGGATCGTCCGGCTGCCCGTGCACGTGGCCGAGCAGGTCAACCAGGTCTCCGCGGTGCGCCGAACCTTGGAGCGGCGGCTCGGTCGTGACCCCGAGCTTGTCGAGATCGCCGACGAGTTGGGCATCACCGAGGAGCAGGTGATCGACCTGCTCCGGCTGGCCAGGGACCACGTCAGCCTGGACGCCCCCGTTGAGGAGGATGGCGACACGGCCCTGGGTGATCTGCTCGCCCGTGAGCTCTCCCCCGGACCTGATGAGGTCGTCCTTGACGCCGAGGATCGGGCCCGGCTGGAGGCGATGCTGGAAACCCTTGACGAGCGCTCGGCGGACGTCGTCCGCCGCCGCTACGGTCTGCTGGACGGCCGCCAGGCCAAGCTGGCAGACATTGCCGAGATTTGGGGGATCACCGCTGAGCGGGTCCGCCAGATTGAGCGGCACGCCATCAGCAAGCTGCGCAGCGGAGCCGAAGCCGCCTAACCAGAGCTGACGCAAAACGCCCCGGGCACCGCGCTGGCCCGGGGCGTTTTGCGTCTCACCTGAGCAGCCGAATCAGGCCTTCCTGCGCACAGGAGGCAGCCAGCCGGTTGCCTGCGAACATCCGTCCGAAACTGAAGCCCAGCCCCGACGACGCCGACGGCGATACCTGGTCGTAGAGCAGCCACTCATCGGCCCGCACCGGTCGATGGAACCACATCGAGTGATTCACCGAAGCCACCTGCATCTTGGGCCCGGCGAACTCCACCGGGTGCGGCACCGTGCTGACGGCCAGCAAGGTCAGATCACTGGCGTATGCCAGCATTGCCTGATGCACCCAGCCGGCCTCCGGCAGCGGGCTGCTCGCCCTGATCCAGACCTTCATCTCGGCGTCCCGCGAGGTCCCCGGCTCGAGGCCGGAGGTGTCCGAGGCGAACCGGGTCTCGATCACGCCCCACTCGCTCTGCCAGGCCTCGGCGGCTCGCCCGCCACGCGCGCCGAGCACCTCCGACAAGGGCGGACACTGCTCAGGGGCCGGGACGTCCTCGGGCATCACATCGGAGTGATCCAAGCCCTGCTCGTCCACATGGAACGAGGCGACCATCGAGAAGATCGGCTTCCCCTGCTGACTGGCTTGCACTCGGCGGGTGGAGAAGCTACCGCCATCGCGGGTGCGCTCGACCTGATAGGTGATCGGCACTCCAAACAGTCCAGCCCGCAGGAAGTAGGCGCCCAGCGAATGGGCGACCCGGTCCGGAGCGACCGTGCGATAGCCGGCAGTCAATGCCTGGGCCAGCACCTGCCCACCGAAGACGCGCTGCAGCATTCCTGACTGCGGATCGGCACCCACCGCGAGGAACTCGTCGGTCGACAACTGCTCCAGATCGAGCAGGGTGATGAACTCAGCGACGCTGCCCGGCACCGGCTATCTCCGGAAGTCCGGAGGCGGGTCCTGCTCCGCGAGGAACTGCTCGACGGCTGCGCCGATCTCCTCGGCGGTCGGCAGCGATGCAGCCCCATTGGCGGCCAGCCGGTCGTACTGCTCCTCCAAGGCGGCCACCACCGCGGGGAACTCGGCGTCATCGACCGTCTCGGCCGCAATGGTGGCCAGATTGGCCGCCACCTGCTCCGCCAGCGGCTGGAAGTCGATGGTCAGCTCGGCAGCGGCCGTCAACCGCTCCAGAACGGCGCGGACGGCCTGCGGGAAGCTGGCCTGTGCCAGGTAGTGCGGGACGTGTGCCACAAAGCCCTGGGCCAAGAGCCCGGCCTCGCCGGCGCGGTACTCCAGAACGTGGGAGAAGCTGCCCGGCAGCTGCACGCGATCGATCCACATCGGGTTGCCCGAGACCACCGACGGGTCGGTGGCGTGGGTAGTCACCAGCGTGGGACGACTGTGCGGGACGGCCATCGGCACCCCGGACACCGTCATCAACCGCGAGACCTCCAGCTGACGCGCCAAGCCCAGCAGGGCCGCGCAGGTGCGATTCCATTGGGTGTCGGGCTCTGGGCCGGTGAACAGCAGGAACGGCTTGCCGGTCTCGTCCAGGAGCCGGTGCAGCACCAGCGAGTAGTCGGTCAGCGAGACCCAGCTGTTGGTGTCGAACACCATTTGCGGGCGGCGCGAGCGGTAGTCGTGCAGCTGGTCATGGTCGAACTCAGCGAGCACCTCGTGCTCGCACACACTCAGCAAGTAGGCAGCGCTCTGATGGGTCACTGAGCCGGCGTCGATGTAGCCGTCCAGAAGGTGCAGAAGGGCTGGGCGTGAACCCCCCAGCGACGCGGCCAGATCCGGGTCGAGGGTATACAACTGCCGAGGGTCGAGCATTCCGACACTGTACCCGGCTCACCGCCGGAGTTTGCGTCCCAACTCAGCCAGAACGCCCACTGCCCGCATGGCGGCGGCATTGTTGCGCACGCTGTCGCGCACCAGAGCCACGATTCGCCGCTGCGGAGTGGGGTTGATCGGGCGGACGTAGGCCACATCGAAGCCCGACCACCGCAACGCCAACTGCGGCACCAGGGCGATCCCGACCCCGGCCGCCACGAAGGCCAGACCGGTCACATGGTCCTGGGCACGCGCGGCAAGCCGCGGAGTGAAGCCGGCCTGGGCGCAGGCCTGTTCGTAGAGCCGGGTAGCCATCGGGTCACGGAAGTCGTACTGGACCCAGTCATCCTGAGCGAACTCGGCCAGATCGATGGTGTCGGCACCGACCTTCGGGTGATCCGGCGGCAGAGCCACCAGGAAGTCGTCGGTGGCCAACTCGATCCGGGCGTAGGCCGGCGGCACCGTGACCGGGTCCGAGGGCAACTCGGTGTGCACTTCGATGTCCGCCTGACCGGCGTCCTCGGAGGTGTCGGCCTCGTTGATCGACAGCTCGAAGGCGACCTCGGGGTACTCCACCCGCAAAGTTCGCGCCACGGCCGGCATCCAGGTGTAGGCCGCAGAAGCGAAGGAACGCACGGTGAGCCTGGTGGAGGCGCCGTGGCGCAGGTCCCGGGCTTGGGCTTCCAGCTCGGCCATCGCCTCCAGCACCGACGAACTGGCAGCCGCAAGCGACTGACCTGCCGCGGTGGGGCGAATGCCCCTTCCTACCCGCTCGACAAGGGGAAATCCCACTTCTCGCTCCAGGGTGTGCAGGTGCTGACTCACCGTCGAAGGGGTGTATCCGAGCAGCCGAGCGGTATCGTTCACCGAGCCGCTGGCCACCACCGAGCGGAAGATGCGAAGTCGGTTCAAATCCAGCATGACCGTATTATACGGCAACACCGAACGTTTATTCGGAAACGTCCGCTTGTCCCGAACAGTGAAACCCGAGATGCTATTCACATGTTGAGCCGACGTGTGACCGATCGCGACTACGAGCGCCTCATTGCTGAGCTCGAACTCATCGGTCAAGAAGATGCCCCCCGAAGCCTCGATCGCCACCTCCTCCTCGGTGAAGATCGGCGGACGCGCCGTGTCCCGCTCCTCGCCGAGCGGGACCGGCGAGCTGCCTGGGTCGTCTAGTTCTGAACTCCAAGGCTGCGAGCCGCGGCCGCCACTGCGGCTCGCACTCGCTTCGGCGAGACCGGGACTGACGTCCCCAGCGACTGAGCAAAGAGGCTCACCCGCAACTCTTCCAGCAACCAGCCGACGGCGACCACCTCGGCCGGAAGCGCTCCGCTGATCCCGGCACACAGCCGGGAGTACTCATCCTCGAGTTCGGCGGTCACCGCCGCGGACTCGGCCTCCCGCTTCGGATTCGACCCATCGGTCTCCAGGCGGCGCAGCGCCCCCCGCAGGTAGCGAGGCAGGTGTGGCCACCAGGTGGCCTGGGTGGCAGCGATGAAGCCGGGAAAGACCAGGCCCTCCAGCTGTTCGGCGACATCGGCGGAGGTCGGCCGGCTCGCCTTCGGCAGCTGGGCGCGCACCTGGCCGGCCAGAGTGAGCACGGTGGCGGCTCCGTCCACCAGTTGCGCCATCAACGCAGCCACCTCACCGCGCACCGCATCACACAGCTGAGCGAAGCTCTGCTGATCACGAACGTCTTCTGGGTCCGACATCCGATCGATCAGATCGCCGATCGCCCGCAGCCGAGCATCGGCCAGCAGCGCCGGGACGCTCGGGTACGGCGAGGTGGCCAAGGCGAGCTTGGTCTGATTCGACATCCGCGAGACCACCCAGTTGGTTGGGTCGACCGTGGTGAGGGCGATCAGCCGGCGCAGTCCGGCGCGGTGCGAGCGGCGTGCCTCCTCCGGATCGGTGAACACAGCCACCCCGACGCGATCGACCCGATCGACGAGTGCCACCGGCACCGGATCCGGCGAGGTCACGGTCGCCGGGATCGTCCCAAACTCCCAGCGGGCCGCGCCGGGATGGGTCACGTGAGCGGCTGCCGCATTCAGCGTGCGGGTGACTCGCGGGGCCAGCTGCTCCTGCAAGGCGGCCAGGTCTCGGCCAACCACCGGCGCCACTCCTGGCTGGCGCACCCGGAACCGCACCTGAAGATGCTCCGGCAACTTCTCAGCGGCCCAGTCACCGGC
Source organism: Actinomycetales bacterium Actino_02 (assembly GCA_001603275.1). Classification (GTDB taxonomy): domain Bacteria; phylum Actinomycetota; class Actinomycetes; order Propionibacteriales; family Propionibacteriaceae; genus Propionicimonas. Next base: position 88,715 of record LUYM01000014.1, on the reverse strand, counting down.
CGCCACCTCGACACCCAGCAAGGCGCGCACTGCCCGAGACAACGCCGCCCACAGCGGCTCCCCCGGGCGCCGTGGCTGGTCCTCCAGCCAGGCGAGAGCTCGGGCCGCAGTGTCCGGCACCGGGACCAGCTGGGTTCGGGTGTGCTTGGGCAGTCCGCGCAGCAACTCGGCAGCAACCTGGGCTCGCAGCCCCGGAACCTGCCAGCTGAACTCGGCCGGATCGAGGCCGGCCAGCCGAGCCAGTGGCAGGTCGACGGTGACCCCGTCGTGCCCGCTTCCCGGATCGAAGGCGTAGTCGATCGGCAGCTCCAGCTCGCCGATGCGCCAGACGTCGGGGAATCCCCCGTGGTCGACGGCCACATCGGAGTCGAGGAGGTCTTCCAGGGTCAGGTCGAGTTGATGTGGATCCGCATGGCGGGCCTTGGACCACCAGCGATCAAAGTGCGCCACGCTGACCACGTCCGGTGGCACCCGGGAGGCGTAGAAGGCGGCGATGCTGGCGTCGTCGACCAGGAGATCGCGACGCCGATTGCGGTCGGCCAGATCCTCTGCCTCGGCGCGCACCACCTGGTTGTGCGCCCAGAAGTGGTGCCTGGTGCGCCACTGCCCCTCAACGAGAGCGGCCTGAATGAACACCTCACGGGCCACCACCGGGTCGATCCGGGCGTAGCTGACAGTCCGACCGGCCACGATCGGGACTCCCAGCAGGGTCAGTCGCTCCGTGGCCACACACTGTCCGCCCTTGGCCGACCAGCGCGGCTCGGAGTAGCTGCGTTTGATCAGGTGGTCGGCAACCTCCTCGACCCACTCGGCCTTGATCGGAGCCACCGTCCGGGCCCACAGCCGGCTGGTTTCGACCAGCTCGACGGCCATCACCAGTTCGGGATTGCTGCGGGCCGCGCTCGAGCCCGGGTTGATCGCAAACCGGGCACCGCGGGTTCCCAGGTACTCGGTGGGGCCGCGGCGTCGCCCGCGCTCCGGCTTGGCCAGGCTGAGCGGGTCCAGCAAGCCGATCTGGGAAGCCAGCCCCGACAGGATCGCGGTGTGCACCCGGTCCAGATCAGCCGGAGCGTCATTGCGGCGCAGACCCAGCTCCTTGCTGGCGTCCAGCAACTGCGTGTGCAGATCCTGCCACTCCCGCACCCGAAGGAAGTTCAGATACTCATCGCGGCACATCCGCCGGAAGGCGTTGCCGGACAGTTCCTTGCGCTTGGCCTTGAGGTAGAGCCACAGCCGAAGAATGGCCGCGATGTCCGAGCCGTCCGGACTCGCCTGATCGCCCTCACCCAGCGGCGCCCAGAATCGGCGGTGCAGGGCATCTGCGGTCGCCGTCGACTCCTGGGGCCGCTCCCGGACGTCCGGAATCGTGATCCCGGCCACGATCGGCAGCACTTCCCGCAGACAGCCGAGACGATTCGCCTCGACCAGCATCCGACCTAGTCGGGGGTCCACAGGCAGCCGGGCCAGAGTGCGACCCACGGAAGTCAGCCGGACGCCGGCGCGCTCCGGGCCCTGTCGACGCTCACGTCCGGAGATCGCACCCAGCTCGGAAAGAAGCCGAACGCCGTCACGCACCTGAGTGGCGTCGGGCGGCTCGACGAAAGGAAAGCCCTCGACATCACCCAGGCCGGCCTCGGCCATCTGCAGGATCACCGAGGCCAGATTCGTCCGCAGGATCTCCGGCTGAGTGAAAGCCGGACGCGCCGCGAAGTCCTCCTCGCTGTAGAGCCGAATGCACACGCCGGGCCCGAGTCGTCCACAGCGCCCGGCACGCTGGTTGGCCGAGGCCTGCGAGATCGGCTCGATCGGCAACCGTTGCACCTTGGTCCGGGCCGAATAGCGCGAGATCCGGGCAAAGCCCGGATCGATGACGGACCGGATTCCCGGCACCGTGATCGAGGTTTCGGCCACGTTGGTGGCCAGCACGATCCGGCGGCCTGTGTGAGCCGCGAACACCCGGTGCTGCTCGGCGGCCGACAGCCGGGCATACAGCGGCACCACCTCGGTGAAGCGCAAGTCGAGGGCGTTGATTGCCTCCGCTGCGTCGCGGATCTCCCGCTCCCCAGAGCAGAACACCAGGATGTCGCCGTCCAGGCTCCCAGTGAGCTCGCTAACCGCGTCGCAGATCGCGTCGACCTGATCCCGGTCCCGCTCGTCGGCGGTGCCGGCCACCGGCCGATAGCGGACCTCCACCGGATAGCTGCGTCCGGATACCTCGATGATCGGGGCGTCGTCGAAGTGGTCACTGAACCGCTGGGTGTCGATCGTGGCCGAGGTGATGATCACCTTCAGCTCTGGACGTTTGGGCAGCAACTGCTTGAGGTAGCCCAGCAGGAAGTCGATGTTGAGGCTCCGCTCATGGGCCTCATCGATTATGATCGTGTCGTAGCGACGCAGTTCACGATCATGGGAGATCTCGGCCAGCATGATGCCGTCGGTCATCACCTTGACCCGGGTCTGGCGACTGCGCTGAGAAGAGAACCGAACCTGAAAGCCGACGGTCTGACCCAGCGGCTCACCCAACTCCTCGGCCATTCGGGCGGCCACGCTTCGGGCAGCGAGTCGCCGAGGCTGGGTGTGCCCGATCTTCCGGCGCCCGGCCAGCAGACAGATCTTGGGGAGCTGGGTGGTCTTGCCCGAACCGGTCTCTCCGGCAACGATCAGCACCTGGTGAGCGATCAGGGCATCACGAATCTGTTCGACATGCGCGCTGATCGGCAGCGCCTCATCGAAGTGAAGCTCGGGGAGTTCAGGATCCATAGCCGACCAAGACTACCGATCCGCCACGATGTGCGCCCGCTCAGCGGGGAGTGATCGTCCCGATCGGGCAGCGACCGTGGGCCAGCAGCCCGCGGATCAGACCGCCCACCGAGTAGGTCGGGAAGGAGGCGTGCACCTCCAGCACCAGAAGGTCGAGCCCCGCGCTGCGCGCAGTCAGCACGTCGATCGGGCTGCCACAGGAGACCTCCAGTTCAACCGGGACGTCCGGGAACTCGGCGCGCAGTTCGTCGACGATCTCGGAGACCCGCTGCCGGGTCACCTCGATGGCGGCGTCCTGCTGCTCGACGGTCAGCTGGCCACCCAGAAGCCAACGGCCCGACGGCACCCGGCACACGCTCATCACCACCACCCGGCCACCGTGATCTTGCGCCTCGGACAGCGCCCAGCGCAGCGCATCGGCGCCACGGGCCGAGGTGTCCACGCCGACGCCGATCACGCCGGTGCGCAGCTCATGGGGATCATCACTGGTCGACACCGCGATCACCGGAGCGTGCGACGCACCGACCACACCCAAAGTGGTCGATCCGACGAAGGGCTTGTCGCCTTGCTCACTGGAGCGTCGGCCCACGACCACGACGGCCGCATTCTGACTGAGCTTGGTCAGGGCGGCAGCGGGGTTTCCCAGGACGACCTCGGTGTGCACCCGACCGCGCTCCAGCCCGGCCGCAACGGCGTCATCGACGGCCCGGGCCAGCATCTCGGCCGCGTTCAGCTTGATCTCCTCGGGGTCGAAAACCACCCCCCACGCACTGTTCAAGATGATGTCGTCAATGGCATGCGCCAACACCAGATCCGCATTGCGGTGCTTGGCCTCAGCGATCGCATAGTTGAGCGCCACATAGGCGTCCTCAGAGCCATCGAACCCCGCCAGCACCCGCACCGGAGCCTGCATCGTCATGCTGATCACCTGCTTTCCGCTTGTGCGCCGGATACCGCCCGCCCCGAGTACTCGGTGGGGGTGATCGTCACGGCAAACTCATGAGTCCCCGGCGCCCACGCCCGCGGCAGCCGCACGCCGGACGGCAGGCCGTCCAGTGACCCGTCCGCGGTCCCCCGCACCACGACGCTCCAGCCGGACGTCGTCGCCTCGTCAACATCGTCCACCTCGAAGCACACCGATGTTGGACTGCTCAGCCGGGCCAAAGCGCCGCCGGGCTTGGTCGTGAAGATGATGAGTTCACCCTCAAGGGCATAGGTCACTGGCAGCACGTGCAGTTGATCGCCGTCCAGCCAACAGACCCGGCCAACGCAGTGCTCAGCCAGCAGCTGGCGGCATTCATCCTCGGCCAGGCTGGTCAGGTGCCCTTGGTAATCCATCTCGCGCATGGTACTCCGCAACCTCTGCCTGGCGTGGGCATTCGCGCCCGACGTGGCCGTCACGTCGCAGCTGAGGTACCAATAACTCAGCAGGGTTGCCGAGGTCTCGCCGATCAGACTGGCCCGGGCCGGCCGGCCCGGCCAAACCAGCCTTACCACCTCTGGCTAAGCTGGCCGCCCAGACAGTGAGGAGGCGGAGTGGACCCGACCACGTGGAACCTGCCGTTCCCGGCAGTTGTGGCCGCTCTGTTCGTGATCGTCGTATGCCGCGCCGGAGGCACCTATCTTGTGGGCCGCCTGGCCGCCTACGGCGCCCGGCACACGCGGCTGTCCAGGCTGCTGGACTCGCCGGCGTTCGCTGCCGCCAGCGCACGCATCGACCGCTACGGCGCGCCGGTGGTCAGCCTGTCCTTCCTCACAATCGGGTTCCAGACCCTGGCCAACCTCGCGGCCGGAGCCACCCGGATGCGCTGGCTCCACTACCTGCCGGCTCTCGCCGTCGGCGCCCTGGCCTGGGCGCTGATCTACGCCACCATCGGAACCGTCGGCCTGGATCTGTTCGGACGGCTGTACGCGCTCTCGCCGATAGGGGCCATCGGCGCCATGGCCGCTGTGGTCGCGCTGATCGTCGGCTACCTCACCTGGCAGCATCGGCGAACCGCGAGCTCCTGAACCGGTACTCGCCTGCGCCCCTCAGCCGCGCCTAGGATTTCGGCATGGCCGAGATTCGCAAGTACGACCCCGCCAAGGGCAATGCCATCGCCGAAGCGCTCCGCGCCGCGATGGGTGATCCGATCCGTCCGGCCACCCCAGGGCTGCCGACCTCCACCACCCCCGCCGCGCCGACAACCGCACCTGCCCAGGCATGGATCAGCCTCAGCCTCGTCACCACGGACGAGACTGAGGCTGACGATGACTCCGAGTAACCCTTAGCTGCAGCCGCTGGTGGCGCCGCAGCCCTCGCAGATGTAGCAGGAGCCGGAGCGACGCATCTTCGTTCCGCAGGTGAGGCACAGCGGAGCGTCCACGCTCATCCCGGAGATCTTCTCCAGCACCTCAGCGGTCGAGTGCGCCTCCACCTCTACCAGTGCCGGCTGGTTCGGCCCCTCGGCGTGCACCTGGACGTCGTCGGCCGCATCGTTCTTCAGCGCCTCGGACTCGATCAGACCGGCCTCGTCCTCCTCGGACAGGTACTTGCCGGTCTCCACGTAGCGAGCCCGCTCGGAGGCGGTGTAGATGCCCAGCTCGGCCCGCTCGTCGAAGGACAGGTAGTCCAGAGCCAAGCGACGGAAGATGTAGTCCATGATCGACTGCGCCATCCGGACGTCCGGGTCGTCGGTCATTCCGGCCGGCTCGAACTTCAGGTTGGTGAACTTCTGGGCGAACTGCTCCAGCGGCACGCCGTACTGCAGGCCGATCGAGACTGCGATCGAGAAGGCGTCCATCACGCCGGCCAGGGTCGAGCCCTGCTTGCCGAGCTTCAGGAAGACCTCACCGAGCTTGCCGTTCTCGTACTGGCCCGAGGTCATGTAGCCCTCGGCTCCAGCCACCGAGAAGGACGTCGTGCGGCTGACCCGCGACTTCGGCAGCCGGTTGCGGCGCGGTCGGTACTCCACTCGCACCTCGGGCGCGGCCGCCTTGACCTCGGCCTTGTCGTCGGCCTTCTTGGCATCGCTCAGCGGCTGACCGACCTTGCAGTTGTCGCGGTAGACCGCCAGCGCCTTCAGGCCGAGCTGCCAGCCCTGCAGGTAGACGTCGGCAATCTCCTCGACTGTCGCGGTCTCGGGCAGGTTCACGGTCTTGGAGATGGCACCGGACAGGAATGGCTGCACCGCAGCCATCATCCGGACGTGGCCCATCGGCTTGATCGAGCGCAGGCCCATGGCGGTGTCGAAGATCTCGTAGTGCTCCGGCTTCAGCCCCGGCGCGTTGACGACGTGGCCGTTGTTGGAGATGTACTCCACGATGGCCTCCACGGTCTCTGCCGGGTAGCCGAGCTTGTCCAGGGCTCGCGGGATCGTCTGGTTGACGATCTGCATCGAGCCACCGCCGACCAGCTTCTTGAACTTCACTAGCGAGAAGTCCGGCTCGATGCCAGTGGTGTCGCAGTCCATCATGAAGCCGATGGTTCCGGTCGGGGCCAGCACCGACGCCTGAGCATTGCGGAAACCGTCCTTGGCGCCGAGGCGGACGACCTGGTCCCACTCGGTGGTGGCAGCCGCATGGATCTGTTCGTCCAGCGGGGCGTAGGTGCGCAGGTCGTCGTTGGCAGCCTGGTGCTTGCGCATCACCCGCTGGTGAGCCGACGCATTGCGGGCGTAGCCGGCGTACGGGCCAACGACCGAGGCCAGCTCAGCCGAGCGCCGGTAGGACGCACCGGTCATCAGCGAGGTGATCGCCGCCGCCAATGCCCGTCCGCCATCGGAGTCATAACCGCGGCCGACAGCCATCAGCAGCGCGCCCAGGTTGGCGTAGCCGATGCCGAGCTGGCGGTAGTTGCGGGTGGTCTCACCGATCGGCTCGGTCGGGAAGTCGGCGAAGCAGATCGAGATGTCCATGGCGGTGATGATCAGCTCGACGGCCTTGACGAACTTGGCCACGTCGAAGGTGTCGTCCTCACGCAGGAACTTCAGCAAGTTCAGGCTGGCCAGGTTGCAGGATGAGTTGTCCAGGCTCATGTACTCCGAGCACGGGTTGGACGCATTGATCCGGCCCGACTCCGGGTTGGTGTGCCAGGCATTGATGGTGTCGTCGTACTGCAGACCCGGATCGGCGCATTCCCAGGCGGCCTTGGCGATCTTGTCGAACAGCGTGCGAGCGTCGATGGTCTCGATCACCTCGCCGGTCTTGCGAGCGCGCAGACCGAACTCGGTGCCGTCCACCACGGCCCGCATGAACTCGTCGCTGACCCGGACCGAGTTGTTGGCGTTCTGGTACTGGACGCTGACGATGTCCTTGCCGCCCAGGTCCATGTCGAAGCCGGCATCACGCAGCGCACGGATCTTGTCCTCTTCGCGCGCCTTGGTCTCGACAAACTCCTCGATGTCGGGGTGGTCGACGTCCAAGACCACCATCTTCGCCGCACGCCGAGTGGCGCCACCGGACTTGATGGTGCCCGCGGACGCGTCGGCGCCACGCATGAACGAGACCGGCCCCGAGGCGGTGCCGCCGGAGGACAGCAGTTCCTTGCTGGAGCGGATCCGGGAGAGGTTCAGGCCGGCGCCGGAGCCACCCTTGAAGATGAAGCCCTCCTCCTTGTACCAGTTCAGGATCGACTCCATCGAGTCGTCGACGCTCAAGATGAAGCAGGCGCTGACCTGCTGCGGGCTGGTGGTGCCCACGTTGAACCAGACCGGGGAGTTGAAGCTGAAGTACTGGTGCAGCAGCATCCAGCGCAGTTCCTGCTCGAACACCTCCGCGTCCTCCGGGGTGGCGAAGTAGCCGTACTCCTCGCCCGCCTTGCGGTAGGTGGTCACTACCCGGTCGATCAGGGTCTTCAGGCTCGCCTCGCGGACCGGAGTACCGAGTGCGCCCCGGAAGTACTTGGTGGTGACGATGGTGGAGGCGTTGACGCTCCAGAAGTCGGGGAACTCCACTCCACGCTGCTCGAAGACGGTCTCACCGCTCTTCCAGTTGGTCTGCACGACGTCGCGCGACTCCCAGGTGACCTCGTCATAGGGATGCACTCCAGGGGTGGTGAACACCGGGCTGATCTTCAGTCCGGGCGACTTCCGACCGCCCTTGGTGGCGGCTTTCGCGGTCTCGGTCATGGGTGAACTGCCTTTCGTAGGGTGGGAGGGGTGTGATGTCAGTGACTTAGGTGGTGACCAGCGCCGCGCGGCGGAGGTTGTCGATCTCGGTCTCAAAGTCCTCGACCGAGTCGTAGTGCTTGTACACGCTGGCGAATCGCAGATAGGCGACCGGATCCAGCTCGCTGAGCGGCCCCAGGATGGTCAGGCCGACTTCATCGGCGGGAATCTCGGCCTGGCCGGAGGCGCGCAGCGTCTCCTCCACCTGCTGACCCAGTCGGGCCAGATCGCTCTCCGAGACCGGCCGACCCTTGCAGGCCTTAGCCACTCCGGTGATCACCTTCTCGCGAGAGAAGGGCTCGACGACGCCGGAGCGCTTGACGACGACCAACTGCATCTGTTCCAGCGTGGTGAACCGACGCTCACACATCGGGCACTGACGACGCCGGCGAATGCTGGTGCCGTCTTCTGCAACACGGGAATCGAGGACTCTGGTGTCGGTGTGCCGGCAGAACGGACAGTGCATCCGGCGCTCCTTCTTAGTCGTGGCGGCGGTGGATGAAGTTGTGGACGACGTGTGTACGCGAACCACAAGTTGTGGACAAACCACATTGCTGTAACTACTAGATGTAGAGGTTACGCAGACCGCCGCTCACAAGCAAGACAACCCGGAGCGCGTGTCGCAGGCAACTCCTGGGGCAGATGTGCCCAGTGCCCGGTCGTTGCAAATGAACTCGGGTCAGCCCTGAGCCACTGCAGCTGCCACAGCCGGCACCGGAGCACCCAGCGGCTCATTCGGGACGGCAAGAAAGGCGCCGATCAGGACGACCAGAGCGATCACGAAGACTGAGATGAACCCGATCACGGCGACCGCGATCCCCCGGTCCGTCAGCTGCCAGCCAGCTGCCGCAGGCCGAACCGCGCCAATCGAAGAAACGGACGCAAGCCGGAGGTCGACGGGACGCTCGCATGCGGCCTCGGCCCACGCGGTGTCCACTGCCTCGGTGATCGCCAGTGCGCTCATCGCCTGCCCCTTTCCTCGAACGTATGTTCGATACTGTTCTACTGGCTCGACGCACTGGATGCAAGCATTTTCGAACATCTGTTCGCAGCGTGTCGGGCTAAGTAAGATCCTGCCGTCGGGGTCTGACAGTTTTCGCAGCACGTCCGGCACGCCCGCGACACGCTCGAACATGTGTTTGATTCGGGCCAGCGCAGCCGATAGTTTCAAGGCATGGCAGCTACCCCAAGCTCCGACCGCAAGCGCGGTCGGCCGCGCAAAGAGGATATCGCAGCGCAGCTCGGCACCAAGGTGTCGCAGTTGCCGGACGGCCCGGTGGACGCCGAAGGCCTGACTCCCCGGCAGCGGCGGATCCTCGAGGTGATTCGCGACGAGCTCACCGAGCGCGGCTACCCGCCGAGCATCCGTGAGATCGCTGATCGGGTTGGGTTGGCCAGTTCCTCCTCGGCCGCGCATCAGCTCAAGGTGCTGCAGGCCAAGGGCTTCCTGTTCCGCGATCCGCATCGTCCGCGCGCGCTGGAGGTGCGGCTGCCGTCATCGATCAGCCCGAGCGACTCAGTTCGGGTTGTCGAATCGGACGAGCCCGTCCCGTCCGCCCCGTCGGTCACCGCGCCGATCCTTGGTCGGATCGCCGCCGGTGGGCCGATCCTGGCCGAGCAAGCTGTCGAGGACGTGTTCACTCTGCCCAAGCAGTTGGTCGGCGAGGGCAACCTGTTCCTGCTGGAGGTCAAGGGCGACTCGATGATTGAGGCCGCCATCTGCGACGGCGACTATGTGGTCGTCCGCCAGCAGCCCGACGCCAGCAATGGCGACATCGTTGCTGCGCTATTGGGCGATGAGGCCACGGTGAAGACGTTCAAGCGCACTCCCGGCCAGGTCTGGCTGCTGCCGCACAACCCTGCGTACTCGCCGATCGACGGCAACGAGGCGTCCATCCTCGGCAAGGTGGTCGCTGTGCTGCGTCGGGTGTAGCCGCCGCGGAACGGCCTCAGCCCTCTGCGCCGGTACGGCCGCTGTCACCCAACCGTCGCAGAGCGGCGATCGCCACCTCGCGATCAGTGGTCATCCAGAAGTCCGGAAGCGAGGCGCGCAGGTAGCTGCCGTAGCGTGCCGTCACCAGCCGCGGGTCGAGGACGGCGACCACTCCGCGATCATCGAGGGTACGAATCAGCCGTCCGGCACCTTGGGCCAGCAGCAGGCCGGCGTGGGTGGCTGCCACCGCCATGAAGCCATTCCCGCCAGCCTGCGTCACCGCCTGCTGGCGCGCCTGCATCAGCGGGTCGTCCGGACGTGGGAACGGGATCTTGTCGATCACCACCAGCCGGCAGGTGTCCCCCGGCACGTCCAGGCCCTGCCATAGCGACAGGGTGCCGAACAGTGACGCCTCCGGGTCGTCCACGAAGGCCGCCGTCAGCTTGGGCAGATGGGCATCTCCTTGGCACAGGATCACCCGATCCGGCACCTCGGCCCGGCAGTAGCGCGCGGCGGCCTCGGCAGCCCGCTGCGAGGCGAACAACCCCAGGGTTCGTCCCTCTGCGGCCCACAGCAACTCCGCGATCTCGGCCAAAGCGGCCGGAGCGATGCCATCTCGGCTCGGAGCCGCCAACTGCTTGGCGACGTAGAGGATGCCCTGGCTGCGATAGTCGAACGGGGAGCCGACGTCGACCCCGCGATAGTCGGTGCCGGAAGGATCGAGCCCGACCGAGGCCGCGATAGAACGGAAGTCGCCACCGAGCTTCAGGGTGGCGGACGTGAGCACCACCGCATGGTCGGCGAAGACCCGCTCCCGCAGCAGGCCGGCAACCGACAGAGGCGCGCAGTTCAGCTGCCGCCCGAAGCGCTCCGACTCCGATACCCAGATCACGTCCACCTCGGCGAGCTTTGCCATTCGCTCGGCGATATCGAAGATCTCCTGCGCTGCCGCCTGCGCCTGGTTGCGTTCCACTTCGTCGGCGTCGCCGCCGGCCAGTCCGGTCACCGCCTGGCGTGCCGCATCCCGGACGCTGCGGATTGCAGCCAGGACGGCCGGGTCGCCGCCCGGAATCCGGCCGACCTCGGCCTCGTCCAAGCCCTCCTGCAAAGTGTCCGCGGCGTCGAGGAACTCCAGCCCACTCTGGTCGGCCAGCCACGGCAGACAGCGCTTGGCCACTCGCTCGACCTGGGTGGGACCCAGCTCCACCGAGGCCGCGCCGGTGACCCGGGCGACCAACTCGTGCGCCTCGTCGATCACCAGGGCGTCGTACTCAGGCAGCGCCGTCCCGCCGTGCATCGCGTCGATTGCCAACAGGGCGTGGTTGGTGACCACCAACTGGCTGGCCCGCGCGCGCCTACGGGACTCCTCGACGAAGCACACCTCGCCGAACGGGCACTTCTGCGCTCCCAAGCATTCACGCACCGGCACCGATACCTGCGCCCACGCTGCCGGACTGTGGTCGGGCGCATCGTCCCGGTCGGCCAAGCCGTCGTCCTCAGCCTCCTGCTCGGCCCAGCGGCGCAGCGCAACCACTTCCGCCCCCAGGCCGGACGCCTCGCTCGGGTCGGCCACCAGGGCCTCCTGCTCGAGGCCCTGACCATCGCGGACCCGCTGCAGACAGACGTAGTTGCTGCGCCCCTTGAGGACGGCATGGCTGACCGTGCGCCCGGTCACCTCACGGCAGGCCGCGACCGCAGTGGGAATGTCCTTGTTGGCCAGCTGCGTCTGCAGCGCCAGCGTCGCAGTGGCGATCACGACCCGGGCCTGCGGATCGCCGGCCAGCTCGGCCAGGGCTGGCGCCAGGTAGCCCAACGACTTGCCGGTCCCGGTGCCGGCCTGCACCAGAAGATGCTCAGCACCATCGAAGGTGCTGGCCACCTCGGCCACCATCTGCACTTGCCCGGGACGCTGCCGGCCACCCAGACCCTCGACTGCGGCGGCCAGAATCCGCCCGGCGATGTCGCCGTCAGTCATCGGCGGCGAAGCGGGCCAGCTCACCGGCCAAATCGGCATTCACCCGGGCCACAACCAAGGTGCCGGTCGCCGTGTGCTCGGCCGAAACGAACTCTCCGGCGTTATGGATTCGATCGATGAGATCGCCACGGGCGTAGGGCACCAGCGCTCGCACTTCCACAGAGGGACGGGGCAGCCGCTCTTCGATTCGAGCCAGGAGCTCCGGCACCCCCTCGCCGGTGCGCGCCGAGACCAACATGGCGTCGGGGAAGCGTCCCCGCAGCGCCAACAGAACGTCCGGTGCCGCGGCATCGACCTTGTTGATCACCAACTGTTCAGCCACCCCGGCTGCGCCGATGTCGGACAGCACCGTGCGCACTGCAGCCACCTGCCCGAACGGATCAGGGTCGGACCCGTCGACGACGTGCAGCAGCAGATCGGCGGATACCGACTCCTCCAGCGTGGACCGGAATGCCTCCACCAGGTCGTGCGGTAGGTGCCGGATGAAGCCGACGGTGTCGGTCAGAGTGAACACCCGTCCGTCCAAGGTCTGCCAGCGTCGGGTTGTCGGATCCAGGGTGGCGAACAGCGCGTCCTCGACCAACACCCCGGCATTGGTGAGCCGGTTCAGCAGGGAGCTCTTGCCGGCATTGGTGTAGCCCACGATGGCCACACTGGGCACCTGGTTGCGGGTGCGCTGGGCCCGCTTGGTGGCCCGCACCTCGTCCAGATCGCGCAGCCGTCGCTTCAGGATGGCGATCCGGGTCTTAATCCGGCGCCGATCGGTCTCGATCTTGGTTTCGCCGGGTCCGCGACCGCCGATGCCGGCTCCGGCAGCAGCACGTCCGCCGACCTGCCGAGACAGGTTTCCACCCCAACCGCGCAACCGCTGACGCAGGTACTGCAGCTGGGCCAGTTCGACCTGCGCCTTGCCTTCGGCGCTCTTGGCGTGGGAGGCGAAGATGTCCAGAATCAGTGCGGTCCGGTCGATCACCTTCACTCCGACCCGGTCTTCCAGATTGCGCAGCTGGGCCGGCTCGAGCTCGCCGTCGCAGATCACCGTGTCGGCACCGGTCGCGATCACCACCTCACGCAGCTCGTCCACCTTGCCCCGACCGATAAACGTGGCCGGATCGGGAGTCCCCCTCCGCTGCATGAGGCCCTCGAGCACCTGGGAGCCGGCCGTCTCGGCTAGCAGTTTCAGCTCTGCCATGGCGTTGTCGGCGTCGGCCTGGCTGCCGCCGGTCCAGACGCTGACCAGGACGACCCGCTCCAGCTGAAGCTCGCGATACTCGACTTCGCTGATGTCGGCCAGCTGAGTGGACATGCCAGCCACCCGCCGCAGCGAATGTCGAGCCGCCAGATCCAGCTGCTCTCCGTCCGGGCTGGGCAGATCGTCATCCCACTCGTCGTTTTCGATCATCTTCTCCATAGTCTGCTGCGCGAAGCTGCGCAGCTCAGCTCAGCCCAGCTCGTCCGGCCAGTCAACGACGCCGTGCGCCACGATGACCGCCGGCCCGATCAATACCGCCTCTTCGCCGCTGAGATCGACCTCCAGCTCACCGCCACGCACCCGGACCCGGCAGTGCTCGGAGCCACCGGCCGCGGCCGCAGCCGCGACTACACCGGTGCCGCAGGACGCCGTCTCACCGACCCCGCGCTCGTAAACCCGCATCGAGATATCACCGGGACCCGACGACACCACGAACTCGAAGTTGGCGCCGGCCGGGAACACCTCCGCCGGCACCGCGATCGGAGCGCTCTGCAACTCAAGTCCGGACAGGCTCTGGGCAGACCGCAACACGCTCACCGCATGCGGATTGCCCACCGAGACCGCCCGAGCCGGCCAGGACTGCTCACCGAGCCGTACTTCGACCTGCTCGCCGAGCTGCACCCGGCCCATGGTCACCGCGACCCGGCCATCGGGCAGGAACCAGCCGGTCCGCGCGCCGGCACGGGTGGCCACCGGGACGCGCTCTGTGGCGTCGACAAGCCCCTGCTCAGCCAGGTGACGCAAGAAGACCCGCAGCCCATTGCCGCACATTTCGGCGATCGACCCGTCAGCGTTGCGGTAGTCCATGAACCACTGGTCTCCGGGTCCGTCCCACTCCGGGACCGCCTCGGCCCGCACAGCCCGCAGGATGCCGTCCGCGCCCACTCCGGCCCTGCGATCGCAGAGGAAGCGGATATGCGCGGGACTCAATTCGAGCTCGCCGGAGGGATCCAGGAGCAGCACGAAGTCGTTCCGGGTTCCATGACCCTTCGCGAAGCTGATGCTGCTCACTGATTCTCCTGTCGACCGTTCTGAAGCCTACCTTGGACCTCGGACACAATCGCCTCGCCCGCTGCCGGTCCGGGGCTCAGCCAGACGATCCGCGGGTCACGACGCAGCCAGCCCAACTGCTTGCGGGCGAAGCGGCGAGTCACCTGAATCGTCGCCTGCTTGGCCTCGTCCTCACTGCACTCCCCAGCCAGGAAGGCCAGCACCTGCCGGTAGCCGATGGCCCGGGACGCCGTCCGACCCTGCCGCAAACCGCGCCGGTCGAGCTCGGCCACCTCCTCGACCAGGCCCGCAGCCCACATGGCTTCCACCCGTTCGGCGATCCGGGCGTCCAACTCGTCGCGAGGCACCTCCAGGGCGTACTGCAGGACCGGCTCAAGCGCATAGCGCCACTGCGGCAACTGCGAACGGAAGCTGCCGGTCAGCTCCAGCACCTCCAAGGCGCGGACGATCCGGCGACCGTTGCCCGGCAGGATCCCGGCGGCCACCTCCGGTGCACGAGCGACCAGGCGCGCATACAGCTCGGCGTTGCCCAGCTGCTCCAGCTCGGCCTCCAGCCGTGCCCGGATCACCGGATCGGTGGCCGGGAAGCTGAACTCGTCCACGATGGCGTGGACGTAGAGGGCCGAGCCGCCGACCAGGATCGGGATCACCCCGCGTTCCCTGCAGTCGGCGATGGCGGCCCGGGCCAGCTCCTGCAGCCGCGCCACGCTGGCCTCCTCGGTGATCTCGAGGATATCGATCAGGTGGTGCCTGACCCCCGCTCGCTCGGCCAGATCCGGCTTGGCGGTGCCAATGTCCATGCCCCGATAGACGAGCATCGAGTCGGTGTTCACCACCTCGGCAGGCAGCCCTCGCGCCATCAGCGCGCGCGCCGCGTCGACCGCCAGACCGGACTTACCACTGGCGGTGGGCCCGTTGATCACCACCACCGGAATGCTCACAACAGACATTGTGCCGATGTTTGGTCCCATCTCTAGCGCCCCGCGACGGCCACCCCCACAATGGGGAACGCACCGGGATCGTCCCGGGCCGTGAACAGAAAGGAGGTCGCATGGACTTCGTCGAACAGATCAAGGGGGCCGTGGCCGACCATGCGGACGAAATCAAGGAAGGTGTCGACATGCTCGGCGACTTCATTGACGAGAAGACCGACGGGAAGTTTGCGGCCCAGGTGGACCAGGCTCAGGAGTTCATCTCCGACCAACTCGGTGGTGACAAGTAGTCGTCCGCCTGATCTGAGCGGGCCGCGGGCCCGCAGTACGACGATCCCGGGGGGTCGGCCAGCTGGCCGGCTCCCCGGCTCAATTTCTGGGCTGAATGCTCAGCTGACGGCCGCGCGGGCTGGCTGCCGCCGGACCGGCCGCCCGACGAAGGCTGATCAGCCCAGCGTCGGCGTTGAGATGATGCGGGGCGGCGTAGGTGATCTCGACCTCGGCGAAGTCTCCAGGACGCGGACGCAGCGCTGGCTCCTCGGGGACGCGAACGTGGACCAGCCGGTTATCTCTGGCCCGACCCGACATCCGGGAGGTGGCCTCGTCCTTGCGTCCCTCACCCTCGGCGAACATCACTTCGACAACCTGTCCAACCAGGGCCTTGTTCTCGGCCCAACTGATCTCACCGACGAGGTCGACGAGCCGCTCATAGCGCTCCTGGACGACCTCGCGCGGCACCTGATCGGGCATGGTCGCGGCCGGGGTTCCCGGACGGATCGAGTACTGGAAGGTGAAGGCCGCCGCGAAGCGAGAGGCTCGGACGACGTCCAGGGTCGCCTGGAAGTCCTCCTCCGTCTCGCCGGGGAAGCCGACGATGATGTCGGTGGTGATCGCCGCATGGGGCATGGCCGCCCGCACTCTGTCCAGAATGCCTAGGAACTTCTCACTGCGGTAGGAGCGGCGCATCGCCTTGAGCACTCGATCCGAGCCCGACTGCAGCGGCATGTGCAGTGACGGCATCACATTCGGGGTCTCGGCCATGGCCGCAATCACGTCATCGGTGAACGCCGCCGGGTGAGGTGAGGTGAACCGGACCCGCTCCAGACCGTCCACATCACCGCAGGCGCGCAGCAGCTTGGCGAAGGCGCCCCGATCTCCGAACTCAACGCCGTAGCTGTTCACGTTCTGGCCGAGCAGGGTGATCTCCTGGACGCCCTCTGCGACCAGGGCCTGGATCTCGGCCAGGATGTCGCCGGGACGCCGATCCATCTCCTTGCCGCGCAGGGAGGGGACGATGCAGAAAGTGCAGGTGTTGTTGCAGCCGACACTGATCGATACCCAGGCCGCGTAGGCCGAGTCCCGGCGCGTCGGAAGGGTGGACGGGAAGCGCTCCAGCGACTCCAGGATCTCGACCTGAGCCTCCTGCTGGATCCGCGCCCGTTCGAGAAGCACCGGCAGCGAGCCGAGGTTATTGGTGCCGAAGACCACGTCCACCCAGGGCGCCTTCTCGACAACGACCTGTCGATCCTTCTGGGCCATGCAGCCGCCGACGGCGATCTGCATGCCCGGATGGGCGCCCTTAACCGGCGCCAGATGCCCGAGGTTGCCGTAGAGCCGATTGTCCGCGTTCTCCCGAACCGCGCAGGTGTTGAACACCACGACATCGGCCTGGTTGCCCGGAGCGGCAGCAACATAGCCCGCCGCCTCGAGGACGCCCTGGATCCGCTCGGAGTCGTGGACGTTCATCTGGCAGCCGTAGGTCACCACCTCGTAGGTACGCATGGGCGAGAACTCTACCCGGCGTTGGCCGAACGGTGAGCCAGCGCGGTGGCCCGGGACTCGCGAACCACGGTGACTCGGATATTGCCTGAGTAGGTGAGCTGACCTTCGACCTGCTTGGCGATGTCCTTGGCGATGGCGACCGCTTCGGCGTCACTGACCTGTTCGGGGGCGACCATCACCCGAATCTCGCGCCCGGCCTGCATCGCGAAGACCTTCTGCACGCCCGGATGGGCACCGGCCAGCTCCTCCAGCTTGGCCAGTCGCTTCACGTACAGCTCGACGCTCTCCCGGCGGGCGCCGGGACGGCTGCCGCTGATGGCATCGGCAGCCTGGGTGAGGATGGCTTCGACGGTGCGTGGCTCGACCTCGTTGTGGTGGGCCTCGATGGCGTGGACGATGTCGGGGTGCTCGCCGGCACGGCGAGCCAGCGCGGCGCCGGCCAACGCATGCGAGCCGGGCTCCTGATGACTGGCCGCCTTGCCGATGTCGTGCAGGAAGGCCGCTCGACGGCAGGTTGCCTCGTCCAGGCCGAGCTCGGCAGCGAGCAGGCCGGCGATGTGCCCGCATTCGATCAGGTGGCGCAGCACGTTCTGCCCATACGATGTGCGGAATTGCAGCGAGCCGAGCACCGGCAGCAGCTCCGGTGACAGATCGGTGATGCCCATCTCCAAGACGGCGTCCTCCGCGGCGCGCAGACTCTCCTGGCTGAGTCGCTCGGTGCTGCGCGCGTACGCGTCCTCGATGCGAGCCGGATGGATCCGTCCGTCCTCGATCAGGTCCACCAAAGTGAGGCGTGCAGTCTCGCGGCGGACCGGGTCGAAGCAGGAGAGCAGAACGGACTCGGGATTGTCGTCGATCAGCAGGTTCACTCCGGTGATCTGCTCGAAAGCGCGGATATTGCGGCCCTCGCGGCCGATCAGTCTGCCCTTCATCTCCTCGCTGGGAAGGGCCACAGAGGTCACCACCGACTCCGAGGTCTGCTCGGCCGCCAGCCGCTGCACGGCTGTGGTGATCACAGCCCGCGCCGCGCTCTCCGCCCCGGCTCGCGCCTCGTTCTCGATCTCTCGGGCCTGTTGCGCCGATTGGAGCCGCGCTTCCCGGGCTGCCTGGGCGAGCACTTCGGCCCGGGCTTCGGCCCGACTGAGTCCGGCTCGCCGCTCCCAGTCCTGCTCCCGCTGAGCCTGCAGCTGCTCCAGCTCGCCCGCCCGCCCTGCCACGTCCTGCTCGGCCTGGGTGAAGGCTGCTCGGGCATCGGCGAGCTCCGCCTGAGCTGCCGCCAGCTCGTGCTCACGCACCTCCAGCGCGGCCTCCCGGCGGCTCAATGACTGCTGCAGCGCCGCAGTGGCCACCCGGCCGATGCCGGCCTGGCGCATCACCAGCGCCAGCCCAACCACCAGTAGCACGACCGCAACCGCCAGCACGGTAATCACCGCCAGCAGAAGTGGAATGTCCACGGCGCCTCACCTCCCGAATCAGGGAACGGCGAATCGCACAGCCAAGGCGTGCCAAACACTCACCGGCCCGACGGCGTCGGCCTCGGGCCAGATCAAGAAGTTGGGGTATCAGTCCCCGCGTTGATTTCAGCAGCACATCAGTGGCGCTCGCGCGTCCACACGCAGGCTAAACCTCTGACTCGCCCTCGTCCAGCACGTCCAGGTCGGCCAGCACCTCGCGGGCCACTTGGGCGACCACCGCACTCGGAAAGCCTCGTCGGGCCAGAGCCCCGGTCAGCCGCCGATAGCGGACCTGCGGCTCCAGGCGGGCCAGGCTGGTCGCCTTACGTTCTGCATACGCACGGGCCACCAGATAGTCCTGGTCGCCATCCAACTCCGCCACGGCCTCGCGGACGGTCTCTCGATCCACCCCTTTGTCGCCCAGCTCGGCGACCAACGCCCGTCGACTGCGCTGGCGCCGCCCACCGGCCGCCAGCCAGTCCCGAGCAAAGGCCGCGTCATCGACAAGGCCGACCTCCTCCAGACGGTCGAGCACCTGGTTCGCAGTGTCCTCGGGGACACCCTTGCGAGCGAGTGCCTTGGCCAGCTCGGCCCGGCTGCGCGCCCGAACGGTCAGTTGCCGCAGGGCGATCTCTCGCGCGACCGCGAGCGGATCAGCAGCCGGGTCGGAGGCCGTCGGGCTGTCCTCTGGCTGTTCGCTGAGCACGCGGCCCGCTGGCCTCCGAGCGTCCATCAGCTCAGAACTCCACCTCGCCGGTCACCGGATCAATGCCCTCGGGAACATCTGGCGACGCGCCGACGCCCAGGTGGGCAAGGATCCGCTGCTCGATCTCGGCGGCAACCTCCGGGTTGTTCTTCAGGTAAGTGCGGGCATTCTCCTTACCCTGGCCGAGCTGATCGGCCTCGTAGGTGAACCAGGCACCGGCCTTGCGGATGATCCCGGTATCGACGCCCAGGTCGATCAGGCTGCCTTCGCGGCTGATCCCCTGGCCATAGATGATGTCGAACTCGGCCTGCTTGAAGGGCGGGGCCACCTTGTTCTTCACGACCTTGACCCGAGTCCGATTACCGACCATCTCGGCGCCGTCCTTCAAGGTCTCGATCCGGCGGACGTCCAGCCGAACAGATGAGTAGAACTTCAGCGCGCGGCCGCCGGTGGTGGTCTCGGGCGAGCCGAACATCACGCCGATCTTCTCGCGCAACTGGTTGATGAAGATCGCGGTGGTGTTCGCCCCGGACAGCGCACCGGTCATCTTGCGCAGCGCCTGACTCATCAGCCGGGCCTGAAGTCCGACGTGGCTGTCGCCCATCTCGCCTTCGATCTCGGCACGCGGCGTCAGCGCTGCCACCGAGTCGATCACGATCAGCGCCAAGGCACCCGAACGCACCAGGGTGTCGGCGATCTCCAACGCCTGCTCGCCGTTGTCCGGCTGGCTAACCAGGAGCGCATCGGTGTCGACTCCCAACTTGCCGGCGTAGTCGGGGTCGAGAGCATGCTCGGCGTCGATGAACGCGCAGATGCCGCCGGCTGCCTGAGCGTTCGCGATCGCGTGCAGGGCCACCGTGGTCTTGCCGCTCGACTCCGGCCCGTAGATCTCGACCACGCGGCCACGCGGAAGACCGCCGATTCCCAGCGCCACGTCGAGAGCGATCGACCCGGTGGGGATCACCTCGATCGGCTGCCTGGTCTCGTCGCCCAGGCGCATCACCGAGCCCTTGCCGTGCGTCTTCTCGATCTGCGCCAACGCCGCAGCCAGTGCCTTTTCCCGGTCCGCAATCGCCATGTCGGCGTCCTTCCTAAGATCTTCTCGTACAGTTCGCCATCACTGTAGGGACGGTCGCTGACACTTCTTCACCCGGGGCGGAATCTGTGGAAATCCGCCTCCCGGCCCGTGTGTCATCCACAGCCTAGGCGAACAGGTGTTCGAAATCCCGCGACACACCGAATACGTTCACCGTTCGGTTTCCGGAAGCTCCAGTGCACTCCACGCGGCCAGCCAAATCCGTCGACACGGAACACCGGCCGCCAGGGCTTGGGAGACCGTCCGATGCTCCAGTTGCCCGATCACCACTGTGTCCGACCATGCCAACGAGTAGGTGTCCCCCAAATGACGGGCCAGCTTGCCGCGAAGCTCAGCCTCGCGCATCCGCTATGCCGCGTAGACCCGCGGGCCGGCCGGCCGCAGCTGGGTCACGTTGTCGGCTGCGTGCTCGTCGAGTCGATCCGACACCGACCGCAGAACCTCGGCCAGCGGCACGTCGAGAGCCGCACACACCGCGTTGAGCAGCTCCGATGAGGCTTCCTTCTGACCGCGCTCGATCTCGGAGAGGTAGCCCAGGCTGACCCGAGCCCGTCCCGAGACCTCACGCAAGGTGAGCTTCGACCCGGTGCGCACCTCGCGCAGGGTCTCGCCGAGCAACTCCCGCATCAGCAGCGGGCGCTCACGCACATCTTGGGCCATGTTCCGACTCTACCTGTCCCCGGAAGGCTCCCCGGTCAGCTGATACAACGCCACGCGGTGCTCGTGATGTTCCTCAACCTCAACTCCAGTCTTCACCGAGTGCGAGCTCACCGAGCCAAGCCAGCGCCGAGCCCACAGTCTGGACGCGGATCGCGGACCGATCACCGGACAGCCCCAGCAACCGGCTGCTGACGCCGGACGGCCCGGCCACACCGACCCAGACGGTACCGGGAGGATGCCCGTCCTGGCTGGTCGGCCCGGCCACACCGGTGACCGCCAGCCCCCAGGTCGCGCCGGTGGTGTGTCGGACGCCTGCAGCCAGGCTCTCGGCGGTGCTGCCGGCCACCGGCCCGTCCCGCTCGAGCACTTCGACAGGCACGCCGCCGAGCCGGTGCTTCAGCTCGGTCTGGTAGACGATCACCCCGCCCAGGTAGGCGGCGGACGCTCCCGGCACCTCGGTGAGGGTGGCGCCGATCAGGCCCCCGGTGAGCGACTCCGCGGTCGCCACGGTCTGGCCGGACGCGATCAGACCGGCCACCAGGGCCTCAACCGTGAACTCAGGCGGAGCCATCGCGCTCATGCGCGGCCTGGGCCGCCGCCCGCAACCGAAGCGCATCGAAGATGTACATGACGCCGGTAACCACGGTCAGCACGAACGCCGCCCCCATCACCAGCCAGCCCAGCCAGAACCAGAACGGGAGCACGGCCACCGTCGACCAGATGTTGTAGGGCAGGAACATCAACAGTGCGATCGACTGCAGCAGAGTCTTCAGCTTGCCACCGGCCGCGGCTGCCATCACTTCGTAGCGCAGCATGATCACCCGCATCCAGGTGATCCCCCACTCCCGGATCAGGATCAGGATGGTCACCCACCAGGGCAGCTCCCCCAGGATGCTCAGACTGATGAACGCTGCGCCGGTCAGCGCCTTGTCCGCAATCGGATCCCAGATCTTGCCGAAGTCACTGATCAGGTTGTGCTTGCGGGCCAGCCGTCCATCGAAGTAGTCGGTGAGGATGGCCACCCCGAAGGCCACGGTGGCCGCGAGCCGCCAGACCAGGCTGGACGGGTCGATGAAGAGCAGCACGACGAAGACCGGCACCAAGACCAGCCGCAACACCGTCAGGGCATTGGGCAGGTTAGCGGGGATGCCGGGGGTTGGTGCTTCCTGAGTCATCGCTCCTCCACCTCGACGACCAGATCAACGCCGTCGGTGCTTGCGACCCTACCCCAGACCAGACTGCCCGGACCGACCCCGGCCACATTGCCGAGACTGACTTGACCGTCGGTCTCCGGACCCTGATGCGCGGCCCGCCCAACCCAGCCGAGGCCCTGGTCACTGCTCTCGATCAGAACCTGGACCCGCTCTCCGATTCGATCCTCTGCGCGCTGGGTCGAGACCTCATCCACGAGGGACGACAGGCGATCAACCCGCTCAGCGATCAGCTCCGGCGACACCTTCTGGCCGAGACCGGACGCCTCGGTGCCCTCTTCGTCGGAGTACCCGAAGACGCCCACGGCATCGAGGTTGGCCGCAGCGATGAACTCACACAGGATCTCGAAGTCCTCCGCAGTCTCACCGGGAAAACCGACGATGACATTGCTGCGGATGCCGGCCAGCGGACGTCCATCGCGAATCCGCTCGATCAGGTCGAGGAAGGACTCCGGGTCGCCGAAGCGACGCATCCTGCGCAGCACCGGCGGCGAGGCGTGCTGGAACGGCAGGTCGAAATAGGGCACCACGCCGGGCAGCGTGACCATGGCTTCTAGCAGCGAGGGACGCATCTCGGCCGGCTGCAGGTAGGAGACCCGCAGCCAGTCCACCGGCACGGCACCGGTGAGTTCGGTGAGCAGCGTCTCCAGGTTCGACCCCAGATCCTTGCCGTAGCCGGTGGAGTTCTCGCTGACCAGCACCAGCTCACGCACACCCTCGCTGACCAGCCAGGCGGCCTCGGTGACCACCTCGGCGATCGGCCGGGACAGATACGACCCACGGAAGGCCGGAATGGCGCAGAAGCTGCAGCGCCGGTCGCAACCGGAGGCGATCTTCAGCGGCGCGCTCGGCCCGGAGCTGAGTCGCTTGCGAATCGGACGCGGCCCGCTGGCCGGCGCCGTCCCGGCCGGAAGCGGCCCATGTCCAGGCACCGCAACCCCGGACGCGCGCGCTTGCCGCGCCGCGGGTGCCAGCGGCAGCAGAGAGCGACGATCCCTGGGCTGATGACTGGCCGGACGTCCACCGGCCAGGATGAACCGCAGCCGCTCGGCGATGTCGGGGTAGTCGTCGAAGCCGAGAACGGCGTCCGCCTCGGGCAGCGCCTGGGCCAGCTCCACCCCGTAGCGCTCAGCCAGGCAGCCGACCGCCACCACCGCCTTCTTCGGCCCGCCCAGATCGGCAGCGTCCAGGATGGTGTCGATCGAGTCCTTTTTGGCAGCCTCGATGAAGCCACAGGTGTTCACCACAATGGCCGAGGCCTGCTGCGGGTCGTCGACGAGCTCGAAGCCGTCGGACGACAACCGCCCGGCCAGTTCCTCGGTGTCGACGTCGTTTCGGGCACAACCCAACCCGATCAGATGGACCGCGACCTTGCCGCCAGCTGATTCGCGCACCTGCCTACCGTACCCGGCCAACCTCAGCCGAGGCGAAGTGAAGCCAGGACCTCGTCCAAATCATCGGGCTTTACCAGGACTTCCCTAGGTTTCGAACCCTCCGACGGGCCGACCACTCCCCTGGTCTCCAGGATGTCCATCAGCCGTCCGGCCTTGGCGAAGCCGACCCGCAGTTTGCGCTGCAGCATCGAGGTGGAGCCCAGCTGCAAGTTGACCACCAGCTGGGCGGCCTCGAGCACCAGCTCCAGATCGTCACCGATGTCCTCGGCGACCGCACGCGAGGTGTCGGCCACTGCGGTGACGTCCTCGCGGTACTGCGGCGGCAGCTGATCGCTGACCTGCTTCACCACGGCCCGGATCTCGGCCTCAGTCACCCAGGCGCCCTGCACACGCAGCGGCTTGGACTGCCCCATCGGCAGGAACAGGCCGTCGCCCTGGCCGACCAGCTTCTCTGCCCCCGGGGTGTCCAGGATCACGCGGGAGTCGGTCATCGAGCTGGTGGCGAAGGCCAGCCGCGAGGGCACATTGGCCTTGATCAGGCCGGTCACCACGTCGGTGGACGGCCGCTGAGTGGCCAGCACCAAGTGGATGCCGGCGGCCCGGGCCAGCTGGGTGATCCGGACAATCGAGTCCTCGACGTCGCGGGGGGCCACCATCATCAGGTCAGCCAGCTCGTCCACGATCACCAGCAGGTACGGGTACGGGGCCAGCACCCGCTCCGAGCCGGGCGGCAGCTTCACCTGGTTGGCCCGGACGGCCTTGTTGAAGTCGTCGACATGCCGGAAGCCGAAGGCGGCCAGATCGTCGTAGCGGGCGTCCATCTCCCGGACCACCCACTGCAGCGCCTCTGCGGCCTTCTTGGGGTTGGTGATGATCGGCGTGACCAGGTGCGGAATGCCTTCATAGTGGGTCAGCTCGACCCGCTTGGGATCGACGAGCATCATCCGCACCTCGTCCGGGGTCGATCGCATCAGGATCGAGGTGATCATCGAGTTCACGAAGCTGGACTTGCCCGAGCCGGTGGCGCCGGCGACCAGCAGGTGCGGCATCTTGGCCAGATTGGCTACCACGTAGCCGCCCTCGACATCCTTGCCAAGACCCACGGTCAGCGGGTGGTGGTCGCCGCGGGCCCGTGGCGAGCGCAGCACATCGCCCAGCGAGACGATCTCCTTGTCGGCATTGGGAATCTCGATGCCGATCGCGGACTTGCCGGGAATCGGCGACAGGATCCGGACATCGGCCGAGGCCACCGCGTAGGCGATGTTCTTGCCGAGCGCGGTCACCTTCTCGACCTTGACGGCGTTGCCGAGCTCCACCTCGTAGCGGGTGACCGTGGGTCCACGGGTGTAGCCGGTGACGGTGGCGTCGATCTCGAACTGACGCAGCACCTCGGTGAGGCTGTGCACAATCTGCTCGTTGGCCGCTGTCCGCGCCTTGGGGACGGTCCCGGCCCGCAGCGCCGCCGGATCGGGCAGGACGTAGGCCACGTCGCCGCTGATCGGGGGCTGCTCCGCACGCAGCGGGCCCGGCGACATGACCGGGGCCTCCAGCGGCGGGCGGGCCTCCTTCTTCGGACTGGGCAGTCCGGGCGGAGTGAAGGCCACGGTCGCCTCGTCCTCCGGGGCTAGCGGCTCGTCCTCGGCCACCAACGGCGTGTCATAAGGCTGATGATTGGCCCCGTACTCAATCTCCGGCTTAGCCGGGCGACGCAGCTTCTCGCGCCACTCGCCGAGCAACCGTGGCACGTCGCCGATCGGGATCCCGGCGATCACCAGCACCCCGAAGGCGGCCAGGATCACCAGCACCGGGACCGCCAACCAGACGGTCAGCAGGTCAACGGTGAACGAGGACGAGATGAAGCCCAGGTACCCACCAGCCTCGCGGACCAGCTCCGGGTGCCCGCCGCGCGGCAGCCCGCGGGCGATGTGCAGGATGCCGAGGACGCCGAAGGTGGCTGCGATCCAGCCGACTGCCTGCCGCCCGGCATTGCCGTGCCGCTCAGGATGGCGCCAGGTCCGCCAGGCAACACCCACAGCGAGCACCGGCAGGACGTACGCGGCTGAACCGACCGGCGTGGCCGCCGCCACCTGAATCCACTGGCCGACCGGAGCCGGCAATCCGAACCAGAACTGGGCGGCCACCACGCCGCCGAACAACGCCAGAAAGAGCCCAGCACCGTCGTGGCGCTTCTCCGGCTCAAGGTCCTTGACGGCCGGCGGCACAGCCCGCACAACAGTGCCCAGGCCGGTGGCCAGACCTCGCCAGATCGCGGTCAAGCCGCGTCCGATGGCCGACACGAACTTGGACAGGCCAGAGGGCCCCTGGGGGGCCGGGGGCTTCTTCTTGCTTCCACTGGCTCGGGATCCGCTGGGCCGCGCTGATGCGCTGCTGCGGCTCCGCGAGGGGGAAGGCGCGCGGGTCGCCATGTCGCCAACCTAGGCCAAGAAGGTTGTCAAAGCCTGGATTCCACGCCGGGAGGCGTTCACCTCGCCGTCCCGAAGTGCTCCCAGCCAGCCGCTCCGAAGTCTGGTGCGGCACCGTCGACCAGCACCTGCGCCGGGCCGGCAGCCACGCGTCCGACCACCGTCCAGCCGGACGGCACCCGGCCGGGCGGGAACGTCCCGACCAAGGCGTGATCCTCACCGCCGGTGAGCTGGTAGACCAGCGGATTGCCGCCGCCCAGTGCCGCGGCCACCGCCTGCTGAGGTTCGGCGATCTCGAAAGCGGCGCTGTCCAGCTCGATCTGCACAGCCGAGGCGGCAGCGATATGGCCCAGATCGGCCAGCAGACCGTCAGAGACGTCGATCAGGCTGTGCGCTCCGGCCTGCGCGGCCACCACTCCCTGCCCGTAGGGCGGTTCGGGGACGCGCTGGGCTACCACCACCGCCCGCGGCGACCGAAAACCTCGAGTGAGCACTGCCAGACCGGCCGCGGCCCACCCGAGTCGGCCGCAGAAGGCGACCTGATCTCCCACCTGAGCTCCTTTGCGACGCAGCGGCTCGCGTCCGGCCAGGTCGGCCAGCACCGTCA
Organism: Actinomycetales bacterium Actino_02; assembly: GCA_001603275.1. GTDB lineage: Bacteria > Actinomycetota > Actinomycetes > Propionibacteriales > Propionibacteriaceae > Propionicimonas. The sequence goes on along the minus strand of LUYM01000014.1, from coordinate 62,372 downwards.
CCGTGATCACGATCTGCTCGGCTCTGGTCAGGTCGCCCCCGACCAGCGACACTCCGGCGTTATCGCACTCCTCGCGGACGCCGGCCGCGAACTCGGTGAACCAGTCGACCTCGAGCTCGCCGGGAACCGACAGTGCCACCACCACACCGACCCCGACGGCACCCATCGCCTCGGCATCGGCCACACAGGCTGCGACGGCTTTGCGTCCCACATCGTTGGCCGAGGACCAGTCCCGGCGGAAGTGGACGTTCTCCACCATGGTGTCGGTGGAGACGGCCAGATCGCCGCGCAGCCTCAGCACCGCGGCGTCATCGCCGGCGCCGATCAGCACCTGGTCGCCGCGGCCCAGCCCCGCGGTGATCAGCTCGATCAGCTCGAACTCGCCCAGTTCGGCGATCCGGCGTCCGCTCATCGCAGGCCGAGCGGACGACTCAACGCCAGCTCCAGCAGGGTGCTGATCAGCTCGGAGTAGGAGAGCCCGGCCTGGGCCCACATCATCGGGAACATCGACGTCCGGGTGAAGCCCGGCATCGTGTTCAACTCATTGACCCAGCCGGTGCCGTCCGCATCGAGGAAAAGGTCTACTCGGGCCAGCCCCTCGACGTCCATGGCGATGAAGGTCCGGCGGGCCAGTTCGCGCAGCTGGTCGGAGGTGGCCGGGTCGAGATGGGCCGGAACGTCCAGGCTGACCTGGTCTTCTGGCAGGTACTTGGCGTCGAAGTCGTAGAAGGCCGAGGCCCCCTTCATGATGATCTCGCCAGGAAGGCTCACCCGCGGCTGGCCGTCGGGGTTGCCCAGGACCGCGCACTCGATCTCGCGCACCCCGGTGAAGCCCTGTTCGACGACAACCTTCGGATCGAGTGCCCGCGCAGCCTCGATGGCCGGTACCAGCTGGTCGACCTCGGCCACCTGGGTGATGCCGAGGCTGGAGCCGCCTCGGGCCGGCTTCACGAAGAGTGGGTAGCGCAGTTCGGCGATGCGCGCCAGGCAGCCCTGCCGATCATGAGTCCAGTCGGCATCGGTAAGAGCGACCCACGGCCCGACCGGGAGACCGGCGGCCGCCATCGATCGCTTCATCAGGTCCTTGTCCATGCCAATGGCACTGGCCGCCACTCCGGCGCCGACGTAGCGGACGCCGAGCATCTCGAACAGCCCCTGGATGGTTCCGTCCTCGCCGTACGGGCCGTGCAGCAGCGCGAAGGCCACATCGAACGGCTCGACATCCGTCAGCCGATCATCGGCGCGGGTGGCGATGGCCGCACCACTGTGGTCCGGCACCACAACAGCGGACGGACGGTCGGCGGGCACGTGCGGCAGCCGTCCGTCGGCCACTTCGAAGGCCGTGAGTTCCGCAGGATCGATCCGCACCCAGCGACCGTCGGTGGTGATGCCGACTCCGATTACCTGGTAGCGCTCGGCATCGATCGCGCGAGCGACGCTGCCTGCGGTCAGACAGCTGACGCCGTGTTCGGGGCTGACCCCACCGAAGACCAGAGCCACTCGAGTCCGCTGTGGTGTTCCGGTCATCGATTCCTGCCTCCCTGGTCGGACTTCCACCCTAGCGGGCGTCGAGGCGGGGCACTCGCCGGCCCACCCGGATGTCGTAGACATCGACCGGTGCCGGCTCGCCACGGAGCTGGACGACCAGTTCGGTGAGGGAAGCCATGATCCGTGCGCTGGCCACGACCTCGGCCTCGGAGTCGGTGCGACCGTACAGATCGGACAGATCCACCGGGGCCCCGCAGCGGAACGAGACGGTGCGCCGCGGACGCAGCTTCGGCCAGCCCGGACGCTTCCCCGGCATCACCAGGTGGGCACCCCACTGCCCCACTGGTACGACGGGGACCCCGGTGGCCAAGGCGAGCCGGGCCGCGCCGGGGCGCGGCGTCATCGGCCAAACTTCCGGATCAGCGGTGACGGTGCCCTCGGGATAGATCACCACACACTCGCCGCGGTTCAGTGCCTCGCGGGCGTGCACCAGCGCATCCTTGGCGCGCTCCGTACCGCGTTCGACGGGGATCTGTCCGGTGGCTCGGGCCAGCCAGCCCAGGATCGGCACCCGCCAGAAGTCCGCCTTGCCCAGTGCCCGCGGCCAACGACCGCTCCATACCAGGTAGTGCGCCAGATTCGGCGGGTCGAAGTACGAGATGTGATTGGACACCACGATCACCGGTCCGGTGGCCGGCAGATTCGCCGCGTCGTCCCAGTCCCGGTCGACCATCAGTCGCAGCAGCCAACCGGCGAACCGGACGAGTCGGCGATAGGCCGGCTCAACCGGCGTCGGGTTGGCCATCCGCAGCGCAAGCCGCGCCCGGTCCGACGGATGTGGCACCGGGCGCGGTTGGTGCTTTTCGGCTGAGGTCACCCAGCGATCTTGGCAGGCAAGGTCTTGGGTAGCCAAGCCGGACGGCGCGCCTCGTAGGCTGCAATCTGATCGGCATGGGTCAAGGTGACTCCGATATCGTCTAGACCCTCGAGCAGGCGGTGCCGGGTGTAGTCGTCGATGGTGAACTCGAAGACCTCTCCACCAGCGGTAATGGTCTTGGCCACCAGGTCGACGCTGAACTCCACACCGGGGGTGGCTTCGGCGATCGCCCACAGCTGCTCGACGACGTCCTGGCTGACCGTGGCGATCACCAGCCCGGCCTTGCCGGAGTTGGAGCGGAAGATGTCGCCGAACCGCGAGCCGATCACGACGGCGAAGCCGTAGTTCTGCAGGGCCCAGACAGCGTGCTCGCGGGACGAGCCGGTGCCGAAGTCGGGACCGGCCACCAGGATCGAGCCCTGGGCGTAGGCCGGCCGGTTGAGCACGAAGTCGGGGTCGTTGCGCCAGGCGGCGAACAGGCCGTCCTCGAAGCCGGTCCGGGTGACCCGCTTCAGGTAGACGGCGGGGATGATCTGGTCGGTGTCGACATTGCTGCGGCGCAGCGGCACCGCGATCCCGGTGTGGGAGCTGAACTTGTCCATTTCTGATTCCTTACAGATCTGCCGGAGAGCTCAAGGTGCCGCGGATCGCGGTGGCTGCGGCCACCGCAGGCGAGACCAGGTGGGTACGACCGCCCTTACCCTGACGGCCTTCGAAGTTACGGTTCGAGGTGGAAGCCGAGCGCTCACCGGGTGCCAGCTGGTCGGGGTTCATCCCCAGGCACATCGAGCAGCCCGCCTCCCGCCACTCAGCCCCGGCGTCGGTGAAGACCTTGTCCAGACCCTCGCTCATCGCCTGCAGCCGGACCCGAGCCGAGCCCGGAACGACCAGCATCCGCAGGCCGTCGGCGATCTTGTGTCCCTTGATCACCGAAGCGGCCAGCCGCAGGTCCTCGATTCGGCCGTTGGTGCACGAGCCCAGGAAGACGGTGTCCACTCGGACCTCGCGCATCGGGGTGCCGGCAGCCAGGTCCATGTACTCCAGGGCCCGCTCAGCGGCGGCCCGGTCGACCGGGTCGGCGAAGTCCTCCGGGGACGGCACTGTCGCCCCCAGCGGGACGCCCTGTCCGGGGTTGGTGCCCCAGGTCACGAACGGGGTGAGCGCAGCGGCGTCGATATCGACTTCGCGGTCGAAGACGGCGTCCTCATCACTGAACAGAGTCCGCCAGTAGTCGACGGCAGCGTCCCAGTCGGCACCCTCGGGGGCGTGCGGACGTCCCTTCAGGTAGGCGAAGGTGGTCTCGTCCGGCGCGATCATGCCGGCCTTGGCACCCCACTCGATGCTCATATTGCAGATGGTCATTCGGCCCTCCATGGAGAGGTTCCGGATGGTATCGCCGCGGTACTCGACGATGTAGCCCTGGCCACCACCGGTGCCGACCTTGGCGATCAGCGCCAAGACGATGTCCTTGGCGGTGACGCCCTCGGCCAGGGCGCCGTTGATGTTCACGGCCATCGTCTTGGGACGGGCCTGCGGCAGGGTCTGGGTGGCCAGCACGTGCTCGACCTCGGAGGTCCCGATGCCGAAGGCCAGTGCACCGAAGGCGCCGTGGGTCGAGGTGTGCGAGTCGCCGCAGACCACGGTCAGGCCGGGCTGAGTCAGCCCCAGCTGCGGGCCGATGATGTGGACGACACCCTGGTCGAGGTCGCCGAGACTGTGAATCCGCACACCGAACTCGGCGGCGTTCTTGCGCAGGGTGTCCACCTGCAGCTTGGAGACCGGATCGGCGATCGGCGCCAGAATGTTCACGGTCGGAGTGTTGTGATCCTCGGTGGCCATGGTCAGGTCGGTCCGGCGCACCGCGCGTCCGGCCAGACGCAGGCCGTCGAAGGCCTGCGGGCTTGTTACTTCATGCACCAGGTGCAGGTCGATGTAGAGCAGGTCGGGCTCCCCGTCCGCTGTACGGACGACGTGGTTCTCCCATACCTTGTCACTCAGGGTCTTGCCCATCGGATCTCCATTGCTTCGTGAGCTGTTCGTTTGCGTCTCGACCAGCGTAGCGCTTGCATATCAAGATCCGAGACGGCAGTCTTAGCACATGGACAACTCGAGTGGCGTCGGCGTTCTCGACAAGGCGGCTCTGGTTCTGACGGCTCTGGAACAGGGCCCCACGACCTTGGCCGGCTTGGTGACCGCGACCGGCTTGGCCCGTCCGACTGCGCACCGCCTTGCGGTCGCCCTCGAACACCACCGTTTAGTCAGTCGCGATCTGCAGGGACGTTTCGTTCTCGGCCCCCGGCTGACCGAGCTGGCCTCTGCGGCCGGCGAAGACCGGCTGCTGGCCACCGCAGGGCCGGTACTGGCCCGACTGCGGGATATCACCGGCGAGTCCGCACAGCTGTTCCGCCGCCAGGGCGACATGAGGGTATGCGCGGCAGCGGCGGAGCGTCCCTCCGGCCTGCGCGACACCATTCCGGTGGGCACCCAGTTGACGATGGGTGCCGGTTCGGCCGCCCAGGTGCTGCTGGCCTGGGAGGATCCCGAGCGGATTCAGCGCGGCCTGCAGAGCTCCTCGTTCTCTGCGGTGGCGCTGGCCACGGTGCGGCGTCGCGGCTGGGCTCAGTCGGTGGCCGAGCGCGAGCCCGGAGTGGCCTCGGTCTCGGCTCCGGTGCGCTCCCCCAGCGGCAAAGTGATCGCCGCGGTCAGCGTCTCCGGCCCGATCGAGCGGCTCTCCCGGCAGCCCGGACGACTGCACGCTCCCGCAGTGATCGCCGCAGCCGAACGACTGTCCGAGGTGCTGCGCCGCAACGGCGGCGAGGGCTGAGTTCAGCCCCGTCGGTGGCTCACCGCTCGTCGCTCTCATGTACGGACGAGCCACGACGGCTCTGGCTGACCATGGTCAGGCCCAAGATGATCGCCAATGCTCCGGCGCCCATGCAGATGTAGCCGGTCAGGGCCAGGTCAACCCCGGGCACGGCGTCCCGAACGGCGAAGCCGAGCACTGCGCCAATGGTCAGCAGAGCGATTCCGGTTCCCACGGTGGTGGACATACACGACTCCTGTCGTTGAGCTCTCCACCTGGTACCCGTCCGCGAGCTTCGCGAAACCGGTACTCAGCCCAGGTTCAGCCAGTAGCCATGGGGATGGCCTTGGCCGACCACCCGGTCCTGGCGTCCGCCGTCCACCCAGGTCACCACGCGTAGCGCGGTCAGCTCCGAGCCGGCCACTGCGCCAGGCCAATCGAGCTCAGGAGTTGCGGCCGGCGACTCATAGCTGACCCAGGTCAGCGGTCGGTGGCCGGCCCAGGTGGCCAGAGCCTGGACGAACTCGACCCGTCGCTGCGGTGGCAGGTAGTTCAACACCCAGGACGTGGTCACCACCGGATGCCCATCGCCGAGTTCACCCAGAGCCACCGGCAGGTCATCGACTGCATCGCCGGCGCGGACCACCGGATGCATCCGTCGCGCCAACTCGAGGGCCGCCTGCAACCGCTCGCGTCGATCCGCCTGATCCGGCCACACACAGGCCAGCAGCCAGCGCAGTTGGTCGGCATCATCCAGATCGATCGGTTCCCGGTCCAGCCCGATCCGGCTCACCACCTGCGGCCGACGGTGCGGAAGCGCGATCGGCTCCCCGCGCAGTTCGCAGACCAGCTCGACCGGGCCGTCGCCTATCACGGTCTCACCGAACCGGTAACGGTAGTGATCGCTGAGCAGGTTGAGCCCGGCGCTGGCACCGACGTCCAGCTGAGCCAGGCGCCCGTACCGCCGCTCAACCGCGGACAGCGCGAGAATCAGCGGCGCACAGCGACCGATCTCATTGGTCTGTGGCGTCCGGGACTGGACAAGCGCGATCAAGTCGTCGCGGCGTCGCGAACAGAACTCACGGGCCGCCTCGGTCGGGTCGTCCCGGCGTGGCTCGACAGCCAAGTTGGGATACCACGCGGCCAGCGGTTCGTCCGGCTCGGCCAGCAGCAGGAACTGGATGGCCGCGAACAGCGTCACCGCGATCCGGTTGGTTGCCGGGGCGTGGGCCAGGATCGAGGACCCTTCGTCGCTCTGACTCAATCCGAGCGCGAGCGTGGCGTAAAGCGGGGCCCGCGCGGCCGACACCTGGACGAAACCGCGCAGCTCCCGACGCACGGCCTCAAGGTCACTGGATCCCGTCATGCCTTGATGATGCCTGCTTTGCGGCGGTTTCGGCCGGCCGGTGCGCACAAATCTCCGGCGCAGCGCCGGGCGAGGCTCTCCCCGGCTGCCCGGGTGCGCTGCGATAGCGTAGGACAGCCGTGCGAACACGAAGGAGGGACGGCGTTGCCGCAGATCATCCCGGTCGCCGTACTGCTTCAAACCATCGGCTCCTTCTTCTTCGCCTACTCGGCCTACCTGCAGGACAAGGTGGTCGTCGCCGAGGTCGCCGACAGCGAGCACCCGCACCGGCTGGATCTGGCCACCCTGTGGATCAGCATTCGCAGCCCGCGCTGGCTGCTCGGACTGGCCTTGATGGGGCTGTCCCTGGTCTGTCAGATCACCGCGCTGAGCTTCGCGCCGGTCTCGATCGTGCAGCCGGTCGGCGTCCTCGCCTTCCCCTGGTCGATGATCATCCAGTCCCGGGCACACAAGGTGCCGATCGGCCCGCAGGCCCGGCTGGCCGTCGTGGTCACGGTGGCTGCCATCTTCGGCTTCATCAGCATCGGCGGCTTCAATGCCGCACCCGAAGCCCGGCTCAGCGAGGCCGGGGTGCTGATCGGCGCCCTGGTCGCCTATCTGTGTGCGGCCGCGCTGGGCACCTTGGGTGCTCGGGGAGCCCGCCAGTGGCGCTGCTTGTTCTGGGCCTCAGGAGGTGCCGTCTTCTACGGCCTGGAAGCATCCCTGGTGAAGTCGCTGATGGAGTTCGCCAAGACGGCGAACTGGGTGAGCTCGATCATCTTCTGGGCGACGCTGGTGGCTCTGCTGATCGGCAGCGCCACCGCAGCCTGGATGGTGCAGCAGGGCTACGCGACCGGTCCGGCCGAGCTGGTGGTGGCGTCGATGACAATCACCTCGCCGGTGGTGGCGGTCCTGTTCGGGATCGCCGTCCTCGGCGAAGGTGCCCAACTGGGCCCGGTGACGGCCACCTCGATGATTCTGCTCGGCGCCGTGGCGATTGGCGGGGTGATCCGGCTGGCCACCCTGCACCCGCAGTTCGAGGACGCGACCACAGCGGACGCGGCGGACCCGCGACCGCTGTGAGCCGACTCAGCTGAACCGGTAGAGCCGCTGCGCGAGTCGGTACAGCCGCACTGACAATCGCCGTCCGGTGGAGCTGGACAGGTTCGAGGCCAGCACCAGCGGGTGACGTCCCAGCCGCTTGGCCATCTTCACGTCCTTGGCGTACAGATCAGCCCACATCTGGCGACGCATCTCCAATGCCTCGTCATCGGCCCGCAGAACGGCAAACATCGACGACGCAGCGATGATCAGGGCCAGGAAGCCCTCCATGTAGCGGGCCAGCCGCTTACTGGGCACCTCGTCAGGCAACACATAGGCGTCGATCAGGGCCTTGGTGACCCGCATCTGCTGATCGAGTCGGCCCAGCTGCACCGGCTCGTTCACCGACTGATCCTCGCGGCCGATGAAGTAGCGGTACAGGTTGACCGGCAGGTAGTGCAGCGTCTTCACATACGGCAGCGGGACGTAGACGAAGATGTTGTCCACGTAGAAGGTGTGCTTGGGCAACTCCAGCCCACTGTCGCGCAGAACCTGGGTGCGATAGATCGCCGAGTGCATCAGGATGTTCTGGCCGGGCCCGAACACACCGATCTCATCCCAGGAGATGATCTTGTTGGTGGGCAACGCACGGCGGTAGTGAATCACTCGCTGCGAACCGGTCTGGATGTGCTCGTAGACGTAGTTGCAGACCACCAGATCGACCAGGTTGTCGCCGGCGATGAAGCCGCGCAGCTTGGCCATCAGCAGGTCACGCGAGGTGTGATCGAGCCAATCGTCGGAGTCGACCACCTTGAAGTAGATCCCGGTGGCCGCCCGCAAGCCGGCCATCACGGCGCCGCCGTGACCGGCGTTCTCCTGGTGGATGACCTTGATCACATCCGGATGGGCCTCGGCCCACTCGTCCGCCTTCTCCGGGGTGTCGTCCTTGGTCGAGCCGTCATCGACGATGATGATCTCGATGTCGCGCCCACCACCGAGGATCGACTCGATACAGGCGTCCATGTAGGCGGCGGAGTTATAGCAGGGAATGACGAAGGTGATCGTCTTGGGCCGCTTGGTCCTCACGTGGTTTCCTCCGGCGACCGGCCCGCTCGTGCGGAGGCCAAGGTCACGTCCATGTCGTAGTAGCGGCACTCGCCGACTGTGGCGAGAGCATCGAACGAACCCAGTGTGCCAGGCTTTGCCGCGGGGCCGCTGGTGACGGGCGGCGTTCGGCGTGCCAATTCGCGTCCGCGGGTGGGACGGGTCAGCACGAACCGGCCGGATTCGATTCACTATGGGGGAATCAGGAAGGAAGTCATGTCCGAGTCGCTCCCCCAGCTTCGTCCCGCCGTCGCCGCCCTGCCCAGTTACATTGCCGGACGGCGTTCGTCCAGCCCGAACACCGCGCCACTGGCCTCCAATGAGAGCCACTTCCCGCCGCTGCCGGCCGTGCTGACCGCGATCGCCGGTGCCGGGGCGCGCGCCAATCGCTACCCCGATATGTTCTCCAGCGCGCTGACCGAGCGCGTCGCCGAGTGGCTGGGCGTCGCGACCGACCAACTGGCCTTCGGCCCGGGAAGTGTCGGGGTGCTGGCCCAGCTGATCAATGCGCTGTGCGACCCAGGCGAGGAGGTGGTCTTTGCTTGGCGGTCCTTCGAGGCGTACCCGATTTTGTGCAAGCTCGCCGGCGCGGTGCCGGTGACCGTGCCGCTCACCTCCGATGAGCGACACGACCTGCCCGCCATGTTGGCCGCCATCACCGAGCGGACCAAGGTCGTCCTGCTCTGTTCACCGAACAACCCGACGGGCGCATCGATCAGCGAGGCCGAGCTCATCGACTTCCTGAACCAGGTGCCGGCCGGCGTCCTGGTCGTGCTGGACGAGGCGTATCGAGAGTTCGGCCCCGCGGACGCGCTCAACCCGGTCACGCTGCTGCCCCGCTACCCGAACCTCTGCCTGCTGCGCACCTTCTCCAAGGCCTACGGGCTGGCCGGGCTGCGGGTCGGCTACGCGGTCGCCCAGCCCGAACTCGCCGACGGCCTGCGCAAGACTCAGGTGCCGTTCTCGGTGAGCGCGGTCGCCGAGGCCGCAGCCGTGGCCGCACTGGGCTCGCTGGACGAGGTCGCCCGCCGCAGCTCCGAAGTCGTCGCCGAACGCCAGCGAGTGATCGCTGCCGCCCGCGACCTCGGCTGGACGGTGCCGGACAGTGCTGCCAACTTCATCTGGCTGCGCACCGACGACCAGCGACGCCTCGCACTGGTCGACGCCTTCGACGCGGCCGACATCCTGGTTCGCGGCTACCCGGTGGACGGAGTGCGGATCACGATCGGCGATGCCGAGAGCAACGACCGTGTGCTGGCAGTGCTCGCCGCCCACCCGGAGTTGCGCCAGTGATCGAGGGCGATCCGGATCAGCGACACACGCCGATCGAGGACGCCTTCGGCCTACTCAGCGGCACCTTCCTGGCCTCGCTCGGGCTGTACTTGCTGCACACCACCGGGGCGGTGACCGGCGGCACGGCCGGCTTGTCGCTGCTGCTCAGCTACGCCACCGGCTGGTCGTTCGGGTTGATCTACTTCGTGATCAATCTGCCGTTCCTGGTGCTGGCAGTCCGCCGCAAGGGCTGGCAGTTCACGCTGCGCACCCTGGTCTCGATCGCCGCGGTGTCGGCATTCGCCTATCTGCACCCGCTGATGCTCCCGGGGCTGCGGATCGATCCGGTCTACGCCTGTCTGGTCGGCAATCTGCTGGCCGGGGTGGGCATGCTGATTCTGTTCCGGCACCGATCCAGCCTGGGCGGGTTCAACACCGTGGCCCTGATCGCACAGGAGCGCCTCGGCTGGTCGGCCGGCTACGTCCAACTGAGCTTCGACGCCACCGTGATCCTGCTGTCGCTGACCATCGTGGCCTGGCCCACCGTGCTGCTCTCCACGGCCGGAGCGGCCGTGCTGAGCGTCGTTCTGGCCCTCAACCATCGGCCCGGACGGTACCTCGGCTACTGAGTGCCGGAAACGACAGATCCCGCCCCATATCTGGGACGGGATCTGTCATACGTAGCCCCGAGGGGATTCGAACCCCCGCTACCGCCTTGAGAGGGCGGCGTGCTAGGCCGCTACACAACGGGGCCAAGCTCGGTGAAGACTAACCTAACTGCATCCAGCTCAGCGAATCTTCACTGCGCTGGGGTACTAGGACTCGAACCTAGACTGACGGAACCAGAATCCGGCGGGCTGCCAATTACCCCATACCCCACTGCCCACTGACGTGGGCTCGCTGACCCCGAAGGGCCAGCGAGGGATCACTTTACTGGATGGGTAGCTGGGCCACCAAACCGGCCACGCGGGGTGGTCCTTGCCAGCTTCATTCGGTCTGCCACTCGCACTGCGACTACGGCAAACAACGCATACCCCGCCAGGTTCCAGGCCAGTTCAGCCCAGCTCACCTCGCCCGGATGCCGAGCCTGCGCCAGGGTCCCGGACAGCGCTGTATAACCGAATGCGATCAGGTTGTTCACCACATGAGCCGCGATGCCGGCCTCGAGTCCGCCGGTGCGCAGAACCAGCCAGCCGGCGAGCAGGCCGAACGCGAACGGATGCAGGAATCCGGCCAATCCCTGGTTCTGCGTGTGCAGGAGCGCGAAGAGCAGCGCCGAGCCGATCACACCGAACCAGCGCTGATAGCCGCGGGCCAGCCACAGGCCCACTCGTCCGGCACCCTCACCGGAGGCATCCGAGGACAGCAGCGGACGATTCAGATTGGGCGCAGCCGAGTACAACGCCTGAAGCAGGTATCCGCGGAACAGATACTCCTCACCGGCCGCCTGCAATGGTGCGGTGAGCACGATGGCGATCAGGAAGCCCCACACCGGCTCGGCCGGCGCGAACTGCCAGGGCTGACCGAGGCGGGACAGCGCCCACACCACGCCCAGAATCGCCATGGCGGCGATCAGGGCAACCAGGCCGTAGCGCCAGCGGAAGCCGGGCTGAACCGAGTGCAGCCAGCGCGGATGGAACCGATGGACGAACAAGACCATCGTGAAAGCCAGCGGAATCGCCATCGCTAGCCCGAGGTGGGCGGCCACGATCCCCCACGGGCTCGCGAAGTCGCCGACTGCGGAGGATGAGTAGCTGGCGAAGGTTCCCGGCGAGCCGGATGCCGTCCAGAAGACCCAGGCCAAGCCGCCGGTGACCAGGGCCGCCAGCCACAAGAATCCGAGCACAGAAAGCATGCCCCCGCCCACGCCCAGGGACAGCGCCCGCAGCGGCGTCCGCTGCGCATCGTCGACCACCAGGACCCCGGGGTACTCCACCTCCGGCCGTGGCTCGTGGCGGACGAACCGTCCGAGCCAGCCCTGCCCCACGCTCATTCCTCGGCTACCACGGGGTTGGACAAGGTGCCGATTCCCGAGATGCTCACCGCGACGGTGTCCCCCGGCTCCATTGGCCCGACGCCGGCCGGCGTGCCGGTCAGAATCACGTCACCGGGCAGCAACGTGGTGAATGCCGAAATCTGAGCGATCAGTTCAGAGACCGAGTGCACCATCTCCGACGTGCTGCCGTGCTGGCGCACCTCGCCGTTGACGGTCGTGGTGATCTCCAGGTCGGCGGCGCCGTCCACACCAAGGTGGGTGACGATCCATGGGCCGAGCGGGCAGAAGCTGTCGAAGCCCTTGGCCCGGGTCCACTGGCCGTCGCTGGCCTGCAGATCGCGGGCGGTGACGTCATTGCCAATGGTGTAGCCGAAGATCACCTCGGCGGCCCGTTCCGGCGGCACCCGGCGGCAGATCCGTCCGATCACCACGGCGAGCTCGCCCTCGTAGTGCAGGTTGTTCGTCTCGGCGGGCCGAATGATCGACTCCCCCGGCCCGATCACCGCGGTGTTCGGCTTGCCGAACAGCAGCGGCGCCGTGGGGAGCTGGTTGCCCAGCTCAGCGGCGTGTTCGGCGTAGTTGCGTCCGACGCCGATCACCTTGCTGCGCGGGATCACCGGCGAGACCAGCCGAACATCGGCCAAAGCCAGCCGTTCACCGGTGTAACGCACCGGCCCGGCCAGCGGATCTCCGGTGATCACCGAAATGGTCTCCGGGTTGGGTCCGTCATCTTCGGCCAGCTCAACAAGCCCATAGGCCGGGTCTGCCCCGGCCACGAATCGCGCAATACGCATGGCGTCACCCTAGAGCCGCAGCCACAGCGGACGCACCCGGGCCGGCCCATCGAGACGTCGTGGGGGCGGCAAGTGCCACGCCGGGAGGCACGCTCGGCCTCCGGGACGCTAGGGTTCACCGGTGAGTAGCGCAGCATTCGATGCCGTTGAGTTGATTCGTCTCAAGCGCGATGGCGGCCGGTTGCCCGATGCCGGGATCGACTGGCTGATCGACGCCTATACCCACGGCGCCGTCACCGACGAGCAGATGTCGGCCATGGCCATGGCCATCTTCTTCCGCGGCCTGGATCCGGCCGAACTGAGTCGCTGGACCAACGCCATGATCGCCAGTGGCGAGCGAATGAGCTTCGCCTCGCTGTCCCGTCCGACCGTGGACAAGCACTCCACCGGCGGCGTCGGCGACAAGATCACGCTGCCCCTGGCGCCGCTGGTGGCCGCCTGCGGGGCAGCCGTCCCCCAGTTGAGCGGACGCGGGCTGGGCCACACCGGCGGCACGCTGGACAAGCTGGAGGCCATCCCCGGCTGGCGGGCCGCGTTGAGCAATGACGAGATGCTCGCCCAGCTGGAAGAAGTCGGCGCGGTGATCTGCGCGGCCGGCTCCGGGCTGGCCCCCGCAGACAAGAAGCTGTACGCACTGCGCGACGTCACCGGCACCGTCGAGTCGATCCCGATGATTTCGGCCTCGATCATGAGCAAGAAGATCGCCGAAGGCACCCAGTCCCTCGTCCTGGACGTGAAGACCGGCGCGGGGGCCTTCATGAAGCGCCGGGAGGACTCTCAGGCTTTGGCCCGCACCATGGTCGAGATCGGCAAAGCGGCCGGAGTGAACACTGTCGCCCTGATCACCGCCATGGACACCCCGCTCGGACGTACCGCCGGCAACGGCCTGGAGGTCGCCGAGTCGGTCGAAGTCCTGGCCGGTGGTGGACCGTCCGACGTCCGTGAGCTCACCCTTGCCCTGGCCACCGAGATGCTGGCCTGCGCCGGGCTGGACGCCGACCCGGCTCAGGTGCTCGACTCCGGCAAGGCCATGGACACCTGGAAGTCGATGATCCGGGCCCAGGGTGGCGATCCGGACGCGCCGATGGCAGCAGCCCGCCACACCGAGGTGATCACCGCGGCCACCGGCGGCTATCTGACCAAGCTGGACGCCATGGGGGTCGGCCTGGCCGCGTGGCGCCTCGGTGCCGGTCGGGCCAAGCAGGGCGATCCGGTGCAGGCTGCCGCCGGTGTCACTTGGCATGCCGGGATCGGCGACCAGGTGCAGGCCGGCCAGCCGCTGTTCACCCTGCACACCGACACCCCCGAGCGCTTCGAGCGCGCCATCCAGGCGATCGCCGATGCTGCCGAGATCAGCTCCGACCCGGTGCCGTCCGGTCCGATCGTGCTGGAGCGGATCAGCTAGCCGCGGCGCTCCAGTCGTCGCTGCTGGCGGGCCAGGGCCCGCTCCGACAACGCAGACGTGCCTCGCAGCGCCCGTTGGCTGCGACGCAGTTCGCCGCGGGTTCCGTAGCGGACCTTCAGATTGCCCATCGCCAGCGAGCCGCGCAGCACGAGCACCGGACAGCCCGGCGCCGGCTGGTTCGCCACTCGGATCTTGGCCGATCCCATGCCACCGCGCAGCCGATCGGCGTTGACCGCCCAGCCGTCGGGGACGATCAGCTTCACATTGCCCATGGCACCGCTGATCTCCACCTGGATCAGCGGCGTCGAGGGCTGCGCCTGCAGGAAGTTGAGCCGGACGTTCGCCGCCTTGGCCTGAACGTCCAGGTACGGAGGAACCACCCAGTTGCCGTCCCGGTTCTGGTTCGACCAGCCGGCCGAGATCACCAGCGGATCGTCCTCCCGGTAGCCGGCCGGTGCATAGCCCTGCTGCGCAAGAACCAGCGCCGTCGTATCCCCGGCATCAAGGGCAGCCAACTGCGCGTCCAGATTCGCGGGGTCGATCAGGCCCTGTTCGGCCAAGCTGCGCAGCCGAACTCGGGCCGCATCACGATCGAACGGGTCCACACTCATGGTGCCGAGCTTAGGGCCCGCAGCCAACGGCTAGAGCACCAGAATCGAAGTGATCATGTTGTGGTCGGAAGGCATGATCCCGTTCACGGTGAGCGTGTTGGGGTTGAAGTCGATCACGACCTTCCACTGCTTCACTCGCAGCGAGTTCGTCGCGAAGATCCAGTCGATCCCATTGCCGACCTTGTCGTGGCGGGTCGGGTAGGAGTACTGGCTGACATCGGCACGGAAGCCGTTGTAGGAGTTGATCCAGCCGTTGACGACCTTTTCCGCGCGGACGCCGGAGGGCGGATTCACCTGGTACTGCTGGTTCATCACGTCACCGAACCCCGCAGCCTTCATGGCCGGAAGGGTCTCCTGGGTCTCGCTCCACCACTTGCTGGTGTTGAAGTCGCCGACCACGACCACGGGAAGGTTCCCGGAGTTCAGCCTCGGCACGGCGGCGATCAGCTCGCGCCACTGGCGCACCTTGTTGGTGTTCACCGAGTTCTTCGACGAGTACGGATCCAGATGGGTGCTGGCGAAGAAGAAGGACTTGCCGCTCGACTCGGACCGGAAGGTGGCCCAGGTCAGGAACCGCTGCCGGTACTTGTTGGACGCGTCCGCCTGGGCGTTGTACTTGTACACCCCGGAGTCGGTCATCGACAGCGTGTCGGAGTTGTAGATGATCTTGGTGCCGTTGGAGAAGTCGGCGGTATCGACCTTGCGATAGCTGCCGCCCTGCTTGTTGAGCTCCGCCACCAGCTGACCGGCCTGATCGGTGGTGGGTGAGGCCTCCTGGAGACCGACCACGTCCAGCGCCTCGTCGAGGATCTGGGCGGCGGCCACCGGCTGCCGCTTGGCCCACTTGCGGTCAGCCGACACACTGCCGTCGTTGTTCTGGCCGTAGAGGTTGAAGGTACCGACCCGCAGGTCGCTGGACGGGCCCACCGGCGTCACCGAGGTGGACACCAGGGTCGAGGTGGCGTAGCCGGCCTTGGTCGCGGTGACCGCCACGGTGAGCGCGCGGCCCAGATCGGCGTCGGTGATGGTGTAGCTGGCCTGATCGGCGCCCGAGATGGCTGTCCCATTGCGCCGCCACTGGTAGCTGATGGCGTCCGGCGTCGGCGTCCAGGAGCCGAGCTCGGCATTCAGGGTGCCGTTCGGCTTCACCTCACCGGTGATGGTCGGACGTACCGCCTGGCTGAAGGTCAGCTGCACGGTCTTGGCGGTCTTTGAGGACGTCCTGGAGGACGAGTAGTAGCCGGCCCGGCTGGCCTTCACCACGACCTTGAATCGATACGACTTGTCGGAGAGCTTGGGGGTGTAGCTCGCCGAGGTGGCTCCGCTGATCTTCGAGGTCTTGTTTTTGGTCGAGATCCGGTACCACTGGTAGCTCAGGTTGTCCGGCGCCGGTGCCCAGCTGCCGGTGTTCACGGTGAGCGTCTGCTGCACCACGGGTGAGGACGGCGTGATCGACGGCTTCGGCTTCGTGCCGAAGCTGCCCTTGGCCACCTTGGAGGTCGACGATGAGGTCTTGCTGACCGTCTGCGGCTGAGTGCCGGTTCCGGTGCCGGTGACGGCGACCTTCAGCCGATTCCCGAGATCCTCGGCCACCACCTGATAGGTCGGCCCGGTGGCTCCCGGAATCGCGGACGAGCCGCGATACCACTGGTAGCCGAGGCTGACCTCGGTCGGCTGCCACGATCCGGTCTTCACGCTGATGGTCTGGCCGACCTTTGGCGTGGTGTCGCTGATCTTCGGGGTCGAGCCGGTGATGCTGGAGGCATCGACGGCCTGCGCGGGCGCGGCGACCGCGCCAAGCATGGTGATACTGAGCGCCGACATCAACACGATGCTGGTCAGGCGGGCGAGCCTGCGAGCGATCGGCTGGCGGAGATGGGGTGCACGTACGAGCATCCGGAGTGTCCTCCAGTACGAGTCAGCTGGGACCCGTTACCAGCGACCCGGGGGGGGTGGGTCGCGCGGTAAGGCTAACCTCAGTCACCGGTCGCCCGCGAGGGGACGTGAGGGGTTCATCTTGCTGAGTGGAATCGCCCCGCTCAACGTTGCGCTCTAGTCGCGGTTGAGCAGACCCCACCGGTAACCGTCGTACAGCGCCTCCCAGGACGCCTCGATGACGTTCGTGCCGACCCCGACCGTGGTCCAGGTCCGTTCACCGTCGGTGAGGTCGATCAGGGTGCGGACGATCGCGTCCGTGCCATGACCCTGGTCGAGGATGCGGACCCGGAAGTCGGTCAGCTCGAAGGTGTCCACCTGCGGATAGGCCGGAGTGAGTGCCCCCCGCAGGGCGACATCGAGCGCGTTCAGCGGGCCGTGACCCTCACCGACCAGAATGTGCGACACCCCCTTGGCGCGCAGCTTCACCGTGGCCTCCGAGTCACCTTCGGGCTTGACCTCATGGGTGGTGAACACCCGCCAGGCGAGCACCTCGAAGAAGTCGTCGGTCAGCCCCATCTCGGAGCGGAGCAGCAACTCGAAGCTGGCATCGGCCGACTCGTAGGAGTAACCGTCCAGTTCGCGCGCCTTGACCGCATCGGTGATCCGAGCCGCCAGGTCGCGATTGGACAGGTCGTAGCCCAGCGAAGACCCCTTCAGCTGAACGCTGGCTCGACCGGCCATGTCGGAGACCAGCATCCGCATGTCATTGCCGACCAGGATCGGGTCGATGTGCTGATAGAGGTTGGAGTCCACCTTGATGGCGGACGCATGCAGGCCGGCCTTGTGGGCGAACGCCGAGCTGCCCACATACGGCTGCCGGTTGCTCAGCGGCAGATTGGTGACGCCGGCAATGGCGTGAGTGATCCGGGTCGCCTCGGCCAGCGAGGACGGCGGAACCAGCGGCCAGCCGTACTTCAGCTGCAGGTTGGCGATCACCGTGACCAGGTTGGCGTTGCCGGTGCGCTCGCCGTACTCGTTCACCGTGCCCTGCACGTGCATCACGCCGGCCTCGACCGCCGCGATGGTGTTGGCCACAGCGCAGCCGGTGTCGTTGTGGCAGTGGATGCCGAGGTCGACCCCGATCTGGGAGGCCGCGCTGACCACATCGGCCATCCAGCTAGGCAGCATGCCGCCATTGGTGTCACACAGAACAACGACCTCTGCGCCGGCGTCCGCAGCAGTGCGGACGACCTCGAGGGCGTACTCGGGGTTGGCTCGGTATCCGTCGAAGAAGTGTTCGGCGTCGACGAAGACCCGTCGCCCGTGAGCCACCAGGTGCGAAACGGTGTCGGCGATCATGGCCAGGTTCTCGGCCAGCGTCGTCCGCAGCGCCCGCAGGACGTGTTCGTCATGGGACTTGGCAACGATGCAGACCACCTCGGTCTTGGCCTCCAGCAAGGCCTGAACCTGGGGATCGTCGGCAGCGAAGACCCCGGCCTTGCGGGTGGAACCGAAGGCCACCAGCTTGGCGTTGGTCAGCCGCAACTGTCCCTCAGCGGCCGCTGCGAAGAAGGCGGTGTCGTTCGGGTTGGCGCCCGGCCAGCCACCTTCGATGAAGCCGACTCCCAGTTGGTCCAGGTAGCGCGCAATTCGCAGCTTGTCGTGGACGGTGAGCTGCATTCCTTCCTGTTGAGCACCATCGCGCAGGGTGGTGTCGTAGACGTGGAAGGTATCCGGCGCCGCTGGCGGCATCGTCATCTGTGAACCTGTCTTGTCGGTGAAGATACCCGAGGGAGTTTGCCCGCCCGAGACCCTGTTACGCACAGGTTTCAGGCCATGAGACAAGTTGTCTCAGATCCGTCCGTCACTCCGCGCACAATGGAGGTATGGCAACTCTTGAGCACAAAGGCATGACCGTCCACAGCATCGGGGAGTTGCCGCCGGTCGGCGCGGCCCTCCCCGACTTCAGCCTTGTCGGCGCGGATCTGGCCGATTTCGGGCCCGAGATCGCCGCCGGTCGCCGGCTGGTCCTGAACATCTTCCCGAGCATCGACACCAGTGTGTGCGCCACCAGCGTCCGCCGCTTCAACGAGCTGGCCTCCACCCTTCCCGACACCTTGGTGCTGTGCGTGTCGGCAGATCTACCGATGGCCGCGTCCCGGTTCTGTGCCGCCGAGGGCCTGGCCAACGTGGTCACCGGCTCCAGCTTCCGCAGCAGCTTCGGCGCCGACTACGGACTCACCCTCGTCGACGGACCGATGCGCGGGCTGCTCTCTCGGGCCGTCGTCGTCGCCGACGCGGACGGCACGATCCGCTACACCCAGCAGGTTGCCAACATCAGCACCGAACCGGACTACGACGCGGCGCTGGCCGCGCTGGGCTGAACCCGGCTCAGACCACCCGTCGCATCCAGCCGCGGGTGTCGGGCACCCGTCCGTACTGGATGTCGAGGATCGCGTTGCGGATCGCCATCGTGTGCGGCAGTCCGTTCTCGGGCAGTCGCCACTCGCCTTCGACGGTGCGGAAGCTGCCGATCGGCGTGACCACGGCGGCGGTTCCACACGAGAACGCCTCAACGATGCGGCCTTCCCGGATGCCGGAGAACAGCTCGTCGGGGTGCACCTGACGCTCATCGGTGTCCAGGCCCAGCTCGGCGGCCAGAGTCAGCACCGACGACCGGGTGACCCCCTCCAGGATCGTCCCGGTCAGCGCCGGAGTGATCAGGGTGCCGTCCGCAGTGACCAGGAAGACGTTCATACCGCCGAGTTCTTCGACCCGGTCCTTGCCGGTGGCTTCGATGAACAGCACCTGGGAGCAGCCGTGCTGGTAGCCCTCGTACTGCGCGATCAGCGAGGCCGCATAGTTGCCGCCGCACTTGGCCGACCCGGTGCCGCCGGCACCAGCCCGCGCGTAGGAATCGGTCACCCAGATGTCGACCGGCTTGACGCCGCCGGCGAAGTACGGGCCGGCCGGCGAGGCGATCACCGAGAAGGTGACCCGCTGCGCGGCTCGGACGCCCAGAAACACCTCGTCGGCGAACATGAACGGACGCAGATACAGGCTCTTCTCACCCTCGGGTTCCGGCACCCAGTGGGCGTCGGCCCGGACGAGCTCGGTGACCGCGGTGAGGAAGTCCTCGACCTCGAGGCCAGGCAGCATCATCCGAGCCGCCGAGGTCTGCAGCCGTCGGGCGTTCGCCTCGGGACGGAACAGGTGGATCGAGCCGTCCGCGTGCCGGTAGGCCTTCAGACCTTCGAAGATCTCCTGCGCGTAGTGCAGCACCGCACCGGCCGGATCAATCTGGAACGGACCATAGGGACGAATCTCGCTGCCGGACCAACCCTCGTCAGCCGTCCACGTGGCTACCGCCATGTGATCGGTGAAGTAGGTACCGAACCCCGGATCGGCCAGGACGGACGCCACCTGGTCAGCGGTCTTCGGCTGGGCATTACGGGTCAGCGGAAAGGTCAGCGACATGCTCGAATGCTATCGCTGCTGGTGAGACGGCTTGGTCGCTGATCCAAGGGGCAAGTACCCTCGCGCGGGTGAACCACGCTGCTAAGCCCGTCATCTCGGTCGTCGCAGGCGACGGCATCGGCCCTGAGGTCGTCGCCGAAGGCCTGAAGGTCCTGTGCAAGACCGTCGGCGACGACGCCTTCGACTTTGTCCACCACGATCTGGGTGCCGAGCGCTGGCAGCGCACCGGCGAAGTGCTTCCGGCCGCCGACCTCGAGCAGCTGGCGGCGTCCCAGGCCATCATCCTCGGAGCGGTCGGTGCCGCGCCGGGCTCGAAAGCCATCCCGTCCGGGCTGCTGGAGCGAGGCCTGCTGCTGAAGCTGCGCTTCGAGTTCGATCAGTACGTCAACCTGCGCCCGTCCAAGCTGTATCCCGGGGTTCCCACTCCCCTGGCCGAGTCGGTGACCTCGCGCGGCCCGATCGACTTCGTGGTTGTCCGGGAAGGCACCGAGGGCCTGTACTGCGGCAACGGCGGCGCCTTCCGGGCCGGCACCGACTACGAGGTGGCCACCGAGGTGTCGATCAACACCGCCCATGGTGTGGAGCGGGTGATTCGGGACGCGTTCGTGCGCGCCGAACAGCGCCGCGGCAAGGTGACCATGGTGCACAAGCACAACGTCCTGGTGAATGCCGGCGGGCTGTGGAATCGGCTGTTCCAGGCCGTCGCGGCCGAGCACCCCGGGGTCACCACCGACTACCTGCATGTGGACGCGGCCACCATCGCGCTGGTGCAGGATCCGCAGCGCTTCGACGTGCTGGTCACCGACAACCTCTTCGGCGACATCCTGACCGACCTGGCCGCCGCGGTCACCGGCGGAATCGGGCTGGCGGCCTCGGCCAACATCAACCCGGACGGCACCTTCCCGTCGATGTTCGAGCCGGTGCACGGCTCGGCGCCCGACATCGCCGGCCAGGGCATCGCCGATCCGACCGCCACCATCTTGTCGATGGCGCTGCTGCTGGATCATCTTGGCCGCGTTGATGACGCCCGTCGGATCGAGGCCGCCGTGGACGCCGACATGGCCGAGCGCGGTTCGGCCAAGCGTCCGACCTCGGTGATCGGCGACGACATCGCCGCCCGGCTGGGCTGAACAGCCTCTCGCTGGCCGGCGATGGGACCTCGGTCCTAGTCGGCCAGCGAGCCGAACACCCGACGGTGGAGGCCGGTGACCCGGCCGGAGATCCACCACATCGCCTCGACCAGCACTGCCGCGCCCAGGCCGAACCACACGGCGGTCAGGTTCATCGACACGTTGCTGGGGTCCAGCTGCGGATCGGCGGTGGCCAGCCAGGGCCAGACCGGCAACATCTGGGCGTACCAGCCGGGCAGCCAGAACACGGTGAGGACTGCCAGGACGATCATCGTGACGATCATCCCGATCTTCCACCACTGATACGGACGCGCGATCGCGATCATGGCCCAGCCGCCGGCGATCATCACTGCGATCAGGGCGGCTGTGCTGGCCTGAGTGGCGGTCTGCTCGTCCACCACAGACTGCCGGGAGACCACATAGCTGATGAACGCGGTCAGGCCGATGATCAGGCCCACTGGCATCGAGAAGCTCAGCACCCGCTTCAGGAAGCCGGGACGGGCCCGCTCACCGTTGGGCGCGAGCGCCAGGATCGCCGCCGGGATGCCGATCGTGTACCAGCCGATGAAGGAGATGTGCATCGGGACGAACGGGAACGGCAGCCGCGCCACCGCCACCAGTAGGGCCAACACGATCGAGTACATGGTCTTGGTCAGGAAGAAGTTCGCGACTCGCTCGATATTGCCGATCACCCGGCGTCCCTCGGCGACCACATGCGGCAGTGTCGCGAAGTCGTCGTTCAGCAGGACGATCTGAGCCACCGACCGGGTGGCAGCCGCTCCGGAGCCCATCGCCACGCCGAGGTCGGAGTCCTTGATGGCCAGCACGTCGTTGACGCCGTCGCCGGTCATGGCCACGTTGTGCCCGCGCGACTGCAGCGCAGCGACCATCTGCCGCTTCTGCTGCGGAGTGACCCGGCCGAAGACTCCGGCACTCTCCACCCGATCGGCAAACTGCTCGGGATCGGTCGGTAGGTCCCGGGCGTCCACCACTTCGGTCGCGGCAACCCCCAGCGAACCGGTGACCGCCCCCACCGACTTGGCGTTGTCCCCGGAGATCACCTTCACGGCGACGTCCTGCTCCGCGAAGTAGGCCAAGGTGCCGGCAGCCTCGGGACGTACCTTCTGTTCCAGCACCGCCAGCGCTCGCGGGGTGACGGTGCCGGGTGCCGCGGGATCGTCGACGGCGAGGTCGGACTCGCCCAGCAGCAGCACCCGGCGGCCACCGAGCCCCACCTCCTCGGCCCGGCGGGCAATCTCAGTGGTCGCGTCAGCAAGGACGTCGGGCGCGCCGATCACCCAGTTGCCGTGGCCGGCGAAGCTCATTCCCGACCACTTCTTGGCCGAGGTGAACGGGGCCATCGCAGTCACCGACCAGGCCTCATCCTCCGCGGGGAGCGCGCGGGTCAGCGCCTGCATCGACGCGTTGGGACGCGGGTCCGCCGCGGCCAGCTGAGCCAATACCTGCTCCACCTGAGCAGCGTCCGCACCGTCGGACGGCTCCAGATGGCTGAACTGCAGGCCGTTCTCGGTGAGGGTGCCGGTCTTGTCGGCGCAGACGACGTCCACCCGGGCTAGGCCTTCGATCGCCGGCAACTCCTGGACCAGGACGTTCAGCTGGCCGAGCCGGATCACACCGACCGCGAACGCCAACGAGGTCAACAGGACCAGCCCTTCGGGCACCATCGGCACCAGGGCACCCGACATTCGCAGCACGATCTCCTGCCAGGGAGCACCGGGGTTCTGCGTCCACTGCACCAAGACAGTGGCGATCCCGACCGGAACCAGGAGCCAGGTGACCAGGCGCAGGATCTGATTGATGGCGGTCTGCAACTCCGACTTGACCAGCGAGAACTTGCTGGCCTCGACGGCCAGCTTCGCCGCGTAGGAATCCAGGCCGACGCGAGTAGCCCGGTAGGCACCGACACCGGCCACCACGAAGCTGCCCGACATCACCTCATCACCGGGCTGCTTGAGCAGTGCGTCCGACTCCCCGGTGAGTAGCGACTCGTCCACCTCGAGGTAGGACGCCTCGACCATGATCCCATCGACAATGATCTGGTCGCCGGGCCCGATCTCGATGATGTCGTCGAGGACG
This sequence comes from Actinomycetales bacterium Actino_02, assembly GCA_001603275.1. GTDB lineage: Bacteria > Actinomycetota > Actinomycetes > Propionibacteriales > Propionibacteriaceae > Propionicimonas. Next base: position 39,054 of record LUYM01000014.1, on the reverse strand, counting down.
ACCTGGTCTCGCGGCAGTTCGGCGGCCACGCCGTCGCGGCGGACCAGCGGCTTGCCCTCCCCCACGACGGCCAGGTTGTCCAGGGTGCGCTTGGCACGCAGTTCTTGGAACGCGCCGATGCCGGAGTTGATGATGATCAGGAAGCCGAACAGCGCGTTGCCCAGGCTGCCGGTGCTGAGCACGATCACGAACAGCACCATCAGCAGGAAGTTGATCCTGGTGAAGACATTGGCCCGGATGATGTCCCAGGTCGTCCGGCCCGACCGCGGCGGCAGCGTGTTCACCTGGCCGGCGGCGATCCGCTCGGCAACCTCGGCACCGCTAAGTCCGGCCACCGGGGCCACCTGGGTCGTCATGAGACTCAGCTTGCCAGACTCGACAACTGCGGCGAATCAGTGACCTCCCTGGTACTCACCCTCTCTTCCCGCTCACCCACCGGCGGCCCCCGCCACCCCGCTCCCCGCGCTCGCTACCGAAAGGAACTCCCGCTACCGGAATTTCGGTAGCACGGGTTCCATTCGGCAGCAGGAAGCGCGTCGGTGCGGCGTGTGGGTTCCCGTCAGAGCGGACGCAATGCCCGGGTCACGACTTAGTGAGGCCTCGCGCGTGGTCGAAAGCCGCCTGGACTCGGCGACGAAGGGCACCCGGGTTGGACAGATCTGCCCAAGTCCAGCGGACGAACTACCCAGCCGGTGTCCCGGATCGCCTGCTCGCGGGCCTTCTCGCGAATCACGGTGTCAGCGACGGATGCCTCATCGCCGAGGTACTTGATGCGTCCATCGAACTCACCGACTACCCGCTGCTCGAGCCAACCAAAGTCGGAGCGGGCGACCCAGCGACCATGTCGATCGCGAATCTCGACCTGCAATGCCGGTTCAGGGAGTCCAACTTGGGCGATCACGACTCTGCTGACGGACTCCCCCACGCTCTCGGACGCGCCGTCGGCGAAGGCCAGCGCAGCCCGAGCGATGCCGATGCCGTGTCGCCGTTTGGAGAGCCTCACGATGTGCTCCAGTTCGGAGTGCTGGACGCCGGCCCGCAGCGCAGCGTCCAGGGTCGCCACTGCCCTCTCGTAGCTGAGACCGCAGGCCCGGTCGACTGCCGTCCGAGCCAGGCTGGTGACTCGCAGGCCATCCAACTGGCAGACCTGGTCGGGCTCCAGCGTGCCGAGCCGGGCGTGAAGGCACGTGCCTGCCCGACCATGTCCGCCCTCCGGCCGGGTAACGATCACCTTGGTCAAGTCTTGCTCCCACGTCGGGAGGCCGTGCAGTACGGCGGCGCTGGCATGACTGAGCACCGCATTCTCACCGAGCAGTGGCCAGGTGGCCGCCACGAGCTGCAGGTGTCGCTCAGTCGCGTCCACGCCCAGTTCAGTGGCATACCCGCCATGCCGGACCCGTACCAGGGAACCGGCGCGCACCTGCCGAGTGAGCGCCATGCGATCCGCCCCGCCGACAACCAGCTGAGCCGCCCTCGTCACCTCCATGCCGTCAGCATTGCCGCCCCAACCGACCGATGAACCCGCTGCGCACCAACGGACAACAAGCGACTCGAACGGACAACACCGCGAGACGGCGCTTCGGCCGTCGGACGAAACACGTCGGCGGCCCGTCCCTCATTTCCCGCTACCGAAGGCAACTCCCGCTGCCGAAAAACCGGTAGCAAAGGTTCCGTTCGGTAGCGCGAACGGTGAGGACGAGGTGGCCCACCCGAGCAGCCACCCGAGCAGCAGCCAGGTGCGACCCGGAGCGGCCAGCGGGAACACCGCGGCCGACCCCGAAAGCCAACAGCGCGCCGCACCCGAAGGTGCGACGCGCTGTTGAGTCGGACGCGGCTCAGCGAGCTGCAGTGCCCTCGACGTAGTCGTCGTCGTGAGACTTGACCCAGCTCATCAGGCCACGCAGCTTGCGTCCGGTGGCCTCGATCGGGTGCTGCTCACCCTTGGCGCGCAGAGCCTTGAACTCCGGAGCGCCGGCGTCCTGGTCGTCGATGAAGCGCTTGGCGAAGGCACCGGACTGGATGTCGGCCAGGACCTCCTTCATCCGCGCCTTCACCGATGCGTCGATCACCCGCGGGCCGGAGACGTAGTCACCGAACTCGGCGGTGTCGGAGACCGACCAGCGCTGCTTGGCGATGCCGCCCTCGTACATCAGGTCGACGATCAGCTTCAGCTCGTGCAGGCACTCGAAGTAGGCGACCTCGGGCTGGTAGCCGGCCTCGGTCAGCACCTCGAAACCAGCGGTGACCAGGGCGGACGTACCGCCACACAGCACTGCCTGCTCACCGAACAGGTCGGTCTCGGTCTCCTCGGTGAAGGTGGTCTTGATGCCACCGGCCCGCAGGCCGCCGATCGCCTTGGCGTAGGACAGTGCCAGCGGCCAGGCGTCACCAGTCTCGTCCTTCTCGACGGCGACGATCACCGGGACGCCACGACCCTCGGAGTACTCCCGGCGAACCAGGTGGCCGGGGCCCTTCGGGGCCACCATGCAGACGTCGACGCCGTCCGGCGGGGTGATGTAGCCGAAACGGATGTTGAAGCCGTGAGCGAAGAACAGCGCGTCGCCGGCAACCAGGTTCGGCTCGATGGACTCCTTGTACAGGTGTCGCTGCACCTGGTCGGGAGCCAGCACCATGATCAGATTGGCCTCCTCGACGGCCTGTGCCGGGCTGACCACCCGCAGCCCCTCAGCCTCGGCCTTCGCCCAGCTCTTGGAGCCTTCACGCAGGCCGACCCGGACGTCAACGCCCGAATCACGCAGGCTGAGCGCATGGGCGTGGCCCTGGCTGCCGTAGCCGATCACTGCAACAACACGGCCCTGGATGACCGAAAGATCGGCGTCGGAGTCGTAGAACATCTGTGCCATTTGGATTCCTTCTCACTACTTCCTAGTTCGCCAGCCGCGCAGCCGGACGAGTCTTGTCGATCTTCGCACGATCAGCCAGGGACCGGCCGCCGCGACCGAGAGCGACCAAGCCGGACTGAACCAGCTCCCGCACTCCGTAGGGCTTGAGCATCTCCAGCAGTGCCTCAAGTTTGTCAGGTGAACCGGTGGCCTCGATGGTCATCGAGTCATTGTGAACATCGACGGTCTTGCCCCGGAACAGCTGGACGATCTCGATGATCTGGCTACGAGTAGCCGGATCGGCCTTCACCTTGATCAGCATCAGCTCGCGACCCACCGACGCGCCGTCCTCGAGCTCGACGATCTTGATCACCTCAATCAGCTTGTTCAGCTGCTTGACGATCTGCTCGAGCACCAGCTGGCTGTCTACCGCCACTTGGACGGTGATCCGGGACAGATCCGGCTCCTCGGTCGGCCCCACGGCCAGCGACTCGATGTTGTAGCCGCGCCGTGCGAACAGTCCGGAGATCCGAGCCAGCACGCCCGGCTTGTTCTCCACCAGGACGCTCAGGGTGTGCTTGTTCACAGTTCCTCCTCTTCCCACTGCGGAGCCAGGCCGCGGGCGATCTTGATCTCGTCGTTGCTGGTGCCAGCCGCAACCATCGGCCAGACCATCGCGTCCTTGTGCACCACGAACTCGACCACCACGGGGCGGTCATTGATCGCCATGGCCTGGTTGATCACCTGATCAACTTCCTCCAGGTTTTCGGCCCGCAGGCCGACTGCGCCCATCGCCTCGGCCAGCTTCGGGAAGTCCGGCACCAGGTGAGTCTTCAGGTTGGTGTTGGAGTACCGCTCCCCGTAAAACAGGGTCTGCCACTGGCGGACCATGCCCAGGCTGCGGTTGTTGATCACCGCGATCTTGATCGGAATGCCCTCCAGCGCGCAGGTGACCAGTTCCTGATTGGTCATCTGAAAGCAGCCGTCGCCGTCGATCCCCCAGACGACGTCCTCGGGTCGGCCGACCTTGGCGCCCATTGCTGCGGGCACGCAGTAGCCCATGGTGCCGGCCCCACCGGAGTTGAGGAACTTGGTCGGACGCTCGTGCGGCAGGAGATGGGCCGACCACATCTGATGCTGGCCCACCCCGGCCACGAAGGTGGCCTCGGGGCCGGCGATCTCACCGATCCGCTTGATCACGTACTCCGGGCTGAGCAGACCGTCGCTGACCGGCTCAGTGTCCCCGGTCGGGTAGCGACGCTTCCACTCGGTCACCTGGTGCACCCATTCGGCGTAGGTGGGCAGGTCGGTGTCGGCCAGCACCTGGTTGAGCTCGACCATCACCTCGGCGAGGTCGCCGACGATCGGGACGTCCGCCACCCGGTTCTTGCTGATCTCGGCCGGATCAATATCGGCGTGAATCACCTTGGCATCGGGCGCGAACGAGTCCAGCTTGCCGGTCACCCGGTCGTCGAAGCGGGCCCCGAGAGTGATCAGCAGGTCGGAGCGCTGCAGCGCCCCGACGGCAGCCACCGTGCCGTGCATGCCGGGCATGCCCAGGTTCAGCTCATGGCTATCCGGGAAGGCGCCGCGAGCCATCAGCGTGGTCACCACTGGGATTCCGGTGAGCCGGACGAGTTCGGTCACCTGATCCCAGGCCCGGGCACGGTTCACCCCACCACCGAGATAGATCACCGGACGTTGGGCTTCGGCGATCAACCGGGCAGCCTCTCGAATCTGCTTGCCGTGAGGCTTGGTGATCGGGTGATACCCCGGCAGATCAAGCTCGGTCGGCCAGGTGAACGGAGCCGCCGTCGCCAGTGCGTCCTTGGCGATGTCGACCAAGACCGGGCCCGGACGTCCGGTGCTGGCCAGATGGAAGGCCGCCACGATTGCATGCGGGATTTCGGTGGGATCGGTGATCAGGAAACTGTGCTTGGTGATCGGGAAGGTGATGCCCCGAATATCCGCCTCTTGGAAGGCGTCAGTACCAATCGCCCGGCTCGCCACCTGACCGGTGATGGCCACCATGGGCACCGAGTCCATGTAGGCGTCGCCGATGGCGGTGACCAGGTTGGTCGCGCCCGGGCCCGAGGTCGCCATGCACACCCCGACCTTCCCGGTGACCTGCGCATAGCCTTCGGCTGCGTGTCCGGCACCCTGCTCGTGGCGGACCAGGATGTGCCGAATCTTCGAGTCGTACAGCGGATCGTAGGCCGGCAGAATCGAGCCACCGGGAATGCCGAAGATTACTTCGACGCCGACCCGCTCCAACGACTCCACCAGCGCCTGAGCTCCGGTCAAGATCTGTGGTGACTCCTCGGCCATCTCTACCTCAATTCTCGGTCCGTCTAGATGCAATGTGAGCAGAAAAAAACCCCCGCTGCTGACGCAGGCGAGGGAGCGTGTCGGGTCTGGGTGGACTCAGCCGACACGCTGACTAACTACGAGGATGTTCTTCCGCACACGTCAAGACTCCCGGCCGTCGCCGCCTGTGTCAAACTTCGCACGCCGACGTCCCACATGCTGAGCCGTTGAACCCGAAGGCTCAACCCCTGCCTTCGACTTCGCAGCCAATCTGCTGTGGATACCCGCTCTGAGCTGGCACCCCGACGGACTCGCGGGTGACGATGAATGCCGTAGCGAAAGCCACCGAAAGGGACCCCCCATGCCCCCGACCAGCCGTAGCACCGCCATCGCAAGGATCCTGCTCAGCGCAGGAACCGCACTGGTGATTGCCGCCACTGCCGCACCGGCCGCCCAGGCCGACGATGCCGTCACGCCCAACAACTCCACCATCACCATCACCGGAGCGGGTTGGGGTCATGGCCGCGGCATGTCGCAGTACGGGGCGTACGGTGCGGCCAAGCAGGGCAAGAGCTTCACCGACATCCTCAGCTTCTACTACCCGGGGACGAGCGTCAGTGACGTCACCGGGGGCGACACCGTCCGGGTACTGATCAGCGCCGACAACGACAACCGGCTGCACTTCCCAGTCGACCCCGGCGTTCAGGTCAGCGACTCCGCCGGGGTGACGCTCACCGTCCCGACCGGCAGCAAGTACAAGTTCTGGCGGATTTCCCGCACCTCCTCCGGTCGCGTGCTCACCTACAAGTCGACCAGCGGCTCCTGGGTGACCTACAAGACCAAGCTGGACCCGAAGCGCGTGTGGTCGGTGTCCAACCCCTCGACCGGGGCCGTGAAGCTCGCAATGCCCGGCGGGTCGGTGCGCACCTACTCAGGGCGACTGGCCTTCCGGTTCAGCGGGTCCCGTGCGCTGATCGTCAACTACGTTCCGATGGAGACCTATCTGCGCTCGGTGGTGCCCTCGGAGATGCCCGCCGGTTGGGGAACGACTTCCAACAAGGGCCTTGAGGCGCTGAAGGCGCAGAGTGTGGCAGCGCGCACGTATGCGGCCCGGCTGCGCTCGACCCGGCCGTCCACGGCCCTCTACGACCTGTGTGACACATCGGCCTGCCAGGTCTACAAGGACAACTCCGGGCGTGCAGCACAATCCGACGCCGCGATCAGTGCGACCGCGGGCAAGGTGCTCACCTACCGCGGCTCGCTGGCCTTGACCGAGTACACCAGCTCCAACGGTGGCCTCACGGCAGCCAGCAGCCTGGCCTACCAGGTGTCCAAACTCGACCCGAACGAGGCCTACCTCAGCTCGGTGAGTTCGTGGACGTCGGCCTGGACCAAGACGCTGAGCAGCAGCACGGTGCAGAAGGCCTATCCCACCATTGGAACGCTGAAGAGCATCCAGGTGCTGAGCCGCACCGGCGGTGAGCCCTTCGGCGGACGAGTGGCCAGCATCAAGATCACCGGCACCAAGACGTCGGTGACCGTATCCGGAAGCTCGTTCAAATCGAAGTTCGGGCTGCGCGAGACGCTGTTCACGGTGTCCACTCCGGCCCCGCCGACCACGACCACCAGCACCAAGAAGTAGCTAGCTGCCCACGATCTGGCGCTGCACCTCGTCCAGGTCGGCTGCCGGGCTGCGCTGCAGCAGGCCACGCATGCCCGGGTTGTCCGCATAGCGCGGGATCAGATGGACGTGCAGGTGAAAGACCTCTTGGCCGGCGACGGCTCCGGAGTTCACCAGCAGGTTCATCCCGTCGGCGCCGAGCCGCTCAACCAGCAGGCGTCCGGTGCGCTGGATCGCCGGCGCGATCAGGCTGAGCGTCTCCGGATCTGCCAGGACGTCGCTGACGTGCAGTCGTGGGACGACCAGGGTGTGTCCGCGATGCAGCGGGTTGATGTCGAGGAAGGCGACGGCCGTGTCATCGGCGTAGACCTGCCGAGACGGAATGTCGCCGTCGATGATGGCGCAGAACAGGCAATCCATGCCGATCAGCGTACGGCGAATCCGGCGCCGGCCAGGGCTTTCTTCACTTCAGGGATGGTCAAGGTCTGGTAGTGAAAGACACTGGCGGCCAGGAGCGCGTCTGCTCCGGCTCGAGCCGCCGCGACGAAGTGGTCGGCGGTGCCGGCACCGCCGGAGGCAATCACCGGAACCGAGACCGCGTCCTTGACCGCTGCGATCAGCTCCAAGTCGAAGCCGTCCGTGGTGCCGTCGGCGTCCATCGAGTTGAGCAGGATCTCGCCGGCCCCCCGGTCGACCGCCTCCCGGACCCAGGCCAGTGCGTCCAGCCCGGCGCTGGTCCGGCCGCCGTGAGTCGTGACGCCGAAGCCGGACGGCTGCCCTCCCTCGCGACGTGCGTCCAAGGACAAGACGACAACCTGATTGCCGAATCGCCGAGTGATCTCGTCGATGGCTTGCGGACGGGTGATGGCCCCAGTGTTGATGCCGACCTTGTCCGCTCCGGTCCGCAACAGCCGGTCGACATCCTCGACGCCTCGGACGCCGCCGCCGACGGTCAGCGGAATGAACACCGTTTCCGCGGTGCGCTGGACGGTCTCGTAGGTCGTGGCCCGCCCCTGTGCGGAGGCGGAGATGTCCAGGAAGACCAACTCGTCGGCGCCGTCGGCACCGTAGGCGGCCGCCAGCTCAACGGGGTCGCCGGCATCACGCAGGTTGCGGAAGTTGACCCCCTTCACCACCCGTCCGTCGTGGACGTCGAGGCAGGGAATCACCCGAATGGCTAGCGACATGGCAGCAGGCTACCGAAGCCTGGGACCGCCGATGACCGAGGATCAGTCCTCCAGCGGAGCCGCGTCCACCACACCTCGCCGGATTGCAACGATCGCACTCCGGCAGGTTGTGCGCAGGTGTCCCGGCCCGGCGGCATCAGCCAGTTGCCCCAGCGCGTCGGCGACCTGTCGAGCCCAGCGGACGAAGTCGCCGGCCGTCAGGTCGGACTCGTACATCACCTCGGCGAGTTCTGCACCGCTCACCCAGGCATGAATCGACTCGGCGAAGCCGATCTCCGGCTCGTCATGGCTGGGCAGCCGGTGGTCACGCTCGGTCAGGCAGACCTGCCGCCAAATGGCGCGCAATCGCTGCTGTGCGCTCTCTGATCGCCGGTCCGGCAGCCGCGCCGGCCGGCGGCGGTCGCCGCGCGCTTCAAACACCAGGCTGGAGACCACCGCGGCCAGCTGGGCCGGATCGAGGTCGGCGAAGACGCCGTCCCGGACTGCCTCGGCGGTGACCAGATCCAGCTCGGAGTAGATCCGCGACAGCATCCGGCCCTGTTCGGTGACGTGGTTGCCACCATCGGCGCTGAGGTAGCCCAGCGACTCCAGCACGCTGCAGATCCGGTCGAAGCGGACGGCGATGGTGTTGGTCCGGCGCTCCACCTGCTGTTGCGCCCCGGCGGCCTCTCGTTCCAGACGCAGCGCCATCTCGGCGTGCCGGGCGTGCTCCTCCCGGTCGGCGCAGCCGTGCACCGGGTGGCGGCGCAGCTCAGCCCGCAGCTCGGCAATCCTGACCATCGCGTCCGCATCGGCTTCAGCGCTCATCGCCGACGCCTGTGGCGGCTCGCGGCGCAACTTCGCCTCCAGCGCCGAGGCCAGATTGCGGCGGAATGTCGTCGATCGCGGGTCGAAGTGCTTGGGCACCTTCATGTGGGCGGCCACCACCGGAGGCTCGGGGAAGTCGGTGACGCCCAGTCGCTTGGTCTGACGATCGACGGTCAGGACGATCGGAGCCGGCCCGTCCGCCCCCAGACCGTCGGAGATCACCACTCCCCAGCCGCGGTGCCGCCGGCCGGGGATGTCGATGATGTCGCCGACCTGAAGGCTGCGCAACACCTCGATGGCCTCGGCACGACGATCGGAACGCCGCAGTCGCGCGGCCTCCGCTTCGGCAGCCGAGATCTGGGCGCGCAGCCGGAAGTAGCCCTCGGCGTCGCCACCCTGGCAGCCGGCCGCCGTCCACTCATCACGCGCACGATCCTTGGCCAAGCTGATCGTCCGGGCCAGCCCGACCACGGAGCGGTCGGACTGGAACTGGGCGAAGGATTGCTCCAGCAGTCCCCTGGCTCGCTCTCGGCCAACCGTCCCGACGAGGTTCACCGCCATGTTGTAGGTCGGCTGGAAGGACGAACGCAGCGGGTAGGTGCGCCGGGAGGCCAGTGCGGCCACGGCCCGCGGGTCGAGACCGGGTTGCCAACAGACCACGGCGTGGCCTTCGACATCGATGCCGCGGCGTCCGGCCCGTCCGGTCAGCTGGGTGAACTCCCCGGCGGTGATGTCGGCGTGAGTCTCGCCGTTGTACTTCACCAACCGCTCCAGAACCACGCTGCGGGCCGGCATGTTGATGCCTAGGGCCAGGGTCTCGGTGGCGAACACCACCTTCACCAGCCCGGCCGAGAATGCCTCCTCGACCGCCTCCTTGAAGGCGGGCAGCAGTCCGGCGTGGTGGGCGGCAATGCCATCGGTGAACGCAGCCAGGAATCTGTCGTAGCCCAGAGCGTCCAGGTCGGAACGACTGAGCGACCCCACATGGCGCTCGGCGATCTCGGCCAGCTGGCGGCGCTCGACCGCATTGGTGAGCCGCAGGCGCGACCCCGCCAACTGGCCGACGGCGACGTCGCAGCCTTGCCGGGAGAAGATGAAGAAGATCGCGGGCAGCAGCCCTTCGGCAGCCAGCCGCTCCACGGTGGCGTCCCGGCGCGGCACCAGATGCCGGCTGGCCTCCAGGTGCTTCTTCGCGGCTGCGCCGCCGTAGCGTCCCGATCCGTAACTGGTCGCGCTGCGGCCATTGCCGGATCGCCCGCGGGGCCGTCGCGAATCGTCGCGTTGGCTGCGGGCTTCGTCCTTGGCCAACCGGGTCAGCTCGGGGTTCACCTCATCGCCGGCGAACAGTTCCAGCAGCCGGCGTCCGACCATGACGTGCTGGTAGAGCGGCACCGGACGCCGCTCGGTGACCACCACCTCGACTCCGCCGCGGACCTCGGACAGCCAGTCGCCGAACTCCTCGGCGTTGCTGACCGTCGCCGACAGCGCCACCACCTGGACCGATGGTGCCAAGGAGATGATCACCTCTTCCCAGACCGCCCCCCGGAACCGGTCGGCCAGGTAGTGCACCTCGTCCATCACCACGAACCCGAGGTTGGCCAGGGTGGACGACCCGGCATAGATCATGTTGCGGAGCACCTCGGTGGTCATCACCACGACCGGCGCCTCGCCGTTGATCGTCGAGTCGCCGGTGAGCAGGCCCACCGAGTCCGATCCGTAGCGGTCGACCAGATCGTGGTACTTCTGATTGCTCAACGCCTTGATCGGGGTGGTGTAGAAGCACTTGCGTCCTTGGCTGAGCGCCAGGTGCACCGCGAACTCCCCCACCACGGTTTTGCCCGCCCCGGTGGGCGCCGCCACCAGAACCCCGCGACCGTTGATCAGATGGTTGCAGGCGGTTACCTGGTAGTCGTCCAGAGCGAAGCTATAGCCGGCACCGAACTCGGCCAGGAGTTCGCTCACGGCTCCACCGGGCTGTAGACGCTGAGCATGTCGCTGACCGCACGCAGCGTCACCGGCACGTCGCCGAGTTCCTCACCGTCGGCCATCGCATACAGCCCGTCGCCGTCGACGACGACCTCCCGGGCTCGCAGCAACTCCACGGCAGGGTCCTTGATGAACTTCCCCGTGTACATCGAGGGCAGCAGCCGCAGCAGGGTGGCCCGGCTGACCGGGTTCACCACGGTGAGATCGAGCAGCCCGTCGGTGACGTCGGCATTCGGGCAACCCTGCATGCCGCCGCCGAACCAGCCGGCATTGCCCACGGCGATCAGCATGGCGGTCTGCTCGCGCGGGACCCCGTCGATGATCAGGCGGTATGGCAGCGGCTCGAAACGGTGCAGTTCGGCCAGCGCGGCCCAGCCGTAGACCAGGCCGCCCAGGCTGAAGCTGGCCCGATTGGTGCGGTAGTTCACCCGTCCGTCGAAGCCGGTGGAGACGATCGATCCGACCCAGCGCTGCTCGGCGCCGTCGACGAGGTTTCCGGTGGCCGACATCAGATCGATTCGCCGGATGTGCGAGTCGATGATCGTTCGCACTGCGGCCATCGGCGCCACCGGGACGCCGACGCCACGGCAGAAGTCGTTGCCGCTGCCGGCCGGAATCAATCCGAGTGGCACCCCGGTGCCCGCGGCCGCGTTCAGTCCGAGGTGCATCATGCCGTCCCCGCCCATCACCAGCAGCGAGTCGCGCGGTTGCCCCGGCTGTGGCGGACGGGCCTGCTCAACCGCCGCGATGCAGCGCAGCCGCGCCTCCTGCCAGGTGGTGGCCTGAACGACCCGCAGATGCACCTGCGGCAGTCCTGCCACCAGCGCACTGGTGATCTTTGGCAGCAGCTTGCGGGCCCGGCCCCGCCCGGCGGACGGGTTCACCACGAGGGTGAAGGTGGCGCCGTTGTAATGCAACGACATCTCAGTGGGCCTCAGCAGTCTCTTTCGCCTTACGGCGGTCATGGATCCGGCAGATCAACTCGGCGATGAGATACAAAACCATCATCGGTAGGGCCAGAGCAAGCATGGAGAACGGATCGGTCGACGGCGTCGCCACCGCGCCGAACACGAAAGTCCCGAAGATCACGTAGCTGCGCGCTTTGGCCAGCTGAGCCGCGCTCACCACGCCGATCAGGTTCGCCCCGACCACCACGACCGGCATCAGGAAGCCCAATCCGAAGATCACCATCAGCTGCATGGTGAGTTTGAGGAAGTCGTCGACGGCCAGCAGGTTGGTCACCGGCACGGTGGCCGGGGTGAAGGACAGCATCACCCAGATCCCCTGCGGCATGATCAGGTAGCCGATCACCACGCCGAGCAGAAACAACGGAATGGCCGCACCCAGGAAGGCCAGCGCATAGCGCTTCTCCTTGGCGACCAGGGCCGGGGCGATGAACGCCCACAGCTGGTAGAGCCAGATCGGACTGGACGCCACCAGCCCGGCGATCAGGCTGACCTGAAGCACCAGGATGAAGGGTGCGGTGACCCCACTGATCACCGTGGTCGGGTTGAGGTTGGGCGCGGCGTCCTTCAGGATCTCGACGGCGCGAAGGTAGGGCTGCATCAGCAGCAGGTAGAGCTGGTTGAACCAGACAGCAGCCAGGCAGGCAGCCAGGACGATCGCCAGCGACGACACCACCAGGCGGTAGCGCAACTCGCGCAGATGATCGGCCAGCGACATGACGCCACCGGGTTCGGCCTTCGGTGGACGCAGCCAGGCCAGCCGCCGCCGCTTCTCGGTCACTGCTGGCTGGGTCCGGAGGGCTCGGCCTCCGGCTCCACGGGCGAGGCGGGCGACGGCGGGGAGGGCAGCTCGGTCTCACTGGTCTCGGGCTGATGGCCGGCCAGCTCCGAACCCAGCCCGCCGAGCCGGTAGCCGGCGATCAGCAACAACGCGATCAGACCCAGGATCGCCCACTCCCAGCCACCGAGGTTCATCGACCCACCCCTGGCTGTGAACGCCGGCTGGGGAGCTGCTCGGGCGGGGTCGGCTCGATCTGGCTGAGCAACGCGGTCAGTTCCTCCACGCGCTGTCCGAGCATCTCCACCTCCGAGAACAGGTCGCTGGCCTTGTGCCAGAGCCAGACCGCATAGCTGATCGTGACGATCAGCCCGGCCACGGCGATCCCGGCAAAGATCAGCACCCAGAACATGGCTGAACCCTACCCTGCCTGGTAGGCGGCGAGCGCTTCCGCGGCCGCCTCAGAGGCGGCCTGACGCGCAGGCTCGGGCTGCACCGAGATCACCATTCGGCCCAGTCGGAGCAGCAGGGAACGCAGCCAGCCGGGGTCGGCCACCAGCAGATCGACCTCGAGCCAGTCCTCGCCGCGGCGCACCTTCCGGATCGGGTAGTACTCGGCGACCCACGCCGCCTCCGAGCGGAGCCGCAGCGTGACTTCGGCGGCCTCTGGACGCTGCTCCAGCCAGCCGGGCCCGAACTCCGGCGGCTCCGGGAGCGCAGGAGAGGCATCGCCGGTGGGTTCTGCCGACGAGATCCGGTCGAGGCGGTAGGTCCGCCAGGCTTGCCGATCCAGGCTCCAGCCTTGGAGGTAGCCGAAGCCGTCACGCACGATGAGCCGGGCCGGAGCCACCAGCGGCGTGGTCAGGTCCTGGCCGGCGTCGGTGTACTCCAGGCGGACCAGCACGGCATCGCTGATCGCCTGCGCCAGCAAGTCGCGCAGTTCGGCCGAGCCGCTGGCCACCGCGACCTTCGCGGTCGCGGCCAGGGTGCCGGTGGCCTGTTCCAGCTTGGCCAGCGCCGAGTCGATCCCGGGCGCTGCGCTGGCTGGGGCGAGTTCCCGCACCGTCCGCAGCGCCACGACAAGGCTCAATGCCTCATCCGGGGTGAACCGCATCGGACGGTCGAGGTACTCCGCGTTGGACAGCCGGATCCGTCCGGAGTCGTTGACGGCGTCCATATCGATTTCGATCAGGTCGCCGGGCCCACCACCCGGCAGCCCGCAGTACCACAGCACGTTCAGGTCGGCGATCAGCTGCCGGCTGCTCACCCCGAACACCTGCGCGGTGGCCTCGAGTTCGGCATCGGGGTGGTGCTGCAGGTAGGGCACCAGCGCGAGCAGCCGGGACACCTGATCGACAGAGGTCACTTCCGTCCTCCTGCCACGGCCTTGAGCTGCGCGATCACCGAGCGTCGAATCCCGGCCGGAGCGAGAACGATGACATCTGAGCCGTGCGCACAGACTTCGCCGACGAAGTCGCCCGTGCGCGAGTAGGTCACCGCGAACGCGCTGAACCCACAGGGCACGGCGTCGGCCTCGGCCGCAGCCGGCCTGGCCCGCCGGCGCAGATCCGCGGCTCGCCCGTCCCGGATGGCCACAATCGCCTCGGCGTCGGCCGGGCCCGGTTCGAGGCCGGCCAGCACGGCGTCCATCTCCACTTCGCCGGGGACGTGATAGCTGCCGGGCTTGCCCATTCGAGTCACCTCGGAGTCGATCCGGGAGACCTTGAACGTTCGGCGTTCGCCCTTGTCCACGTCGAGAGCGACCAAGTACCAGGAGCCGCGCCGATAGGCCATCGCCCACGGCTGGACCCGACGCGGCTGACCCTTGTAGGAGAACCGCACGGTGACCCGTTCGGAGGTGGCCGCCCAGATCTCGGCGAAGGCCGGCTCGCGCGCTCCGATCGACGGGGCCAGGCCCGCCAATCGTTCAGGATCGGGATCAACGCCCGCCGCACGCAGCTTGGCCAGCGCAGAAACCGCCTGCTCGGCCTGGGTCGCCGACTCCCAGACGGTGGCCGCAAGACCGAGCGCTGCGGTCTCCTCTGCGGTGAAGCTGATCGGCGGTAGCTCGAAGTCCTTACGCCGGATCCGGTAGCCGATGTCATCGGGAAAGAGCACCGAGTTGCTGCCGGTCTCCACCGGCACCCCCATCCCGCGCAGTTCGTCCTTGTCCCGCTCGAAGGTTCGCTCGAAGGCGGCATCACTGAGGCCGTGGTAGCCCTCGACCACCTCGCGAATCTGGCTCTTCTCGACGAATCGACGCGCAAGCAGGAGACAGATCGCCAGGTTCATGATGCGTTCGGACTTCCGTGGCGACATGGAATGCTGGCCGTTCTGGTTGAGGTCATCGAGAGGCTACCAGTGCTTGGATGACCAGGGAGGGAGGTTGGATGGGCGGACGGTTCGCGCCGAGCCCCACCTCGGCATTGCATCTGGGCAATCTGCGCACGGCGGTGGTCGCCTGGCTGATGGCGGCCAGCACCGGGCGGGAGTTCCGGCTGCGCATCGAAGACCTGGACACCACCCGGGTCCGGGCCGCGGCCAGCGTTGCCGGCCAGCAGCTCGCCGATCTGACCGCCATCGGAATCAGCTTCGATGGGACCGTGGTCTGGCAGTCGCAGCGCCTGGACGCCTACGCCGAGGCGCTGTCCCAGCTGGACACCTACCCCTGCTACTGCACCCGGGCGGAGATCGCCGAGGCGGCATCGGCTCCGCACGGAGACGGCTACCGACCCTACCCCGGCACCTGTTTGCGGCTCAGCGAGCGGCGCCGCGCGGAGCTGGCCGCCACTCGTCCACCAGCCCTGCGGGTGCGGGCGGGTTCGGCGATCAGCTCCGTCCACGATGTGTGGGCCGGCGACGTCACCGGAGTGGTCGACGACTTCGTGGTGGTTCGCAACGACGGCGTGCCCGCCTACAACCTCGCCGTGGTGGTAGACGATCTGGCCATGGACATCGACCAGGTCGTCCGTGGGGACGACCTGCTGTCGTCCTCACCACGCCAGGCCTGGCTGGCCCGGCAGCTCGGCGGGACTGCCCCCGAATACGCCCACGTTCCGCTAGCCGTGAACGCGGACGGCCGCCGGCTGGCCAAGCGTGACGGTGCGGTGACTCTGGCCGACCTGGCCGCCGTCGGAGTGAGCCCCGCCGAGGTCCTCAGCCGGATCGCGACCTCGCTGGAGCTGGCCGAGCCGGGTGAACCGGTCAGCCTGCCTCAGCTGCTCGACCGGTTCGACCCGTCCGCGCTACCCAGGACGCCCTGGGTAGCGGCCTGACTCAGGAAGTGGCCGGGTAGGCGAACAGCAGGTCGACGACGTATACGACCGTGTCACCGGCCTCAACCGGCGGGTTGTTGCTGCCCTGCGGGTAGCCGTCGGCCGGCGGCAGCACGAGCAACACCCGCGAGCCGACCTTCTTGCCGACCAGCCCGGACTGCCAGCCCGGGATTGTGCTGGACAGCTTGCCGTCGCTGACGGTGGCGAACTGGTCGTCGATCAGCTTGCCGGTCTTCCAGGAGTAGCCGACGTAACGAACCCGCACCGCGTCACCCTTGCTGACCGCGATTCCGCTGCCCTCGATCAGGTTCGCGGCCACCATGGTGGTCGGGGCCGGAGTGCTCGGGATGGTCACCACCGGCTTGTCGGCGGCACCCCCGGTGACACTCGGCGCACCGGACGGGGCCGGCACTGTCTTGCCGGCGGGCTGGTCCACCGATACCGCGACGATGTCCACGACGAAGATCAGGGTGTCACCGACGGCGATCGTGCCGTCCTGAGAGCCGCCGGCTGCGTCGTAGCCGTCCTTGCCGGGCATGGCGATCAGCACCCGGCTGCCCTGGCTCTGGCCGGTGAGGCCGGTCTTGAAGCCCGCGATCACCTCGCCCAGCGGGAAGGTGACCGGTTTCTTGGTAAAGGACTCGTCGAAGACCTTGCCGGTGCGTCCGTCCACACCGTAGTAGTTGACCGTGACGTACCCGTCGGCCGTGGCCTTGGGCCCGGTGCCGGCCTTCAGCACCTGCACTCGGGTCTTGTCGATCGCAAACGGTGCGGTGAACTGAATCTTCGGCTGGGCAGGAGCCGTCCCGGTCACCTTGATCGACTTCAGCGAGTCGGAGACCGGGATCGTCGGAGTCGGGGTCGGACTTGCCGTCGGAGTTGCCGAAGCGGTCACCGACGGGGATGCCGACGGCGTTGCCGGAACCGGGGTCGGAGTGGATGAGGGGCCTGCGCAGGCCGTCAAGCTCACGACGGCGACGGCTGCGGGGATCAGATGGCGAAGCTGCACCCGTTGAGAATACCCAACCAAGCTGAGTAGTCCGGCCACCGCGCGGGCCCGGTCACAGACCGACCAGGTCCAGCAATGCGCCCAGTTCGTCGCGGGTCAGCTCGCGCACCTCACCGCTGCGCAGCTTTCCCAGTTGGACCGGCCCGATCGCCGTGCGGGACAGCTTGCGAACCGGGTGCCCGACGGCGTCGAGCATTCGACGAACGATCCGATTGCGACCCGAGTGCAGTTCGATCCGGACCAGACTGCGATCGGCAGCCTGCTGGACGAGCTGAGCCCGGTCGGCACGGATCGGGCCGTCCTCGAGCACGATCCCCTTCTGCAGCCGCTTGATCGTCGCCGCAGTCATCACCCCGGACACCTCGGCCAGGTAGGTCTTGGTGACCTCATAGGACGGGTGGGTCATCCGTTGCGCGAAGTCGCCGTCGTTGGTCAGCAGCAGCAGGCCCTCGGTTTCGGCGTCCAGCCGTCCCACGTGGAACAACCGGACCCCGTCGGGGATGAACTCAGCCAGGGTGCGCCGTCCGTGCGGGTCCTCCATGGCCGACAGCACCCCGCGCGGCTTGTTCAGCACCAGGTAGCGAGTCTGCCGCTGCGGCGGCACCCGGACGCCGTCCACCCGGATCACGTCGACGCTCGGATCAACCCGACGTCCCTGTTCGGAGACCACTTCACCGTTGACCTCGACCCGACCGCGGAAGATCAGATCCTCAGCGGCACGCCGGGAGGCAACCCCCGCCTGGGACAAGACCTTCTGCAGTCGGATGCCCTCGGTGTCACTCATTGGATTCCCCTTCGACTTCCACCGGCGCGGACGCGGCCAGCTCGCTCAACTCGGCTTCCAGACTGCTGGCATCGGGCAGATGCGGCGCCAGCGGCGGGAGCTGGGACAGCTCATGCAGACCCATCCGCTCCAGGAAGTAGCTGGTGGTGCCGAACAGCCGAGCACCGGTCTCCGGATCCCGGTCGACCTCCTCGATCAGGTCCCGGGTGGTCAGCGTGCGCAGCACCCCGTCCACGCTGACTCCACGGATCGCCGAGATCCGGCCACGCGAGATCGGCTGGAGATAGGCCACCACGGCCAACGTCTCCAGCGCCGCCTGACTGAGCGTGCCCCGCTGCCCCTCCAGCAGCCAGCGACCGATCAGGTCGGCATGCTCGGGACGGGTGTAGTAGCGCCAGCCGAGCCCGACCTGACGCAACTCGAAGCCGCGCCCGGTGCTGTCGTAGAAGTCAGCCAGTTCATGCAGGCACGCCTCGACCTCGTCCTGGGGCACCTGCAGTGCCTCGGCGAGCTCCACGGCCGGCATCGGCTCGGTAGCCAGCAACAGCAGCGCCTCTACCGCACCGGAGATGCTCGCGGTCATTGGTCGTCCTCCTTGTCGGACGGGGATTCAGGGTCCGGCTGATGGTCGGCGTCGAACTCGGCGCCGAGATCGTCGGCACTCACGTCGTTGCCCAGCCAGTGGATGGTGAGCTCGCCTAGCGGGGTGAGCTGTTCGAAGCTGATCGCTCGCTCACGGAACAGCTCCAGCAGGGCCAGGAAGCGGGCCACCACGACGAGCTTGTCCCCGGCGTCAGCGGTCAGATCTCGGAAGGTCACCCGGGTGCGGCTGCGCAGCCTCTCGACGATCAGCCCGGCCTGCTCGCGGACGCTGACCAGCGGCTGATGCAGATGGGACAGCGATACCTGGATCGGCTCGGAGGGAGTCATGGCCCGGCCCGCGTAGACAGCGATCAGGTCGATGAACCCGTCCAACTCGACCTCGGGCAGCAGCGACGCGAACTGCTCCTCCAGGCCTCCCGGACGAGGCAGTCGCCGCGCCTGGTCGGCAAGGGTCTCCCCCAGCCAGCCGGCGACCAGCTTGAAAGCTCGGTACTGCAGCAGCCGGGCGAACAGCAGGTCCCGCGCTTCCAGGATGGCCAGATCCTCGGGGTCGTCCACCTCGCCGGAAGGCAGCAGCCGGGCCGCCTTCAGATCCAGCAGCGTCGCGGCCACCACGATGAACGAACTGGACTGATCCAGGTCCCATGAACTGGGCCCACTGGCCGCTTGCGCCGCCTTGATGTGGGCAATGAACTCGTCGGTGACCTTGGACAGCGCCACCTCGGTGACGTCCAGCTTGTGCTTGGCGATCAGCTGCAGCAGCAGATCGAACGGGCCGGAGAAGTTGGTCAGAGTGAGGGTGAACTCGCTGCGCTGCTCGGCAGCGGCCAGTTCGGTCACGACTCGCCGAGTCCGCGGACCAGGTCCGATCCGGCACCACGCTCGACGAAGTCGGCCACTGCCATGCTGATTGCGGTGCGGACGATCCGTCCCCGGTCGACGGCCAGGCCGTGCTCTGCCCGCAACGCCAGCCGGGCCTGCTCCAGCGCCAATAGCTCCTGGCTGCTCACGTAAACGGTGATCTTCTCCTCGTGCCGCACGCGACCTGAGCCGCGACCGCCCGGCTCGGCCGCCGCTGGCTCGACGCCCACCGGCTGCCCGGTGGTCGGCCGGAACAACTCGCTGGCACCGGGCAGCTCTACACGCCGGGGCACTTGGCCAAGACCTCTCGGGCGAGCATCCGGTAGGCATCCGCGCCGTGGGAGCTGGAGGCGTAGGTGGTGATCGGCTCACCGGCCACTGTGGTCTCTGGGAACTTGATGGTCCGCCGAATCACCGAGTGGAAGACCTGGTCACCGAAAGCCGAGACCACCCGCTCCAGCACCTCGCGGCTGTGCAGGGTGCGCGCGTCGTACATGGTGCCCAGGATGCCGAGCACCTCGAGTTCCGGGTTCAGGCGGTCTTGCACCTTGGCGATGGTGTCGGTGAGCAGCGCGATCCCGCGCAGTGCGAAGAACTCCAACTCCAGCGGCATGATCACCTTGTCGGCCGCGGTCAGCGCATTAACGGTGAGCAGGCCCAGCGACGGCGCACAGTCGATGAGGATCAGGTCGTACTCATGACGGATCTTGGCCAGCACCCGACGCAGGGTCTGCTCGCGGGCCACCTCGGAAACCAGCTGTACCTCTGCCGCCGACAGGTCGATGTTCGAGGGGAGCATGTCCAGCCCGTCCACCACGGTGTGGAAGATGACGTCCTCCACCTTGGTGTTCCGGTTGAGCAGCAGGTCGTAGATGCTGACCTCCAGCGTGTGCGGGTTCACCCCCAAGCCCACCGACAGCGAGCCCTGCGGGTCGAAGTCGACCAGCAACACCTTGCGTCCGGTCTCGGCCAGTGCCGCGCCCAGATTGATGGTGGTGGTGGTCTTGCCGACCCCGCCCTTCTGATTGCACATCGCGATGATCAGCCCGCGCTTGGGCTGGTTCGGATCCGGGGCCGACGGCTCGGGAAGGTCGGGCACGATCCGCCCGGTGGGACCCATCTCGCCGGCGGTCAGGTCCTCGGCTACTTCATGGGCGGGGTTCGGCTTCGCTTTGCTCACCGGGTCAGCCTAAGCCCAAATGTCGACATGTGTTTGCATCCGCGCGGGCCGGTGACCGCAGGGTCAGCGCGCCCGCGGATGTGAGGTCAGGAAGACCTCACGCAGATGCTCGGCGGTGACCAGCGTGTAGATCTGGGTGGTCGTCACCGAGGCGTGGCCGAGCAGTTCCTGGACCACCCGGACGTCGGCGCCGCCGTCCAGCAAGTGGGTGGCGAACGAGTGCCGCAGAGTGTGCGGCGAGATGTCGACGTCGAGCGTGGCGGCAGTGGCCGCCTTCTGCACAATCTGCCAGGCGCTCTGCCGACTCAGTCGCTGCCCGCGGGCGTTCAGTAGCAGTGCCGGGCTGGGTCGTGCGGACGCCTGGGCCAGCTGCGGACGTCCGCGTACCAGCCAGGCCTCGACCGCGGCCCGGGCATAGCTGCCCACCGGCACGATCCGTTCCTTGCGCCCCTTGCCGAACAGTCGCAGCCCGGCGTCCGGCTCGGCCAGTAGAGCGGTCAGTTCGTCCACGTCGAGCGCGGTCACCTCTGAGATTCGGGCGCCAGTGCCATAGAGCAGTTCCAGCAAAGCTGCATCGCGCAGTCCGCTGGCCGTGTTCAGGTCCGGGGTGTCCAGCAGCGCCTGCACCTGCTCCACCGACAACGCTTTGGGCAGCCGACGGATGGCCTTGGGCGGATGGACACCGGCTGCCGGGTCGTCGACAGCGAGTCCGTCGCGGACGGCGAAGGCGTGCAGTGACCGGACCGCGGCCAGCGCCCGACTGGCACTGGCCGCCGACAGCGCAGCCGAGGTCTCATCCGGGGTCTGCAACTCGGCCACGAAAGCTGCGACGTCGTTCTGCGTCACCGCCTCCGGGTCAGTGATCCCGCGCCCGGTGAGGAAGCCCGCGTAGCGGCGCAGGTCCCGGGTGTAGCCCGCCTGGGTGTGCGGTGAGGCTCCACGCTCGACGGTGAGATGATCCAGATAGCTCCGGATCAGCCGCTCAATCGGCGTTGCCACGGACCGCCGCCAGCAGAGAGTTCTGTGCGGCCCAGGCATCTCGGGCCGGCCAGGGCGCATCGGCCGGGCGCAAGCTGTCCAGCCCATCGCCCAGCCGAGCGACTTCGAGGGCCAAGATCCCGCTGACCATCGTCGGGTTCTGCACTCGGCCGGCCAGGATCGCTGTGACCAGGTCGGATCGGGCCGCCCAAGCGACCTCCATCTGCGCCTCCTCCGGCTCGGCCACGAAGCCGTCCGGGGCCGGCGCCTCGCTGATCCCCCGGGCCAGGTAGATCCGCAGCGACTCCTGACTGCCACCCGGGCTGGTGAACAGGTCGACCAGCACCCGCCAGTCGGCGGCGGCCAGGCCGGCTTCCTCGGCCAACTCGCGCTGCGCGGCGGTCAGGAAGTCCTCGTCCGGGCTGTCCAGCAGTCCAGCCGGCGGCTCGACGAGCGACATCGCCACCGGGTGTCGGTACTGACGGATGACCGCGACCCGGTCGGCATCGTCCAGGACGACCACGCCCACCGCCCCGGGATGGGCGGTGTACTGCCGCCGCATGGACATTCCGTCCGGAGTGGACACCTCGTCGTCGACGAACTCCGCCACCGCACCGCGGGCGAGTACCTGGTGAGATGTCACCGGCCAGCTCTCAGGCTGGTCGGCAACCTCGTGTGCCGCCAGCTGCCGAGCCATCCGATTCACTCCTGCGGCAGGCGTGCGGCGAGCTTCCGCTTCAGGGCGGCCTCAATCAGGCCCGCGAACAGCGGATGCGGCTGCGTCGGACGCGACTTCAGCTCCGGGTGCGCCTGAGTGCCGACGTAGTAGGGGTGCAGGCTGCGATCCAACTCGACGAACTCGACCAGATTCCCGTCGGGGCTGACCCCGGAGATCTTCAGTCCGTGCGCTTCCAACTGTTCGCGATAGGCGTTGTTGACCTCGTAGCGATGCCGATGCCGCTCGCTGACCTTGGTGGTGCCGTAGGCCTCGGCGACCAGCGAACCGGGCACCAGATCGGCCGGGTAGGCACCCAGTCGCATGGTCGCACCCATGTCACCCTGACCCGAAACGATGGCCACCTGCTCGGCCATGGTGGCGATCACCGGCGCCTGCGTGTCCGGCTCGAACTCGGTGGAGGCCGCATCAGCCAGCCCCATCAGGTTGCGGGCCGCCTCGATCACCATGCACTGCAGGCCGAGGCACAGCCCCAGTGCCGGCAACTGGTTCTCCCGGGCGTGACGCAACGCACCGAGCTTGCCTTCCACTCCACGAATCCCAAATCCGCCGGGGACGCAGATCCCATCCACTCCGGCCAGAGCCGCAGCGGCACCGGCCGGCGTCTCACAGGTGTCGGAGGCGACCCAGCGCAGGTTGACCTTCGCCCAATTGGCGAAGCCACCGGCCCGCAGCGCCTCCGAGACCGACAGATAGGCATCCGGCAGGTCGATGTACTTGCCGACCAGGCCGATGGTCACTTCTTCCTTCGGTCCGTGCACCCGCTCGAGCAGGTCGTCCCACTTCTCCCAGCTGACATCGCGGAACGCGACACTCAGCCGGCGCACCACGTAGGCGTCCAGGCCTTCGCCGTGAATCACCTTCGGGATGTCGTAGATGCTGGGCGCGTCCGGGCAGGAGATCACCGCTTCCTCATCGACGTCGCACATCAGCGCGATCTTGCGCTTGACGCCCGCGGGCACGTCCATGCTGGCCCGGCAGACGATGGCGTCCGGCTGGATGCCGACCTGACGCAGCGCGGCCACCGAATGCTGGGTGGGCTTGGTCTTCAGCTCACCGCTGGGGCCGATGTAGGGCACCAGCGAGACGTGTAGGAAGAACACATGTTCGCGGCCAACCTCCCGACGCACCTGGCGGGCAGCCTCCAAGAAGGGCAGCGACTCGATGTCGCCGACGGTGCCACCAATCTCGTGGATGACCACGTCCACCCCGGGGGTGGCCATGGCCAGCATCTCGTCCTTGATGGCATTGGTGATGTGCGGAATGACCTGGACGGTGTCGCCCAGGAAGTCACCGCGCCGCTCCTTGGCGATCACCGAGGAGTAGATCTTTCCGGTAGTGACATTGGCTTCGGCGCTGAGGCTCACATTGAGGAAGCGCTCGTAGTGGCCAATGTCCAGGTCGGTCTCGGCGCCGTCCTCGGTCACGAAAACCTCACCGTGCTGGAAAGGATTCATCGTGCCAGGATCGACATTGAGGTACGGGTCCAGCTTCTGCATGGTGACCCTTAAGCCACGGGCCACCAACAGGCTGCCCAGGCTGGAGGCGGTCAGCCCCTTGCCGAGAGAGGAGACGACTCCTCCAGTAACGAATACGTGCTTGGTCTGAGTCGTGTTTCCCACGGGGCTCCAGCCTATATTCCCGCAAGGCCTCGCCGACAAGCCGACGCTCCGCGGACGCATGCCCGAAACATGCTCACCGTGTGCATGCACTCAGCGACCGGCTGAGGCCAGCAGCTCTCGAGCGTGGGCCAGGGACGACTCGCTGGAGGCCAGGCCACCCATCATCCGAGCCAGCACCTCGACCCGATCATCGGCGTCGACCAGCCGGACGCCGCTGGTGGTCACGGTTCCGTCGTCGGCCTTCACCACTACGAAATGCCGGTCAGCGAAGGCCGCCACTTGGGCCAGATGGGTAACCACGATCACCTGGCAGCGCTCAGCCAGCCGGGCCAGTCGCCGTCCGATCTCCAGCGCAACGGCACCGCCGACTCCGGCATCCACCTCGTCGAAGACGAAGGTGGCCGAGGTCGACTCGGTGGCCAGCACCACTTCGAGCGCCAGCCGGACCCGGCTCAACTCGCCACCCGAGGCCACCTTGCCCAACGGGGCCGGAGTGCTGCCCGGATTGGCCGAGAACAGCAGACTCACCTGATCGGCACCGTGCGGCCCAAGTTCGCCCGGTTCAATCCGGAACTCCAGACGCGCCTTGGGCATCGCCAGGGACTTCAACTCCTCGGCCACCAGAGCGGCCAGCTGTTGCGCCGCCGCACCCCGTAGCGCTGTGAGTCGCTCGGCCCGAACGCGCAGTTGGGCGTCCAGCTCGGCCACGCGGGCTCGCAGCTCATCGACTCGGGCGTCCCCGGCGTCCAGGGCCACCACCCGCTCCGCCGATTGGCGGGCCCAACTGAGCACCTCGTCGATGTCGGCGCCGTACTTGCGGGTCAGCCCGGCGAGCTCGGCTCGTCGGCCGGCAATCCACTCCAAGCGCAGCGGGTCCGCATCCAGCCCGGCCAGATAGGACGACAGCCGAGAGGCTGCGTCTGCCAGGCCAGCCGCAGTCTCGGCCAGCTGGGCGGCAATGGGCTCAAGCTGTGGGTCGGCAGCGACGACGCCGGCCAGTGCCTTGCGGGCCGCCCCGACCAGCCCGATGGCCTCGATCTGATCGCTGTAGTCGTCCTCTTCGCCGGCCAGCGCCACCAGTGCTGTATGCGCAGCCAGCCGAAGGTCGTCGACTGCCTGCAGCCGCTGCGCTTCGAGGGCCAGCTCGCGATCCTCGCCGGGCTGCGGGTCGGTGCGCTCGATCTCGGCCAGCCCGAATTGCAGCAGGTCGAGTTCGCGGGCGCGTTCCTGGGAGCGAGTGGTGAGTTCAGCCAACTCCTCGGCCGCCGTCTTCCGGGCCAGGTACTCCTGCTGGTAGGCAGCCAGCTCGGTGGCCAACTCAGCACCGGCGAAACGATCCAGAACCTCGAGTTGGCGCTCCGGAGTACCCAGCCGGAGCTGCTCGGACTGGCCGTGGATGGTGATCCACTCGCCGACCAGGTCGGCACCCACACTCAGTGGAACCTGGACGCCACCGATGGCCATTCGGGAGCGGCTGGCCGCAAGTTGCCGGCTGAGGAGCACTTCTCCGTCTTCGACGGCGGCGCCCAACTCGTCCAGCTGCTCGGCTTCGGAGCCCAGCTCCCACTGCCCCTCGACGAGGGCCCGGGATGCACCGGCCCGGATCAGTTTGGGATCGGCTTTGGCCCCAGCCAGCAGGGCAAGACCGGTGACGATCATCGTCTTGCCGGCACCGGTCTCGCCGGTCACCGCCGTGAAGCCGGGGCTGGGTTCGATGGTGGCCTCGCCGATCACCCCGAGATCGGCGATCCTCAGCTCAGTGAGCATCCCGCCGGGCCCGATCCGCTGCGGCCCGCCAGCCGTCCACCGGCAGCTCGAACTTGCGGACCAGCCGGTCGACGAACGGCTGCTCGGACGTTCTGGCCAGCAGCAGGTGGTGAGTGCCCAGCCGCGCTTCAACCTCCATGCCGGGGGCAATGTCGAAGGTGCGCCGGCCATCGCACCAGACGACGCCGCCGGGGCTGCCTCCGGGCAGCACCTCGATCGAGACGACCGAGTGATCGCTGAGCACCAGCGGACGCGCGAACAGCGCGTGCGCGCTCAGCGGAACCAGCAGCAGCGCCGACAGATCAGGCCAGATCACCGGCCCGTGAGCGGAGAAGGCGTAGGCGGTCGAGCCGGTCGGAGTCGACACCAGCACGCCATCGGTGGCCCACCGGGACAGCGCCCGTTCGTCCACCCGGACCAGCACCTCGATCATCCGCTCGCGGGCGAGCTTCTCGATCGACACCTCGTTGACCGCGAACGAGCTCCACAGCACCGCTCCCCCGGGACGCTCCCGGACCACAGTGTCGATGGTGATTCGCTGCTCCACCTGATAGCTGCGCTCGGCGACCGTGGTGATCAGGGTGGGTACCTGCGAGGACTCCAGCTCGGCCAGGAAGCCGATGTGGCCGAGGTTCACCCCGAGCACCGGAACCTGGCGCGGCACTGCCCACTCGGCGGCTCGAAGGATGTTGCCATCGCCCCCGAACACCACCATCAGTTCCGGATCGGCGGCGTCGTCCAGCTCGATCAGCTCTGCCTGGGACGCCACGTCGAGCAGCCGTGCGGCGTCCTCGGCCGGGGTGGCGCAGACGATGCCGCGGCTATTGCAGCCCAGCACGAACTCCGTCGCAGCCTGGAGCGCCTCCGGCCGAAACGGATGGATGGTGACAGCAACTCGCCGTCGTTGCGGGCTCACATGCAAACCCTAGCCGTGCACGACGACATCCGGCTCACCGGCTGTGGACCAGGTCGATGAAGAACTCCACATTCCCCGACTCCCCGGGCAGGCCGCTCTGTCCCTGCCAGCGGGCCGTCCAGCCGAGCCCGGCCGCCGCATCGAGCACCGCATCCACGGCCTGGCGGCGCAGTGCGGGATCCCGGACGACCCCGCGATCGTCCAGGCCAGACCGGCCCACCTCGAACTGTGGCTTGACCAGCAGCAATGCGTGGCCGTCCGGCGTCAGCACGGCCAGCAACCGGTCCAGGAGCATGGTCAGTGAGATGAAGGAGACATCGGCCACCACCAAGCCGACCGGAGCGCCGTCCAGGTCTGCCAGGGTCAGCTCGCGGAGGTTCAGTCGCTCTCTGACCACCACCCGCGGATCGTTCCGCAGGATGTCGACGAGCTGACCGTGGCCAACGTCGACGGCATAGACGCGTGTCGCTCCCGCCTCGAGCGCCACCTGGGTGAAGCCTCCGGTCGAGGCGCCGGCGTCCAGCACCCGCTCCGGGACCTGCACTCCCGAGTCGGCCAGCGCACCGAGAAGCTTGTGCGCGGCTCGAGATACGTAGTGACGATCACCGCTCACCTGGAACTGGGCGGCGGCGCTGACGTCGGCCGAGGACTTGCTGACGACGCGTCCCTCGACACTGACTCGACCGGCGCGGATTGCGTCCTGCGCCTGGGCCCGGGACCCGAACCAGCCGGATTCGACGAGGGCCCGATCCAGCCTCACGAGGACCGGGACTCGTTCAACGCCCGCTGCAGCGCATCGAGGAGCTTCGCGTATTGCTCGGGATGCTCGTTCACGGGCCGACTCAGATCCAGGGCGGCCAGCGCCTCGTCCAGCTGCGGGTGCCCAGTGGTGGGCGGGGCTTGCGTCGGATCCACGGCGACCATCCTAGGCGTGCAACCTGCTGGGGAGTGCGGCCAGGATGATGGCGAGTCCCCGATCGAAGGAGGCGTCCAGATCCGGGTCGGCCTCGATCACGCCCAGGCTGCTCGCTTGGCGATGCAGCTGGGTGGCCTCGGTGTGGCCCATCACGTAGAGCAGGAGCGTGCGGGCCACGTCCGGGGTGGTCACCGCGGCCAGTCGCCCTTCGAGCTCGGAGACGCCGAGCCGAAAGGCGGACGCCGTGGCGACCACTTCCGCCCCGTCGCGGACCGCCAGCATGGCCGCCCGCAGCCGGTGGCAGGAGGCGATCACGTCGGCGTCGACGTCGACGTCGGCGACGATCCGGGCCGCCATGAAGCCGAGCAACTCCTGCTTGGAGGCGACGTGGTGGTACAGCGCACTGGGCTGGACGTCGAGTTCACCGGCCAACCGGCGCATCGAGAAGAACTCCAGCCCCCAGGAGTCGAGTAGCCGTAGCGCTGCACTGACCACGTCCTCGCGACTGTTTCCCACGAGCCGATCCTATGGGATAACCTGAACGCCGTTCACCTGAACACCATTCACTTCTCGAGGGACGCACCGTGACCGAGCACGTCAACTCCGAGGCCGGCACTATCACTGCCGCCGCCCCGCCCCGCGCCAAGATGCTCACTGCAACCGACCTGGCCCTGATCGCGGCGTTCGCGGCCCTGATCGCCGCCATGGCCTACATCGGCGCCATCCCGGTCGCGGGTGCCGGCGTGCCGATCACCTTGCAGACGCTCGGCGTGACGCTGGCCGGCGCCGTCCTCGGCCCGCTGCGCGGCAGTCTGTCGGTGCTGCTCTATCTTGCTCTGGGCGCGATCGGCCTGCCGGTCTTCGCTGAGCACTCGGCGGGCCTGGGCGTGTTCACCAGCGTCAGCTTCGGCTACCTGATCTCCTTCCCGATCGCGGCGGCCGTGATCGGCTACCTGGTGAAGTATGTGGTGGGCCCTCGGCGGACCAGCGCACTGTGGGTCTTCCTCGCCATCGCCGCCGGCAGCATCCTGGTGGTGCACCCGATGGGAATCGCCGGCATGAAACTGCACCAGGACGTCCCCTGGGCTACGGCCGCTTCCTGGGACCTGCCGTTCTGGCTCGGCGATCTGGTGAAGACCACGATCGCGGCCATCGTCGCGGCCGAAGTGCATCGCGCATTTCCCGCGCTGCTCAAGCGGCGCTGACCTTGTCCCGCATCGAACTGGTCGGCGCGGGCGTCGAGGTCGAGAACGGGCCGGTGATCCTCCAGCCGACCACGTTGACCCTCACCGAGCAGCGGATCGGCATCATCGGGGGCAACGGGTCGGGTAAGTCGACCTTGGTTCGGCTGCTCAACAATCTGATCACCCCCACCTGCGGACGGGTGCTGGTGGACGGGATCGACGCCGCCGCCGACCCCGCGGCGGTTCGTCGGCTGGTCGGATTCTGCTTCACCGACCCGTCGGCGCAGCTGGTGATGCCGACCTGCATTGAAGATGTTGAGTTGTCCCTGCGACGCGGACAACGCGACCCGAAACTGCGCCGGGAGACCGCCATGGCCATTCTGGCCGAGTACGGCCTGACCGATCGCGCCCACACCAGCGTCCATGCACTGTCCGGGGGCCAGCGGCAGCTGCTCGCCCTGGCCGGAGTGCTGGCCGTCCAGCCGAGGGTCGTGATCGCCGACGAGCCGACCACGCTGCTGGACCTGGCCAACACGCACCGGGTCGCCGAGAGGCTGTTCGGGTTGAGCCAGCAGCTGCTGCTGGTCAGCCACAACTTGGAGCTGATCGAGCGCTGCGAGCGGGTTCTGGTGGTGGACCACGCCGAGGTTGTCTTCGATGGTGAACCGCTGGCTGCCATCGGCCACTATCGCGAGCGGGTCGCCGAGGCCATCCGATGAGAACCGCCGCCCTGATCGGCCTCTATCAACCTGGCCACAGCTGGCTGCATCGGCTCCCGGTGGGCCCGAAGCTGGCCGGTCTTGCCGTGCTGAGCGTCTCGATCGTCGCCGTCCGCGGCGCACTGTCGGCTCTGGTCTTCGCGGCGATCACAGCGGCCCTGGTCGGTTGGGCCCGCATGGGCTGGCTGACGCTGTGGCGGCAGACCCGTCCGGTGCTGGCGATCGCGCTCGTGGTCGGAGCGTTCCAGTGGTGGCTGTCCGGGCCAGACCGTGCGGTGGAGTCGCTGATTGACCTGATCAGCCTCACCCTGGCTGCCCTCGTGGTCACGGCGACCACCCAGGTGAACGACATGCTGGACGCCATCGTGCGCTGGTGCGAACCGGTCCCGGGTATCGACGCCGAGCGCGTCGGGCTCCTGCTCGCCCTGGCGATCCGGGCGGTACCGGCCAGCATCGAGCTGGCGCGGGAAACCAAGGATGCCGCCGCCGCTCGCGGTCTGGGCAACAACCCGCGGGCACTGATCTCACCGTTCGTGATTCGCGTGGTCGCTCGCGCTCAACTCACCGGGGACGCCCTGGCAGCGCGCGGAATCGGCGACTGACGGCGCCGCTCAGCGGACCAACGTCAACGACTCCAGGAGGGCTCGGCAATCCAGCTCCGGCTGAACCCAGGCCAGCTGGGCCACGGCCCACAGCACGTCGAGTTGTTCCTCTGCGCCGGGCGGCACCGGACCGGCCAACACGGCCCGGCCCTGATCGGCGGTGACCACCTGACCGCGACACTCGGCGCGGTCGGCACTCAGTGACAGTGGACGCACCGGAGCAAGCAGGGCCGACACCCCGGCCCCGATGTGAGTGGGACGCTGTTCCGGGCTCGCCTGAACCAGGTCCTCCTTGCCGTGGGCCCCGGTGAACACCAGCAACGAGTCGATGCCGACACCATTGGCACCGCTGATGTCGGTGTCCAGCCGATCCCCCACGAAGATCGGACGAGTGGCTGCCGCTCGTCGCATCGCCTCGCGCAGCATCGGCTGGTGCGGCTTGCCGAACACGATCGGCTCACCCCCGACCACCAACCGGACCACGCTGACCGCGCCGCCGACTCCCGGCACCAAGCCGCGGTCGGTGGGTCGGGAGGCATCGTCATTGGTGGCGTACCAGCGCGCACCGGCCTGGATCGCCAGACAGACCTCGTCGAGCACCCGCCAATCCATCTTCGGGTGGTAGCCCTGAATCACCGCCACCGGCTTATCCGCAGCGGAGTAGACCACCTCGAAGCCGGCCCGCTCCAGCAAGCCCGCCAGGTTCGGGCTGCCCGCGCAGAGCACGGTGGCACCGGCCGGCAGCTGCTCGGCCAGCCCAGCGGCGGCCACCTGTGCACTGGTCAGCACATTGTGGTCATCGGCGGAGTAGCCCAGGGATCGCAGCTGATCGATCACCACCCGGGCTTCGCGAGCAGCGTTGTTGGTGACGTACAGCACCCGGATCTCTTCGGCGTCCAGCGCCTGAAGTGCCGCTACTGCCCCCGGGACCGGCTGCGGCCCCAGGTAGAGCACGCCGTCCAGGTCGAAGAGCGCCGCGTCATACCCGTCGATCAGACGCATCAGGGACGGTCGTCTTCCGGCTCAGTCTCCAGATCCTCGCTGTCGGCCGACGCCTCGCTCACCGGCTCCTCGTCGGCGTCGGCATCCTCGTCGGATTCCTCGACCAACTCATCCTCGTCGTACTCGATCACGATGCCACGCAGGCTGGCCAACCGGTCGGCGGCATCGGTGCTCTCATCGGGGTCGAGCCGGGCAGCGGCACCGAACCAGCGTTCGGCCTGTTCCACCGAGCCGGTTCGCTCCAGCAGATCGGCGTAGGCGTAGCGCAGCCGGGCCCGAGCCAGCTTGGTGCCGCGGGCACCGAGGTCCTCGATCTCGGCCTGCAGCAGCCGCAAAGCCTCGGGCACCTGCCCGGAGTCGGAGCGCAAGCCGGCCTCCACCAGCCGAAGCTCGACTCGGACGTCGGCCTCCGGTGAGGCCGCCAAGCCATCACGAACCAGCTTCAACGCAGCCTGGGGACGATGCAGCGCCCGCTCACAGTCGGCCATCGCTGCCACGTAGGCGTCCGAACCGGTCATCCGGCGCACGGCACGGAACTCGGCCAGGGCCAGCGAGAACTCGCCGGCTGCATAGGCCGCCTCACCCACCGCTTCTCGGACGATCGGCAGTCGGCCCGCTCGCCGCTTCGCGGCTTGGGCATGCTCCAGAGCCAGCGCCGGGTCGGCATCGATCGTCCGGCCGGCCATCAACAGATGAGCGCCGGCCTGCTCGGCCAGCTCGGCGGACAGGCCACGCAACTCGGCGCGCACCCCGCGCGGGAGTTCGCGGGCGTCGAAGTCCTTGGGCAGCGGTGGCTCGACTACTCGCTCCTTGGCGACAAGGTAGGGCCGATCACTGGAGCGGCGTTCGCCACCAGATGTGCGCCCATCACCGGAGCGACTCCCCGCTGCGTTGCGCGCCGGACGGCCATTCCCGCCGTCGCGACCCTGCGGACGCGATCCGGCCCCGGCCGGTCCGCGGCGCGGGCGGTCGTCATCGCGTCCCCAGGAGCCCGAGGGTCGGCGGTCGTCACTGCGACGGTCGTCACTGCGACGCGAATCGGGACGGTCATAGCCACCTCGACCGGCACCCGCCGGACGGCGGTCGTCACCGCGCCGCGAATCCGGACGGTCATAGCCACCTCGACCGGCACCCGCCGGACGGCGCTCGTCGCTGCCGGCCCCCGCCGGCCCACGGCGCGGACGGTCATCATCGCGCCCCCACGAGCCCGAGGATCGACGGTCGTCACTGCGACGGTCGTCACTGCGCCGCGAATCCGGACGGCCGTAGCCACCTCGGCCTTCGCCGGCACCGCCGAACGAGCGGCGCGGACGATCACCGTCGGACTGCCAGGACGAGGATCGCTCACCGCTGGGACGCCGCCGGTCGGCGCCGCCGGATGCCGGGCGGGAACGGTCGCCGTCTGCCCAGGGGCGAGGGCCTCGTGAACCACCGGCGTCGCCGTCACGGCGCGGCGGGCGGCTATCGCCACTCTCCCAGGAGCGCGCTCGGGAATCGGAATCTGTCCGAGGGCGACGGCCACCGGTGCCGGCGGCCGAACTGCGCGGGCGCTCGCCGCCACGCTCCCACCCAGCTGCAGAGGTGGACTTGCGTCCGGCTCCGCTGCGAGGCGGACGATCATCGCCCCACCGACCGGACCCCGACTCCGGGCGCCCGCCACGCTCCGAGGATGAGCGCTCGGGCCGCCGGTCCTGGCTCGAACCCGCACCGCGACCGCTGGGGGCACCTTGTCCGGGACGTCCGCCACTGCTCGGACGAGCTCCGCCCGAGCGCGAGCTCGAAGAGTTTGAGGAGAATCCGGAACCACCGCGGGGCCGACTGTCTCGGCCTTCTCCGCGATCATCGCTTGCACCACGGCCCCGCGGACCGGAGGCACCGCCACCGGCTCCCGAGCGTGGGTTGCGGCCCTCGCGACGATCACCGCCACGGCCTTCATCTCGACCACGGCTGGAGAACGGACGGCCTGCGTTTGACTGGTTCACCGCACTATCTTGCCCGTCCACCCGGCAGCGGCGCAAAGCCGCCGCCGGGAGAGGGATCAGATCAGGCGACCTTGGCCCGCTGCTTGGACACCAGGTCCAGAGCCACAGCGGCCAGCAGGACCAGGCCCTTGACCACCTGCTGCCACGCGGCCGGCACACCCACGATGGACAGGCCCATGTTCAGCACACCCATGATCAAGGCGCCGACCATGGCCCCGGAGATGCGTCCGACACCGCCGGATACCGCGGTACCACCGATGAAGCACGCCGCGATCGCGTCCAGCTCGTAGCTCTGACCCGAGGTCGAGGTGGCCGCATTCGCTCGCGAGGTGACCACGATGGCGGCAACAGCTGCCAACAGACCCATGTGCACGAAGATCAGGAAGTTCGTCCGTGCCGTGTTGATACCGGACAGGATGGCTGCGTTCAGGTTGCCGCCGATGGCGTAGACGTGACGGCCGAAGATCGTCCGATTGAGCACGAAGCTGTAGACGAAGATCAGCACGCCAACCACGACCAGCACGATCGGGGTCCCGCCGTCGCTCATGGCCAGCAGGGTGGTGACGAACAGCACGGCGGCCGCGATCACCACGAGCTTTCCGGCCAGCAGCAACATCGGCTCCGGCTCGATGCCGTGCCGGATCTGCGACGCCCGGGCCCGGAACTGCATCCAGATCAGGATGACCACACCGACGATGCCCAAGATCATGGTCAGCACATCCAGCCCGCCGATGTAGCCCATGAAGTTGGGCAGCGCACCGGAGGAGATGTTGACGAAGCCCTGGTCGAAGCCGGCCATGGTGAAGCCGGCGATCACGATGGCCAGGCCACGGAACATCAGCATGCCGGCCAGAGTGACGATGAAGGCCGGGATCCGGATGTAGGCGATCCAGAAGCCGTGCCAGGCGCCGACCGCAGCACCCAGTGCCAGGGCGAGCAACACGGCGACCGGCCAAGGCCAGTGCCAGTAGTACATCGCCCAGCCCAGGACGCCGCCGATGAAGGCAACCAGCGAGCCGACCGACAAGTCGATATGGCCGGCGACGATCACCATTACCATGCCGATGGCCAGGATCAGCACATAGGCGTTCTGGGCGATGAGGGAGGCGAAGTTGTTCGGCCAGAGCAGCCGTCCGCCGGTGAGGACGTTGAACGTCACGACCACCAAAACCAGCGCCGCCATGATCCCGTACTGGCGCAGGTTGTGCTTCAGGGATTCCTGAATGGAGTTCATTGCTGCTTCCTATGCTTCCTTTGTCATGAGCTTCATCAGATGCTCCTGAGTGGCATCCGCCCGGCTGACATCACCGGTGATGCGGCCTTCGCTCAAGGTGTAAATGCGGTCACAGATCCCGATCAGTTCGGGCAGTTCCGAAGAGATCACCAAGACGGCCTTGCCCTGATCGGCAAGCCCATTGATGATCGTATAGATCTCGTACTTGGCACCGACGTCGATGCCGCGCGTCGGCTCGTCGAGAATCAGCACTTCCGGATCGGTGAAGACCCATTTGGCCAGCGCCACCTTCTGCTGATTGCCGCCGGAAAGCTTGCCGACCTGAGACTCAACTGTCGGGGCCTTGACCGTCAGTTCCTTCCGCAGCCGGTTCGCCACGGAGATCTCGGCATTGGCTTCGATCACCCCGCGCTTGGCCACCTTGGTCAGGCCGGCGACGGTCATGTTCTCCTTCACCGATTGAATCAGGTTCAGCCCGTAGCGCTTGCGATCCTCCGAGACGTAGGCGATTCCCTGCGCCACGGCCTGCCCGACGGTGTGGGTGTTGACCTCAGCGCCGTTGCGGTAGATCGAGCCGGAGATCTCTCGGCCGTAAGTGCGTCCGAAGATGCTCATGGCCAACTCCGTACGCCCAGAACCCATCAGGCCGGCCAGGCCGACGATCTCACCGGCGTGGACGACGAGGGAGGCGTTGTCCACCATGACTCGACCGGCGTCGATCGGGTGATGCACCGTCCAGTTCTCGATACGGAAGGCTTCCTCGCCGATGTGCGACTCATGGGTGGGGAACCGGCTATTCATCTCCCGGCCGACCATGCCGCGGATCAGCCGCTCCTCAGTGACCTTCTCACCGGCGACGTCGAGGGTCTCGATCATCCGACCATCGCGCAGGACGCTGATCGAGTCGGCGATCGACAAGATCTCACCCAGCTTGTGGGAGATGATGATGCTGGTCACGCCCTCATCGCGCAGCGCGCGCACCAGGCTGAGCAGATGCTCGGAGTCGTCGTCATTGAGTGCCGCGGTCGGTTCGTCGAGAATCAACAGCTCCACCCGCTTGGACAACGCCTTGGCGATCTCCACCAGCTGCTGCTTGCCGACGCCGATGTCGACAATGGGCGTGCGCGGATGCTCGGCAAGCCCTACCCGGGCCAGCAATGCCTTGGCTTCACTCTCGGCGCGATCCCAGTCGATCACACCGAGTCGAGCGCGCTCGTTGCCCAGGAAGATGTTCTCCGCGATGGAGAGGTAGGGCACTAGCGCGAGCTCTTGATGAATGATGACGATGCCGCGCTCCTCGGAGTCACGGATCGTTCGAAATGCGCACGGCTCTCCGAGATACTCGATGTCGCCGGAGTAGCTGCCATGCGGGTAGACGCCGGAGAGGATCTTCATCAGCGTGGACTTGCCAGCACCGTTCTCTCCGCAGATCGCGTGGATCTCACCTCGCTTGACGCTGAGGTTCACGTCGTCCAGGGCCTTGACCCCGGGGAACTCCATCGAAATCCCCTTCATCTGCAGGATGTCGGGTTGGTCGGTCATATCTAGCCTTTCCGGCCTCGTTGTTGCAGGAGTAGCCGGCGTGCCGGGAATGATCCCGGCACGCCGTCCACCATTCACGAGGAACTAAGCCTCAAAAGCTCACTTGAGCTTGTCGGCCGTGATGAAGCCGGAATCCACCAGCTTGCTCTGGACGTCGTCCTTGGTGACAACCTGCGGGTCGAGCAGGTAGGAGGGGACAACCTTGTTACCGTTGTTGTAGGTCTTGGTGTCATTGGTCGTGACGGTCTTGCCCGACACGATCTCATCCACCATCGCCGCAACCTTCTTGGCCAGCTCGCGGGTGTCCTTCCACACCGTCATCGACTGCTTGCCGGCGAGGATGTTCTTCACGTTGGCGACGTCGCCGTCCTGACCGGTCAGAATCGGCCAGTCCTTGCCCACTACGTAGCCCTTGGTCTCAAGAGCCTGGGCAATACCCAGAGCCAGCGAGTCGTTCGGGGACAGGACAACCTGGACCTTCTTGTCGGTGTAGAAGGAGTTCAGCCGGTTCTCCATCTCGCTCTGAGCAGTCGCGGACTTCCACTCCAGGATGCCGATGTCCTGCCAGTTGCCGGCAGCCTTCTTGCCGGTCTCGGAGTTGATGACCAGCTTGCCGGAGTCGACGTACGGCTTCAGAACGTCCCAGGCTCCCTTGAAGAACAGCGAGGCGTTGTTGTCGTCGGGAGATCCGGCGAACGGCTCGAAGTTCAGCGGGGTGGTCGCGCCGTCCAGCTTGGCGTTGTCCTTGATGTAGTTGCCCTGCAGCTGGCCAACCTTGTAGTTGTCGAAGGTGGCGTAGTAATCCACGTTCGGCGTGCCCATGATCAGGCGGTCGTAAGCGATGATCTTGATGCCCTTGTCAGCAGCCTTCTGCAGGGTCGGGCCGAGGGTCTTGCCGTCGATGGAAGCGATGACCAGGACCTTCGCACCAGAGTTGATCTGGTTCTCCAGCTGCTGGATCTGCTGCTCGTTCTTGTTGTCGGCGTAGTCGAGCATGGTCTTGTAACCCATGTCTTCGAGCTGCTTCTTCAAGCCAGCGCCGTCGTTGTTCCAACGTTCCAGGCTGACGGTCGGCATGGTGATACCGATCAGCGGCTTGTCGCCGCCGCTCGAACCTGCGGATGCGGGGGTGCGGTCGGCGCTGCAGCCGGCCATTGCCCCGAAGACCACAGCCAGGCCAGCAATAAGCGCCGCAGACTTGCGGATTGCCATGGGGTGTCCTTCCTTCTGTCTCCACTGGGCCCTCCTACGCTGGAGGTGCCTCAGTGCCGGGTGTGCCGTCCGCAGCTCTGCGGAGCGGTCAGGCGTTACGTTAGTACGCCTTGTGTTTAGCTCTCGAACTCAAGATCAGTTGTGACCGAATCGTTACTTCGACTCCCTAACCCACCAAGCCGGAGCCCAATTACCCACAGAAGCGGGAGCCCCGAACGCTAGACTTCGGCCATGGCAGTCAGCCGCGTGCCACCGGGATCCCCCGGCTCATTGCGGGAAGCGAACCGAGTGCGGATCGTGGACGCAATCAAACAGTTCGGCGCAATGACCCAGGTCGAGGTCGCCGATCGCACTGGGCTGTCCCCTGCCACCGTTTCGATCATCGTCAATGAGCTGGTCTCGACCGGAGTCTTCAATACCGAACAGGTCACCCGCTCAGGACGCCGGGCCACTCAGGTCACCTTGTCTCGTCAACTGGGTGTGGTGGCCGGCGTGCACTTCTCGTCCCGCGCCCTGCGCCTGGTCCTGTGTGATGCAGTAGGTACGGTCATCACTCAGCAGCGGATGCCGCTAGCCGCCGACCACCGCTCCGACACCGGCCTGGATCGGGCCGCCGAGCTGATCTTGGACATGCTGGACTCTCTGGGCACCACCCGCGATGAACTGCGCGGTGTCGGCCTGGGCATCTGCGCCCCCTACGACCCGGCGACCGACATGCTCTCCGTGCCGGGGCTCATGCGCGGCTGGGACGAGGTGCGCATCGCCGAGTCCTTGTCCCGGCGCCTGGATCTGCCCGTACTGGTCGACAATGACGCCAACCTCGCCATGTTGGCTGAGTCCCGCTTCGGCACCGCCCGCGGCAAGCGCTCGGCCGTCTTCGTCCATATCGGTCACGGGATTGGGGCCGGCATCCTCAGCCAGGGGGCCATCCTGCGCGGCCACGCCGGCCTGGCCGGAGAGATCGGCCACATTCAGGTGGTGCCCAACGGCGCATTGTGCCGCTGTGGCAACCGGGGTTGCCTCGAGATGGTGGTCAACTCCACCGCCATCGCCGCCAATCTACGGCAGACGGTTGGCCCGATCGCGCTCCGCGATGTGATCCTGATGGCTCGGCAGGGCGACTTGGGTGCCACCCGCGTCATCGCTGACGCGGCTGAGCAGATCGGCTTCGCCCTGGCTGCACTCACCAACGTCCTAGACCCGGAGACCATCGTGGTAGGTGGAGAGCTCGCGCTGGCCGGCGGCATTCTGACTTTGCCTCTCGAAGCCTCGCTGAGTCGTCACAGCCTGCATAGCGCGCTCACCCCTCCGCGGGTGGAAATCTCGGAGTTCGGCACCGAGGCCGCCGTGCTCGGTGCGGCCACCTACGCGATCGACTCGCTGCTCCAGCCCGCGAAGATGGCGGAGGTGTCGGCATGACCGCGATCCGGCGCCAGCTGAACTTTGACGGAGCTAACGGCGAGGGACACCGTCCCGGCCACGGCATCTCGGACACTCAACCAGTACTCGCCCTGCGCGGCGTGACTAAGCGGTTCGGCTCAGTGCTTGCGCTCGACCAGATCGATTTCGATCTGCACGCGCGCGAGGTGGTCGCCGTTGTCGGCGACAACGCCGCCGGCAAGTCCGTCCTGGCCAAGCTGATCGCAGGCGTGTATCAGCCGGATGCCGGCGAGATCTTCTGGGACGGAGTGCCGACCGCCATTCCGTCGCCCTCGGCGGCGCAGGAGCTCGGCATCGCGTCCGTTTTCCAAGAGCTCGCTCTGTGCAACAACCTGACGATCGTTCAGAACCTCTTCCTCGGCCGCGAGCTAGCCTCATCGATGGTGCTGGCTGAGGATGCCATGGACGAAATCGCCCGGCAGGCCCTGGCTGCCCTCGGCGCCCGCCTGCCACCGGTGCGCACCCTCGTGGCGAACCTGTCCGCCGGGCAACGGCAGAGCACTGCCATTGCCCGAGCCCTTCTGGGCGAGCCTCGGATCGTCGTGATGGATGAGCCCACCAGCTCTCTGTCGGTTACCCAGACCGCTGAGGTGCTCAACCTCATCGAGAATCTGCGTGATCTCGGCTATGGCGTCATGTTCATCTCGCACACCCTGACCGATGTCCAGGCCGTGGCTGATCGGATCGTGGTGATGAGGCATGGACGAATCAACGGGGACGCATTGATCGACGATGTCAGCTACGAAGACATCATCGCGGCCATCACCGGCGTGCCCAACGAGCTCACCCGGGCCACGAAGGAGCGTGCAGAGCGGCGCAGCTCGCTGAGTGTGATCAACCAGCCCGCGCCACCGCCGACTCCCCTGTTCCGGCTCTAGACGCCGCTCGCTGCTACTCGGACCCGCCTACCTCTCGGTGCGGAGCCCGGAATGGGCCCTGAAATTGCAACACCCCGCAAGCCGAAGCTTGCGGGGTGTTGTAAATGTCCGGCGATGT
>LUYM01000013.1 GCA_001603275.1 Actinomycetales bacterium Actino_02 | reverse complement strand
CCTCTCAGGCCACCCTCCCGGGCAAGCCAGATCAGTTGTCACCTATCCGTGCAGCAGACCCGGCCACCCTCCCGGGCAAGCCAGATCAGTTGTCACCTATCCGTGCAGCAGACCCCGTTGCGGCACGTTTGGGACCGCTGCGTAGCTAGGGAATAGCGATCCTGGCAGACTGCGGGACATGACCACGCGCATTACCGCGATAACCCCTGATGGCGAACGTCATCCCCACCCGTCCACCAACGAGAACGGTGAAGTCGAGGTGGTCCCGCTGGAGGATGGCTCCTTTCAGGTCATCGGTGAACTACGTTCGGGTCGCCGGCAGATCTTGGCGGAGTACCCAGCCGGCACCGACTTCATGGTGCAGTAGGCGACGCCGTGCCTCCATGGAACGATCCCTTTTGGGTTCCAGTTGGCTTGTTCATTGGCGTTGTCGGTGTGGTTCTCACCTGGCTGTTGTGGTTGAGGCCGCGACATCCGAAGCACGGGAAGGTCTCGGTCGTTGCCTCGAACGACTTCCTCGTATACGACCAACCCGACGGGTCCAAGGACCTCGGGGATCACCTTGTTGGCGTGACCCTTCGCAACGGTGGCCCCGACCGGGTGAAGGTCACGAGCTGGGGGCTCATCCTGCCGGGCAACCGTCGAGTGGTGGCTACCGGCCGACTCAGTCCTATCGAGCCGCTTCTCCCGCACTGGGTCGAACCGGGCGACCATGCTGAGTGGTTCCTTGAGGCTGGCGAAATGCGCAGACAAAAGGCCGCACTCGGTTGCCGATTCCGCCAGATGGTCCCATACGTCACCCTCGCTGACGGTCGCGAACTGAGGGCCAAACGCGGCCTTCCGCTCAAGTAGTGCGGCGACAGCTTGCTCAACCGGCCGCGATGAGCGCGACCTCAAGCGACCAGAAGACCCGCGCGGGGACTTGTAAAGACCGCGACCGCGAGGCATGGTAGTGCCATGTCCGCCGTGCACCGGTCCATCGGGTTGTGCGCAGAAAGAGCGTGGGGCGCGAGCCGAAGCCCACGCCCCACTTGGAGTGAGTGACTACCTACCTACCTGTTCAGGCCGTGGCTGCGACCGTGATCAGGCTCCTGTAGGCGCATTCACCCTTGCGATCGATGCACGGCGGGAAGGTGTTTCCCTGCTCGATCCAGATAACGGTGCCGTACTGGTCGGCCCAGTCACCAGAGACCGGAACGCGCTGGCCGGTCTTGTAGGTCCCGCCGGGACCCAAAGGCATACGCTTGCTCATTTTCATCACCTCCTAGTTGAGCGAAGGACACGGATATGACAGTTATCGCCTTCCCCGACCGGCGGTCCTCGGGCACGGACGACGGGCGCGTGTGCCGATGCGGCTCGAGTTGGTTCGACCTGATGCGCGTCGACCCCGATGGGCGTGAGGTGCCTGGCAGCGTCCTCCTCAGCCGTGAAGGCCGAGTAGTGGGCTACTCCGGAGTGCCGCGCTGCCACGACTGCGGGCAGCGCTACTAGTTCCCGCCTCGTAAGCCGGGAACTACATCTGCGGTGATAGCCGCTTCTACGGGCGCATTGTGCAGACACCCGACATCGACCTGCTCGGCAACTGACTGACCATCATCATGGCTCCTCCACCTCTCACACCTAGAACTCAACGCTGAGCCCTAGGGGAAGGTGGCACTCAGCTGACCTGCTTGTGGTAGTTACACCGTAGAAGTTACGCCACTGTGAGTCAAGGACGACTCCCGGGCGTGTCGCGGTTGCAGAGAGACGCGGCCTGCTGCACAAACGACAGAGGGACCCGGCGTCGCCGGGTCCCTCTTTAGGTCGATGCGGTTACCTACCACAAGCAAGCCAACATCAGTAGTTACCTGAACGAAAGTATGCACGAAAATCCCGCATTAGCCGCCATAACGACACACTTTGAGCAAACGTGCTCATGCGCAGTCCTGCAATGAAACCCAGGGCCCCGCACGGAAAGGTACGCACGAGGGCCCTGGGTTGAGGCGGGCGGCCGGTGGTTGGGAGCACATCCGCACACGGCCACCCGCTGGCTTAGTCGGCTTCCGCTGCGGCAGCCACGGCCGCGCGGCGGCGGGCGTCGGCTATGGCGCGTTCCTGCTCTGCCTCGGCCTGTGCGACCTGGCGGGCCATCTCCTCGCGGGCGCGTTCCTGTGCGACCGCGTTGAGTTGGGTGTCCTTCCACAGCTGTCGCTGCTCATAGTGGCGCGCGGCGCGGTCGGCCGCGTCGGTGGTGCTCGGTGCGAGGTAGGGCTTGCCGCCGCAAGCAATGGCGAAGTCGAACTCGCTTCCGCGCCAACTGCTCGGCACCTCCATCTGCGCGGCGGTGTCGTCGGCGAGCTTGTTCCAGGCCTCCGGCGTCCAGGCCCAGGTCAGGCACCAGCGGGCGGTGTAGTCGTGCACGAGCCGACGGGGCGCCATCCCGCCCACCCAGGGCAGCAGGATCGACCGGTGGATCTCGCGGATCTCCGCCGTCGGGTTGGCCCGGTGGGCGCGGTTCAGCAGCTTGATCAGCGGCTGCGCCTGCTTCCGGAATCGCTACTGGCAGGTGCGGCAGGCGATGGAGCCCGGGCTGCTGGTGAACTGCGCTCAGGATCAGTCAACGTAGCGAAAGCGTAGCTAGCGGGGTCCGCTGGGTCGGAGGCGGGACGCGGACCCGACTCGACTCGACTCGACTCGACAAGGACCGTTATCGGAGCCACCTGCGGGAATCGAACCCGCGACCTACGCTTTACGAGAGCGTCGCTCTACCGACTGAGCTAAGGTGGCGCGGCCCGGGGGCCGAGGCACAACTATAGAGGCGAGCGCGCGTCGGGGCGAAGTCGGACGCGACTCAGCTGCAGCGAAGCCCGTCCGCCGGGATCGTGCCCTGGGTCAGGTAGGCGATCACCGCATCGTCCACGCACTTTGATTTGCCGCCGAAAGTGCCGTGCCCCTCACCGGTGTAGGTGATCAGCGTGGCCGAGGTGAGTTGCTTGGCCATCCATTCGGCGTAGCGGTACGGCGTGGCGTTGTCGCCCAGGCCGCCGATCACCAGCAACGGCGCGGCACCGACACCTGTCGGGTGCAGCTGGACGTCCGGACGGACCGGCCACAGCGCACAGCTGTAGGACGGCCCGAAGTACTTGCCGAAGATCGGGGCCTTCTTCTGATCGGCAACCCAATCCCGGTCGGCACCGGCGACCCCGTCATCGGTGGAGTCGCGGCAACCGATCGCCGGGAAGGCGTAGGTCATCGGGCTGTAGCCGCCGTCATCACCTCGACCGTTGAGGAAGTCCGCAGCGGCCAGCAGACCACGCCCGTCACCGTTGATGGCCGACTCCACCAGCAGCGCGATGGACGGCCAAGCCTCCGACCCGCCATAGAGCATCGCGGCCACCCCGGTCACGGCCAGGCTCTGGGTCAGCGTGCCGCCGGTACCGGTGAGGGGCTGGGAGTCGAGGCGATCCCACAGCCTGGTGATGGTGGCCTTCACGGCGGTTTCGGTGCCGCCCAGCGGGCAGGAGCGCTCCGCACACCACTTCGCGTAGTGGGTCAGCGCAAGCTCGAAGCCCTCGGCCTGCGGAATCGACTCGTCGGTGGTGATGTTCACCGCGGCGTCCAAGACCAGGCGTCCGGTGTTCTCGGGGAAGAGTTCGGCGTAGTAGGCCCCGATTTGGGTGCCGTAGGAGTAGCCCAGGAAGTTCAGCTTCGGCTGCTTGAGCAGCCGGCGCAGCAGGTCCAGGTCGCGCACGGTGTCGATGGTGCCGACGTGTTCGAGCAGCTTCCCGTTGCGCTGCCAACAACCCTTGTTGAAGGCCTCCACGCCGGCCAGCAGCGCGGCCCGCTCGGCCGGATCGTCCGGGCTGAGGTCGAGCTCGTTGTAGGCGTCGGTGTCGGCGTCGCTGAGGCAACGGATCGGCGTCGACAGCCCCGTCCCACGAGGATCCCAGCCGACGATGTCGTAGGCCTCCAGCCCGGTGCTGGCAAAGCTGGAGACCATTTCCGTCCCGGACGCTCCTGGCCCACCGGGGTTGATGAACAGCGTCCCCAACACCGGCTTCTTGGTGGCCGGCTTGCGACGCATCACCAGGGTGACCGCGGCCCGCCCAGGATCGGCATAGTCGAGCGGAGCCGCCACGGCCGCGCACTGGGTCCCCTGCTCGCAATCGGTCCAGCGCAGCGGCTGGGTCAGGTAGGCGTTCAGATCGGGCCCCACGCCACTCA
The DNA here is from genome assembly GCA_001603275.1 of Actinomycetales bacterium Actino_02. GTDB lineage: Bacteria > Actinomycetota > Actinomycetes > Propionibacteriales > Propionibacteriaceae > Propionicimonas. The sequence goes on along the minus strand of LUYM01000013.1, from coordinate 890 downwards.
GCACACCGGCAACCTTGGGATTCACCTCGGGCAGCTGCAGCCGGTCGACCACCGGGGACGGCGTCGTGGCCAGCTGCAAGTCACCGACCGTCGTACTGGTCGGGCTCGGCGAGGCCACACTCGCCGTCGGGTCCGCCGAGGACGACACCGAGGTGGACGGCACCGTCCCGGCCGTGCAACCGCTGACCAGCAACGACCCAGCCAACAGCAGGCTCAGGCTCCGGTTCAGTCGCACCGGCCCAGCCTAGTCGCTGGACCGGTGAGGGCCGGGCGCAGCGACTCAGTCCTCGTCGTCAGCCTCGTCGCGCCCGCGGGCGTCCCGGAAGCTGCGATCAAGGCTCCAGCCGCCGGCACCGACGGTGAGGAACAGGATGCCGACAGCGGTCAGCAGCAGCTCCAGCTCGCCGTAGAAGCCCGGCTGGCCGGCGACGAATGGGCTGAAGCTGGAGCCCCAGAAGACCAGCGCCAGCGCGCCGCCGGCGATCAGAGCCGCACCCAGCCCGGCCACTCGGGTGAGCAGGCCCAGCACCATGGCCAAGGCGATCGCCAGCGAGCTGGCACCGACGATGATCGCCCACAGCTCCGGCTGCGGAAGGATCGTGGCGGAGAAGGTCTTGGTGGCAGCCGGCAGATCGGTGAGGATTCCCAGGCCGCGGATCGCGAAGATCACGGCCACGACCAGGCGCAGCAGGAAAAGGCCTACTGAACCGACGAACTTGTCCGTCGTCCGCTTCTCGACCCGGACGAGTTCCGGCTTGCTGGCGGCGACCGCGGCCGGAGCAACCGTGGTGGACGCCACCAGGGCGGCCTCGCGGGCCTCACGGCGGGCGGCCCGCTCGGCGGCGAGCTTCAGCTCCTCCTCCGACGGCTCCTGGGCGGCGGCCAGACTC
>LUYM01000012.1 GCA_001603275.1 Actinomycetales bacterium Actino_02 | reverse complement strand
CGCCGCCGGCTCGGGCCTGGCCACGGCCGGCCTGCCCGGTTCGGCCGGGGTCCCGGCCGCCGCAACCGCTCAGACTCTGGTCGTCCCCTACAACGATCCGGACGCGATCCGCGAAGTCTTCGCGGCCCGCGGCTCCGAGATCGCCGCGGTGATCACCGAGCCGGCCGCCGCGAACATGGGCGTGGTGGCCCCGGCCCCGGGCTTCAACGCCCTGCTCCGCGAACTGACCTCGACCCACGGCGCCCTGCTGATCTACGACGAGGTGCTGACCGGCTTCCGGGTTTCGGCGGCCGGCTGGTGGGGCCTAGAGCAGGGCGCGATCACCCCGGATCTGTTCACCTTCGGCAAGGTCATCGGCGGCGGCATGCCGCTGGCCGCCCTCGGCGGACGCCCTGAGCTGCTCGACCTGCTGGCCCCGCTCGGCCCGGTCTACCAGGCCGGCACCCTGTCCGGGAACCCGCTGGCCACGGCGGCCGGGATCGCGACCTTGAAGCTGGCCGACGCCGAGGTCTACGCCCGGGTGGACGCGGTGGCGTCCGCGCTGTCGACGGCCGTGGACGACGCCCTGACCCAGGCCGGCGTCCCGCACGTGATCTCGCGGGCAGGCTCACTGTTCTCGATCTTCTGGGGCGTGGACGCGCCGGTCACCAACTACGCGCAGGCGCAGACCCAGGACGCGTCCGCCTACCGGCGCTTCTTCCACTCCATGCTCGACGCCGGGGTGGCCCTGCCGCCCTCGGCCTACGAGGCCTGGTTCTGTTCGGCCGCCCACTCCGACGCCGACCTCGACCAGCTGATCGCCGCCCTCCCCGCCGCCGCCCGCGCCGCCTCCGCCGGATAAACGGGGACGGTTCCATTACCGTCCAGGCACCTGAGACCTGCAGCCCCGCAGATAAAGGGGACTGTCCCCTTTATCTGCGGGGCCTCGGTTACGGCAGCCTCAGTTGTGCAGGACGGCCCGGGACGAGAGCCGGCCGGACGCCAGCAGGTCGAGGGCATGAGCGGCGTCCGACATCGCGAAGCGCTCCACCACGGTGGTGATCTTCCCGGCCGCGGCCAGCTCGAGCACCGTCCGCATCTGCTCGCGGTTGCCCAGGATGGACGCCTTGATGGTCTGCGCCTTGTTGAAGTGGAAGCCGGCCACGTTCAGCGGCACCCCGGCCACCAGCGTCCCGCCCCACTTCAGCGCGCGGAACGCCTGCTCAGTGACCACATCGGCGTCAGCGAAGGTGAGCACCACGTCGGCCGAATCCTCCAACGCGGCTAGCTGCGCCGGGTCGGTCGAGTCCACGGCAGCCGACGCCCCCAGCTCGCGGGCCACCCGTAGATGCTCGGGGTTGCGTCCAACCGCGATCACCTCGCCGCCGGCCAGCCGGGCGAACTGGACGGCCATGTGCCCGACCCCACCCAGCCCGAAGACGGCAACTCGCTGACCCGGCACGATCGCAGCCTTCTCCACAGCCCCGAAGGCGGTGATCCCCGGGCAGAACAGCGGCGCGGCATCGACCAGGTCCAAAGAGCTGGGCACCCGATAGGTGTGCGCAGCATTGGCCAGCATGAACTCGGCATAGCCGCCATTCACATGCTCACCGGTGATGATCCGGCGATGGCACAGCTGCTCGCGTCCGCTGGTGCAGAACTCGCACTCCTCACACGTCCACCACACCGGCTGGACGCCCACCGGGTCGCCGACAGCGAAGCCGATCACGCCCACACCGACAGCAGCCACCCGTCCGGTCACCTCATGGCCGGGAATGATCGGCGAGATGGCCGGCACCCCACCGGCCACCCAGTCGCCCTGCACCATGTGCAGGTTCGAGCGGCACACCCCGCAGGAGGCCACCTCGATCACCAACTGCCCCTCCCCCGGTTCCGGACGCGCCGTCGCCCGCCAGCTCAGCGGCGAAGCGCTCAGCGGCGCCGGGGTATCGAGTTCCTGCGCAAACATCGAAGTCATCAAGGTCACCTTCCGAAGTGGACGAGAGAAAGGGCCGGGGTGTGCACCGTCCGCGAGAGATTCGGACCGGCACACACCCCGGGGTTATCGAGCAGCCCGTGGCGGCACGCTGCTCGTTGAGTACTAGCCGACCTCGGCCGGACTGTTCGCCGCCTGCCAGGACTGCAGGAAGCGCAGGTACGCGGTGGCACCCGGATCCTGCAGGCCGATGCTGCGCTCCTGCAGCCAGGACGCCCGGCCGCGCCGCGACTGCAGCCCGGTCGAACGAATCACGCCGGCCTCGGCGGCCTCGATCGCAGCACTCAGGTCGGCGACGCCGTCCGGCGAAGCCAGCAGGGCCTCGGCGGCCGGGAACATGGCGTCCAGAATCGTCTTGTCCCCCACCTGCGACTTGCCGCGCTGGCTGATCGACTCGGCCGCAGCCAGAGCGAACTTGCCGGCCTGGCCGGGAGCCACCTGGGTGGCGTCGCCCAGGATCCGCGAGCCGGCCAGCAGCGCCCCCGCCACCAGCGCCGCCATCGTGGACGGGTTGGCATTGGCGAACGCCTTGGCGCAGGCCAGGACCACCTCGGCCGGGGTGGCCGCGTCGTCCAGGTTGCTCAGGGCGTCGCTGGCGGCCTTGGCTCCCAGCGACACGGTGATGCCCAGGTCGCCGTCACCGAGCGCCTGATCAAGATCGCCGAGTTCGTCGGCGTAGTCGGTGAACAGTGCCAGGCACTTCTGGATCGCCTCGGCGAGTTCTTTTCCGGTCATTACTGTCATGCCTCGATGAAGAAGGGCGAACGAGCCGCCGCGTTGAGTAGTTCGAGCCTGCTGTCGTTGAGCTTCAGCAGCGAGATGGACGCACCAGCCATCTCGAGGCTGGTGGCGTACTCGCCGACGTAGTTCTTAGCGACCTCGATGCCGGCCGCGGTCAGCGTCTGGTGCACCCGACGGTAGAGGACGTACAGCTCCTCCAGCGGGGTGGCGCCGAGGCCGTTGACCAGCACGGCCACCCGATCGCCGGCGACAAGGGAGAGGTCGGCCATCAGCGGAGCCAGCAGGTGATCGGCGATCTCGTCGGCGGTCTCCAGCTCACCGCGGTGGATGCCGGGCTCGCCGTGAATGCCGATGCCGATCTCCATCTCCCGCTCGGCCAGCTCGAAGCTCGGCTTGCCGGTGGTCGGCAGGATCGTCGGGGTGAGCCCCACGCCCATGGTGGCGGTGTTCTCGACGATGTCCTGGGCGACCGCAGCCACCTCATCGAGGCTGTCACCGCGCTCGGCGGCCGCACCGGCAGCCTTGAACGCGAAGATGATGCCGGCCACGCCGCGGCGGTCGGCCGCGCGCTCCTTGGGCTGGCTGGCGACGTCGTCGCAGCCCAGCACCGTCCGGGTCGGAATGCCTTCCAGCTCGGCCAGATCCACCGACAGGTCGAAGTTGAAGACGTCGCCGCCGTAGTTGCCATAGAGATAGAGGACGCCCGCGCCGCCGTCGACGGCCTTGGTCGCCTCGAACACCTGGGCCGAAGACGGGGACGAGAACACGTTCCCGATCGCCACGCCGTCGCACAGTCCCTTGCCGACATAGCCCTTGAACAGCGGCAGGTGTCCGGAGCCGCCGCCGGTGACGATGCCGACCTTGCCGGCCACCGGAGCGTCCGCCCGAACCAGGATCCGCGGGTCATCGCCCGGGGTCTTCACCAGGTCGGGGTGAGCGAGAAGAATTCCCTCGAGGAACTCGTCGACGAACCGCAGCGGCTCGTTGATGATCTTCTTCATTCTTGTTCCTTATCTTTCTTGATTGTTCCGACCTGTGTCGTCTGCAATGAAGCTGAATCGGTAGTCACACCGCGTTTGCGCCACTTCGGACGCGACCATTGGATGGTGTCGAGGATCATCACCACGACCAGGATCACGCCTTGCGCGATCGAGTACTGATAGGGCGAAAGCCGCAGCGCCGTGAAGCCACTGGCCACCACCTGCAGGGTGAGCGTGGCCAGGACCACCCCGGCGACCGTGGCGAAGCCGCCGTTCGGATTCGTGCCGCCGAGCACGGCGATCACGATCACCAGCAGCACATAGGACGCACCGTAGTCGGCCGAAGCCGTGGGGTTGCGGCACAGGAACAGCACTCCGGCCAAGCCGGCCAGCAGGCCGCCGATCGTGTAGCTGGAGATCAGCACCGAGCGACTCGGGATCCCGGAGAACCGGGCGGCCACCGGGTTGGCACCCTGCAGCTCGAGCTTGCGGCCCAGCGCCGTACTGCGGACGACCGTGGCGATCACGATGGCCACCAGGACGAACACGATGAACAGCATCGGCACCGGGCCGATGGCGGTCTTGCCGAAGGTGGTCAGCGCGGCCGGCGCACCATAGAGCGTCTTGCCACCGGTCCACACCACGGCCAGGCCGTTGAGGATCTGCATGGTGGCCAGCGTCGCCAGAATCGGGGTGATCCCGACCAGGCTGATCAGCAGGCCGTTCAGCAGGCCGCAGGCCGCCCCGACGACCAGTCCGATCAGAATGATCGGGACGGTCATCGACTCGCCGAACGCCGGGTTGGACGCCGCCATGGCGGTGAACAGCGTCGACATGGTGACTGCCGACAGGTTCGCGATCGACACCAGCGACAAGTCGATGCCGCCGGTCAGCATGGCCAGCATCATGGCGATGGCGATCACGCCCACCTCTGGCGCGGCCACCATGATGTTCTGCAGGTTGATCGGGCCCAGGAAGATCCGCGGCCGCATGATCGCGAAGAAGCCGAAGGCGACGACAAGGGCGATCAGCATCCGGGAGACGCCGCGGTCACGCAGCGTCCGTCCGACCGCCTCGGTGACGACGCGTCCGATCCGGTTGTTCATGGCCGCGAGGCTGTTCTCTGCGGCCTGCGGCTGTGCCTGTTCGGTCTTCATGACACCTTCTCCAGCTCGAGTCGGACGGCCTCGCCCGTGTCCACTGTGTGTATCCGCTGCGCGCTGCGCCGGGCACTGACCGCCTGGGCGCCGACGCCCAGGATCAGCAGCAGACCGACCGCTGCCCGCAGCCAGGCGCTCGGGACGCCGACCAGCAGCAGACTGTTGTTGATCACCTGAATCAGCAGCACGCCCAGCACGGTGCCCAGCACCGAGCCGCGTCCACCGAAGATGGACGCCCCGCCCAGCACCACGGCGGCGATGATGTCCAGCTCGCCGCCGACCAGGTCTTGCGGGTTGGCGCTGCGGCTCATCACCACATAGGCCACGCCGCCGATGGCGGCCACCATGCCGACCAGCACGTAGATCCACAGCTGGGTGCGCACCACCCGAATGCCGGCCCGGCGGGCGCCTTCGGCGTCGCCGCCGATGGCGTACAGCGAGCGTCCGAACATCGTGTACTTCAGCACTGCCCAGATGATCAGCGCGATGGCGATCGACAGCAGCACCAGCACGTGCAGGTACGCCCGTCCGGCGCTGGTGGTCAGTTCGACGACGTTCACCGCGGAGAGTGCAGCCATCGAGTCCGGCAGCGTCGGGTAGTAGCGGGTGCCGACGTAGACCAGCATGGCCCCGAAGAAGATGCCCTGGGTGCCGAGAGTGACGATCAGGGTTGGCAGCCGGAACTTGGCGATGACAAAGCCGTTCACCAGGCCGAGCAGGCCGCCGATGACGATCGCCATCCCGAAGATGGCCGGCAGACCGGGGTCGAAGCCGGTCTTCAGGCAGATCGTCACGGCCGTGTAGGCCGAGCCGATGGCAACCACCGGGAACGACACGTCGATGCCACCGGAGATGATCACCAACAGCACGGCCAGCGCCAGGATCATCGGCACCGTGGCGGCCCGCAGGATCGAGAACGCCGTGTTGACGCTGAAGAAGACCGGGTTGAGCAGGGACATTCCCAGGACGACGACCAGCAGGATCAGCGCCAGGCTGCCCTCATTGTTGGCGCCCCGGAACTTGCGAAGGAGCTGCATATCAGACCGCCATGCTTTCCTGGATCGAATCCTCGGTCACCTGATCGGCGACCAACTCATGAGTGATCTGCCCGTGGGCCACCACCAGCACCCGGTGGCAGCAGGCGACGAGCTCGTTGACGTCGTCGGAGATGATCACGACGGCCATTCCCCGCTCTGCCTGAATCCTCAGCAGATCGAGGATCTGGGCCTTCGAGCCGACGTCGACGCCGACCGTGGGGCCATTGAGAATGAGCACCTTGGGGTCGGTGGCCAGCCACTTGGCCAGCACCACCCGCTGAGCGTTGCCGCCGGACAGCGTCCGGACGGCCCGGTTCGGGTGCGGCGCATGGATCTTCAGCTGATCGAAGAAGTGGGTGATCGTGCCCCAGATCCGCTTGCGGTCCAGCAGCTTCCACCGGTTGCGGTGCTCGTTGAAGGAGGCCGCGATGATGTTGTCGGCGATCGGCTTCTCCAGGAACAGGCCCTGGGTGAGCCGGTCCTCGGGGACGTAGCCGATGCCGGCCGCCACCGCGTCCTGAATGTTGCGCACCCGGACCGGCTTCCCGTCGATCGCGATCGTGCCGGACTTGGCCGGCAGCACCCCGAAGACGGACTCGGCCAGCTCGGTGCGTCCCGAACCCAGCAGGCCGGTGACGCCGAGGATCTCGCCCTTGCCGACCTGGAAGGACACGTCCCGGAAGGCGCCGGGCAGGGTGAGCCCGCGCACCTCGAGAGCCGGGGTGGCGGTCTGGTCGAAGTCGGGGACGCGCCGGGACTCCTCGACGTCGCTGCCGGTCATGTGCCGGGCGATCGAGCGCCGGTCGAAGTCGGCGGACGGGCCGGAGATGACCACCCGTCCGGACCTCATGATGGTGAGCCGCTGCGAGATGGCCAGCACCTCTTGCAGCTTGTGGGAGACGAAGACCAGGGCCACTCCGCGGGCCCGCAGCCGCTCGACGACGGTGAAGAGATGCTCCACCTCGGAGTGGGTGAGGGCAGTGGTCGGCTCGTCCATGATGATCACTCGGGCGTCGCTGACCAGGGCCCGACAGATGGCAGTGAGCTGCCGGTCGGCCACGGAGAGGTTCTCGACGTCGGCGTTCAGATCCAGGTCGAGCTGGAGTTCATCGACGATGGCCTGCGCCTTCTCGCGCGCATCCTTGACCCGGTACAGCTTGCGCTTGGCGGCCACCGCGGAGGTGAGGACGATGTTCTCGGCCACGGTGAGGTTCCCGAACAGCGAGAAGTCCTGGTAGATCACCTGGATCCCGCTCTGGATGGCCGAAGTGGTGTTCATTCGGGTGTGGACGATGCCGTCCACTTCGATCTCGCCGGAGTCGGGACGCTCCGCGCCGGAGATCATCTTGATCAGGGTCGACTTGCCGCAGCCGTTCTCGCCGGCCAGGCAGTGCACTTCGCCGGGAATCAGGTCCAGCGAGACATCATCCAGAGCCTGGACGCCGCCGAATCGCTTGGAGATGTGCCGGGCCGACAGGACCGGGGCCGGGCCGGTCGCGTCCGCCAGCTGCGTTGCTGGTGCTGTGGTGGAACTCATCGGGAGCTTCTGTTCTCTTGGGTTGGGCCCGGGGCGTGCCGTGTCGACACGCCCCGGATCCGCTGACGCTGAGTGACTCAGAACTTGTAGTTCTTCGCGCTCTCCTTGTCGGCTGCAACCTGGGCGGTGCCAACGAAGACGTTGGTCTGGCCGGCCATCGGCTGCAGGTTGTTGTAGCCCTCGATGCCCAGATCGGTCCCCGCGGTGATCTTGCCGCCCTCGGACAGGATCTTGGCGATCTGCAGCTGGGCCTCGCCGGCCAGGGCCGGATCCCAGAAGAAGATCTTGTCGATGGAGCCGTCCTCCAGGTACTGGCTGGCGACCGACGGGATCGAGGTGCCCATGACGCAGATCTTGTCCTGCAGACCGGCTTCCTTCACCGCACGAGCGATGCCGGGGACGTCGTTACCGGCCGAACCCTCGAAGCCCGCGATGTCGGGGTACTTGGCCAGGATCTCGCGAGCCCGCTGGTAAGCGGTCTCCTGGTTGTCGGTGCTCTCGATCGGGGTCTCGACCCGCTTCATGTCGGGCAGGTTCTTGGTCTGGTAGTCGTAGGCCGCACCCACCCACTCCATGTGGGTCTTGGCGGTCAGGCCACCGACGAACTGGACGTACTTGCCCTTGCCACCCATGCATTCGCCGAGGTTCTTCATGATGTCGGAACCGTAGGCGGCGTTGTCGAAGGCCTCGATGTCGATGTCGACGTTCTTCATGCCGGTGGCCTCGTGAGAGACCACGATGATGCCCTGCTCGCGAGCCTTGGCCAGGGCGCTCTCCACGGCCTCGGGCGAGTTCGGGACGACGGTGATCGCCGTCGGGTGCTGGGCGATCAGGTCCTCGATGATCTTGACCTGCTTCTCCGGGGCCACGTCGTCCGCGCCTTCCTGGCGGGCGTCGATGCCGGTGCGCTCGGCGAAGGACTTGACGCCCTCAGCCATCCGCTGGAACCACGGAATGGTCTGCGCCTTGACGACGGTGACCATCACCTTGTCCTTGTCGCCGGCCGGGGCGGACGACGAGGCGGCGCCGGAGGCGGACGGGGCAGCTTCTCCCACCGTCGTGCAACCGACTACCGAGAAGGACAGCCCAACCGCGAGAACTGCGGCGGCGGGCATGAACCTGCGCTTCATAGGAACTCCTTTGTCCAAAGCCTGGTTTGGGGCTGCGCGAGCCTGCATGCGGCGCCCCATTGCGGTGGACGCTAGACCCTGCCGAGGGGCCGGGTCAAGCGAAAACGAGCATAATCTTGCGCTACATCGCGCAAAACGCGCGCATCGGCACAATTTGAACGCGCATCGGGTCGGCTGTGGCGAGCGGCCGCTGCGCGCTGGACGCTTCATTTCGTGCGGGTGTGAGTTCGGGATGTCGTACGGTTACTGATGCACGTTTTCGCGCGCTTGCTGCGCGTGGCCGCTAGTGGAGCTAGCCTTTGCAGCAAGATGGATGAGGAGGAACATGTCTCGGCAGGCGGAGATCGTTGAGGTGCTCAGCGACCACGGCTTCCAGTCGGTGCGCGATCTCGCGCAAGCCTTCGGCGTCACCGAGTCCACCATTCGTCGCGATCTTGAGCAGCTCGAATCGATGGACCTGATCCGGCGCACCCACGGCGGAGCGACGCCGGTGCGCCAGTCGGAGACGCCGCACCACTTCAAGGAAGAGCTGCACCGACCGGAGAAGTCGGCAATCGGCAAGGCCATGGCCGAGCGAGTGCTGGAGGGGCAGACGATCCTGCTGGACGGCGGGACCACCACGCTCGAAGTCGCGCGTAACCTCAACCACCAGCGGGTGACCGTCGTGACCAATGATCTGCGGATCGGCCTGGAGATTGCGCGAAAACGATCACTACATTTGGTGTTCATCGGCGGCGAGCTGCTGCCGAACCTCTACACGATGTGGGGGCCGACGTCGGTGCAGCAGTTGGCCAACCTGCGGGTGGACGTCGCGATCTTCGGTTCCGACACCGTCTCCGAGGACGGGCTGTACCACGCGAACAGCTACGAGCTCGAGTTGAAGCGGGTGATGCGCTCGGTCGCCAAGGAGGCCTTCTTCGTGGCCGACAGCTCGAAGTTCGGCCGCGAAGCCCTGTTCAAAGTCTTCGCCATCGACGACTTCACCGCCGGCATCACCGACGACCTGCTGGATCCACTGCGGGCCTCCCGCTTCCCGATCCCGATCATCCAAGCCAACGTCAGCCGGACCGACCAGCCCAACCGCTAGTCGCCCCAACCCCGGGGACGGTTCCAATACCGTCCACCCCAACCCCGGGGACGGTTCCAATACCGTCCAACCTTGTCAGCGCAATTGGTGGGGACGGTTCCATAACCGTCCAGCTAGACCTTCGGCGGGAACTCCCCGGCCGCCGGGGTCTGCGCGGTCACGTGCCGATGAATTTCGTCGAGCAGGTCGGTGTTCCGCTTCACCTCCTGGATCAGCGCGAGGTTCTGCGCCAGCAGCTCCTTGATGTCATCGGTGTTGCGCTCGGTGTGAATCGCGATCTCGGACGCGATGGCGTCCGACCGCTTGGCGGCGATCAGCAGCGCCGCCGCCTGCACCCCGGCCATCATCGACAAGAACAGATTCAGCAGGATGTACGGGTACGGATCGAACCCGTGCGGCCCGCCGATCGCCAGCACGCTGTTGACGATCACCCAGCCCAACATCACCGCGAAGAAACCGAAGACGAACGGCCACGAGCCCATCGCATTGCGCATCCGGTCAGCGGCTCGCTCGCCGACGGTGAGCTGGTCGCCGGAGCGGACGCCCGGATGCTTGTGCCAGTGGGTCTGCCAACCCTTGTTGCTCATGCACCGAGTATCCGCCGCGACTGGTCACACCGGTCGCGGAGCACCGGCGAATTACCAGCCGAGCTCGCCGTCGTCCTCCTGGAAGGTGCCGGTCGGGCCGTCGGGGCCGATGCAGGCCAGCCGGGCCACCACCTTCGCACTCTCGACCGCCGGACGTCCCGGATGACTGTTCGGATCGCCGCCGCCCAGCGAGGTCTGGGTGATCCCCGGCTCGACGGCGTTGACCCGCACCTGCGGATAGCTCAGCGCGTACTGGACGGTGATCATCGACACCGCGGCCTTGCTCGAACCGTAGGCGATCGAGCGGAAGTGCGAGGCCGGCCGGGACGGCTCGTGGGTGGCCCAGAACGAGCCGAGGGCACTGGAGATGTTCACGATCACCGGGTTCGCCGAGCGCTGCAGCAGCGGCAGCGCAGCCTCGGTGACTCGGATGATCCCGACGGCATTGGTGTCGAAGACCGCCAGGACGCTCGGCCCGTCCAGAGCCTCCGCTCCCCCGGCACTCCGCCTGGCGATGCCGGCGTTGTTCACCAGGACGTCCAGCCCGGTTCCCGAGGCCTCGATCGTGGTCAGCGCGGCGGACACGGACGCGTCGTCGGTGACGTCGAGTTGGACGAACCGGGCCCCGAGTTCGTCGGCGGCAGCCCGTCCGCGAGCTTCATCGCGGGCGCCGAGCCACACCGTGTGGCCCGCCTCGACGAGGAGTCTTGCCGTTTGCTTGCCGAGGCCCGTATTCGCCCCGGTGATCAATGTTGTGGTCATGCGTCGATGGTTGCCCGCCGGCCTCAGCGCAACCAGGCCCCTGGTTGTCGTAGGACTGGCAGGGCCAGGACACCCGACCGTCGGGCGCGCAGAATGGAGCAATGGAGCCCAGCGAGTTCGGCAAGGCGCTGCGGCGCCAGCGTGAGCAGGTGCGACCCGAGGCCGTCGGCCTGCCGGTCGGCTCACGCCGGCGCGCTGCTGGCTTGCGCCGCGAGGAGGTGGCCGGCCTGGCCGGGATCTCCGTCGACTACCTCACCCGGCTGGAGCAGGGACGGGCGACTTCACCATCACCCCAGATTGTGGAGGCCTTGGCCCGAGCCCTGCGGCTGGCCGATGCCGAGCGCGAGCTGCTGTTCACCCTGGCCGGGCTCGTTGCGCCTGGCCCGGGCCTGATCTGCACCAGAATCACCGCGAGCGTCCAGCGCCTGCTGGATCGGCTCGGCAACGTCCCGCTGGTGGTCTACGACGCGGCGTGGAATCTGATCGTGGCCAACGCCCCCTACGACGCTCTGATGGGAGAGACGTCCGCCCTGAAGGGCAACGACCGCAACGGAGTCTGGCGCAACGTGATCGGGCCGGGTTCACGCGCCGTGCAGAGCGAGGACGAGCACGCCAATACCGCAGCCCGCCTGGTCGCCGACCTTCGACTGACCGCCGCCCGCTACCCGAAGGATCCGGGGCTGCGCCGGCTGCTCGCCGAGCTGCGCTCAGCCAGCCCCTTGTTCGTCGAGTTGTGGACGGCCGCAAGCGAGCCACTGCCCCCTGATTCCAGTCGCCACAAGGTGATTCGTCACCCGGCGGTGGGCGATATTGCGCTGACCTGCGACACCTTGGTGGTGGCCTCCGACGATCTGCGGATCATGGTCTACACCGCCGAGCCGGGCAGCCGGGACGCCGAGCTGCTCGAGCTCGCCGTCGTCCTCGGCACCCAGGAGCTGAGCCCTCCTGTTGCCGGTAGGTTGCGCGCCGGGGGATGATTTCTGGTGCGCCGACACCGGGTCGGACGGGTGAACGGAGGCGGCCGCGATGCAGATCGTCCGCGACGTCGCCGGGGTGCGGGCGGCGATCGCCGAGGCCCGGGCTGCCGCGGCGGCCCCGCTGCGGGTCGGCCTGGTGCCTACGATGGGCGCCTTCCATGAGGGCCACCTGTCGCTAATCCGGGCTGCCCGGACGTCCTGCGACCTGGTCGTGGTCTGGCTCTTCGTGAACCCCACCCAGTTCAACGACGCCGCCGATCTGACCGGCTATCCGCGCGACGAGGCCCGTGACGCCGAACTCGCCACCGCCGCCGGGGCCGATCTGTTGTTCGCGCCGGAGGTCGCCGAGGTCTACCCGGACGGCTACGCCACCACCATCACCGTCTCCGGCGTGGCGGACGTTCTCGAAGGCTCCCACCGGCCCGGCCATTTCGCCGGGGTGGCCACCGTGGTCGCCAAGATGTTGAACATGGTGCAGCCCGACGTGGCCTTCTTCGGGGCCAAGGACGCCCAGCAGGTGGCCGTGGTCCGCCGGATGATCACCGACCTGAACCTGCCGGTCGCGCTCGAGGTGTGCCCGACCGTCCGCGAGCCGGACGGCCTGGCGATGAGCAGCCGCAACGTCCACCTGAACCCGGACGACCGGCGCCGGGCCACCGCACTGTCGCGGGGGTTGTTCTCCGCGCAAGCGGCCGCTGAGCAGGGCGAACGCTCCGCTGACGTGCTCCGGACGATCATCACGGCCGAGCTCGCTGCCGCTGACCTGAGCGCGGAGTACATCGCCGTGGTCGACCCGTCCACGTTCGCCCCGATCGACGAGCTGGACGGTCCGGCGCTGGTCGCGCTGGCCGTCCCGGTCGGCCCGGTCCGGCTGATCGACAACCTGGAGGTGGCACTGTGAGCGCAGCAGGACGTCCGAAGGCTGCGGCCGCCGAGGAGCGCCCGGTGACCCTGACCGCGCTCGCCCAGAGCAAGGCCAGCGACCGACCGGTGGTGATGGTCACCGCCTACGACTACCCGAGCGCGTTGATCGCCGATCAAGCCGGGGTCGATCTGGTGCTGGTCGGCGATTCGGCCGCCAATGTCGTCCTGGGCTACGAGTCCACGGTTCCGGTCAGCGTGGACGAGCTGCTGGTTCTGACCAAGGCCGTCCGCCGTGGCCTGCGCCGGGCGCTGCTGGTGGCCGACCTGCCGTTCGGCTCGTATGAGGCCAGCGATCTGGAGGCCGTCCATACCGCGCAGCGCTTCGTGAAGGAGGGCGGCGCGGACGCGGTGAAGCTCGAGCGCGCTGGCACCAGCATCGACCGAGCTCGGGCCATCGTCGCGGCAGGGATCCCAGTGGTCGGCCACCTCGGCCTGACCCCGCAGGCGGCCACCGCTCTGGGCGGCTACCGAGCCCAGGGACGCACCGCTGACCAGGCCGAACAGCTGGCGAAGGACGCTGTGGCCCTGCAGGACGCCGGCTGCTTCGCGATCGTCTTCGAGGCGGTGCCGGCCGCGGTGACCGAGCTGATCGTCCCGCGGCTGAGCTGCCTGACGATTGGCATCGGAGCCGGCCCGGCCACCGACGGCCAGGTGCTGGTCTGGCACGACCTGCTCGGCATCACCGATGGCTCGCTGGCCAAATTCGTCCGCACCTTCGCTGACGTCCGCACCGAGATGTTGCGCGGCGTCACTGCGTACGCCGACGCCGTCCGCGCCCGCGAGTTCCCGTCCACCGAGCACACCTACGCCATCCCCGCCGACGAGCTCGCCGACCTCACCGTCCGCCTGGCCCACCTCGGCTGACCCCACAAACGGGGACGGTTCCATTTCCGTCCATCCTTGTCACGGCAATTGCCGGGGACGGTTCCATTTCCGTCCAGCAAATCCGGGGCTACTCCGTCTGACCAGGGCGGACGGTAATGGAACCGTCCCCACGAGTTGGGCTGACTAGGGCGGACGGAAATGGAACCGTCCCCGCTCTTGAGGAGCGGTCAGGAGGCGGCGGGGACCATCACCCTCAGGGCCAGCGGACGGACGCGCACGGTCATCGTGGTCCGGGGGCCGACGGCCTCGCCGTCGAGCTGGGCCAGGATCGGACGGCCCAGCCGGATCCGAGCCGACTCGGCAGTGAGCCGCCGCAGACTGCGATCCCCGCGGCCGGTGATCAGCTCGCGCAGCAGTCCGAGCCAGCCGAACAGCCCGCGCGGAGCGGCCAGCACCAGGTCGAGCAGCCCGTCGTCTAGCTGAGCGCTCGGCATCAGGTCCAGGCCGCCGGGCAGCTGGCCACAGTTGCCGACCACCACGGCTCGGGCCCGCCGACTGCCCTCCCGCCGTCCCGGAGCGGTGATGTGCGCCGAAAAGCCCCAATCGAACAACCCACGCGCCCCCGACAGCAGGTAGGCCGGCCAGCCGACGGCCTTCTTGATCCGCTCGTCCGCGTCGCCAATCATCCGGGCGTCCAGGCCCATTCCGGCGATCACCAGGAAGATCTGTTCAGGGTCGTCGTCCCAGGCCACCGCTCCGACGTCGATCTGCCGCTCAACTCCGGTGAGTGCCACCTGCAGCGCGGCGGCCAGGTCGTCCACCGGCAGGCCGAGGTTGCGGGCCAGCAGGTTGCCGGTGCCGCCGGGCAGGATCCCCAACGGCACCTCGCTCCCGACAAGCCCGGACGCCACCGCACGGACGGTGCCGTCACCACCCAGCGAGCAGACCAGCTCCGCGCCGTCGGCGACGGCCTGCCGAGCCTGGCCCTCGCCGGGGTCCTCCTTGCTGGTCTCGTACCAGGACACCGTCCAGCCAGCCGCCCGGGCTGGATCGTCAATGGACGCCTCAAGCTCGGCCAGCGCGTCGGTCTTGGTCGGGTTGACCACCACGGCGAGCCTCCTGAGCCCGTCCGCTGTCGGCGACGCGATTACGTCCACCTCACCCATCAGCTCCCCCGCTCCTGTGTGCACTGTCGGCCGCGCCGACCGGGCTTCGCAGCCATGTGCCCCGCACCATGCCTGTTTACACCGGGCATTTCAACGGTAGTGACGTCTTTGCCCTCCCCGGCTAGCCTCAAGGGATTACCCCTTGCGCGGCGCCGGTCCCCGCGCAGCGGCCGACGGACCCCAACGACGACCAGAAGGGCAGGGACGAGTGCGGCGTATCCCCTCCAGCACCTACCGGCTGCAAATCACCGAGGACTTCGACCTGGTCGCGGCCGCTCGGCAGCTGAGCTACCTGCACGAGCTGGGTGTCGACTGGGTCTATCTGTCTCCGCTGCTGGCCTCGGAGTCGGGCAGCGAACACGGCTACGACGTGTCCGATCACCGAGCCATCGACCCGTCCCGCGGACGGGCGTCCGGCCTGGCCGCACTCTCGGCGGAGGCCCGTCGGCTGGGCATGGGCGTGCTCGTCGACATCGTCCCCAACCATGTCGGCGTGGCCCGTCCGTGGGAGAACGACTGGTGGTGGCAGGTACTCACCCACGGCCCGGACTCCCCCTACGCCTCGGCTTTCGACATCGACTGGGCGGCCGGGGACGGCAAGCTGCGGATTCCGGTGATCGGCGATGACGACATCGACGCCGACGGCCGGATCGAGCATCTGCAGGTGCTCGGCGGCGAGCTTCACTACTACGACCAGCGCTTCCCGCTGGCCCCCGACACCGCGCTCGGGCCGGACGAGGATCCCAACCTCGTCCACGCCCGTCAGCACTACCAGTTGGTGAACTGGCGCGAGGCCGATCGGACGCTGAACTACCGCCGCTTCTTCGCGGTGAACACCCTGGTGGCGATCCGGGTCGAGGATCCGGAATGGTTCGGCAAGTCGCACGCCGAGATTCAGCGCTGGTTCGACGAAGGCCTAGTGGACGGGCTGCGAGTCGACCACCCGGACGGCCTGCGCGACCCGGCCCGCTACCTCGACGATCTGGCCAACCTGACCAAGAACAGCTACGTCCTGGTCGAGAAGATCCTCTCGATCACCGACGGCGAGTCCGGACGGCTGGCCCTGGAGAAGCTGCCGAACACCTGGGCCACCGCCGGCAGCACCGGCTATGAGGCGATGGCGCTGATCGACCGCGTCCTGGTCGACCCGGATGGCGAGGCTCCGCTCACCGAGCTGGAGGCTGAGCTTCGCGCGCATGCCACCGACTGGCCCGAGCTCGTCCACGCCCGCAAGCTGGCGGTCGCGCAGGGAATCCTCAACTCCGAGACCCGCCGGATCGCCCGCGAAGTGTGGGCCACCCTCGACCCCGAGCAGGCTCCCGAGCTGGACGCCCTGGACGAGGCCATCGCCGAGCTGCTGGCCGACTTCGAGGTCTACCGGTCCTACCTGCCCGAAGGACGCGAGTACGTCGACCGGGCCTTCGAGACCGCCCGCCGCCATCGTCCGGACCTATCGGAGCTACTGGACGTCCTCGTGCCGATCCTGTCCGATGGCGCGTCGGCGCCCGCGCAGCGCTTCCAGCAGACCTCGGGCATGGTGATGGCCAAGGGCGTGGAGGACTCCGCCTTCTACCGTTGGGCGCGGCTGACGTCGCTGAACGAGGTCGGCGGCAACCCGAACCTGTTCTCGATCAGCCCCAGCGAATTCCACGAACTGATGGCCGCCCGCCAGCAGGACTGGCCGCGCGCGCTGACCGCCGGCACCACCCACGACACCAAGCGCGGCGAGGACGTCCGGGCCCGGATCAGCGTGCTGGCCGAGGTGCCCGAGCTGTGGCGGGAGGCGCTGGAGGAGTTGCTGACGCTGGTGCCGGTGCCCGACGCCGGAATGGCCAATCTGCTGTGGCAGGCGATCATCGGCGCCTGGCCGGCCAGCCGGGAAAGGCTGCGCGACTACGCCGAAAAGGCGATGCGCGAGGCTGGCGAGCACACGATGTGGACGGCCACCAACCCCGACTACGAGCACGCCATCGAGGCGTGCGTGCATGCCTGTTTCGACAATCCGCGGGTGCGCGCCGTGCTGGAGCGGGTGCTGGGAGTCGTCGTCGGCCCCGGCCGCAGCAACTCGCTGGCGGCCAAGCTGCTCACGCTGACCATCCCGGGCGTCCCGGACCTCTATCAGGGCAGTGAGCTGTGGGAGCAGAGCCTGGTCGACCCGGACAACCGGCGTCCGGTCGACTTCGCGGCTCGGGCCGACCTGCTGCGCCGGGTACGCACCGGCGCCCGTCCGGCGCTGGGCACCGGCCTCACCGACGACGGCGCGGCCAAGCTGCTGGTCTGCCACCAGTTGCTGACCCTGCGCCGGGATCGTCCCGAGCTGTTCGGCGAGTATGTCCCGCTGGCAGCACTTGGCTCGGCCGCATCGCACGCCCTCGCCTTCGACCGCGGCGGCCTGATCGCGGTCGCTACCCGGTTGCCGGTCACCCTGGCCGCCTCGGGTGGCTGGCGGGAGACGTCCCTGCCCTTGCCCGAGGGCCGTTGGCGCGACCTGATCTCGGGCCTGCTGGTCAGCCGGGACGCCTCTGGCGCTGTGCCGCTGGCCGAGCTGTTGGCCCACTACCCGGTGGCGGCGCTGGTCCGCGAGGAACGCCGCGCCGGTGAACGGGGACGCTTCGACGTCTGGGCACCGCTGCCGAAGCGGGTCCGGCTGCAGGTGGACGACCGGATCGTCTCGATGACCCGCGGCGAGGACGGCTGGTGGACCCCGGCCGAGCCGGAGCCGCTGGGCCGGGTCGACTACGGCTACCTGCTCGACGACGATCCGACGGTGCTGCCGGATCCGCGCAGCCGCTGGCTGCCGCACGGCGTCCACGGCCTGTCCCGGACCTTCGATCCGGCTGGTTTCGGCTGGCACGACCAGGGCTGGACCGGACGGCAGTTGGCCGGTGCGGTCACGTATGAGGTGCACGTGGGCACCTTCACTCCCGAAGGCACTCTCGACGCGGCCATCGGCCGGCTCCCACACCTGGTCGAGTTGGGCATCGACTTCGTCGAACTGATGCCGGTCAACGCCTTCAACGGCGAGCGCGGCTGGGGCTACGACGGCGTCGCCTGGTTCGCCGTCCATGAGCCCTACGGCGGCCCGGACGCCTACCGCCGTTTCGTCGACGCCGCCCACGGTCTCGGCCTGGGCGTGATCCAGGACGTCGTCTACAACCACCTGGGCCCCAGCGGCAACTACCTGCCCCGGTTCGGCCCCTACCTGGGTGCCGGGGACGACGCCGAAAGCGGCTGGGGCACCCGGATCAACCTGGACGGCCCGGGCAGCGCCGAGGTCCGTCGGTTCGTGGCCGACAACGTCCGACACTGGTTCGTCGACCTCCATGTGGACGCCCTTCGGCTGGACGCCGTCCATGCGCTGGTGGACACCTCACCGACCCATCTGCTCGCCGAGCTGGCCGAGGTGACCGCCGATCT
This sequence comes from Actinomycetales bacterium Actino_02, assembly GCA_001603275.1. Taxonomy (GTDB): domain Bacteria; phylum Actinomycetota; class Actinomycetes; order Propionibacteriales; family Propionibacteriaceae; genus Propionicimonas. The sequence continues at coordinate 45,815 of LUYM01000012.1, read as the reverse complement.
GTCGGCCCATCTGCGCCGTCCGCTGACCCTGATCGCCGAATCCGACCAGAACGATCCGCGGCTGACCGCCCCGCGCAGCGCCGGCGGCCTCGGTGTCGACGCCCAGTGGAGTGACGACTTCCACCATGCCCTGCATGTGGCGCTGACCAGGGAAGTCACCGGCTACTACGCCGATTTCGAGCCGCTGTCGGCGTTGGCGAAGGTCTGTGAGCAGGGCTTCTTCCACGACGGCACCTGGTCGAGCTTCCGCGGACGCCACCACGGCGCCCCGCTGAATCGGGAGACGACCGACGCCTGGCGGCTGGTCGGCTACAGCGCCAACCATGACCAGGTCGGCAACCGCGCGGCCGGTGACCGGCTCTCGGCTCGGCTGGACGTCGATCAGTTGGCCAGCGCCGCTCTGCTCACCCTGACCAGCGGCTTCTCACCGCTGATCTTCGCCGGCGACGAGTGGGGTGCCAGTACTCCGTTCCCATTCTTCTCCGGCCACCCCGAGCCGGACCTCTCGGCCGCCATCAGCGCCGGACGGCTGGCCGAGTTCGCCCGGATGGACTGGGATCACGACGCCGTCCCCGACCCGATGGCCGTCGAGACCTTCGAGTCGGCGAAGCTGCGCTGGGAGGAGCGCGAGGACGGCGATCATCGGGCGCTGCTGGAGGCCTACCGGGAGCTGATCGGGCTGCGACGCCAGTACGCCGAGCTGACCAATCCGTCCCTGCTGCGGACCAGCTGTGAGGTCGACGAGGAAGCCCGCTGGTTCGTGATGCGGCGCGGCGGGCTGGTGGTGGCGATCAACTTCGGCGACTACCAGAGCGTGATCGAGCTCGGCGGGGCCTACCAGTTGCGCTGGACGACCCCGGCCGGCGCCCGATTGGGCGGTTCGGAGATCCTGCTCCCTCCCCACGCCGGCGCCCTCCTCCTCCCCCTCCAGCCCTGACCCCGGGGACGGTTCCAAAACCGTCCACCCTAGCCAGCGCAATTCGTGGGGGCAGTCCCCAAAACCGTCCACGGATGCCAGAAGCCGGCGCCGACCGCGAGGGTCGACGCCGGCTCGGCCCGGGCTGATGGAAGGACGGACGCCCGGAAACTCTCAGATCTTCTGGGACGAACTCGAGTCAGCCGAGACCTTCACCGAACCGCTGGTCGCACCACTCAGCTGGGAGCTGTCGGTCAGCTTCACGCTGATCGAGGACGAGTCACCGGCGGCCACAGCCCCGCTGAGCTTCGAGCCGGCCACCTCGATGGTGACGGTCGCGCCGTTGGAGCCGGAGTTGCCCCAGCGATCCTCGGCGGCCTTGGCCAGCTCGGACGCGCTCGTCGAACTGAAGGACGAGTCGGTCATCGTCACCTTCGCCGAGGTGTTGGTGAAGTAGAGCAGCGGACCGGTGCCGGTGTAGGTGATCGTGGTGTTCTTCAGCACCAGCGTGGACACCTCGGCCTGGGCGTTGGCGTCGGCCGCGTCGCCGGAGAACGACTGATAGAGCATCACCGCGTAGCTGCCCTTCGAGGTCACCTTCGAGTCGGTGAGGGTGGCGTGGTTCTTGCCCTCGACGACGACTGCCTCGGCCCCGCTGGACGTCCCGGTGACGCCGGACGCACTGATCGTGCCCGTCGAGTACAGCAGTGGGCTGCCATCACCGGAGGTGTTGAAGGTGTTCGTCCCGGTCACGGTGACGGTGCCCGAGCCGCGGTCGGTGGCCAGCGCGGCCGAATGAGCGCCCGACGTGGTGATGGTCAGGTCCGATCCGGTGATCTCGCCTTCATAGGTGGCGCGCAAGCCCCGCGAGGAGTTGCCGGAGGTGGTGATCGTGCTTCCGGTCACAGTGGCTTTGCCCGACAGCGTCGACACGACAGCGTTCGAACCGCTGGAGGTCGTGGTGATCGTCGAGCCGTCGATCGTCGCCGAACTGCCCTCGCCGACCACGACCACTGCCGAGTTCAGCCCGTAGAAGTTGTAGTCGTCACTGACGTCGCCGGCGTTCTGCTGGCTGTTGGCGGTGGCGTCCCCGCTCTTGGTGATGGTGGCGCCGGTGACGGTCAGGCTGCCACCGTTGACGACCAGGAAGACAGCCTGATCAGCCGTCGCGCTCGCGTAGGTGCCCGAGTCGACGGTGACCGACTTTCCGTCGATCAGATAGGCGCCGGACAAGGTCACCTGCTCGCCGTCGAAGGTCGCGGTGTAGGTGCCGGCCGAGATGCCGTCGATGGTGGTTGAGCCGCTGGCTGCGGACGCCGCCGAAGCGGTCGAGGTCGCCACGACACTCGAACTCGACGAGCTGGCTGTGCTGGCGGCGCAGCCCGCCAGCGGAATGGCGAGGCTGACGACGGCCGCCACGGCCGCCACAGCGCGCTTACTGAAGTTCATAGAAGACCACCGCCCGATCACTGGGTTGTGGCCGAAACGCTAGGAGCCCCGATCACGGGCCTCCTCGGAGCCTGCTGTGGCATTCCTGTGAGCGAATCAGCCCCGTTCCTGCCCGCTACCCTCGGGCCTTCTCGAAAATCTCAGGAGAAACGGTGTAACAACGCCGTCCGAGCCCGCGTTTACCACTTCGGAAAGGTGGTCATGGGCATCGACAAAGAGCAGGAGAACCGGCTGATCTCAGGAGAGATGCCGGTTGATGACCCGACCTGGGGGGAGGTCTCCGCCTTCCTGGAAGCCGTGGACGTGGCCTACGCCAACACGTCCGCTGCGCAGTACGAGGCAGCCATCGTCGCTGCCGTCTCGCATGAGGCGCGCGCCATCCGGAACGCACCCCAGACCAACAGGAGGACCCGCATGAAAGACCTATTCACCTTCAAGACCCACCGCCTGCTGATCGGTGCCGTGATTGCCGCGGTGGTCGCGCTCACCGCCGGCGTCGGGGTGGCCGCCGCTACCGGAACCGGCCCGCTGGCCCCGTTCCTCCCGGTTGCCGAGACCACCGCTCCGCTCCCGGAGCCGACGCTCACCGACACTCCGACCGCGGAGCCGACCGCAACCGCGACCGACGACGACAGCGACGACCAGTCCGAGGCCGAGTCCGGCGACGACAGCACCTCCACTCCGAGCGCCACGCCCACCTCGCACCGCGAGAACGATGACGCCAACGACGACTCCGAGGACGACAGCGACCACCACTCCAAGGCCGGTGGCAGCCACGACTCCAGCGACGATGACTCCGCCGAGGCCGAAGACCAGTCCGACGATGAGGGCGACGACTCCGGCGATGACTCGAGCGAGCACTCCAGCGCGGACAGCAGCCACGACCAGAGCGGCGACACCTCCAGCGACGACTCCGGTGACGATGACTCCGAGGACTGATCACCACCCTGAGGTTGGTCAGAGTGCTGGCCCGGTGATTGCTCACCGGGTCAGCACTTCTCTGCGGACAACCCAGTCAGGACAGCCCATACCCGCACGGGTACTTCCCCCAGCCCAGCGCTAACCGGAATTATCTGCGCCGTGCCTATCGGTGGACGTTTCCCGCAGGTGCTCTCGGCCGCGGCCGAGGGCGCCGACTGGGCCTGGACCGAGCTCTACCGCGAGCTCGCTCCCGGACTGCTGCGGTTCCTGGCCGCCCATGGCGCCGCCGACCCCGAAGACTGCCTCAGTGACGTGTTCATTCAGATCGTCCGCCAACTGGCCGGCTTCCTCGGCGACGAAGCCGCCTTTCGCGCCTGGGCTTTCACCATCGCCCGCAGCCGGCTGATCGACTCCTGGCGTCGGGAGCAGCGCCGTCCACCTCGCAGCGGTGAGGACGTTGTCACCGCTGCCGACCACCTGCGTCCCGAACTGCCGGTCGACTCACCCAGCGAGCAGCAGGCCGCGATCAGCGAGATCCTGGCCAGCCTCAGCATCGACCAGCGCAGCATTCTGCTGCTGCGTTACGTCCATCAGTTCACGGTCGAAGAGACCGCCCAGATCGTCGGCAAGTCCGAGGGCGCGGTCCGCGTTGTGCAGCATCGTGCCTTGCGGGCGCTTCGCCGCCGGCTCAGTTCTGCCCAGTCATCCGGGCGGACGCAGGAGTCTGCCGCCGTCTAGCCCGGAGGACCGGTTCCGGATTGGGATGGACGCGGGAGCCGCGAGCCGCCGCCGAATGGCCCACGCGTGAGGCGGGCAGGACGATACGTCCACCTGCCGGACGGGCAGCCGCAGGTCGGCCTCCAACCCGCTCACTCGTAGCAGATCCTTCGACCCAGAATGGGTGCCAACAACTGCTCTCGTCGGATCGGGAATAATCTCACCGACTCCTGGCACACAACTGGCAACTGCCCCTTCACTAGGGCTTTTGATACCTTCAAAACAGCTTATGGCGCTGTCGTGAATAGGTGAGGCAAACCTCAGTCCACGCACTGAGGTAAGGCATTCCTTGGTAGAGATTGGCAGAATTCCAGGCGATTATGGCCACGTGAAGCTGTGGCATTCGATCCGTCATTACCCGGTCATCGCGGCCACCATCGCCGTGGGGGTCGCGGGCCTCCTGCTGCTCGTCGCGAACCAACCGACGCTGTCCTACTGGCTGGTCGGCGGCTACGCACTGGCGATCGCCGCCTGGCAGTCCGTGTCCATGATCAAGGATCTGCTGCGCGGCAACTTCGGCCTGGACGTCCTGGCAGTCACGGCGATCACGGCAACCGTCCTGGTCGGCGATCACTGGGCCGCACTGATCGTCGTCCTCATGCTCACCGGCGGCGAGGCGTTGGAGGACTACGCCAACGCCCGCGCCCACCGCGAAGTGTCGGCGCTGCTAGAGCGAGCACCCCGGTTCGCCCATCGGGCCAACCTCACCGGCGGCTTCGATGAGGTGCCGATCAGTGAGGTGGTGGCCGGCGATCTGGTCCTGGTGCGTCCCGGTGACGTGGTCCCGGTGGACGGCATCCTGGAGGGCGAATCGGCCGCCTTCGACGAATCGTCCATCACTGGGGAGCCGCTGCCGGTCGAACACCTGCACGGCGAGCAGGTGCTGTCCGGATCGGTCAGTCAGCAGAAGGCGGCCCTGGTCCGGGCCAGCCTCTCGGCCAAGGACAGCCAGTACCAGCAGATCATCGACCTGGTGCAGGCCGCGGCACAGAGCAAGTCTCCGATCGTCCGGCTGGCCGACCGCTACGCCGTGCCATTCACCCTGGTGTCGCTGGTGATCGCCGGGGTCGCCTGGTATCTGTCTGGCGACCCGGTTCGGTTCGCCGAGGTCCTGGTGGTGGCCACTCCGTGCCCACTGCTGATCGCCGCCCCCGTCGCGTTCCTGGCCGGGATGAGCCGGTCGGCCGCCAACGGAGTCATCGTGAAGTCCGGCGGCGTGATGGAGACCCTTTCCCGGGTTCGGACGGTTGCCCTGGACAAGACCGGAACCCTCACCCACGGCCACCCGGTCGTCGACACTCTCGAACCGGCGGACGGGATCAGCGCCGACCACCTGCTGGCTACCGCGGCCGCAGCCGAGACCTTCTCTGCCCACGTCCTGGCCACGTCGATCGTCCACGCCGCCCACAACGCCGAGCTCCGCATCCCGGAGGCGACCGGGGTCGAGGAGGCCACGGCGGCCGGCATGACGGCGACCATCGAGGGGCGACGCACCGCGGTCGGCAATGCCGCCCACGTCGCCCGGACGACCGGCCATCAGCCGCCCGAACTCCCCGTCCCGCCCGGCCATATCGCGATCTATCTGGGCGACGAGTCGGGCTACCTGGGCCGGATCCTGCTCAGCGATCAGGTCCGCAACAACGCCCCGGCCACGCTGCAGGCGCTGCACGGGCTGGGGGTGCGCAGCGTCGCCATGCTCACCGGCGATGCCGAGGCCACCGCTCGGCACATCGCCGCCAAGATCGGGATCGACGACGTCCGCGCCGGACTGTTGCCGGCCGACAAGGTGGCTCAGGTGGCCTCGCTGCCGCTCGGGCCGGTGGCCATGGTCGGTGACGGCGTCAACGACGCCCCGGTGCTGGCCGCCGCCGATGTCGGCATCGCCATGGGCGCCAAGGGCGCGACGGCCGCGAGCGAGTCCGCCGAGGTCGTGATCATGCTGGACGACCTGAGCCGGGTCGCCACCAGCATCGCCATCGCCCAGCGAACCGTCCGGATCGCACTGCAGTCGATCTGGCTGGGCATCGTGATCAGCGTGGTGTTGATGCTGATCGCGGTGTGGGGCGTGCTGCCGGCCATCGTTGGTGCCGCCCTCCAGGAACTCGTCGATCTGGCCGCGATCCTAAGTGCGCTGCGCGCCGTCCGTCCGGGCCCGACCGAGCGGCAACTCTCCCATCAGCTGGAGAGCGCCTTCCCGCCCGTCGAGGACCCGGAGCTGGAGCCCGTCGGCACCCGCTAGCCCCGCCCCGGGACAAAACGGGGACGGTTCCTGTTACGTCCCAACCCGCCGTCGACCAGCCTCCCGGAACGAAACGGGGACGGTTCCAATACCGTCCACCCTTCCCAGCCCAACCCCCGGGGACGGTTCCATTACCGTCCACCCTTCCCAGCCCAACCCCCGGGGACGGTTCCATTACCGTCCACCCTTCCCAGCCCAACCCCCGGGGACGGTTCCATTACCGTCCACCGTTGCCATGACCAACTGACCGCCGTGGACCGGAATGGAACCGTCCCCATGACCAACGGGAGTTGGGCCTGACCGCCGCGGACCGGAATGGAACCGTCCCCATGGCATCGCCTGACTACCGCGGACGGTAAAGGAACCGTCCCCGCAGTTCAGTGCCGATGCCGGTGGTGGGCGTCGGGGTAGTGCGGGTGCGAGTGGGTGATCGGCTCGTGGGTGTGCTCGTGGCGATGCCGCACCCCGGGCGCGACCGGCCCGTCCGGGTGCAGATGGTCGTGGTGCTCGTCGTGGGTGTGCCAGTGGGTGTGCGTGATCGCCTCGTGAGTGTGGACGTGCTCATGCCGCTCACTCAGGTGCAGCCACACTCCCAGCCCCATCAGGACGGACGCCGCCGCCAGCGACCAGGTGATCGGCTCACCCAAGCCCAGCGCCAGCAGCGCCCCGAAGAACGGTGCCACCGAGAAGTAGGCGCCGGCTCGGGCCGTCCCCACTTGCCGCATGCCGACGATGAACAGGGCCAGGCTCACCCCGTAGGCGAACAGCCCGACCACCATCGCTCCGCCAACCGCCGCAGCCGGCGGCAGGGTGGCGCCCAACCCGAAGCCCAGCAGCAAGTTGATCGGCCCGGCCACGCAGCCCTTCACCGCGGCCAGCCAGGTGGCATCGTTCAGGGCCACCTTTCGGGTCAGGTTGTTGTCCAGTCCCCAGGCAAGGCAGGCCCCTAGGATCGCCAGCGCCGGGAGCGGCGTCCCTAGTGAAACGGTGGACGGCACCCCCAGCACGATCGCCCCGGCCACGATGGCGGCCATTCCCAGCAGGATCCGCCGATCGACGTGCTCTCTGAACACCAGCCAAGCCAGGACGGACGTGAACACCGCCTCTGCGTTCAGCAGCAGGGACGCTCCGGACGCCGGCATCGCGGTCAGCCCCAGCATCAGCAGCACCGGCCCGATCACGCCACCGAAGCCGACCGCGCCGACCAGCGGCCACCACTCATCCCGGGCCAGCCGCACCCGCGGCAGCCGGCGGACAAGCCGGTAGACCAGCAGGCCCAGCCCCGAGCCGCAGTAGAGCAACCCGGCCAACAGCCACGGGTTCACGTCGCCGAGCAACAGCTTGGCCAGCGGCGTCCCTGCGCCGAACAGGACGGCCGAAGCGAGCGCGGCCTGGACGCCGCGATTGCTCAGTGCTGCCCTCACGTCGCCTCCTGCCAGTGCTAGAGCAGCCATCCTCGCACTGCCACAGCCGTAGACCCAGCGACCCAGGTCACCAGCTCAGCCGAAGGCGATCACGATCACGATCGCGACGACGATCAGGACCGCGGCATATACCGATCCCCGCCACGGCGTCGAGGTTTGTGTTGCCACGCTCAGCCGGCGATTGATCACGGCCAACCCGGCACAGAACACGCAGGCCACACCGGCAAGGACGGACGCCATGGCCACCGCGTCCAGCATGGCCGCGATCGCTGCCCCGACCAGGGACAGCCCGGCGACAAGGAAGCCTAGGCCCAGCGAGCGGGTCAGCGCGAGCGCCACAGCCTGCTCGTCCGCGGTGAACGAAGCCCACTCCCGGCCCGACGCGTTCTGGTGGAACGGAAGCAATCGGCGAGCACCGAGCCCCTTGACGGACATCACGAACGACAGCCCCGCAACGCCGAGGAAGATCACGGCGGAAACCCAGGAAGCCACGCCTCAATGGTGGCATTACGCCAAGCCGAGTCCAGCGACTCGGCTCCGACGCGGGCCCGCACCAACTAGTGCTGGTGAATCATCCGGTAGCCCAGCAGGGACGGTTCGAGCATGCCGAAGATCATCGCGACATGGGCGACGACAAGGAAGATCGCGATGAACGTCGCGTGCCACTTCAACGAGGTGGCGTCGCGGCCGACAAGGCCGAGTTCCACCAGGGTGATGCCGACAAAGGGGACGGCGCCGGACAGGTAGAAGAGGACGGCGATCACGTCCGCCGGACCGCGCCACCCTCCGGTGAGGGTGAGCGGCACCACGGCGTTCACGGTCAGGTGCAGCAAGATCGCCAGCATGATCGGGCCGGCCAGGAGTCCAGCGATGCGGCTCGTGCTGCGCACCCAGGCCGGGGTCACGTCACGGCGGAAGAGGATCGCCAGCTCGGTGATGGCCAAGGTCTCGGCCAGGATCACCGGGACGGCCATGAAGATGATCAAGTTCCGGGGCTGGTGCACCGAGAGCAGCTCCATGTAGTGGGTCATGCCCATCGACATCAGCATGCTGGCTTCGCTGGCCGCCAGGTTGGGGCCGAGCAGCGCGGTGAGGCTCAACACGGCGGTGAGCACGAGCACGACGATCGTCGCGACCGGGCTGTTCAGGGTTCGGGTGGGACGGTCGAGGGACGTCCGGGCGTCGGTCGTGGTCACTGGGGTCCTCATTGATTCTCGGTGCACGGTTCGGGCACCACAAGGCTCACCGACTGCGCCACATCACGCTCCCGCAAACGATGAAGTTTCTCTGAAGATCCGCGCCGAGCAGGCCCCTGGAGGGAATGGGTTGGTGACGCACAGCGTTGATCCGTATACCCATGGGGGGTATCTGAGGAGACTGAGATGGCTGAACACCAACACGGCACGGGGCACGAGCATCCGGGGCTGGCACCTGCGGGCGAGCACCACCACGGCGCTACCCCTCACGGGTCTTCCCACGAGCAGCCCGCAGTGCACGACCACAGCGACCACGTCGGGCACGGCGACCACGTCGGGCACGGCGACCACGTCGGCCATGCTCACGCCACGCACGCCGCGTCCACCCACGCTCACAGTCATGATGGCCACGCCGCACACGGCCACGCCGGCCACGCCGCGACGTTCGCCCGGCTGTTCTGGGTGATGCTGATCTTGGCCGTACCGGTGGTGGCACTGTCCCCCATGTTCGGCATGCTGATCGGCTACCAAGTGCCCAGCGTGGGCCTGCTGTCGCTGATTCCGCTCGTGCTGGGCACCGTGATCTACGCCTGGGGCGGGTCTCCCTTCCTGGTCGGCGCCGCGGACGAACTGCGCAACCGGCGCCCCGGAATGATGCTGCTAATCGGCCTGGCCATCACGGTGGCGTTCCTGGCCAGCTGGGGCGCCACCCTCGGCCTGCTCAGCCACACCCTGGAGTTCTGGTGGGAGCTGGCCCTGCTGATCGTGATCATGCTGCTCGGTCATTGGCTGGAGATGCGCTCACTCGCTCAGACCTCCAACGCCTTGGACTCTCTGGCCGCCCTGCTGCCCGACACCGCCGAAGTCGTCCGCGGGGACCGCACTGAGCAGGTGGCACCGGCCGACCTCGTTGTCGGCGACCTGGTGCTGGTCCGTCCCGGCGGCAGCATCCCCGCCGATGGACGAATCGTCGCCGGTGAAGCCGAGTTGGACGAGTCGATGGTCACCGGAGAGTCTCGGACGATCCGGCGCGGTGTCGGAGACGCGGTCACGGCCGGGACGGTCAGCACCGACTCCGGGCTGCGGATCGAGGTCACGGCGACCGGCGACGACACTGCCCTGGCCGGCATCGGCCGCCTCGTCGAGCAGGCGCAGAGCTCATCCTCACACGCCCAACGGCTCGCCGACCGGGCCGCGGCCTGGCTGTTCTGGTTCGCCCTCGGTTCGGCAGCCCTCACCGGCATCGTCTGGATGCTGCTCGGTGAGCCGCAGCAGGCCGTCGTCCGGGTGATCACCGTCTTGGTGATCGCCTGCCCGCACGCCCTGGGGCTGGCCATCCCGTTGGTGGTCGCCATCTCCACCGAACGCGCAGCGCGAGCCGGCGTGCTGGTGAAGGATCGGCTGGCGCTGGAGCGGATGCGGACGATCGGCACTGTGGTCTTCGACAAGACCGGCACCCTGACCAAGGGCCAGCCCGGTCTGGTCTCGATCCAGGCCGTCGGCGGCCGAAGCGAGGCGGACGTGCTGGCGCTGGCCGCCGCAGCCGAGGCCGACAGCGAGCATCCACTGGCCCGCGCGATCGTCCGTGCGGCCGAGAGCCGTGGCCTGTCGGTGCCGCGAGCCTCCGGATTCCACTCCGAGCCGGCGCTAGGCGTGTCCGCTCAGGTTGCCGGTGACCTGGTGCAGGTCGGCGGCCCGCGGCTGCTCGTCGAAACCGGATTGCGTGACCCCTTCGCCGGATCCGGAACCGAGAATGCTGGCCTGACCAGGCTTTACGTCGTCCAGGCCGGACGGGTGGTGGGCGCAGTCAGTCTGGCCGACGAAGTCCGTCCGGAATCCGCGGACGCCGTGGCCGAGCTGCATCGCCACGGTATTCGGGTGGCGATGATCACCGGCGATGCCCGCTCTGTGGCCGAGCGGATCGCCGGCGAGCTTGGCATCGACACCGTCCTGGCCGAGGTTCGTCCCGAGGACAAGGCCAGCCAGATCGCCGGCCTCCAGGCAGGCGGCCAACGGGTGGCCATGGTCGGCGACGGGGTCAACGATGCCCCGGCTCTCGCCCAGGCCGACGTCGGCCTGGCGATCGGTGCCGGCACCGACGTTGCGGTCGCGTCCGCAGGGGTGATCCTGGCCGGCGACGACCCGCGCTCGGTGGTGTCGGTGATCGAGCTCTCGAAGGCGAGTTACCGCAAGATGCTGCAGAACCTGTGGTGGGCGGCCGGCTACAACGTGATCGCGGTTCCGCTGGCCGCCGGTGTGCTGGCCGGAATCGGGATCAATCTGCCGATGGAGCTCGGCGCGATCCTGATGTCACTGTCAACGGTGGTGGTCGCCCTCAACGCCCAGTGGCTGCGTCGCCTCGACCTGCGCCCCGGCGTCCGGCACTGAGCCGTCCGGAGGGCCGTGTACGTCTCAGCTCAGCCGGGCAGTCGCAGCGCACGCGGAAGCCTCAGGCTCAGCGTCGCTCCCGTTCCGGGACCGACGCTCGCGGCGGTCAGCTGCCCACCGTGGGCCAATGCGATGGCCCGGCTGATCGCCAGCCCAACGCCGGTGCCGCCGCTGTCCCGATCACGAGCGGTATCGGCCCGGTAGAAGCGCTCGAAGATGTGTGGCAGGTGCTCGGCGGCAATGCCGTCCCCGGTGTCGGCAACCTCGATCACCACGGCATCAGCCTCGGTCAACACCCGGACGTCCACCCGTCCGCCGGCCGGGGTGTGCCGTAGCGCGTTGGACAGCAGATTGCCGAGCACCTGGCCGATCCGAGTCGAATCAGCGCGCACCTCGGCCTCACCACCGTTCGGCGCGAGCACCAGCCGCACTCCCTTGCGCTCGTAGCTCTCGCTCGCCGCCAAGACGGCCTCGCCGGCCAGCTCGTATGCGTCCACCGACTCAAGGACGAGGTCCAGCCGGCCCTCTTCCGCGGCCGACACCTGGCCGAGGTCGTCGGTGAGGCGCGCGATCCGCTCGATCTGACCGTGGAGGATCTGCCACGCCTGCGGACCGGGTTCGATTGCGCCGTCCTCGAGGCTCTCCACGCAGACGTCCATGCTGGCCAGCGGCGTGCGTATCTCGTGAGCAAGGTCGGTGAGCAGTCGGCGGCGGCTAGCCTCGATGGAGTCGAGTTGAGCGGCCATCGCGTTGAAGCTGTCGGCAAGGCTGGCCAGCTCGCGGGAGTCGGCGTGGGTGACCCGCTGGGCGTAATCGCCGTCCGAAATCCGCGCGGCGGCAGCCCCGAGGTCATCCAGGGAGTGCCGCAGTCGCCTGGTGATCACCACGCTGACAACGATCGAGCCGGTCGCCGCAATCAGCAGCCCAATCAGAAGGGCTAGCGTGCCGGCGGTATTGAAGGCCTCTTCGGAGTGGACGAGGACGTTCGGGCTCTCGTGGCCGGCCTGACGCATGTGCGCCTCGAACAGCGGCGGTCCGGCGATCACCGCGACCACGATCATGGTCAGTGCCATCGCCAACGACACCGCGACCTGCGACATGAGAAGCCTGGTGGCCAGGCTGCCAGGGCGAGCCGGGGCTTTCACCGGCCCGGGCCCATCCGATATCCGACGCCCCGCACGGTGTCGACGAACGGCAGGTCGGCGACAGCAGCCAGCTTGCGACGCAGGTGGCCGATGTGGACGTCCACAAGGTGTTCATCGCCGACCCAGTCCACTCCCCACACCGCATCGACCAGCTGGCGCCGCGTGAACGCCGTGGACGCACGGGCCGACAGCACATCGAGGAGGTCGAACTCGGTCCGGGTGAGCTCGACCTCGGTATCGTCCACGTAGACGCGACGACCTGCGGGGTCGAGCCGCAGCGCTCCGATCTGCCGCGGCGGCTCCTCGACAACCCGATCGGCACGAGGCCGACGCAACAGCACCTGGACTCGGGCAACCAGCTCGCGGGCGCTGAACGGCTTAGTCATGTAGTCGTCGGCCCCCGAAGAGAGCCCGACAAGCATGTCGAGCTCCTCGTTGCGGGCGGTCAGCATCAAGATGTAGCAGTCCGACGAGCGCCTAATCTCCTGGCAGACCTGCAGCCCGTCCTTGCCGGGCAGGCCGAGGTCCAAGATGACGACATCGGGGCGATCGGCCAAGGCCAGCTCCACTGCCCGGACTCCGTCGTGGGCGATGTTGGTACGGAATCCCGCTCGCTGCAGGTAGTTCGCGACCATGCCGGCCAGCACTGTCTCGTCGTCGACCACCAGGACGTGGGCGGGAGTGGAGCCGGCGGATTCACTCATGCCGCAATCATGCCCGCAGACGAGGCGGGTCCCCCAAGACCAGAAACCAACTACAGCGTTTCTTCATGGTTCCTTCGGGGTTCTGTAGGCACAGCCCAGCTTGGCTGACTACGTGAACAGCTCAGGAGATGCCCGGTGATGATGGGCTACACAGGAATGGGAATAGGCGCTGCGTGGATCTTCGGCGCGATCGCGGTCGCCCTGATCTGGGGCGCCGTCTGGTGGACGGTCACGGCCATCGGCGTGAGTCAGCCACACCGCCAGGACGTCCAGCCGCCGGCCCCTCAGCCGTTGCCGGGCCCGGTCTGGCAGCAGCCGAGCTTCCCCCTCGACGACTCCGCGGCCCGCGACGCCGAGCCGGCCCCCGCCCGTCCGGAAGGCGAGCTGCGATGAGCGCGGACGCACTGTACGACTCGGCTCCGGTCGTGACCCTGGTCACTGCCTCCGGCTGCCACTTCTGCGACGAAGCCCTCACGGCGCTACGCGCGCTGATCGACGCCGGGGTCCCGATCAGGCTCGAGGTGGTGGCGGCAACCTCCGATCTCGGTCGCATCCTGATCGCGCGACATCGTCCGGCGATGAATCCGCTGGTGCTTGTCGATAGCAGCTACTTCTCAGCCGGACGGCTCCCTCGACGAAAGCTCGAGGCCCTCCTGCGACGCCGCGGCTTGATCGGCGCGGAGGTGGCCCGCCGTGGGTGACCTGCTGACCACCGGTGGTGTGCTGGCCGCCTTCTTCGCCGGCGGCGTCGCCCTGTTCGCCCCGTGTTGCATCGTGTTCCTCGCTCCGAGCTACCTGGCCGGCGCCGTGAAGAATCGGCGCTGGCGATTGCTGCCGCTGACCTTCTTGTTCTCCGCCGGGTTGGCCTCGATCCTGGTGCCGATCACGGTCGGGGTGAGCCTGATCGCCGCAGCCATCGCCAAGTACCACACAGTTCTGTACTGGGCCGGTGGGGTTCTGATGCTCGTCCTGGCCGTGCTCACCCTCTCCGGGCGGATGTGGAGCCTGCCCAGCTTTCTGCGCAGCCCCGACACCAGCCGAGGCGACGGCGCGAGCTTCTTCGCCCTCGGCGTCTTCAGCGGCATCGCCTCCAGCTGCTGCGCGCCGGTCCTGATCGGCGTGATGACCCTGTCGGCGCTGGCCGGCAACCCGATCGGCGGAGTTGGCCTGGGCTTGGCCTACGTGTTCGGCATGGTGTTCCCGCTGTTCGTGATGGCGCTGATCTGGGACGCCACCGGGCTGCGCAACCGCCCGCTCGTAGCTAGGGCCGTCCGCCTTCGGGCCGGGCGTTGGAGCCTGGCCACCAACACGGTGAACCTCGCGGTCGCGATCGGCTTCGCCGTGATGGGCGGCTTCGTCATCTATCTGGCCAACACCGGCCAGATGACCAGCGGCCCTGAACTCCAGGTGGCCACCGGTCGGGCGCTGGCCGGCTGGTTCGCCTCGATTGAGGCCTGGCTCGCCCCGGTACCCGAGCCGATTCTCGGGTTGGGCCTGCTCGGCCTGGCCGGGTTCTTCATCTGGGCCACGCTGATCGGACGGCTCCGCACCGCGCGACCATCGCCGGCTGATGCCGTGCCTGCCGAAGCTCCGGACGCCGCAGCCGAGACCGCCCCTCACTGCCACTGACCTCAAGGAATCACCATGTCGAACACCACCGCTCGCCAAGAGCTTCACGCCCGTCAACAGGCCGCCGCCCAGAGCCAGCACCGGCAGGCCAGGATCGTCCGCGGGATCGGCTGGCTGGCCGCCGTCACAGTCGTGGCGATCGTCGCGGTGATGCTGGTCACCTCGCAGAGTGTCTCCGCGAGCAGCAGCACCGTGGCTGCCGACTTCAGCCTGCCGACCACCGATGACACGACCGTCCGCCTCTCGGCGCTGCGGGGCAAGCCCGTTCTGCTCTACTTCAACGAGGGTGCCGGCTGTGGAGCCTGCATCCTGCAGATGGGCGAGATCGAGAAGCGCAGGGCCGACTTCGATGCGCTCGGATTGAGCGTCCTGCCGATCGTCATGAACAGCAAGGCCGAGATCTCCGCCGACCTCCAGCACTACGGAGTTCGCACTCCGTTCCTGCTCGACGACGGCACGGTTTCGAAGGCGTACGGCACGCTCGGCAAAGGCATGCACGCAGGGCTGCCGGGCCACAGCTTCGTCCTGATCGACGCGACCGGAATCCAGCGGTGGTACGGCGAGTACCCGTCCATGTGGCTCTCGCCGGACGAGCTGCTCAGCCAGGTTCGTTCGCACCTAGCCGGCTAGGGGCTAGGCAGACGCGGCGACCAGTTCCGCGCTGCGCTGCCACAACGCCTTGGCCAGAGCTGCGTCGTTGGCCTGCTTCGCCGGGGTGGCCAGCCGGGTCTTCTCGTAGTACTGCCCGGGAATCCAGTCGCGTCCGGGCGTCCCCTCGGCGAAGAAGGCAAGGAAACCACCGGCGGTCTGCGAGCTGGTCAGCAGGTTGCGCAGCCGGGTCCGATACAGCAGGCCCATCAGGTTGGTTGCCTCGTGAGCGAAGTTCGAGGCGATCACGCCGGGGTGGAAGGCGACCGTCGAAATCCCCTTGTCGGCGTAGCGGCGATGCAGTTCCTTGGTGAACAGAACGTTCTCCAGCTTGGACGTGCAGTAGGCCCGAGACGCCCCGTAATGCCGCTCGGAGTCCAGGTCGGCCAGATCGACGTGGCCGTACAGCTTGCTGCCGATGCTGGAGGTGTTCACCACGCTCGCCCGCGACTCGACCAGCCGCTCAAGCAGCAGCGTGGTCAGCAGGAACGGTGCCAGATGGTTCACCTGGAAGGTCTTCTCATGGCCGTCCACGGTGGTCGTCCGGGCTCCGAACTGGCCACCGGCATTGTTGGCCAGCACGTCGATCCGCGGATACTCGGCCAGCAGTTCGGCGGCCAGCGAGCGCACTTGGGCGAGCTCGGTGAAGTCGGCCACGAAATAGTCGGCGTCGATCGCCTCGGCGACCTGCTTGGTCTTGGCCGGCGACCGTCCGACGACCACCACCTGGTGCCCGGACGCCGCCAGTCGCGCGGCGGCCGCTGCCCCGATCCCGTCGCTGGCCCCGGTGATCACGATGGTTTTGCCCATGGCCGTCCCCCTCTGGTCACCTCCAGTATGGACGCCGGGTCGCAGCCGGACGTCTCCACCGGGGCGACCTCGGTCACCACGGCTCGCCGGGGCGGACGGCCGCGGCCATTTCGCGGCCAGTTCCAGAAGCGTTTATCAGGGAGCTGACTAGGGCTGCTAGATTCCACAGCAGTCCCACAGAGAGCCCCCAATGTCACGGTCGACCAGACTCGCTTGCGTCTTCGCATCCACCCTTCTCGCCTTCTCATTCGCGGTCGGCTCGACGCTCCCCGCTCAGGCGGAGGACACCACTGATCCCCGGCCAACCCGGCCCGCGGCGAGCAGCGCCAGCCCGCAGCTGGCTGCTCCGCCGGTGGATCACCGCGTGCGGACCCGGCCGGTGGGGGCCGCCAGCGAGCACAGGAGCCTCGACGCCAGCCGAGCCGTCCAGAGCAGCCGGGTCAGCGCGACCGCGGACGACCCGGCAACCGAGCCGTCCGTCTACGGCCACGCCTGGGAGACCTACTCCGGCGATGGAGTCGAGGGCATCACCGTGAGGCTCTGGCATAGCGGCAGCTCCGGTGGCGACCCCGTCGCGACGGCCGTCACTGACGCCTACGGCTACTACTCCCTGGGCGTTGTGCCGGCCGGCGACTACCTGCTGGAGTTCACCGGCGAAGGCTTCATCGATCAATGGTGGAAGAACCACAACTCCGGCTCGTGGGGCGCCACGGTGATCACCGTCACCGCTGACGGCCCGGGGGTCGAGGCCGACGCCGAACTGGATCACCTGGACACGGTCAGCGGCACGCTCACCAGCTCCAAGGGCAAGCCGCTTGCCGGACGCTGGATCACCCTGTTCATTTGGATGGACGCGGGTTACTGGGGCGAGTTGGAGTCCTTCACCACCGACAGCGCCGGACGCTTCAGCTTCCCGGAACTGCGTCCCGGCAGCTACGCGGTCGACAGTGAGATGCCCAAGGGAGCCCGGCTGAAGGCCGAGGCCCACTACGTCAGCCTGCTCTCCTTCAGCGGGTCCAAGAACGCCGGCCTGCTCTCGCCCTGGGTGCTGGGATCGCCGAGCATCGGGCTGGAGCAGAAGGCCGATGTCGGGCCGGGGAAGTGGAAGAAGGCTTCCTTCAGCTACCAGTGGCTGCGCGACGGGGTGACGATCCCCAAGGCCACGAAGAAGACCTACACGCCGGGATCGGCCGACCTGCACGCCCAGCTCCAGGTCCGAGTGACCAGCCACGTGGGCAACTACTGGGTGACCGCAACGTCCCCGACGAGCTGGCCGCTGCTGCGCAGCTCGGTGCCGCAGATTCGTGGAACCGTGGCAGTCGGGTCCGAGGTGACCGCCGACGCCGGAGCCTGGGAGTCGGCCTCGGTTCCCAGCTACCAGTGGTACGCCGACGGCAAGGCGATCGTGGACGCGACCGCGCAGACCTTCACGCTCACCACCGCCCAGAAGGGCAAGCGACTCACCGTCAAGGTGAGCGGGCAGTACCTGAACTTCCCGGTGATCAGCCGGACGAGCTCAGCCACCGCCAAGGTCGCCACCGCCGGAACCCCGACGGTCAGCGGCTCAGCCGTCGTCGGCTCCACCCTGAAGGCCACCCCGGGAACCTGGACCAAGAAGACCAAGCTCAGCTACCAATGGCTGCGCGACGGTGCGGTGATCCGTAAGGCCACAAAGTCGAGCTACAAGCTGACTGCGGCCGACGCCGGCACTCAGATCAGCGTCCGGGTCACCGGCAAGCTGTCCGGCTACGCCACCGTCTCGATGGTCAGCGCGCCGCTGGCGATCCCCGCCTGATCGTGCCGAGGATCGGCCGCTGAGGTCGGCCCCGGCCGGATTCAGCGGCGCCGACGATGTCCGACCGGGACGGCATAGGGCGAACAACGCGGGGTTGTTCGCCCTGCGCGACTACACCACGTGGACCTCACCGAGACGCTGCAGTGGCACGTGCGGGTCCTCGACGTTCCACGAGACCAGCGACCACGGTCCGTCCGCGCGGCCGCGGAGCTCTGCGTAGGCACAGTTGTACGGCGCAGGCAGAGCATTGGTCGCGGGCAGATCCCAGCCCAGGAGCGCCCCCACCCCCACCTTGATCGCATACGCGTGACTGACCACGAGGACAGTCTGCCCGGGGTGGGATCTCGCCAGGTCGCGCAGTGCCGCCGCCACCCGGGCGGCACACTCAGAGGGGCGCTCCCCAGTCTCGGAGAATCGTCTGTCGGCAGCAGGCGAACCCGGGAACTCGGGATCCAGCGCAGCCACCTCGGCGTCGACGAGGCCTTCCCAGGTGCCGACGTCCACCTCCTTCAGCCGGTCGTCGGACCCCAGCTCGACATCGTGGCCCAATGCCATGGCCAGGGTCTGCGCCGTCCTGCGCGCGCGGATGAGCGGCGAGGTGACCACCCGGTCCGGGCATAGCCGCGCGATCTGCGGAGCGAGTCCCTGCGCCTGTCGGACGCCCAGCTCGTCCAGTGGGACATCGGCCTGGCCGTGCCAGCGACCGCTTCGGTTCCACGCCGTCCGGCCGTGCCGAACCAACAGCAACGTGGCCGCGTCCGACACCTCCCCTCGATACGATTCGCGCGATGGAGCAGGCAGGTCCGGGTGATCAGATGACGCGATCATTGCCCCCATCGACGCTCAGGTGCGCACCCGTCGTCGCCGTGAGCCCTGTGCAGAAGGCGACCACAGCCTCGGCCACCGCTGCACTGGTGACCTCCGTACGGAGCAGATTGCGCGAGCGGTACTCCTCGACGGTCAGTCCGTACTGCGCCGCCCGCTTCGCAAGCAGCTCAGGGGTCCAGATCGCCGTGTCGAACACGGCATCGGGCTCCACTTGGTTCACCCGGATGCCCTCGCCGGCCCACTCGATTGCGGCGACCCGCGCCAGCTGTGCGGCCGCAGTCTTGCTCGCCGAATACGCGGCGGCGCCCGGCCCGGGTGCCGCGACGTTCTTCGTCGAGACCAGTACCACCCGTCCCCCGCGCGGAGAGAGGGCAAGGTAGGGATGGGCAGCCCGGAACGCCTTCATCACAGCGGTCGCGTTGATCCGCATGGCCCGCTCCCAGGCCGCGTCGTCGAGTTCGGCGATCGGCGCGCTCGGCGGGAAAATCCCCGCAGCCACGACGAGGATGTCGACACCGCCGAACTCTCGGACGGCAAGCTCGAACGCCCGACCCAACAGCTCGGCATCGCCGGCGTCGCCGGAGACTCCTCGCCAGCCCGGCGCCGAAAAGGTCGCCGCAACGTCCGCCGAAAGATCGACCCCAACAACGGCCGCGCCGCTGTCCAGGAGTGCCGCCGCGACCGCGCGTCCGATGCCCGAGGCAGCGCCGGTCACCACGGCCACCTCACCGGAGAGCTGCGGTAGCGCGGCCTTGTGCAACTTGGCCTGCTCCAGCGGGCTGTATTCGATGTCGAAGGTCGAGGCTTCGTCCAGCGACCGATACCCCGCCACGCGGTCGGCGGCATCGATGATGTCCATCGTGTGCAGGGCAATGTCGGCTGCGACGCCGAGAGCCGACACCGTGGGCCCGGCGGTGAGCAATCCGAACTCAGGATCGAGGATCACCCGTGGGGCCGGATCGATGTCGGTGATCGCACCGGGCGCGCGGTGCCGATGGGCATCGACGTAGCGCCGGTAGTCGGCCGCATATCCGGCGACATCGCGTCCCACCAGCGGACTGCGCTTGGTGTAGATCGCGTGCTCGGGAGTCGCCGTGCCGCGCGAGGTCAGGGCGTCCAGCTCGCCGCGTCGGGCGAACTGCAGAGCGCGCGACGAGGACGACTGGCCCAGGTGCAGGGGTCGTCCAGCCGCCACTGAGACCGCCTTGCGCAGCTCGGCCAGCGCGCGCGGATCACCGGCCCGCTCGACGGATTCGCCCGGGTCACCCCAGGCGGGCTGCCCGATCGCAGCCGCCGCACGCTCGACGAGCGCCAGATGACGAGCCAACGCCGCATCGGGATCGTCGGCGAAGGTGAACAGCCCGTGATTGGACAACACGATGGCGTCCGCGCCGTCCAGGTCGGTGGCCGCCACCAGCCGAGCAAGCTCGAAGCCGGGCATGACATAGGGCAGCACGACCACACCCTCGCCGAGCACCTCCCGCACCCGGTCGTCGGCGTCGGGCTGATCAGTGAGGGCGACGATCGCGTCGGCGTGGGAGTGCAAAGCCACCTTCGCCGGGAGTTGCGCGTGGAGCAGAGCCTCGATCGACGCGGTCGGTGCGGTCGCGTCCAGCGATGCCTGACGCAGCTCGTTGACCATCGTCTGGTCGCCCAACTGCTCGCGCTCCAGGAGCGGAAGCAGGCGTTCCAACCGCAGCGGAGCGAACCCTGCCGGCTCGATGGTCGCCAGGTTCCAGCCAGAACCCTTGACGAAGATCAGTTCGACGGGTTCGCCGGCCACATCGACGCCGGTCACCTTGATCGAGGTGTTCCCGCCACCGTGCAGCACAAGGGACGGGTCCGCGCCGAGGCGGTGCGAGACCCGGGTGAGTTCGTCGAGCGCGAACCCGGCGGCCTGGCCGTATCGACTGATGTGTGGCGTCATCGTCCCGCCGCCGTCCATACCTCGGCCATCGCCGCGAGCACCCGGTCGAAGCGATCGCTTTGGGCCCGATAGGTGTCTCGGTCGGCGCCCGGCTCAACGACGAGGGTCAGATCGGGATCGTCCCGCCAGGCAGAGGTGTCCCATCCCGCGCCGTGAGCGGCGAGTGAGGCCACCCCCCGGGTCCCCAATTCGGTGCCGAGTTGGCGGCGCACCGGATGCCCGAGGATGTCGGCGAACATCTGCGCCCACAACGGGTTCTTCGCCCCGCCGCCGGCCAGCGTCCACGGTGCGTCCGACACGTCCGCCCCGCTGCGCAGCACCTTCTCGACCTGCACGCGGTGGTACTGGGTGATGCCCTCGGCCACTGCTCGGGCAATCTCGCGGTACCCGTGGCTACCCTTCGCGCCCACCAAGGTCGCGGACGCCCCGAGATGCTCGGGAGCACCGTGCACGAACGGCAGGAACAGCAGCCCATCGGAGCCCGCGGGCGCATCGGCCGCGACCTCGAGGAGCTGCCGCGGCGTCACCCGCTCCGGCGCAACGCTCGACATCAGCGAGGCGTACCACTCGATGCTGGCAGCCGACGTCGGCGCCACCTCCTGGGCGAGCATCAACGCAGGATCGGGGAGCAGCGCATTCAAGGTGACGTGCGGCGGTTCCTCGTCGACCGGCACCACCACAGAGTTGATCGCCCATGTTCCGACGATGATCGTGACATCGCCGCGAGCCACCGCTCCGGCTCCCAGCGGGCTGGCGACGCAGTCCATGCAGCCGGCCACGACCGGGGTGCCGACGGGCAGCCCACTGCGCTGTGCAGCCTCGAGGGTGACCGCAGCGACCACCGCGTTCGACTCGTTCAGCGGCGGCTGCAGTCGCATGAGCTCCCGCGGCAGGCCGAGCAGGTCGAACACCGCCGGCTCATACTCGCGGGTAGCGAGGGTCACCAGGCCGCAGGCCGAGGCATCGGAGTAGTCGGCGCTCGCCACTCCGGTCAGGCACGTGACGATCCAGTCTTTGCAGGTCAGTGCCCACCGCGCGCGCTGGAGCGACTCCGGCTCGTGGTCGAGGAGCCAGCGCAGCAGCACGCCCGGTTGCGCAGCCCACGGCACCGACCCGGTCACCCGGCGGACCTGCTCGACCTCCGCCGCCTCGAGCGCAGCGACAATCGACTCCGCGCGGCTGTCGGTTGAGGCAAACGCTGCCCGCACCGGATGGAGGTCTGCGTCGACGAGATAGAGGCCGTTCCCATGTCCGGTCACGCCGACGCCGCGGACGTCCCAACCCTCTTCACGCAGCCAGGCGGTCAGCCCGCCGAGCACGGTAGCGACCACCTCCCAGAGCGCGATCATGTCGATCTCCTGGCGATCCCTCGACACGGCCACCCGCGGATTGGGAGCGGAGAACGTGCGGATCTCGGCGCCGGACTGGTCGAAAGCGGCCGCCTTCGCCGCGGTCGAGCCGACATCGATCCCAATCACGCAGTGCTTCGTCGTCACGCTGACTCCTTTGTAGCTCGGGCAGCGCCATTGCTCCTGAGCGCACGCGGCATGAACCGCCGCATAGCGTCACGGTATCGAGCAAGCTCGGCGTCGGCGTACTCACGCGTCCAGGCGCCGTGCGACACGAGCACGTCCGCCACCACCGGCGCCGCGGTGAGGCCGACATCGGAGTTCAACCCCACGGTCATCCGGCGCAGCACGACGTCTTCGAGAGTGAAGGCCCCCTCGTCGAACACTGCATGGATCGCCTCCGCCGCGATGGCACCGGTCTCGGGGTCGACGACCTCGGCCAGGGTCGGATCCGCGGTCACGAGGGCCTCGACTGCTGCGGCACGAGTTCCGTAGGTGTCGACCAGCCTCGTGGCCACGGCTGTCTCCAGGGAGCTCGCCCCGATGAACCGGGTCCTGTAGTCCAGCCAGTCACCCTCGGGAGCGCCGGGGAACTGCGCCGTGCGCGTGGGTGAGGGACCCGGCCGGTTCCCGAGTGCCTTCTCGACACGCTTGACGACGAGCTCTCCGAGCGCGCGATGCGTCGTGAGCTTGCCGCCGATGACCGTCACCAGGCCGCGACGATCACCGTCGTGCACGATGATCTCGTGATCCCGGCTCACCTTGGACGGATCGTCAAGGTCGGCCACGTAGGGCAGCGGACGGACGCCCGAGTAGGACCACAGCACGTCGTCGGGAGTGAGCTTGGCTGCCGGGACGAACTCGTTGACGGCCCGCAGCAGGTAGGCGATCTCGTCGTCGTCGATCACGATCTCGTCCAGTGACCCGTTGTACGGCAGGTCGGTGGTGCCGATCATGTAGCGGCCCTGCCAGGGCAGGATGAACATCGGCCTGGTGTCGTCCGGCGACTCGAAGAAGATGCAGGTGTCCGGGGCCCCCGGGAACGGCCCGACGACCAGATGGCTGCCCTTGGTGGGGCCCATCTGCCGGGGATGCGAGCCGGCGAGGTCGAGGATGTCGTCGACCCAGGGCCCGGCGGCGTTCACCACGATCTTGGCGTCCACGCTGGAAAGCTCGCCGGTCACCCGGTCTCGATAGCGCAGTCCGGTGATCCGTCCGTCCGTGCGCACCAGAGACTCGACCCGTGAGTGGGTCAGGATCGTGGCGCCGTGCGCCTGGGCGTCGATCGCGAGCTCCACACACAGCCGCTCGGTGAGCGGCACGTTCGCGTCGTGGAAGATTCCACCCCACTTCAGCCGTCCAGCCAGCACGGACGGATACTCACGGCGCACCTGCTTGCTGAACAGAATCTGTGAGCATGGCAGCGGCTTGCCCAGTGACAACACTTCGAACGTCATCAGCCCACATGCGAGGAGCCACCCCGGACGGCTGTTGGTCTTCACGAACGGCATCAGCATCGGATAGTGATGCACGAGGTGGCCCGCGTGCTCCAGCAGGATGTTCCGCTCGCGGATCGACTCGTGAACCAGGTGGACCTCAAGCCGCTCCAGGTACTTCAGCCCACCGTGAATCAGACGGGTGCTGATGGCCGAGGTGCGCGCGCCGACGTCGTCCTGATCGATCAGCAGGACCGAGCGACCCCGGTGTGCCGCCTCCCTCGCGATGGCGAGTCCGTTGATGCCGGCGCCGACTACTGCGACGTCGACGGCCCCGACTACGGGGTGGTAGCTGGATAGAGCGGGCATGGGTGTTCCTTCAATGTGATTCATGGTCGAAGCTGTGAAAGGCGCCGGATGCGGGATCCGGTGCTGCGGAGTCAGTGCGAATGTGACTCGAAGAGGGCATAGGCCTCGCCGGCGGTGAGCCCGTCGTGCACGACGCCCCGCACGGCCGCGAGCATCGCTGCGGGGTGCTCGGACTGGAACACGTTGCGGCCCATGTCCACCCCGGCTGCACCCTCCTGGATGGCGCGGTAGGCGACCTGGAGCGCCTCGCGCTCCTCGACCTTCTTGCCACCGGCGATGACGATCGGCACCGGGCAGGCGCTGGTCACCGTCTCGAAGCCGTCCTCGATGTAGTACGTCTTGACGAAGGTGGCGCCCAGCTCGGCCGTGATCCGGGTGGCCAGGCGGAAGTAGCGGGCGTCGCGCACCATGTCCCGACCGACGGCCGTCACGGCGAGCACCGGGATCCCCATCGCCTGGCCCTGATCGACCAGCGTGGTGAGGTTCTTCACCGACTTCGTCTCGTTCTCTCCGCCGATGAACACCTGCACGGCAAGCGCAGCGGCGTCGAGGCGCACGGCGTCGTCGATGGAGATGGCGAGTTCCTCGTTCGAGAGCTCGCTGAGCACGCTCGGGCCGCCGGAGGCGCGCAGTACGACGCCCTTGCCCGAAGTGGGCGGCATGGTGGTGCGCAGGGCGCCCCGGGTGCACATCAGCGCGTCGGCCTGCGGGACGAGCGGCAGGATCGAGCGGTCCAGGCGCTCAAGCCCGGAGGTCGGGCCTTGGAAGTAGCCATGGTCGAACGCCAGCATCACCGTCTTGCCGTCGCGGGGGTCGAAGATCCGCGACAGTCGAGCGCGCATGCCCCAGTCCTGGCCGGCGAGGCCCTTGAGGTGGAAGCCGGTGGCCACAGGGTCGGCTCCTCCGAAGTCGGTGCCGTCGCGGAGGTCGTCGAGGTCAGCCATTGGTGGTCTCCTTCTTGTGTGGGTTGAGTGAGGCGCGGAGTCGTGCGAGGGTCGATCGGCCGGTGCCGGTCGACGCGGTCGAGATGAGGACGACGGTGACGACGAGCAGGCCCTTGAGGATGTTCTGCGCACCGACCGGCCAGCCGACGAGGTTGAGCAGGCCCGACAGCAGCACGAAGAACATCGCGCCGGTCCAGGTGCCGACCGGCACCGGGCGTCCGCCGGAGACGAGAGTCCCGCCGATGACGACCACGGCGACGGAGTCGAGCATGTAGGAGGTCCCGAGCACGGTGCTCGGCGAGATGAACGCCGCAAGCAGGCCGCCGGCGAGACCGGCGAATGCAGCGCACACCAGGTAAGCGATCGCGGTGAGGGTCTTCACTCGCAGGCCGGCCCGCTCAGCGGCGCGCAGGCTCTGGCCGACCGCGACGATCGAGAGACCGAACCGGGTGCGGGTGAACATCAGCGCGATCAGCACGGTGACGACGGCCACGAAGAGTGCGCTCACCGGGACGCCGAGTAGCTTCGCGTTGACCAGGACCCGCAGGCCGGCATCGGCCGCGGCGCGGTTCGCATCGGACAGAAGCAGGGTGGCGGAGCTGACGATGAGGCTGGTCGCCAGGGTGGCGATGATGGGCGGCACGCGCAGCAGGAGGATGGCCACGACGCTCACCGCCCCGGCGACCAACCCCACCCCGACCGCCGCAACCAGACCGGCGACGGGGCCGGCCACAACACTGACCGCGACCGAGACGTAGGAACTCATCGAGATGATGGTTCCGACCGACACGTCGATGTTGCCGGGCCCCAGGGTGATCACGAGCATCTGTCCCAGCGCGACCAGTACCAAGAAAGGTGCGAGCGAAAGTGCCTGCGCGAGCGGGTCGAACGGAGCGCCTGGGCGTACTGCAATGATGAATCCCCAGATCAGCAGGACGCCGACCAGTGACCATCCCCACGCCGGCCAGACCAGGCGCGGGCGGGAACGCTCCACCGAAACGACGGTGGCTTCGGGGACGGGATGAGGAGCGGTGATCATCGGGTGAACCTCTCGGTGATGACGCGTCCGGCGAGCACGGCGAGCACGATCAGGCCCTGTGCTGCGGACTGGAGGCTCGACGACAGGTTCACCAGACTGAGCAGCACGGTGATGAAGCCGAGCGTGACGGCGCCGAAGGTGGCGCCGACCGGCAGCGCGCGGCCGCCGGAGAAGTTGCCTCCGCCGAGGATGACCGCGGCGATGGTGGTCAGCGTGAAGTTGGTCGCCGAGTTCACGTCCCCTGATCGGGTCTGTGCGGCCAACAGCAGGCCGGCGAGAATCACCAGGACGGCGGCGAGCGCGAAAGCGATGACCCGGGTGGCCGTCAGCGATCGCCCGGCCTTGTTGAGGGTCGGTGCGCTGGAGCCGAGTGCCCGCATTCGCATGCCGATCCGGCTGTGCCGCGCGAGGTACCAGCCCACGACGGTTGCCAGCACGACGAATACCAGCGGGCCGGGGATCCAGGTCGGGCGCCAGCTACCGATCGCGGCGAGCCACTCCGGTGCGGCACCTCCCGGTGTCGGCAGCAGCTGCAGGCCGAGTCCGAGCCAGACGAACGACATGCCGAGAGTGACGATGATCGACGGCACCCCGCGCCGCTCTACGAGCAGACCGACGAGGGCGTAGACGCCGACAATGCCGACCAGCAGGCCGATGCCGAGCAGCGGCTGCGCATCGAGCAACGTCGCGGCGATGACCGTGACTAGGCCGACCAGGTAGCCGATGCCGAGGTCGATGTCGCCCACCGCCATGATGAGCATCTGGGCCTGGGTGGCGAAGACGAGTGGCACCGCTGACATGAGCATGAGGGTGAGCCCCGGGATGCTCAGGATGCCGGGCTGATTGGCGACGGCAACAGCGAAGATAGCGAGGAGCGCGGCCAGCGACAGCAGCGCCGGTGATCCCTGGCGAGCAGCGGTCTTCGCCCGCTCGGCGAGGCTCGTCCGCCCCGTGTAGGTGCGCAACGCGACGGCTGGCGCGGTCATCGTGATCCTCCCGTGGCGTGGTCGAAGGAGTCGGCGATGATGCGCTCCTCGGTGTTCGTCGCTCCGCTCAGCTCCGAGACGATCCGGCCGGAGCGGAAGACGTAGACGCGCTCGCAGTGCGCCATCTCGCGGTTCTCTGTCGAGTACCAGACGATGGCGCGGCCGGCGGCAGCTTCGGCCTTCATCAATGCGTAAAGCTCGCTCTTGGTTGCGACATCGACGCCGCGGAACGGGTCGTCGAGTAGGACCAGCCGGGCGTCGCTGGCGAAGGCCCGAGCGATGAGCACCTTCTGCTGGTTGCCGCCGGAAAGCGCCGTGATCGGGGTCGAGGCTTCGCCGCGCACCCGCAGTGCCTGGATCCATCGCGCAGCAAGCGCACGCTTGGCTCGCAGGTCGAGGAATCCCAGCTTCGAGACGCCACCCAGCGCCGAGATGGTCAGGTTCTCAGCCACGCACCACAGCGGGAGAATCCCGGACGTCTGGCGGTCACCCGGCACATAGGCCCGGCGCTTCGGCACCCGAGCACCGCGACCGCCCTGCCACAGCCGGGCCAGGACGTCCTCCTGCCCCTGGCCGGCGAGCCCGGCGAGACCCACGATCTCCCCCGCTCCGACCCGTAGCGCCGGACCGTCGCCGGTTCGGAGTTCGGCGATGATCTCCGCCGTCGCACCGGTCTGCGGCGCAGCATCGGCAAGCACCTTGGCGCGCGCCAGCGTGCCGACGTCGGCTCGCACCTCACCACCCATCGCCTCCAGCAGCGCCGACTCCGTGGCGCGGTCCGCGCCGACGATGTCCACGACCGCGCCATCCTTCATGACGGCGATCCGATCGCAGTGCTGGAGCACCTCCTGGATCCGGTGCGAAATGAGCAGGACGCTCACGCCCTCGGCCACGAGCGTCTTCAGATGCACGTACAGCTGACGCGTCGCATCGACCCCGAGCGATTCGGTCGGCTCGTCGAGGATGAGGAGACCGAGGCGATCGGTGCACAGCACTCTGGCGATCTCCACCATCTGCCGCTCAGCCATCGGCAGCTCGCCGACGCGCTGGATGACGCTGATGCCGTGACCCGGGAACACCCGATCGAGCACCTCGCCGATCCGACGCTCGGCTGTTCCCCGCCAGCCTGCACGTGACGGCCTGGGGTCGGAGAGCGCTCCGTTCTCGGCGACCGTGAGGTCGGCGCAGAGCGCAAGCTCCTGGTAGACCATGCGCACCCCGGCCGCGGCGGCGGCGCGCGCGTCCCAGCGCCCGTCGCCTCCGTGCCAGGACACGCGTCCCTCGTCGGGCAACTCTCGTCCGGCGAACATCCGCATGAGGGTGCTCTTGCCGGCTCCGTTATGGCCGACGAGCCCGAGGATCTCCCCCCGGCTTACGGCGAGGTCTACGCCGTTCAGTGCCGTAGTGCTGCCGTAACGCTTCGTCACCCCGCTGGCGACGATGACGTCCGGTCCCCGGCGTGACGTGGCATCGTTCACGCCGCGGTCCATCGCGATGGAGGACATGTGATTCCTTCGGGCTCGTCGGTCGTGCGGTCAGTTGAGGGCAGGTGCGGGCGCAGGCTTGCCGGCGGCAATCGCGTCGAGCGCGGCCTGAACACTCGCCTCAGTCCACGGCTGCGAGGCGTACTCATCTGCCCCGAGCTTGCCGACCCAGTAGTCGAGGTTCTCCTGGTTGACCGACACCAGCGGAAGCACGATCTCGTGAGGAACGTCCTTGCCCGCGAGCTTCGCGAGCGCGACGTAGATCGCCGCCACGCTCTGGCCCGGATCGGTCAGCGCCGCGAACGAGCCGTTCTTGATGCCGCTCTTCTTCCAGAAGGAGAGCGACTTGCCGTCGGTGTCGAAGACGACCACCGGCAGCGGGCGTCCCGCCGACTCGAAGGCCTGCACGACCCCCATGCCGCCGATGCAGCCGGGCACTGCCGCGATCTGAGGAAGCGAGCCGAGCACCGCGACGATCTCCTTCTGCGCCGTCGACGAGTCGCAGTAGCCGTTCACCTCGGCCACGACCTTCACGTCCGGGTAGTCCTTCAGGATCTCGTGCTGACGATCGTTGAACTCCTGCTCGGGCTGCGAGCCGATCACACCGCGGTTGATGATGATGTTGCCCTTGCCACCGATGGCATCCAGAGCCGGTTTGAGGGAGTCCTCGCCCCACTGGCTGTAGGCGTTACGCACGACGGTCGCGCACTTGGCGTCCATGTCGGCGTCGAGGACGAGGACGGTGATGCCGGCTGCGCAGGCCTCTTCGACGGCCGGCACGAGGGCGGTCGACGATGCGGGAATCACCATGAGCACGTCCGGCTTCTTCAGAATCAGGCTGCGGATTTGCGAGGCCTGTTCCGTCGCGCTGTTCTCGCCAGGGGCGTTGACGGTGGTGTAGTCGGAGACGACACCCTGCTCCTTGAGCTTCTTGGCCTCGGTCTCGAACTTGTTGATGAGCGTGAGCCGCCAGCCGTTGACGAACCCGTTCGACAGTGCGATCGAGATGGGTTTGCCGGCGGCTGAGCTGCCCGAGGAGCCGGCGGCGGGGCTGGCGGACGATCCGCTGCCGGAAGCACAACCGGAAAGGACGAGCGCGGCGGCCGCCAGTACGGCGACGCCGATGCGTTGCAGAGATCCAAACGACATTGTTTTTCCCTCCAAGGGATTCGCTTCACCGCAAGGTCAACCGGGGGCGCCGGTGCCCTGCGAAGGAAGTGCGGATTGTCGGAGCAGGACTGCGTCTTGTCCCGACCAACTAGTCATTACAAGTTGGTAATGATTAGACTAGGAGCCAGCCTCCGCGGTGTCAACCACGGGCGGCAGTAGTCTCAAACCGAGTCCCGCGAGGGCATGAGGAGGACCCGATGAACGCGTCGACCCTGCAAGGCGATCAGCTGGATCGAGAGTCGGCACTGCCGCTGTGGCAGCAGCTGTCCGTCCTGCTGCGCGCAGCGATCGAGCGTGGCGATCTCGCGCCCGACCAGGCACTGCCCTCGGAGGCCGAGCTGATCGACCGCTACGGCGTCTCCCGCACCGTGGTGCGCGAAGCTCTGGCCGAGCTGGTCCGCAGCGGCCACATCTACAAGATCCGGGCCAAGGGCTCGTTCGTCTCGCCGGCACGTCCGGCTCTTCGCTTCATCGGTACGACCCTCGGCTCCTCCGAGGATCTGCGCACCACCGGCAAGACCGTGACCACGCGCGTCCTATCGAACGGCGAAGGCTTCGCCGATTCGGACGAGGCAGCCGCGCTGCGCATCGATGAGGGCGATCCGGTCATCCGCGTGCGCCGCCTGCGCCTGGTGGACGGCACGCCGTGGCTGCTCGTCCACACCGTGCTGCCGAAGTCGCTCTTCCCCGGGCTCGCGAAGGCCAACCTCGAGAACCGCTCGCTGTACGAGCATCTGCGCCGCCACTACGGCATCACTCCGAAGGGTGCCGACCGCTGGCTGGACGCGGTGATCCCCACCGATGAGGAAACCGAGCTGCTCGGCCTGGCCAGCGGCGAGCCCGCGCTCCGCATCGAGTCGATCGCGTGGGGCGATGACGGCACGCCGTTCGAGTACTACCGCGGCGTCCACCGCAGCGGAGAATCCCGCTTCTACGTCGGCATTCGCTGAGGACGGCCCGGCAGGAGCCCCGGACTCGTACCGGCGGCCGCCCTCACGTCAGGAAGTGCCGGAGTCCGCAGCGGCATCCACCAGGTCGACCTGGACGCCCGCCGAACGGAGGGCCTCCACGTGCTCGGCGGGCGCCTCGCTATCAGTGATGACGCGATCCCACTCGGAGATGTCGGAGAACACGTGGATGGCCGAGTGACCGAACTTCGTCGAGTCGACCAGCAGGATTCTGGTGGTGGCGATGTCGAAGAAGGCCCGGTTGAGCTGGATCGCCTTCGCCTGGGAGTGGCAGACCGTCGTGCCGGTGATGGCCGCCATCGAGATGAAGGCGGTGTCGACCCGCATCTGACGAATCGACTGTTCAGCGCGCGCACCCATGAAGGTACGGAAGTGCGGATCGTATTCGCCGGCGACCGAGTGGAGCTCGACACCCGGGACCAGCGCCAGTTCACCCAGTGCCGGGAGTGACGCGGTGACGACGGTCAGTGGCGTCTTGGCCGCGACGAGCTTGGCCAGTTCGTGCACCGTGGAGGACGCGTCAAGGCAGAGCGAACTCCCCGGCTCGACGTAGTCCAGGGCCCTCCTGGCGATCGCGATCTTCTTGTCCACCGCGATTCGGGTGCGGTACTCCCAAGAACTCTCGAACTGTTCGGTCCTGCCCACCGTGGCGCCGCCCCGAACCTTCCGGAGCGCTCCGCGCGAATCCAACTCGTCAAGGTCGCGGTGGACCGTCATTCGGCTGACCGAAAGCTCGCCGACAAGCTCGTCGACGCTGGCAAACCCCTTCTCGAAGAGGACGTCCATGATCCGGCGGAAACGCGCCCGCTGGGCGATGCTGCCGCCGCCCAACTCCCAGACCTCGTTGCTGGCGGTAGGCCCGAACCCCATGCGGGCAACTCTAGCCCGAAGGGTATGGGATCCGAGATCGGCCTTCGAAGGAGAGCGGGTGGGCCGGGCAGGGAGGGGACGCGACCCCTCCTCACCCGGCCCGACAGGGCCATCCTGGACCGGTGCCGCTGGGTGATCCGCCGGGAGTTGCGGCCCGCGATCGGCACCTGGACCGGATGCGGCCACTGCGGCCGAAGCCCCCACGCCGCCCCTGGACGAACGAGTCACCCTCCGACTCGTCATCCAGCGGTCGCGTCGCCCAGCGTCGCAAGCAGCCTCGAGGCGACGATCCTCGGCGTCTTGGCCATGGCATCGATCGTGGAGCCCGCCAAATGGCCGGTGATCGTGACGTTGTTCAGGGTGAGGAACGGGCTATCCAGCGGCAGCGGCTCAACATCGAAGGTGTCGATGGCCGCCCCCATGATGCGCTTGTCGGCAAGCGCCCGGACCAGCGCCTCTTCATCCACCAGGCCGGATCGTGCGGTGTTCACCAGGACCGCGTGCGGCTGCATCTTGGCGATCACGTCTGCCGACACCATCCTCGCGGTCGCGTCCGTCATCCGGGAGTGGATGCTGAGGACGTCCACCTCGGACGCAAGGGTGGCAAGGTCATCGAACCTCTTGTAGGGGGCCTCGGTGATGTAGGGGTCGTAGTAGCTGATCGTCGCGTCGAATGCGGTCAGCAGCTGCGCAACCCGAGAGCCGATCTGGCCCAGCCCGACCAGACCGATGTGGCGGCCGGCCAGCTCGGGGATGGCGTCGGCATTTGCGAAGGACCGGTCCCAATCGCTGTTGCGCAACTGGAAGTGGGATCGCGCGATGTTCCGCGTCTCGGCCAGGATCATTCCCACCGCGAACTCCGCCACGGCGTTCGCATTGCGCCCCGGTGCGTTCACGACCGGAATGCCCTTGGCTGCCGCGGAGGGGTGGACGTTCTCCGTCCCCCCGCGCATGACGCCGATCGCCTTCACCCGGGACGCCTTGGCCACCACCTCAGAACCGATCGGGCAGAAATGGGTGATCACCACGTCGAAGGTGTCGATGTCCTCGAACAACGCAGGCGGCACCGCGACAGCGTCGGGACCACGCTGCTCCACGATGAGGTTGTCCTCCTGCAGGGCCGAGAGGTCTCGGTGCGCCCACTCCCTGATGGTCAGGTCTGCGCTGAGCTCTGGGGTATCGGCGAGCCCGGCTGTGAGCATCTCGGGGCCGATGAGTTGGTCGGCAATCGCAAGCACACGCATTGCCGTCACCGCCGCGTCACGTCGTGGTAGAGCGCGACCGCCTCTGCGGGGGTGGCTCCCCCGTGGACGATTGCGGCCAGCGCCGCCACCTTCGCAACCGGATCTGGGTCTTCGACGATGTTGCGGCCCACCGCGACGCCGGCGGCTCCCGCATCGATGCAGTGCCGCATGAAGCCCAAGTAGCCTTCGAGATCGGCCTTGGGACCACCCAGCGCCACCACCGGAACCTCCGTGGCCGCGGCGATCAGCTCGTCGCCGGGCCCACCGCTGAAACGAGTCTTCACGACATCCGCACCCAGTTCGGCTGCGATGCGCACCGCGGTGGCCACATTGGCCGGGTCGGAGTGACGCGGCTCGGCCGGCAGGTAGCCGAAGGGAAGCGCCTCGACGATGAGCGGCATCTGGTACTTCACACAATCCTCGTGCAGCTTCTGGGTCTGCACCTGGTGGGCGACATGGCTCGCGGTTCCAGGGAACGCCATGACAACCACACCGTCGGCCGCCAGCTGCACGGCATCGAGAGCGGTGTTCACCATGAAGGTTGCGGGGACCGTCCCGTCATAGACATCGGTGACCATGTCGCAGCGCAGCACCATGGCGACGTCGCGCAGTGGGCGGTACTGCCGCTGGGCGATTCCGCTGGGCACGAGGACGGCGTCCAGACCGTGGCGACTCATCTCGGGGACCGCGGCCACTGCAGCGTCCACTCCCTTGATGTTCGTCGCGAAGTAGGGCGCGTCAAGCGCCAGGATCACGGTCTTGCCGTCGTCAGAGAAGATGCGCTCGCATCGCCGCGCGCTGGTCATGTGCTGGCTCCTCACCAAATGGGACTTTGTGAGACCAACGTAACACATGATGAGCGTTTCTGTGACGTTCCGCGCATCCTGACTCCTCAGTGACCGAGTCCTACCCCATCCGCCACAGAGCAGTCCGGCGGGACCTGGCCGCACGACTTCGCCGCAGGGCGGGTCATGCGGCCAGAACGGACGAGCGTCGCCCATGCTCAGAGATCGCCGCCGAGTATGCCGACGGCGAGGGTGAGCGTTCGGTCATGCGGCAAGCTGCAGGAGTCTCACCACTTCGACCACCAGCAGAAGCGCCTCAACCGGCAGTGTCAGGCGCCGCACCACCCGCGACCAGTGCTGCGGATCAAACCGGGTCTTCCACATCGATACCTTCATGACGATTCCCTTCACTCGGCTACTGCATTGGCTGCCGATGCGAAAGGTCGCCGGCTGGGTGCCGTCAACCGAGCGCGTCGGCTGCCCCGGATCTATGCCCCTGCACCCGAGGTCAGCCCCCACCCATCGAAACTCCAGTGGAGACTGGTGGCCTCGGACACCCGGGCAAAGTCGCCGCCGCACCGCACGAACCCCGTCGGCGCGAGATGACGCGAAAGGCCCGCTTGCCCGACACAGCCGCCGAAGCTCTGACCCCGACGACCCGTCGATGCCGACACCCGCACTCGGGGGCGCGCTGCCCACAGGCCACATCGCGCCCTGATCGAAAGCGTCAACCCCGATGCCGCCGACTGCGCGACGCTGCGCATCTCAGGCAGTTGCCCAGGAGAGGCGTGCCGGCCGGAGCAGGCGGCACCACACGGCGAACTCCAGGGGACCGTGAGCGCCGCACCGCCGTGAGGAACGGTCCAGGTTGCAACGGCAAGAGCTTCGCCGGGCGAGGCGCAGAAGGCCAGCCGTGGTTCTCAGCCTGCCGACCTGCGGGGCGCCGGACACAATCAAGAGGCGACGATCATGCCGGCACGCGTGCCCCGGCCGGCGCAGCCGCCCACGGCGCCGGAGATCCGTTCGACGGCCTGGCAGAGCCACAGCGGTTCTGGCAAGGCGACATCCTGCCCCAGCCCGACTTGAGTCCATCCGGCGAAGTCTCAGCAAACGTCAAGAGGCCTCGCAACCAGGGTGTTTACCTAGTCACGAGACCTCTCGTCATTGTGCGCGAGAGAGGAGTTGAACCTCCACGTCCTTTCGGACACACGGACCTGAACCGTGCGCGTCTGCCATTCCGCCACTCGCGCCCGACTCCCTCAGGAGCCAGCCGCAAGAGGCTAGCACAGACTGGCCGTCCAGTTCGATTCGAGCCGAACCTCCTGAACGGCTGCTGAAGATCCATATTCGTCCGCCGCGTCCACAGCGACAACGTGGGACGCTTACCTGGGCCTCGATAGGCTTGGAGCTACCGGCCACAGCAGAAGGAGTGCGCATGGGGGTCTTCGATCGGGTGGAGAAGAAGCTGGAGGGCGCCGTCAGCGGGGTCTTTGCGCGCGCCTTCAAGGGCGATGTCCAGCCGGTGGAGATCACCGCTCGCTTGCAGCGCGAACTCGACAGCGAGGCCAAGCTGCTCGATCGTGATCGCAAGCTCGTCCCCAACGACTTCACGATCGGCTTCTCCCAGCACGACTACGACCGACTCACCCCCTATTCGAAGACGCTGAACGCCGAGATCATCCCGGTCCTGCGTGATTACGCGGCGAACGCCGGCTATCTGTTCAACGGCCCGGTGACCATCGAGTACGTGCTGGACACCTCCTTGCCGGTCGGACGGTTCACCGTCACCTCGGCCGCCGTGGCCGGAGTGGACGCCGCCGAGCCCACTCCCAGCGAGGTGCGCAATGCCCGCCTGGTAGTCGAGGTGAACGGCGTCCGGCATCCGCTGGCCCCTCCCGGCTTCAGCATCGGCCGCGGCACCGACGCCGACCTGCGGATCAACGATCCCGGCGTCTCCCGGCTGCACGCCCGGATCAATGTCGTGGACACCGCGGCCGGCCAACAGATCAGCATCGAGGACCTCGGCTCCACCAACGGCATCACCGTGGACGGCGTCCGCACCCGTCAGGCCAGCCTCGGCGAAGGTAGCCGCATCGAGATCGGAACCACCCGACTCGCCATCGTCTCGCCGACCTCGGATGTCTGAACTCGTCGTCGTCGCGCTCAAGCTCGGCTACCTGGCCCTGCTGTGGTTGTTCATCCTCTTCGTGGGCAATGTGGTGCGCACCGACCTGTTCGGACGCAAGCTGCCGGCCACGGAGATCGCCCAGGCCAGCCTGGTGGCCGCCAGCGGCCCGACCGCGAAGATGTCCCGCAAGGTCGAGAAGCGGCTGCCGACGCTGCTGAAGATCACCCACGGACGACAGGCCGGACTCACCGTCCCGTTAGCCGGTGGCGTGCTGATCGGACGTTCGCCTGATTGCCAGCTGCTGCTCGAGGACGACTACGTCTCCACCAAGCACGCTCGCATCGTGGTGACCGCGACCGGCTACCAGGTCGAAGACCTCGGCTCCACCAATGGCACCTTCGTCAACAACCAGCGGGTCACCGCCCCCACCCCGTTCGGCACCGGTGACACCCTGCGCATCGGCCGCACCCTGATGAGCGTGGAGAAGTAGATGACCCTCGCCCTGCGCTATCTGGCCCACTCCGAGATCGGACTGGTCCGCCGCAACAACCAGGATTCGGCCTACACCTCGCCGACCATGCTGATGGTCGCCGACGGGATGGGCGGTGCCGCGGCCGGCGACCTGGCTTCGGCCATTGCAATCCGCGAGCTGCAGGAGGCGGACGGCCCGCTGACCGGCGAGGCCATGCTCACCGCAATCGACGCGGCCATCGCCAAGGCGTCCCGGTCGATCTCGGACTTGATCGAGGACGATCCGGCCCTCGACGGCATGGGCAGCACCGTCTGTGGCTTCATGTTCGACGGCAACCAGCTCGGCTTGGCCAACATCGGCGACTCCCGCGCCTACCGCTACCGCGACGGCATCCTCACTCGGCTCACCCGCGATCACTCCTGGGTGCAGACCTTGGTCGACGAGGGACGGATCACCGAAGCCGAAGCCCTCGAGCATCCGCACCGCTCGCTGATCCTGCGGGTCATCAACGGCTCCACCCAGCACCTGCCCGACCTGGAGCTGGTGGACGTCCAGGCCGGCGACCGGCTGCTGGTCTGCTCCGACGGCCTGTGCGGCATGGTCACCGACACCGTGATCGCCGCCGAGATGGACGGTGAGCTGCCCCAGGTTCTGGAGTCGCTGATCAAGGTGGCCCACGCCGAGGGCGGCCTGGACAACATCACGATCATCCTGGCCGATGTGGTCGAGGGCGAGCCGTCCGGCACTCCCGAGGTGCTGGGCGCGGCCGCGGCCATCGACCCGGACGACGTCAGTGAGAACACCATCACCCTGGCCGCCGGCCAGCTGGCCGAGGTGGTTCCCGATCCGAGCGCCGGCGAGACCGCTCGCTACGCACCGACCGCCAAGCACCGAGTGCGCACCTGGGCGACAGTGCTGTTGGCGATTCTGATTCCGCTGGCCCTGATCGGCGGCGCCGGCTACGGCTGGTATCACTACACGCAGGGCCAGTACTACCTGGGGGCGAATGCAGAGCAGATCGCCATCTACCAGGGGATCCCCGAGCCGGTGTTCAATCTGCCGCTGTCGCAGGTCATTCAGGAGGACGACACGCGAGTCGCCGACCTGCCGGGCTACTTCCAAGAACAGGTCCGGGCCAAGGCGCTGACCGCCGAGTCGCTGCCGGCGGCCCAGCGGATCCTGCAAACCCTGCGGCTGAAGGCCGAGCAGTGCATTGAGCAGCGCTCCGGCTGGCATTCGCCCAGCCCCACCCCGTCCCCCAGTGAGACCACTTCCGGCCTGCCGACCGGCTCAGCCTCCAGCTCGCCGACGGCGAAGCCGGGTGCGACCCCGTCCGTCCCCACTGCGATCGCTACTCCGCAGCCGACCGACACCAGCACCCCGGCAGCGCCCACGGAGTGCTGATGGCAGAAGTCGTCAGCTATCGAAAGCGACGCGGCGTCGAGGCCTTCATGCTGGTCTTCGCCGTGGCGCTCGGCTGGGGCGGCTACGTGATCATCCACCTCAACCAGGACGCCGAGCTGCCCAAGCAGTGGCCGTGGGCGCTGGGCATCCTGTTCGGGATGGCCCTGGTGCTGCACCTGGTCGTGCGCTGGCGGACGCCGTACGCCGACCCGCTGATCCTGCCGCTGGTGATGCTGCTGAACGGGCTGGGACTGGCCATGATCCACCGGCTCGACTTGGGCACCGACCCGGTGATGCACTCCGCCGAACTGCAGCTGGGCTGGATGGTGGTCGCCGTCATCGCCTGCTGCGCCGTGCTGATCTGGCTGCGCGACTACCGGATCCTGCACCGCTACACCTACCTGATGTTCCTGGCCGGCATGGCCCTGCTGATGCTGCCGCTGGTGCCCGGGCTCGGCTTGGAGAAGAACGGTGCCCGGATCTGGATTCACCTGGGCAGCTACAGCTTCCAGCCGGCCGAGCTGGCCAAACTCGTCCTGGCCGTCGCCTTCGCCTCGTATCTGGTCGAGAAGCGGGACGTCCTGGCGCTGGCCGGGGTCAAGTTCGTGGGCCTGGACCTGCCCCGGGCCCGCGATCTCGGTCCGATCCTGGTGATGTGGCTGGCCAGCTTGGCGGTCTTGGTCTTCCAGAAGGACCTGGGCACCTCGCTGCTGTTCTTCGGCCTGTTCGTGATGATGCTCTATGTGGCCACCGAGAAGCCGAGCTGGGTGATTCTGGGTCTTGGCCTGTTCATCTCCGGCGCGGTCGGGGCCTACTTCCTCTTCGGGCACGTTCAGACCCGGGTGTCGGGCTGGCTGACCCCGTTCAGCAACTACGACCTGAACTACCAGGTGATCAACGGTCAGTTCGGCATCGCCTGGGGCGGACTGTTCGGCACCGGCTGGGGTCTGGGACGGCCGAACCTCACCCCGCTGGCCAAGACCGACTTCATCTCTGCGGCCATCGGCGAGGAGCTGGGCATCACCGGGCTGGCCGCCGTCATCATCCTCTACGGCTTCATCGTGGCCCGCGGCCTGCGGGCAGCACTCGGTAGCCGCGATCCGTTCGGCAAGCTGCTGGCCGCCGGTTTGGCCTTCGTGTTCGCCATTCAGGTCTTTGCGATCATCGGCGGCGTCACCCGGCTGCTGCCGCTGACTGGTCTGACAACGCCCTTCATGTCCCAAGGTGGCTCATCGCTGGTCGCGAACTGGGTGATGATCGGGCTACTGCTGCTGATCACCCACCAGGTCCGCCAGCCCAGCGTCGAGCCCGTAGCCGACCCGGTCGCTTCGCTGGCCGGGGAGGCCACCCAGCTGATCCCGGTCGGCAGCGTCCGTCCGTCGGTGGCCGAGGACGAGACCGGCCCCCTGCCGATCTTCGCCGATGCCCCCACCGGACCGATCCCGGCGGTCTCCCCCGATGCCCCCACCGGACCGATCCCGGCGGTCTCCCCCGATGCGCTCACCGGGCCGGTGCCGTCCATCCATTCGGACGATCCGACCGAATTCGTACCAACGGTCGATCCGAACACCGAAGCCACCACCGCGATCACCCCCGACGATGGGGGCCCCCGATGAACCGCCCCATTCGTGGCGTGGCCATCGCGGCCATGGTGATGTTCGCCGCACTGCTGGCCAACCTGACCTACTTGAGCATCGGTCAGCAGAGCTACCTCAACGATCGGGCCGAGAACCGCCGCGTAGCCGACGCCCGGTTCGGCCAGGACCGCGGGCCGATCCTGGTCGGCAACACGGCGATCGCCGAGTCCAAGCCGGTCAAGGATCGCTACAAGTTCCAGCGCAGCTACGCCAACGGCGAGTTGTACGCCCCGATCACCGGCTTCTACTCCTACCTGTACCGGACCTCCGGGCTCGAGCAGTCCTACTCCTCCGAACTGTCCGGCCAGGACGCGTCCCAGTTCCTCAGTCGCCTGGTCAACATGCTGTCCGGGGCCGTCCCCCGCGGTGGCGCCGTCGAGACCACCATCAACGCCAAGGCCCAGCAGGCGGCCTGGAAGGCGCTGGCCGGACGTAAGGGTGCCGTGGTGGCTATCGACTACACCACCGGCGCCATCCTGGCCCTGGTCACCAGCCCCAGCTACGACCCGAACAAGCTGGCCACTCACGACCTCAAGGACTCCACGAAGGCCTGGAACGCCCTGAACGACGACGCGTCCAAGCCGATGTCGAACCGGGCCACTCGGGAGATCTATCCGCCCGGCTCCACCTTCAAGCTGATCACTGCGGCCGCAGCTCTGGAATCCGGGATGACCGCCGACACCAAGATCGACGCGTCGGCTTACAAGCTGCCCACCTCGACCAAGGTGATCACCGGCAACTGCGGCGGCAGTTCGATCACCCTGACCCAGGCGCTGAAGGTTTCCTGCAACCCCGGCTTCGCCCGGCTCGGAGCCAGCCTCGGCCAAGAGGAGCTGCGCAACCAGGCCGAACGCTTCGGCTTCGGCTCGAAGTTCCTCGACGAGATCGGCTCGTCCGCCAGCCGCTTCCCCGACGAGCTCGATCCGGCCCAGACCGCGATGAGTGCCATCGGCGAGTATGAGGTGGCCGCGTCCCCGCTGCAGATGGCCATGGTGTCGGCGGCGATCGCCAACCGCGGCGTGCTGATGGAGCCGTACTTGGTCAGCCAGGTCACCGACTCCGACCTGAATGTGGTCCGCACCACGACGCCGCGGGCGCACAGCCAGGCGCTGAGCGCCTCGAGCGCCGCCGAGTTGCAGAAGATGATGGTCCAGGTCGTCGCCAACGGCACCGGCCACAACGCGCAGATCTCGGGCGTCACCGTCGGCGGCAAGACCGGCACCGCCCAGTCGGACCGGATCCGCAACCCCTATGCCTGGTTCACCGCGTGGGCCGACAATCCGCATGTGGCCGTCTGCGCGTTCGTCGAGGACGCCCAGATCGACGCCAGCGAAATTGCCGGCGGACGCGTGGCCGCACCCATCGCCAAGGCCGTGATCGAGGCCCTGCGATGACCCGAGCACCCCTGATCAGCCACAATGTACCGGTGGGCCGCGCTCGGCCCGGCGGTTCACCGGCCCGAAAGGACGCAGTGAGATGACCGAAGAGCCGAGGATTCTCGGAGGCCGCTACCAGCTCGGCGAGGTGCTGGGCCGTGGTGGCATGGCCGAGGTCCGTCGAGCCCGCGATCTACGACTGGGACGCGACGTCGCAGTCAAGCAGCTGCGCGTCGACCTCGCCTCAGACCCGACGTTCCAGGAGCGGTTCCGTCGGGAGGCCCAGTCGGCCGCCGGCCTGAATCACCCCAACATCGTCGCGGTCTACGACACCGGCGAGGACACCGACCCGTCCACCGGCGTGCGAGTGCCCTACATCGTGATGGAGCTGGTCGAGGGACGCACCCTGCGCGACCTGCTGCGCACCGGGCGCAAGATCGTCCCGACCAAGGCACTGGAGTTCGTCCGCGGCATTCTGGACGCGCTGAGCTACAGCCACAAGGCCGGCATCATCCACCGCGACATCAAGCCCGCGAACGTGATGCTGACCGCGGACGGCACCGTGAAGGTGATGGACTTCGGCATCGCCCGGGCCGTCGCCGACACCTCCTCGACGATGACCCAGACCGCGGCCGTGATCGGCACCGCGCAGTACCTCTCCCCGGAGCAGGCCCGCGGTGAGACCGTCGACTCGCGCAGCGACATCTACTCGGCCGGCTGTCTGCTCTACGAGCTGCTGGTCGGGCGTCCGCCGTTCCAGGGTGATTCGCCGGTCAGTGTCGCCTACCAGCACGTCCGTGAGGCTCCGGTGCCGCCGTCGCATCTGGATCCGATGATCACCCCGGCTATGGATGCCATCACGCTGAAGGCGCTGGCCAAGGACCCCGAGGATCGCTACCAGAGCGCCGCCGCCATGCGCTCGGATCTGAGCCGGCTGCTCGCCGGCCAGGAGGTTTCGACCCGTCCGCCGGTGATGCCGGTGATCGCACCGACCAGCTCCCTGACTCCGGCAGCCTACGAGCCGACCACCGTGCTGGCCGGCACCCCGAACCCGCCGCTACCCTCGCCGGCCACAGTCGCAGGCCCGGTGGCCACTCGTCCCAAGCGCCGGCTGTGGCCGGTGGTGGTGTTCCTCTCTGCGCTGACCCTTGTCGCAATCGGCTTCGTGGTCTACTTCGCGACGCTGCCGGCCGCCGTTGAGATGGTGAAGGTCCCCGACCTGGTGAAGCGGCAGCAGGCCGACGCACAGTTCGCCCTGACCGATCTGGGGCTCAAGGCGGTTGTGGTGCCGGTCACCGGACCCGACGATGAGAGCAAGGGCCGGGTGACCCGGCAGTCGATTCCCGGCGGCACTTCGGTTCCGCTGGGCACCGAGGTGACCATCGAGGTCAACATCGGCCCGGCCAAGGGGCAGATCCCGACCGACCTGATCGACACGAACGTCGATGACGCCGTCGCCAAACTGACTGCGCTCGGCTTCTCGAACACGAGAACGATCAAGGACCCGAACGAACCGCTGACGGCCCGGACGAATGACGTCACCAACATCGACCCACAGCCTGGTCAGACGGTGAATCTGGACGCCCTGATCACCATCTACTACGCCACCGGGGAGTCCGGAGTGCCGAACTTCAAGGGTCTGACCCAGGAGGAGGCGATCGCGCAGGCGGTCGAGGCCGGCTTCCCACCGCCGAAGTTCAGCACGGCCGAATCGCTGGAGACGGCTGGCACCGTGATCTCGCAGAACCCGGTGCTGGGCAAGGTGGTCAAGCGGACCACGGTGATCAAGCTGGTGCTGGCGGTCGCTCCGCCGACACCGACCGAGACGCCGACCGAGACGCCGACGACCACCCCGACGTCAACGCCCTGAGTTCACCCTGAACGCCTCCACCTCGGTGGAGGCGTTCAGCAATTCTGGGTGGGATCGCGATGGACGTCCGGGCTCAGGCCTGCTCGCGCAGCGCCATCAACGGGGTCAGCCCCACGGCGCGCGCCGGTGCGTCTGCGTCCCCGCACGCCACCAGCCAGTTGGCCAGCATCTGGTAGCCGCCCTCGGTGAGCACCGACTCCGGGTGGAACTGGACGCTCTCGATCGGCAGGCTCTTGTGCCGGACCGCCATGATCACGCCGGACTCGGTGGTGGCGCTGACCTCCAGGTCGTCGGGGACGGTTGCCGGGTCCAGGGCCAGCGAGTGGTAGCGGGTGGCCGTGAACGGGTTGGGCAGCCCGGCGAAGACGCCGCGTCCGTCGTGATGGACCAGTGAGGTCTTGCCGTGCAGCAGCTCGGGCGCACGGTTCACGACGCCGCCGAAGGCCACCGACATCGACTGCAGCCCCAGACACACGCCGAAGATCGGGACGCGTCCGCCCTGGCCGCGGACGACGTCGATGCAGACCCCGGCCTCCTCGGGGGTGCCGGGACCCGGCGACAGCAGGATGCCGTCGAAGCCGTCCGCCCATCCGGGGTCGGCGAACCGCGGGTCGTCGTTGC
The DNA here is from genome assembly GCA_001603275.1 of Actinomycetales bacterium Actino_02. GTDB lineage: Bacteria > Actinomycetota > Actinomycetes > Propionibacteriales > Propionibacteriaceae > Propionicimonas. The sequence continues at coordinate 2,867 of LUYM01000012.1, read as the reverse complement.
GCCAGACCTCGGTCTGCGCCCCGAGTTGCCCCAGGTAGCCGACCAGGTTGTAGACGAACGAGTCGTAGTTGTCGATCACCAGGATCCGTGCCATGGCGTCCATTCTCGCCCACCAACGCCGGACTGCGATCTCGGATATCCTTTTCAGACGTCCATGCACGTCATGAGGAGTTCAGGTGCCGGAGTCGAAGGTCCGCAAGGCCGCAGTTGAGAAGAAGAAGCTCGCCGACCGTTCGGCGACGACTGAGGCTGAAAAGCACAACCCGGTAGTCGCACCCGGTAGCCGTGCCTGGGTGGTGCCGACCTTCATCACCGTCGGTCTGCTCGGTGTGCTGTGGCTGGTCGTCTTCTACATCACCTCGGCCGTGAACATCTTCATCCCGTTCTTCAGCGACACCCTCGGCTCCTGGAATGTCCTGATCGGGATGGGCCTGATGGCCGCCTCCTTCGCGCTGGCCACCCTCTGGAAGTAGCCCGCACCCCCGCTCTTCTCGTCGAAGGCTCGCCTTCGCGCCGAAAGCTCGTCCCCCGGGAGAGGCCCTCGCCGTTAGGGCGAGCCCTCAGCGGGGGACGGACGAGGCTGCGTCCTGAATCAGCCCTGCGGCTTGAGCAGCGGGAACAGGATCGTCTCCCGAATCCCGGCCCCGGTCAGCAGCATGATCAGCCGGTCCATGCCCAGCCCGAGACCACCCATTGGCGGGGCGCCGAACTCCAGCGCAGCCAGGAAGTCCTCGTCCAGTTGCATGGCTTCGACGTCGCCGGCCGCAGCCTTCAGTGACTGGGCCACCAGCCGCTCGCGCTGAATCACCGGGTCGATCAGCTCGGAGAAGCCGGTGCCGCGCTCGACGCCGCCGATGATCAGATCCCAGGCCTCGATCAGGTTCGGGTCGCTGCGATGCGTCCGGGCCAGCGGCTGGGCGATCGGCGGGTAGTCACACACGAACGTCGGCTGAAGCAGGCCCGGCTCGACGATCTCGCCGAACAGCTCCATGATCAGCTTCTGCGCCGGCCAGGACGGATCGAAGGGCACCTCATGGGCGGTGGCGATCTCGCGCAGCCGCTCGGCCGGCGTTTCCGGAGTGATCTCCTCACCCAGCGCGGCCGACAGGGTCGGGTAGACCGGCTTCCACTCCCACTCGCCGTCGAGGTTGATCTCGCCGGCTTCGGTCTGGATCACTCGGGTGCCCAGGGCCGCGTCCGCCGCATTCTGGATCAGCTTCTTGATCAGCTCGGCGATGCTGAACTGGTCGCCCCAGGCCTGGTAGGCCTCCAGCATGGTGAACTCGGCCGAGTGGGACGAATCGATGCCTTCGTTGCGGAAGATGCGACCGATCTCGTAGACCCGATCGGCACCACCGACCATGGCCCGCTTCAGGTACAGCTCGAGCGCGATTCGCAGCGTCATGTCGATGTCGAAGGCGTTCAGGTGCGTGTTGAACGGACGCGCTGCCGCCCCGCCGTGGATCAGCTGCAGGACCGGGGTTTCCAGCTCCAGGTAGCCGTCGGCGTACAGCGTCTCGCGGATGCTGCGGGTGACCGCGGCGCGCAGCCGGACCATGTCGCGAGCCTCGGGACGGGCCACCAGATCGGCGTAGCGCTGCCGGACCCGGGTCTCCTCACCGAGCTCCTTGTGCAGCGTCGGCAGCGGACGCAGCGCCTTGCTGGCCAGCACCCAGTCGGTGGCCAGCACACTCAGCTCGCCGCGCTTGGACGAGATCACCGTGCCGGTCACCGAGACGAAGTCACCCAGATCGATCTCGGCCTTCCATGCCTCCAGGGACTCCTCGCCCACCTGAGCCAGGGACAGCATCACCTGCAGCCGGGTACCGGACTCGGCGAGCGTGAAGCCGTCCTGAATCGTGGCGAAGCAGAGCTTGCCGGTGTTGCGAATGAACACCACCCGTCCGGAGACGCTGACCACGTCGGTGGTCTCTTCGCCGGCGGTGAGGTGACCCCAGGTCTGGTGGACGGCGGCCGCGCTGTGCGTCCGTGGGACGGTGATCGGGTACGCCTGGCCGCCGGCCTCGATCAGCCGGGCGCGCTTATCGTGGCGGACCTGCTCCTGCTCGGTCAGGGACGGGTTCACGGCTGGCGTCTGATTCACGGCGCCTAGGCTACCGACTCCGCGTCCGGGTTAGTGTCGGCCGGACGCCCGCGGGTGCATCTCTGCGGCCAAGTCCCGACCGGCCGCCAAATCACTGACAAATCAATGCCATGCCTTTCCGCCACCTGTGGAATGCGATGTAATCGCGAACGGACGGACGCCGATGACCCTGCCGGGCCACGTCTAGCTGTGCCTCGAGCCGGCTCGGTGACAGAAACCCCGACAAGACCCACCCGAAAGGAATGCCATGACCACACCGACCAGCGCTCTGCCCGAATCTGTGTCGCGAGTCAGGACCCTCAGCTACATCGCCGCCGCAATCGGTGCAGTCAGCCTGATCATCGGCACCGTAGTGGCGCAGAGCTTGAGCCCCACATTCATTGGTGGTGTGATCGGCATCATCGCCTACCTGTATCTGGCCTCCCAGGTAGTCGCCCGCAAAGACTGGGCACGAATCGTGATCGGCATCCTGGCCATTCTCGGCGTTGTGGCCAACATCGTCACCGCGTTCTCCGCGTTCGGCATGATCGCCCTGCTGAGTAGCTTGGGCGAGAACAGCCTCACGGCAGTGCTCGTGTTCGGAGCCGTGTTGGCTCTGGTGGACGCCGTGGTCCTGGTGATTCTGGCGGTGGCTGCATTCGCCAAGAACACTGCGGCCTGGTGTCAGCCCGTGTCGCCGACCAGCGTCTGAGGCTGCTCCCTCCTCGCTACCCCAGCCCACCCGCCCGACTGACCCCAGGGAGTCGCCATGGAGCACCGCTGT